>LARU01000004.1:640380-1280760 GCA_001274695.2 Azoarcus sp. PA01 | reverse complement strand
AATCGCCTTCGGGTGGATTCGGCATTGCAAAGATTGAGTGCTCACGGAAGTCAGTAGAGATTCTTTGAGTACTTTGTTGGATTGAACTTAAGAGTTTGATCCTGGCTCAGATTGAACGCTGGCGGCATGCTTTACACATGCAAGTCGAACGGCAGCGGGGCTTCGGCCTGCCGGCGAGTGGCGAACGGGTGAGTAATGCATCGGAACGTACCCAGTCGTGGGGGATAACTACGCGAAAGCGTAGCTAATACCGCATACGCCCTGAGGGGGAAAGCGGGGGACCTTCGGGCCTCGCGCGATTGGAGCGGCTGATGTCGGATTAGCTAGTTGGTGGGGTAAAGGCCTACCAAGGCGACGATCCGTAGCTGGTCTGAGAGGATGATCAGCCACACTGGGACTGAGACACGGCCCAGACTCCTACGGGAGGCAGCAGTGGGGAATTTTGGACAATGGCGCAAGCCTGATCCAGCCATGCCGCGTGAGTGAAGAAGGCCTTCGGGTTGTAAAGCTCTTTCAGACGGAAAGAAATCGCGCGGGTCAATAGCCTGCGTGGATGACGGTACTGTCAGAAGAAGCACCGGCTAACTACGTGCCAGCAGCCGCGGTAATACGTAGGGTGCGAGCGTTAATCGGAATTACTGGGCGTAAAGCGTGCGCAGGCGGTTGTGTAAGACAGGTGTGAAATCCCGGGCTTAACCTGGGAACTGCGCTTGTGACTGCACGGCTAGAGTACGGCAGAGGGGGGTGGAATTCCACGTGTAGCCAGTGAAATGCGTAGATATGTGGAGGAACACCGATGGCGAAGGCAGCCCCTGGGCCGATACTGACGCTCATGCACGAAAGCGTGGGGAGCAAACAGGATTAGATACCCTGGTAGTCCACGCCCTAAACGATGTCGACTAGTTGTTCGGGAAGGTAACTTCCTGAGTAACGCAGCTAACGCGTGAAGTCGACCGCCTGGGGAGTACGGCCGCAAGGTTAAAACTCAAAGGAATTGACGGGGACCCGCACAAGCGGTGGATGATGTGGATTAATTCGATGCAACGCGAAAAACCTTACCTACCCTTGACATGCCTGGAATCCTCGAGAGATCGAGGAGTGCCTTCGGGAGCCAGGACACAGGTGCTGCATGGCTGTCGTCAGCTCGTGTCGTGAGATGTTGGGTTAAGTCCCGCAACGAGCGCAACCCTTGTCGCTAATTGCCATCATTAGGTTGGGCACTTTAGCGAGACTGCCGGTGACAAACCGGAGGAAGGTGGGGATGACGTCAAGTCCTCATGGCCCTTATGGGTAGGGCTTCACACGTCATACAATGGTCGGTACAGAGGGTTGCCAAGCCGCGAGGTGGAGCCAATCCCACAAAGCCGATCGTAGTCCGGATCGTAGTCTGCAACTCGACTACGTGAAGTCGGAATCGCTAGTAATCGCAGATCAGCATGCTGCGGTGAATACGTTCCCGGGTCTTGTACACACCGCCCGTCACACCATGGGAGTGGGTTTCACCAGAAGTAGGTAGCTTAACCTTTCGGGGAGGGCGCTTACCACGGTGAGATTCATGACTGGGGTGAAGTCGTAACAAGGTAGCCGTATCGGAAGGTGCGGCTGGATCACCTCCTTTCAAGAGAAGACGGCCGCGGCGGCCGCAGTATCCACAACTTATCGGTTGTTCAGGCAACGAGCGCCTCGCAGGCATGAGGGTCTGTAGCTCAGCTGGTTAGAGCACCGTCTTGATAAGGCGGGGGTCGTTGGTTCGAACCCAACCAGACCCACCACCGCCGCAGGACAGGGGGGGATTAGCTCAGCTGGGAGAGCACCTGCTTTGCAAGCAGGGGGTCGACGGTTCGATCCGTCATCCTCCACCACCGCCTCATCGGGTGGGCTCGAGAGTAGGGCTAAGCAGTGCGCACGGACGGTGCGTAGTGCTTAGGCCTAGTGCCAGTGTTCTTTAACAAAGTGGAAGAAGTAAAGTGTGCGACAGTGGGCCGCAAGGCGCGCTGTTGCATGGGTTGGTGTGATTGCATTTTTTGCATTCACCTGCGCTTTGAACCAGCGCAGGTGAGTGCGCACAAGCGTGAGTTCGTCTATGACGGTGCACCCTGGCGACAGGGTCCATGGTTATAGGATCAAGCGACTAAGTGCATGTGGTGGATGCCTTGGCGATCACAGGCGATGAAGGACGTGCAAGCCTGCGAAAAGCGGGGGGGAGCTGGCAATGGAGCTTTGATCCCCCGATGTCCGAATGGGGAAACCCACTCCTTTTGGAGTATCCCGCGCTGAATACATAGGCGTGTGGAGGCGAACGCGGCGAACTGAAACATCTAAGTAGCCGCAGGAACAGAAATCAACCGAGATTCCCCAAGTAGTGGCGAGCGAACGGGGAGGAGCCTGCACGACTAAACCAATTACTTAGCAAAACGGTCTGGAAAGTCCGACGATACAGGGTGATAGTCCCGTATGCGAAAAGTGGCTGGCGGGTCTGAGCGTGCGACAAGTAGGGCGGGACACGAGAAATCCTGTCTGAAGATGGGGGGACCATCCTCCAAGGCTAAATACTCGTGATCGACCGATAGTGAACCAGTACCGTGAGGGAAAGGCGAAAAGAACCCCGGGAGGGGAGTGAAATAGATCCTGAAACCGCATGCATACAAACAGTGGGAGCCTCCTTTGTGGGGTGACTGCGTACCTTTTGTATAATGGGTCAGCGACTTACGTTCAGTAGCGAGCTTAACCGAATAGGGGAGGCGTAGGGAAACCGAGTCTGACAAGGGCGATTGAGTTGCTGGGCGTAGACCCGAAACCGGATGATCTATCCATGGCCAGGATGAAGGTGCGGTAACACGCACTGGAGGTCCGAACCCACTAATGTTGAAAAATTAGGGGATGAGCTGTGGATAGGGGTGAAAGGCTAAACAAATCCGGAAATAGCTGGTTCTCCCCGAAAACTATTTAGGTAGTGCGTCGTACGGACACTTGCGGGGGTAGAGCACTGTAATCGTTGGGGGGTCACTGCGATCTACCCCGCGATAGCAAACTCCGAATACCGCAAAGTGATATACGGCAGACAGTCCTGGGGTGCTAACGTCCTGGGACAAGAGGGAAACAACCCAGACCGCCAGCTAAGGTCCCAAATACATGGCTAAGTGGGAAACGAAGTGGGAAGGCCCAGACAGCTAGGAGGTTGGCTTAGAAGCAGCCATCCTTTAAAGAAAGCGTAATAGCTCACTAGTCGAGTCGTCCTGCGCGGAAGATGTAACGGGGCTCAAGCCATGAACCGAAGCTGCGGATCTCGCAAGAGATGGTAGGGGAGCGTTCCGTAAGCCTGCGAAGGTGTCTCGAGAGGGATGCTGGAGGTATCGGAAGTGCGAATGCTGACATGAGTAGCGATAAAGGGTGTGAAAAGCACCCTCGCCGAAAGCCCAAGGTTTCCTGCGCAACGTTCATCGACGCAGGGTGAGTCGGCCCCTAAGGCGAGGCAGAAATGCGTAGTCGATGGGAAACGGGTCAATATTCCCGTACCGCTCTTAGATGCGATGGGGGGACGGAGAAGGTTAGGCCAGCCGGGTGTTGGACGTCCCGGTTTAAGCGTGTAGGCGTGCCCCGTAGGCAAATCCGCGGGGCTAAGCTGAGGCGTGATGACGAGGGCTCTTTGAGCCCGAAGTGGTTGATACCATGCTTCCAGGAAAAGCCTCTAAGCTTCAGTCTAAGAGCGACCGTACCGCAAACCGACACAGGTGGGCAGGTAGAAAATACCCAGGCGCTTGAGAGAACTCAGGAGAAGGAACTCGGCAAATTGATACCGTAACTTCGGGAGAAGGTATGCCCCGCTAGCTTGTAGGCGAACAGCCGAAGGGCGAAGGGGCCGCAGAGAATCGGTGGCTGCGACTGTTTATTAAAAACACAGCACTGTGCAAACACGAAAGTGGACGTATACGGTGTGACGCCTGCCCGGTGCCGGAAGGTTAAGTGATGGGGTGCAAGCTCTTGATCGAAGCCCCGGTAAACGGCGGCCGTAACTATAACGGTCCTAAGGTAGCGAAATTCCTTGTCGGGTAAGTTCCGACCTGCACGAATGGCGTAACGATGGCCACACTGTCTCCTCCTGAGACTCAGCGAAGTTGAAATGTTTGTGAAGATGCAATCTCCCCGCGGCAAGACGGAAAGACCCCATGAACCTTTACTGTAGCTTTGCATTGGACTTTGACGGGACTTGTGTAGGATAGGTGGGAGGCTGTGAAGCGGGAACGCCAGTTTCCGTGGAGCCAACCTTGAAATACCACCCTGGTGTCGTTGAGGTTCTAACCTTGGCCCGTGAATCCGGGTCGGGGACCGTGCATGGCAGGCAGTTTGACTGGGGCGGTCTCCTCCCAAAAGGTAACGGAGGAGTACGAAGGTCGCCTAGACACGGTCGGACATCGTGTTGATAGTGCAATGGCAAAAGGCGGCTTGACTGCGAGACCGACAAGTCGAGCAGGTGCGAAAGCAGGTCATAGTGATCCGGTGGTTCTGTATGGAAGGGCCATCGCTCAACGGATAAAAGGTACTCTGGGGATAACAGGCTGATTCCGCCCAAGAGTTCACATCGACGGCGGAGTTTGGCACCTCGATGTCGGCTCATCACATCCTGGGGCTGTAGCCGGTCCCAAGGGTATGGCTGTTCGCCATTTAAAGTGGTACGTGAGCTGGGTTTAAAACGTCGTGAGACAGTTTGGTCCCTATCTGCCGTGGGCGCTGGAAGTTTGAGAGGACCTGCTCCTAGTACGAGAGGACCGGAGTGGACGCACCCCTGGTGTACCGGTTGTGACGCCAGTCGCATCGCCGGGTAGCTAAGTGCGGAAGAGATAACCGCTGAAAGCATCTAAGCGGGAAACTCGCCTCAAGATGAGACTTCCCCGGGGCCTCGAGCCCCCTGAAGGGTCGTTGAAGACCACAACGTTGATAGGTCGGGTGTGGAAGCGCAGCAATGCGTTGAGCTAACCGATACTAATTGCCCGTGAGGCTTGATCCTATAACCCTGGATCGAACACCGCGTGACGACTCACCGAAAAAAACGCCTCACACCTCCCCCACACACTTCGCTTCTCCGCTTTGTTACCCCTTACAGTCTGACGACCATAGCATCCTGGTACCACCCCTTCCCATCCCGAACAGGACCGTGAAACAGGACCGCGCCGATGATAGTGCCCATGCGGGTGCGAAAGTAGGTCATCGTCAGACTAACTCTTCACCCGAAAAGCCGCTTTCCCGAACCGGAAAGCGGCTTTTTGCTGTCCACCTGCCGCCCAACCCAGCCACGACACGCCCGCGCCGCCCGGCCGCAGTAAGCCCCTGAAGAACACGCCTTCTCCCGTTCCGCTGCCCCTTGAAGACAGTGTCAACAAACTTTTCTTTCCTGGTCACTATGGACGTCGTCATCCCGCGCCGAGGCCGGCGCACAGTAAGCACCCGGCGAAGTCATCTGTGATGGAGCGCCGCGATTGAGGAGGATGGTGTCCACCATCAACTGATCGTGGACACCATCATGGAGATTGCGAAACCGCAACGCCAGAAGCGGCAGCACAGCGAGGAATTTCGGCAGGCGGTTGTTCAGGCGTGCGGCGAGCCTGGCGCGTCGGTGGCTGGGGTGGCGCTGGCCAACGGCGTGAATGCCAACCTGGTGAGGAAATGGATGGCCAAGCGCGGCGTGAGGCCGCCAGGCCAAAGCGTGCGGCGGGGTGCATTGCAGGCTGCCGTTTCCGAATTTGTTCCGCTCCACGTTGCGCCGGCATCGCCCCCGGACATCCGCATCGAGCTTTGCCGGGGCAACACGACGGTGCGCATCGAGTGGCCTGTGCAGGCGGCCGGCGAATGCGGCGCCTGGCTGCGTGAGTGGCTTCGATGATCCGGATCGACGCGGTCTGGCTGGCGGTGCAGGCGCTGGACATGCGGGCCGGTACCGATACGGTGCTGGGTCGGGTCGTTCAGGTGTTCGGTGAAGCGCGGCCGCACCATGCCTACCTCTTCGCCAACCGTCGAGGCAACCGAATGAAGGTGCTGGTCCATGACGGCTTCGGCATCTGGCTGGCGGCGCGCCGACTCCAACAGGGGCGCTTCCATTGGCCGGCCGGCGAGACGACGGCGACGCTGAGTCGGGCGCAGTTCGACGCCCTGGTGCTGGGGCTGCCGTGGCAGCGGATCGGCGACGACGGCATCATCCGGGTGCTGTGAGCCGCGGCAATTCTGACCTACCCTAATAGCCAACGAGCATCAGGGCGGGCATCATGCCCGCATGCTTCTTCCTGCCCGGCTTGACGAACTGAATGCGGATGAACTGCGCCACCTGGTGCAGGAATTGGCCGCCGAAGTCAGCCAGCAAGCGGCGCTGATCGGCCAGAAGGATCACGAGCTGAACTGGCGTCAGGCCAAGATCGACAAGCTCACGCATGAACTGGCGTTGCACAAGCGCTGGCGGTTCAGTGCCCGATCCGAGCAGCTGTCGGCCGAGCAGGCGCGACTGTTCGAGGAAACCGTCGACACCGACCTCGCCGCAATCGAAACAGAACTCGAACAGCTGTCGAGTCCGAAGCCACCGGACGAGAAAGCCAAGCCGCGTCGGCAGCCGCTGCCGCCGCATTTGCCACGCCACGACATCCACCACGAACCGGAGCAGAGGACCTGCCCCTGCGGCTGTCAGCTCAAGCGCATCGGCGAGGATATCGCCGAGAAGCTCGACTACACGCCGGGCGTGTTCACCGTCGAGCGGCACATTCGCGGCAAGTGGGTCTGTGCCCAGTGCGAGACGCTGATCCAGGCCCCGGTGCCGGCGCAAGTGATCGACAAGGGCATTCCGACCGTCGGCCTGCTGGCGCACGTGATGGTCGCCAAGTTCGCCGATCATCAACCCTTGTATCGGCTGAGCGGCATCCTCGATCGGTCCGGCATGACGATTCCGCCCTCGACGCTCGGCCAGTGGGTCGGCGTAACCGGCGTCGCGCTGCAACCGCTGGTCGACGCTCTCAAGGAGGCGTTGCTCGAGCGTCCGGTATTGCATGCCGACGAGACGCCGGTGGCGATGCTCAATCCCGGTGCCGGCAAGACGCATCGGGCGTATTTATGGAGTTACGGCACGCCGGTCTTCGAAACGATGAAGGCGGTGATCTACGACTTTGCTGACAGCCGGGCGGGCAAGCACGCGAAAGCCTTCCTCGGCGACTGGCGAGGGACGCTGGTCTGCGACGATTACGCGGCCTATAACGCCCTGTTTGCCCACGGGATCACCGAAGCAGGATGCATGGCCCATGCGAGGCGACGCTTCTTCAACCTGCATGCCAACCACCAGAGCCAGATTGCCGGCGAAGCGCTCGAGATCTTCGGCCAGATCTACGGCGTCGAGCGCGACGTGGCCGACCTGACCGCCCATGAACGGCTCCGAATACGACAGGCGAAAGCGCGACCGATCGCCGATGCCTTGCATACTTGGCTGATGACGCAACGACAACGCGTGCCAACCGGTTCGGCGACGGCCAAGGCCATCGATTACAGCCTGAATCGATGGGCGGCACTGACCCACTATCTTGACGACGGCCGGGTGCCGATCGACAACAACTGGATCGAGAATCGAATCCGGCCGGTGGCCCTCGGCCGTGGGAACTGGCTATTCGCGGGCAGCCTGCGCGCCGGCCAGCGGGCGGCGGCGATCATGAGCCTGATTCAGTCGGCCAAGCTCAACGGCCACGATCCGTATGCCTATCTGAAGGACGTCCTCGCCCGGCTGCCGACCCAACCGGTCAGCCGGATCAGCGAGTTGCTGCCGCATCGCTGGCAGCCCCAATCCGGCGCCTGCTGATCCGCGTTACCGGCCGTCAAGATGAGATGGCCGGTTGGATACTCCTCCCGGCTCCCTAGCCACTGAAGATCGTGGCCACGACCTTTTCTTTCGTGGACAGTGTGGACGTCGTCATCCCGCGCCGAGGCCGACGCACTCACAGTGAAGCATTCAAGCAGGCGGTGGATCTCGGCCTGCCGTGCGTCCGGCATTTCGGTGGCTCGCGTCGCATTGGCCTACCAAGTACCGGCAGCAGGATCATCAGATCCCGGTACAGAATGTCTTCGGAATTTCGGATATGCTCGGATAACCTAATTCGACAGCGAGCAATCATGCAGGTCGTCGTCGGATTTCATGTTATCAACGAGCTAAAACGGGATGCAAGATGAGTGAAGCGGTCCGCGATTTTTCACAGTGCTACGGTCATGCTTTCGAGGACCTGAAAGTAGGTATGTCAGCGGCGGTCGGGCGCACCGTAACCGAGGCGGATATCGCTATTTTTGCCGGTGTTTCGGGTGATACGAATCCCGTTCACCTCGATGCCGAATTTGCGGCGTCGACGATGTTTGGTGAACGAATCGCTCATGGGATGCTGTCGGCGAGCTTCATTTCCGCAGTGTTCGGTACCAAGCTGCCGGGACCGGGGTGCATCTATCTCGGGCAGTCGATGAACTTCAAGGCGCCGGTCAAAGTCGGCGAGACGGTCGTTGCGCGTGTGACGGTGCGCGAACTCGTGACGCACAAGCGCCGTGCGTTCTTTGATACTGTCTGTACGGTGGCCGGAAAAGTGGTACTCGAAGGCCATGCGGAGATCTATCTCCCCGCCAGGGACTGACAGGTCTTCCCTCCCTTGCAGCAGCGAGGGCGTGGCCGATGAAGTGGGGGCGACTACGCCGTTTCGATAATCGGTGCGCGCTTCAGGGCGCGCCAGCACCGACGCGCTTGTCACATTCGATCAGCGCATACGCCGAATGATTGTGGATGGATTCGAAGTTTTCGGATTCCACCCGGTAACTGTCGACTCGCGGCTCGGTATTGAGAAGACCGGCAACGTCGCGAACCATATCCTCGACGAACTTTGGATTGTCGTACGCGTGCTCGGTCACGTATTTCTCGTCAGGGCGCTTCAACAGGCCGTAGAGCTGGCAGGAAGCCTGACTTTCGACGAGCTGCACGAGCTCTTCGATCCAGAGGAAGCTGTTCGTTTGAGCAGTGACGGTGACGTGAGAGCGCTGATTGTGAGCGCCATATTCCGAGATCTTTTTCGAGCACGGGCACAGGCTCGTTACCGGTACGACGGTCTTCATCGTGAAACTGTATGCGCCGCCTTCCCGTATTTCGGCGGTAAACGTGACCTC
Organism: Azoarcus sp. PA01; assembly: GCA_001274695.2. Lineage (NCBI taxonomy): Bacteria > Pseudomonadati > Pseudomonadota > Betaproteobacteria > Rhodocyclales > Zoogloeaceae > Azoarcus > Azoarcus sp. PA01. The sequence continues at coordinate 1,271,601 of LARU01000004.1, read as the reverse complement.
ATAGTCCATGAGGCTCTGAACGCCGGAGATCGGGGCGGATTTGTTGATGAAATAGGGGAAGGTAAGCTCGATCTGACCCGTCTCGGCTTCAAGGCGCTTGACCATTTCACGCAGCATCGGCTCAATCGACTCGACTGAAATCTCCCGCTCGTTCCCGTTGATGATCTCAATGAAGCGCGACATGTGAGTCCCCTTGAAATTATGGGGGAGGCCGACGTACATGTTGAAAACGGCAATCGTGTGCTGCACGCCGCCGTTCTTGTCGCTGACTCGCACTGGATGACGAATGGACTTTATGCCGACTTTGTCGATGGCCAGTTTCCGGCTGTCGTTGAGATTCTGGACGTCGGGAATGGCCTGAGCCTGGTGTGAAGTCATCTGCTGTTCTCTGGTGAAGCCGGTAGTGAATCCTATCATTCCCGACAAAAACACTCAACTATTGTCAGGGTGGGCGCGCCTTATTGACGCCACAATTCCCGGAGCGTCAAGTCCGACCGACTCGAGGAGCTGGGACTGGTCTCCGTGGTCGATGAAGGCGTCCGGCAAGCCGAGGCGCAGCAGCCGGGGGCGGTTTTGCAGGTTTTCCAGCACTCTCGCCACCTCTGATCCAGCGCCTCCGACAACGGCGTTTTCCTCGAGGGTGACGATGAGATCGTGGCGAGCGGCCAGTTCCTCGATAAGCGTGACGTCGAGCGGTTTGACAAAACGCATGTTGGCCACCGTCGCGTCGAGCTGCTCGGCGGCCTGCAGTGCATTGAGGAGAAGACTGCCAAAGACGAGCAGCGCAATGCGCTGGCCGTTTCGACGGACCTCGCCTTTGCCAATCGGCAGCGCCGCCATCGCGGTTTCCGGCTCCACCTGCATTCCGCTGCCGCGGGGGTAGCGCACCGCCGCTGGCCCGTTGTGGCGGTAAGCCGTGTAGAGCATCTGCCGGCACTCGTTTTCATCGGCAGGCGCCATGACGACAAGGTTGGGAATGCAGCCGAGATAGGAGAGGTCGAAGGCTCCGTGATGCGTGGCCCCGTCGGCCCCGACGAGTCCGGCGCGATCGATCGCAAACACCACCGGGAGGTTTTGCAACGCGATGTCGTGGATGAGCTGGTCGTAGGCGCGTTGCAGGAAGGTCGAATAGATCGCCACGACGGGCTTGAAGCCCTCGCATGCGAGGCCTGCGGCGAATGTCAGCGCGTGCTGCTCGGCGATCCCTACGTCATAGTAGCGATCCGGGAACTCCTGCGCGAAGCGCACCATCCCCGAGCCCTCTCGCATCGCCGGAGTGATGCCGACGACTTTTTGATCCTGGGCGGCGATGTCGCACAGCCAGTCTCCGAACACCTGCGTGTACGTGAGCTTGGCGGCGCCTTTGGCGGTCTGGATGCCCGCGGTATGGTCGAATGTCGAGACCCCGTGGTAGAGGACGGGATCCGCTTCGGCGAGCTTGTACCCTTGTCCCTTGCGCGTGATGACGTGCAGGAAGTGCGGACCGTTGAGCTTGCGCAGGTTCTGCAGCGTCGGGAGCAGGGCGTCGAGGTCATGCCCATCGATGGGGCCGTAATAATGGAAGCCGAACTCCTCGAACAGCGTTCCCGGAGTGATCAGCCCCTTCACATGCTCTTCGACCTTGCGGGCGAAGTCGAGCATCGGCGGGGACACACCGAGCACTTTTTCGCCGGCACGGCGCGCGGCATTGTAGGTTCGCCCCGAAAACATGCGGGCGAGGATCTTCGTCAGCGCGCCGACCGGAGGTGATATCGACATTTCGTTGTCGTTGAGAATCACCAGCAGGTTGATGTCGCGCATGTCTCCGGCATTGTTCAGGGCTTCGAAGGCCATGCCCGCCGACATTGCGCCATCGCCGATCACCGCAATCGAACGCCGTTGCTCGCCGCGGTCGCGTGCGGCCACCGCCATTCCCAGCGCAGCCGAAATCGACGTCGACGAGTGCGCGGTGCCGAACGTGTCGTAGCTGCTTTCCGAGCGGCGCGGGAAGCCCGAGATTCCGCCGAACTGGCGCAGCCTGCTCATTGCCTCGCGTCGGCCGGTGAGGATCTTGTGTCCGTAGGTCTGGTGACCCACGTCCCACACGATGCGGTCGTCCGGCGTGTCGAAAACGTAGTGCAGCGCGATCGACAGCTCGACCGTGCCGAGGTTGGAAGACAGGTGTCCGCCGGTCTTCGAGACCGACTCGATCAGAAATTCGCGCAGCTCCGCGGCGAGTGCCGGGAGTTCGCGACGGTCCAGCTTGCGCAGATCAAACGGTGAGTCGATGCGGTGAAGCAGGGGGTACGGGGGCATGTGCAGGTCCGGCGGAATCGGAAATTCAGAATCTTCGATGGACGATGAAAGTGGCGAGTTCGTCGAGTCTGGCGGCCTCGAGTCCGAAAGGCGCGAGAGCTTCACGGGCGTCGGCAAGCAGCGATTCGGCGAGCACGCGCGCTTCCGTCATGCCGAGGAGAGTTACGTAAGTCGGTTTGTTGTTGTCGGCATCTTTGCCGGCTGTTTTTCCGAGCGTCGCCGTGTCCGACTGGGTATCGAGGATATCGTCGACGACCTGGAACAGCAGGCCCACGAGCTTGCCGTAGTGATCGAGGCGTTCCATGAGGTCGGCGTCGAGTCTCGTGCCGCACGCCGCTCCGAGCAGTACCGAAGCCCGGATCAACGCGCCGGTCTTGTGGATATGCATGTATTCGAGCTCTTCGCGGCTGAGCTGTTTGCCGACCGCCGCAAGGTCGATCGCCTGTCCGCCCGCCATGCCTCGCGAGCCGGACGCGCGCGCGAGCTGGGCGACCATCGCCAGCTGCTGCGACGGGTCCTCGGTGAGCAGGTGCTCGGAGAGGGACTGGAAGGCGAGCGCCTGCAGGGAGTCCCCCACGAGCAACGCCGTCGCGTCGTCGTATTCGACATGCACGGTCGGTTTCCCGCGCCGCAGCACGTCATTGTCCATGCAGGGCAAGTCGTCGTGGACCAGGGAATAGGCGTGAATCAGCTCGACGGCGCAGGCAACTTTGTCCAGCCGCTCAGCAGCAGCACCGACGAGACCTCCTGCCCCATGGACGAGCAGCGGTCGGATGCGCTTGCCGCCGCCGAGCACGGCGTAGCGCATCGCTTCGTGAAGCCGGGCGGGAGCGATGTTCGCGTCGGGGAGAAGATTTTCCAGCGCGGTTTCCGAGCGTCGCTGGATGGCTTCCATCCAGGCCAAAAAATTCGTGTGGCTCATTCCTGGTCCCTCATGTCTTCAGCCGGATTCAACGGCGCCAGAACATCGTTTTCCAGCTGGCGCACCCGCTGTTCAGCGGCTTGCAGAGTTTCCTGACAGTGTTTCAGCAGGTTGGCGCCGCGTTGATACCGTTCCAGCGCCTGCTCGAGCGAGATCGCTCCGCTTTCCATTTCCTGAACAATCGCTTCGAGTTCGGCAATGGCGGATTCGAAGGATTTTGGCGCAGTTGGGGCCTTGGCCATGACTCGAAGCCGTGCAAAATAAAAGGGGGAAAAGTAACCGATCGGGCTACTGGCGGTCAAACAACTTCTCGAATAGAATCATCCGCTCATTTTTCCGAATTTCTTGGAATTTACAGGGGAGGTTCGGGGATGTCCGATCTCGCATTCAAGGCCAAAACGGCCCCGGCGATTTCCCAGTTGCCGGTTTCGATGTACTTCGACGAAAAAATCTTCGAACTCGAGAAGCGCCTGTTGTTCCAGGGCGGGGCGGGATATGTCGGCCACGAGTTGATGGTACCGGAAGTCGGAAACTATCGCTCTCTGGAATGGCTGGATCACTCCAAGTTGCTGTTTCGCACGCACGACGGCATCCATCGCCTGTCGAACGTCTGCCGGCATCGCCAGGCAATCATGTTGGAAGGTGCGGGCAGTGCCGAACGGATCGTCTGCCCGGTCCATCGCTGGACGTACGACCAGCAGGGCCGCCTGCTCGGTGCGCCGCGTTTCCCCGAGAATCCGTGCCTCGACCTCAAGCGTGATGCGCTGGAAAACTGGCGTGGCCTGCTGTTCGCCGGTCCGCGCTCGGCCCGCGCCGACCTGGCCGGAATGGAGGTGGCGCCGGAACTCGACTTTTCGGGCTTCAAGCTCGATCGGGTCGAGATTCACGAGTGCAATTACAACTGGAAGACCTTTATCGAGGTGTACCTCGAGGATTACCACGTCGTGCCCTTCCACCCTGGCCTGGGACGCTTCGTTAGCTGTGACGACCTGTCTTGGCAATTTGGCGACTGGTACTCGGTGCAGCGTGTCGGCATCACTTCGCTCGCGAAGCCCGGTTCCGAGGCATACCGGACGTGGCATGAGGCGATCCTCGCCTACTACGGCGACAGCCGGCCGGCCCAGGGCGCGATCTGGCTGACGTATTACCCGAACGTGATGGTGGAGTGGTACCCGCACGTGCTCGTCGTCAGCACGCTGGTGCCGCGCGACGTGAACAGGACGACCAACGTCGTCGAGTTTTACTACCCTGAGGATATTGTCGAGTTCGAACGCGAGTTCGTCGCTGCCGAACAGGCTGCCTACATGGAAACCGCGATCGAGGACGACGACATCGGCGAGCGCATGGACCGGGGTCGCCGGGCGTTGCTGCAGGAAGGGCGCGACGAGGTCGGGCCGTATCAGTCGCCGCTCGAGGACGGGATGCGGCATTTCCACGAGTTCTACCGGCGCATCCTCGGGCCGCATCTCTGAGTGCGGCCGCCACCGCGTCCGGCGGTCGCGCGCGGTGAACGGCCGAGCCGCGCGCCGGCGGGAGTTCAGTCCGGAGTCTGAAGCTCGCGCGGCAGCGGGAAGGTTACGCGCTCGGGCACTCCTTCAAGCGTGCGCACCGAGCTTGCTCCCAACTCCTTGAGGCGTTCGACGACTGCATCGACGAGCACTTCCGGTGCCGACGCGCCGGCCGTGACGCCGACGCGTTTCTTGTTTTCGAGCCATGCCGGGTCGATGCCGGCGGCGTTATCGACGAGATACGCCGGCACCCCGAGCAGTTCGGCGACTTCGCGCAGGCGGTTCGAGTTCGAGCTGTTGCGCGAGCCGACGACGAACACGATATCGACCCGCGGCGCCATGAACTTGACCGCGTCCTGGCGGTTCTGCGTCGCGTAGCAGATGTCGTCTTTCTTCGGGCCGACAATCGCCGGGAAACGCGCCCGCAGTGCGGCGACGAGCGTCGCGGCGTCGTCGACCGACAAAGTCGTTTGCGTGACGTACGCGAGCTGCTGCGGGTCGGCGACTTTCAGCTTTGCGACGTCCTCGACGACCTCGACGAGGTGGATGCCGTCACCGACCTGTCCCATCGTCCCTTCGACTTCGGGGTGGCCCTTGTGTCCGATCATCACGATCTCGCGCCCCTGCTCGCGCATGCGGGCGACTTCCAGATGAACCTTGGTCACGAGCGGACAGGTCGCGTCGAAGACTCGCAGGCCGCGCCTTGCCGCTTCGCTGCGCACGGCCTGCGGCACTCCGTGCGCGCTGAAGATCACGGTCTGGCCGGTCGGCACTTCGTCGAGGTTTTCGACGAAAATCGCGCCTTTCGCGCGAAGCCCGTCGACGACGAACTTGTTATGCACGACTTCATGACGTACGTAGATCGGCGCACCGAAACGGGCGAGCGCCTGCTCGACGATCTCGATCGCGCGCTCGACGCCCGCACAGAAGCCGCGCGGAGTCGCGAGCAGGATTTCCTTGTCGTCCATGACTGTTCCCTGGGGTGGCTGGGCTCGGAGCTTCGCGTTCGGGCGCTCAAAGAACGCCGATCACTTCCACTTCGAAGCGGATCGTCTTGCCGGCGAGCGGGTGGTTGAAATCGACGACCGCGAACGCGTCGTTGATTTCCCGCACGAGGCCCGAATAGCGGGAACCGTTGGGGGCGCTGAACTCCATGATCGTCATCGGTTCGATCTCTTCTTCCGGCATGTGCTCCCGTTTCACACGCTCGATCAGCTCAGGATTGTGAGGGCCGAACGCCTCTTCGGGCGCGAGCGTGAACAACTGGTGCTTGCCGACTTCGAGGCCGGCGAGCACCCGCTCGAGGCTCGGAAGCAGTTCTCCGGCACCGAGCTGCAGCGTCGCGGGCGTGCCTTCGAAAGTGCTGATCAGCGGTTGGCCGTTTTCCATGGCGATGCGGTAGTGCAGCGTCACCAGGCTGTCGGGTTGGACGATCTGGGTCACGAGGGGTTCTCCGAAGTGGATGTGTCGCGCGAGGCATCGCGGGGTGAGCGAAATTGCGCCCACAGCATCACGGCGACGCCGACAGTGATCGCGGAGTCGGCGACGTTGAAGGCCGGCCAGCCGTGGCGGCCGATATGGAAGTAGAGAAAATCGACCACTGCCCCATGCACGAGCCGGTCGATGACATTGCCGACCGCTCCGCCAATGATGAGGCTGAACGCCAGCGGCAGCGCGCGTTCGCGCTGGTGATCGCGCAGCATCGCGAGCAGCCAGCCACAGACGACGAGCGCGAGCACAACGAAGAACCAGCGCTGCCACCCGGAATGGTCGGCAAGAAAGCTGAATGCCGCGCCCGGGTTATAGACCAGGACGAGCTGAAAGAAGTCCGTGACGCGCACCGCCTCGCCGAAGTCGAGCCGTGACAGCACCAGCCATTTCACGAGCTGGTCCAGCGCCACGACCAGCGCAGCCAAGCCGAGCCAACCGAAGAAACGTCGCGTCAGCCCGTGCGGTGCAATCGGCGCGGCTTCCCGAAACGGTTCAGGCATGCGTGCGACTTTCCCCGGCGCCATGGAGGTTCGTGCAGCAGCGGCCGCACAGCTCGGGGTGATCGGCATCGGCGCCGACGTCTTCGCGGAAATGCCAGCAGCGGCCGCACTTCTGGTGACTCGAGGGCACCGCGTCGACGCCTTCATCGGCGTCGGTTTCGACGCGCACCAGTTCCGCGCGGGACGTGATCAGCACGAAATGCAGATCGGCGCCGACGCTCGCGAGCGCATCGAAACGCGCCCCGCTCGCGCGCACGCGCACTTCGGCCTGCAGCGAAGCGCCGATCCTGCCGTCGCTGCGCAGGCTTTCGAGCACTTTCTGCACCTCGGCCCTCGCGCTGCGGATCAGCTCCCAGCGAGCGAGAATCTCATTGCTGGCCGCGAGTTCGGGCAATTCGTGCCAGGTGTGCAGCATCACGCTGCCGTCGGCGTCGTTGCCGGTCACCCGCCAGATCTCCTCGGCGGTGAAGCTCAGGATGGGCGCCATCATCCGGGTGATCGCCTGCGTGATGTGCCACAGCGAGGTCTGGGCGGCCCGGCGCGCGCGGGAGTCGGCCTGCGTCGTGTACAGGCGATCCTTGAGGATGTCGACGTAGAACGCCCCGAGATCCTCGGCGGCGAAGTTCTGCAGCGCCTGCACGATCTTGTGGAACTCGAAGCGCGCGTAATCCCCCGTGACCTGCTCCTGCAGGCGGCGAGTCAACGCGAGCGCGTAATGGTCGATGTCCAGCCACTGCTCGACCGGCACGGCGTGGCGGGCGATGTCGAAGTCGGCAGTGTTGGCGAGCAGGAAGCGCAGCGTGTTGCGCAGGCGGCGATAGACTTCGACGACACGGTCGAGGATCTCCTTCGAGATCGTGAGCTCACCCGAATAATCGGTCGCGGCGACCCACAGGCGCAGGATCTCGGCGCCGAGCTTGTCCGAGACTTCCTGCGGCGCGACGACGTTGCCTTTCGACTTCGACATCTTCTTGCCCTGGCCATCGACGACGAAGCCGTGCGTCAGCAATGCGTCGTACGGAGCACGCCCGTCGATCGCGCAGCCGGTCAGGAGCGACGAGTGGAACCAGCCGCGGTGCTGGTCCGAGCCTTCGAGGTAGAGGTCCGCCGGCCAGCGGCTGTCGGCAGCGTGCGAGCCGCGCAGCACCGTCCGGTGCGTCGTGCCGGAGTCGAACCAGACGTCGAGCGTGTCGCACATCTTTTCGTACTGCGCGACGTCGCTGCCGAGCAGTTCCGCCGCGTCGAGCTTGAACCAGGCGTCGATGCCGTGCCGTTCGACGCGCTGCGCGACCTGCTCGAGCAGTTCGAGCGAGCGCGGGTGCGGTTCGCCGGTTTCCTTGTGCAGGAACAGCGGGATCGGCACACCCCAGTTGCGCTGGCGCGACACGCACCAGTCCGGTCGGTTCGCGATCATCGAATGCAGCCGCGCCTTGCCCCACGCGGGGTAGAACTGCGTCTCGTCGACGGCTTTCAGCGCCAGTTCGCGCAGCGTCGCGCTCCCCGGCTCGACCGCTTCCCGCCCCGGCAGGCGGTCCATGCCGACGAACCATTGCGTCGTCGCACGGTAGATCACCGGCGTCTTGTGGCGCCAGCAGTGCATGTAGCTGTGCGTCAGCGTGCCCGAGGCGAACAGGCTGCCGACTTCGGCGAGCTTGTCGACGATCTTCGGGTTCGCGTCCCACACTGACAGGCCGCCGAAAAAAGGCAGGCTTTCGTGGAACACGCCGTCGCCCTGCACCGGGTTGAGGATGTCGTCGTTGCGCATGCCGTAGCGCATGCAGGACTGGAAGTCGTCGAGGCCGTAGGCCGGCGCGCTATGCACGATGCCCGTACCGGCATCGGCCGCGACGTAGTCGCCGAGGAACACGGGCGAGAGGCGGTCGTAGAACGGGTGGCGGAAGTTGATGCGGTCGAGCGCGACGCCCCGGGCGGCAGCGAGCACGCGACCTTCGAGCTGGTAGCGTTCGAGGGCCGATGCGCGCAGTTCGGCAGCGAGGATCAGCAGGCCTTTCGGCGTTTCAAGCAGTTCGTACATCAGTTCGGGATGCACGTTGAGCGCCTGGTTGGACGGGATCGTCCAGGGCGTCGTCGTCCAGATCACGATGTGGACGGGCTGCTCCGGCAGGGAATCGAGGCCGAAAGCGCGCGCGAGCTTGTCACGTTCGCTGTCGGCAAGCGGGAAGCCGACATCGATCGCGGGCGATTTCTTGTCCTGGTACTCGACTTCGGCTTCGGCGAGTGCCGAACCACAGTCGAAGCACCAGTTGACGGGCTTCAGCCCCTTGAACAGGAAACCTTTGCGGAGCAGATCGCCGAGCGCGCGGATTTCGTCCGCTTCATTCGAGAAGTTCATCGTCCGGTACGGGTTGTCCCAGTCGCCGAGCACGCCGAGGCGGATGAAGTCCTTCTTCTGCCGCTCGATCTGCTCTGCGGCGTACTCGCGGCACAGTTCCCGGGCCCGATCGGCCGGCAGGTGCTTGCCGTGCTGCTTCTCGATCTGGTGCTCGATCGGCAGGCCGTGGCAGTCCCAGCCCGGCACGTACGGCGCGTCGAAACCGGCGAGCGTCTTCGAGCGGACGATGATGTCCTTGAGGATCTTGTTCACCGCGTGGCCGATGTGGATGTCGCCGTTCGCGTACGGCGGGCCGTCGTGCAGGATGAACTTCGGCCGTCCGGCCGCCGCGTTGCGGATCTTCTGGTACAGCTTCTTCGCCTGCCAGTCGGCAACCCAGCCCGGTTCGCGCTTCGCGAGATCGCCGCGCATCGGGAACGGGGTGTCTGGCATGTTCAGGGTCTTGCGGTAATCAGCCATGGTGGTGTTTTCGGCCTCAGGGGCGAATCGGGTGTTGTGCGAACCAGGCGCGCGCGTTTTCCGCGTCCCGGGCAATCTGGGCGATGAGGGCGTCGAGCGATTCGAACTTGGTTTCGTCGCGCTGCTTGTTGAGGAAATGGACGCGCAGGTGGGCGCCGTAACAGTCACGGTCCCAGTCGAAGAGATGGACTTCAAGCGTCGGCCGCCCCGCAGCGGTTATCGTCGGCCGCACACCGATGCTCGCGACGCCTGCGACGGGTTCCGCGGCGAGTCCTTCGACCGCGACCGCGAACACGCCCGACAGCGCCGGCCGGCGGTGTTTCATCTGGATGTTCACGGTCGGATAGCCGAGCGTGCGGCCGATCTTGTCGCCGTGCACGACACGCCCGGCAATGCTGTAAGGCCGGCCCAGCAGCCGCGCGGCATGGGCGAGATCGCCTTGTGCGAGCGCTTCCCGCACCGCCGAGCTCGACGCGCGTTCTCCGCCGACATCCAGCGTCGGCATCGCTTCGACTGCGAACCGATGGCTGGCGCCGCGGGCCTGCAGCAACGCGAAGTCGCCCTGGCGCTTCACGCCGAAACGGAAGTCGTCGCCGATGATCAGGTGCCGCACGCCGAGGCCGCGCACCAGGATGTCGTCGATGAACTGGTCGGCGGTCAGTGCCGCGAGGCGCGCGTCGAAACGGCAGACGTGGACACGATCGACACCGCAGCTGGCGAGCAGCAGCAGCTTTTCGCGCAGCGACGCGAGGCGTGCCGGAGCGTCGGCCGGCGAGAAGTATTCACGCGGATGAGGTTCGAACGTGAGCACCACCGCCGGCAGGGCCAGCGCACGGGCCTTGTCGGTGAGCAGCTTGAGCAGCGCCTGGTGGCCGCGGTGCACCCCGTCGAAATTGCCGATGGTGAGGACCGAGGACTGCGCCGCGCGCTCCGGAATCCCGCGAAAAACCTGCATGACCGCCCGAAAAAGCGGTAATTATAACGGCAACGCGAGCGCTCTGGCGGTTCGCGCCGGTCAGTCCAGCTGCGCGACCCGGGTCGGGCCGAGCGGCGGGTTGTCCTTGAAGTAGCGACGCAGGCCGCGCATGATCGCTTCGGCCATTTTGTCCTGATACGCGTCGTCGTTCAGGCGCCGCTCTTCCTCCGGGTTGCTGATGAACGCGGTCTCGACGAGGATCGACGGGATGTCCGGCGCCTTCAGCACCGCGAATCCGGCCTGTTCGACGTGCGCCTTGTGCAGCGTATTGATGTCGCCGAGCTCGTTCAGCACGGCTTTGCCGAGCTTCAGGCTGTCGTTGATCGTCGCCGTCTGCGACAGATCGAGCAGCGTGCGTGCGAGATGGCCTTCCTGTTTCGCGAGATTCACGCCCCCGATCAGGTCGGCGTCGTTTTCCTTTTGCGCGAGCCAGCGCGCGGCCGAACTCGACGCGCCGCTTTCCGACAGCACGAACACCGAGCTGCCGCGCGCTTCGGGGCGGACGAACGCGTCGGCGTGGATTGACACGAAGAGGTCGGCCTGTACGCGCCGTGCCCGCGTCACCCGCTGGCGAAGCGGCACGAAATAATCGCCGTCGCGCGTCAGCACCGCGCGCATGTTCGTCTCGGCGTCGATCTTCCGCTTCAGCCGGCGGGCGATCGACAGCGTGACGTTTTTTTCGAAGCTGCCGCGCCGCCCGACCGCGCCGGGATCCTCGCCGCCGTGGCCGGGATCGAGCGCGACGGTGAGCAGCCGGTTCGCGGGCGGACGCTTCTGGCGCTTTGCCCTGTCCTGCACGGCCTGCTGCACTGGCGCGTCGCCGCTTCGCGCAGCCACGGCATCGCCGGCGGCAGCATCGAGCGGCGAGGATTTCTCGATCAGCGCGAGCAGCGGGTCGACCGGCACGGTCGGATACAGATCGAGCACCAGGCGGTGGCGGTAATCGCCGACCGGCTGGAGCGTGAATATCTGCGGAGTGATCTCGTTCTTCAGTTCGACGACCAGCCGCACGACGCCGGGACGATTCTGCCCGGCGCGGATCAGGCGGATATACGGATCGGACTCGAGCACCTTGGAGGGCAAGGTCTGCAGCACGCTGTCGAGTTCGATATCTTCGAGATCGACGACGAGGCGGTCGGGATCCTTGACGAGGAGGTGGCTGAACTTCAGTTGGCGGCTGCCTTCGAGCGTGATGCGGGTGTAATCGTCGGCGGGCCAGACGCGCACCGCGACGAGGCTCGCGGCCGCGGCGACCGGACTCACGAGCAGCACAAGGGCGCCGCCGGCGAACTTCAGAACGTCGCGCCGGCCGAATTTCGGCGTGGCGGACGTCACGGAGCGGGCCGGTTCAGTTCCGAGTTCAGTTTTCTTGTACATGTCCGTCCTGCCTCCGTCAGCGCAGCGGCCTCGAGGCGCCGACCCGTGCCGGCGACGACGAGGCGCACTTCCACGTCCGCCGGTGCGAGATAGGGACTGGCTTTATCGGGCCATTCCACGAGGCACGCGCCGAGGCCGCCGAAGTACTCGTCGAGTCCTGCTTCCAGATATTCTTCCGGCACTGCGAAGCGATAAAAATCAAAGTGATATAAGTTTAATCTAGAAAGAACATAAGGTTCAATCAAGGTGTAGGTCGGACTTTTTACTTTTCCGGTGTGACCGAGTGCGCGCAGCACGCCGCGAACCAGCGTCGTCTTCCCGGCGCCGAGATCCCCTCGCAGATAAATCACCAACCCGGCATGCAGGGCCGGCGCGAGCGCCGCGCCGGCAGCTTCGGTGTTGGTTTCGTCATCGAGCTGCGCGATGAACCCGCAGCCGCTATCATCTGCGGCGTGAAGAATTCGAATCATCAGGGTGCCTCCGGGCACGCTGCGCCGCGCGAATCGCTCGCGACCGTTGCGGAGCAGCTGAACATATGGGCCAGGGAACTGGGTTTCGCCGCCGTCGGCATCGCGGACGTCGATCTTGCCGGCGCCGAGCCTGGTCTGGCGGCGTGGCTCGCCAGCGGTTTTCACGGCGAGATGGATTATATGGCCCACCACGGCATGAAGCGGGCGCGCCCGGCTGAATTGCTTCCGGGCACGCTGCGCGTCATCAGCGTCCGGATGAACTACTGGCCGCACGCAGCTGAGGCGCAAGCTGCGCTCAATGAGCCTACGCACGCGTATGTGTCCCGCTACGCGCTCGGCCGCGACTACCACAAGCTGATGCGCTCACGCCTGCAGAAGCTCGCCGAGCGCATCGCTGCGGAGGCGCCGCACGGCTACCGCGTGTTCGTCGACTCCGCGCCGGTGCTCGAAGTCGAACTCGCGACGCGCGCGGGCCTGGGCTGGCGTGGCAAGCACACGCTCACGCTCGACCGCTCGGCCGGTTCGTTCTTTTTTCTCGGCGAGATCTTCACCGACCTGCCGCTGCCGGTCGATGCGCCGGCGCAGCCTCATTGCGGCTCGTGCCGGGCCTGCCTCGACGCCTGTCCGACCGGAGCGATCGTGGAGCCGTACCGGGTCGACGCGCGGCGCTGCATCTCGTACCTGACGATCGAGCTCAAAGGGGCGATCCCGGAGGAGCTGAGAGCGCTGATCGGCAATCGCATCTACGGCTGTGACGACTGCCAGCTGGTATGCCCGTGGAACCGCTTCGCGCAGCTCACCGCGGAGCCCGATTTCGCGCCGCGCCACGGCCTCGACCGTGCGAGCCTGGTGGAACTGTTCGGCTGGAGCGAGGCGGATTTCTCGGTGCGCATGGCGGGCAGCGCGATCTACCGCATCGGCTTCGAATGCTGGTCGCGCAATCTCGCCGTGGCGCTCGGCAATGCTCCCACATCGCCCAACATCGTCGCCGCGCTCCGGTCGCGCGCCGATGACCCTTCGGCGCTGGTGCGCGAGCACGTCGCCTGGGCGCTGAAGCAGCATGGCGCTGCCTGAAGCGGGCTCTGCGGAAGACCGGCGACGCAGGCCACGGTCTGCCCCGGACCGATTACGGCTAGAATGCCGCGCTTCCAACCGTCCCGGGCTTCCTCGTGAATTCTTCGCGACCAATAGGCGTCTTCGATTCCGGCATCGGCGGGCTCACGGTCGTGCGCGCGCTGATGGAACGGCTGCCGCTCGAACATATCGTCTATTTCGGCGACACCGCGCGCGTTCCATATGGCGTCAAGTCGGTCGCGACGATCCGGCACTTTACCGAGCAGATCGCCGAGTTCCTGCTGCAGCAGGACGTCAAGATGCTGATCGTGGCGTGCAACACGATGGCGGCGGTCGCGGCCGAAACCGTGCGGCAGCGGGCGGGCCGCATCCCGGTGCTCGATGTCATCGAAGCCGGAGCACAGGCTGCGGTCGCGCAGTCGCGCAGTCGCGGCATCGGCGTCATCGGCACGCCGACGACGGTCAATAGCAACGCTTACGCGCGCCGCATCCATGCGCTCGACTCCAGCGCGCGCGTCTATTCGCAAGCCTGTCCGCTGTTCGTGCCGCTCGTCGAAGAAGGCTGGCTCGATCATCCGGTGACGCGGCTGACCGCCCAGGAATACCTCAAGCCGGTGCTCGCCGAGGAAGTCGACAGCCTCGTGCTCGGCTGCACGCATTACCCGTTGCTGAAGCCGCTGCTGCGCGACGTCGTCGGGCCGGGCGTGCGGCTCGTGGACTCCGCGCTGACGACCGCGGAACTCGCCGCGGCGAAACTGCACGCGCTCGGCCTCGCCAACACCGATCCGGGTGAAGCCGCGTACCGGTTCGTCGTCACCGACGTGCCGCTGCGCTTCCAGACGATCGGTGAACGTTTCCTCGGACGTTCGCTCGGCCAAGTCGAAAAGCTCGACTGGTAGCGAGCGCCGGCACAGCGTTCCGGCCGCTGCGCTGCGCAGCCTTTTTTCGTGAACTAAGCTTCAGGCAGACGCGATGCGCCCGGACGAGCGCCGCGATGCGGAGGAGGCGGACATGGAGCAGCAGCGCAAACTTGCAGTGATCGTGGGGGCCGGGCCGGGACTGGGCTGCGCGCTCGGACGGCGTTTCGGCAAGGCGGAGATGAACGTCGCGATGGCGGCCCGCGACGTCGCGCGGCTCGAGTCGTTGACGATGGAGTGCGCGGCGATCGGGCATGGCGCGAAAGCGTATTCGTGCGATGCCGGCAAGGAGAAATCCGTCGAGGACTTCTTCAGCCAGGTGCGCGCCGAGTTCGGCGAGCCGGACGTCGTGATCTACAACGCCGGCGCCTTCGTGCCACGAGGCCTTGTCGAAACCACTGCCGAAGAGTTCGAGCGCTGCTGGCGCGTCGGGTGCATGGGCGGTTTTCTCGTCGGGCGCGCAGCGGCCCGCTCGATGCTTGAACGGCTCGAGCGCGGCGGGCGCGGCGGCACGATCCTCTTCACCGGCGCGACGGCGAGCCTGCGCGGCAGCGCGGGTTTCCACAACCTCGCGGTCGGGAAGTTCGGCCTGCGCGCGCTCGCCCAGAGCATGGCGCGCGAGCTGCAGCCGAAAGGCATCCACGTCGCGCACGTGATCATCGACGGGCGCATTCGCCCGGCGTCCAGCATCGAACACAGCGCAGAAGCGAGCGACGACATGCTCGACCCGTCAGCGATCGCGGAAGCCTATTTTCAGCTGCATTGCCAGCCGCGCAGCGCGTGGACGCAGGAAATGGACCTGCGTCCGTGGGTCGAGAAATTCTGAAGCCCCGTCGCCGTCGCGGGAGCTATCAAGGCGGCAATCAAATGCAATCGTTGCCGGGTTAATAACGGACGGCACAGTGTTCCGGGAGCGCGGCGCGTTTGTCCCGGTGCCGCGCGTGCTATTCCTCCGGACCGGTCGCGATCGGGCGGCGCGGGTCGGCGCACCACTCGCTCCACGAGCCGGCGTAGAGCCGCGACCCGGACAGGCCCGCCGACTCCATTGCCAGCAGGTTGTGGCACGCGGTGACGCCCGATCCGCACTGGTGGACGACGCGGTGCGCGTCGCGCCCCTTCAGCAGCGTGCCGAACTCCTCGCGCAGCACCGAAGCCTGCTTGAAACAGCCGCCCCCGATGAGGTTGTCGCGGAAAAACCGGTTTTTCGCTCCCGGAATGTGGCCACCGACCGGGTCCAGCGTTTCGTTCTCGCCGCGAAAACGGTCCGGGCTACGGGCGTCGATGAGCATGATGTCGCCGGTGTAGAGGTGGTCGAGCACGAAGGCGGCGTCGACGACGGCGGGTTGCAGCGAAAGCGAGAAAGTCGTCGGCCGGACGGATGGAGTTTTGTTCGTCAGCGCCTGCCCTGCGGCGCACCACGCGACGAGTCCGCCGTCGAGCACCGCGACGCGGCGGTGGCCGAGCCAGCGCATCATCCACCACAGCCGCGCGGCGAACATGCCGCCGGCGTCGTCGTAAGCGATGACCTGGGTGTCGTTGCCGATGCCGAGGTGCCCGATCCGGGCGGCGAAGTCGGCCGGATCGGGGAGGGGGTGGCGGCCGTTGGTACCGGTCATGCGGCCCGACAGGTCTTCGTCGAGATGCAGGAAATGCGCGCCCGGCAAGTGGCCGCGCTCGTACGCCGCCCGCCCGAAGCCCGGGTCGGCGAGATCATGCCGGCAATCGACGATACGCCAGTCGGGGTCGTCGAGGTGATCCGCCAGCTCGCGGGCGGCGATCAGCGTGCCGTACGAAGCGTTCACTGCGCGGGCTCCGCGGCCGCCTCCAGCCAGCTGCGCGCTTCGGTTTCATCGGCAAACACAAGCACTTCGGCGTCGACGAAGAGTTGCGAGATCCACGCGCTCCAGGTCAGCCACTGGTCTTCGGTCAGCACCGCGATGCGGCGGAAATCCCGCGCGTGGCGACGCGAGAACTTGATTTCTTCCCAGGCGACATCCAGCGTGAAGCCGGCCATCTGGCGCAGGTCGAAGAGCAGGTTGACCGGGCCTTCGAACTGCACCTTGTAATTGACGATCTCTTCGAACTCCTTGTAGTCGGCGAGGGTGAATTCGCCGAATACGGCGACGGAGACGAGGTTCGGTTGGTGGTCGGTCGTGATCATGGCTGCCTCCGCAGGGCCATTGAATTATGCGGACTACTATAGTCCCGGCCGATGGGCGCTTCAATCGCGATGTCCGACGCCGGCAGACCCTAGTGCGGGATGGTCACGCGGACGGGGGCGCGGTAGTCTTGCGTCATTGCGAGCACCGCCGGAGGCGTCATGAGTTATCTGCTGGCCCTGGACCAGGGGACGACGAGCTCGCGGGCGCTCGTGCTGGATCGCGACGGGCAGGTGAAGGGCGCCGCCCAGCAGACGTTCGCGCAGCACTACCCGCAGCCCGGCTGGGTCGAGCACGATCCGGCGCAGCTTCTCGCGACCCAGTTCGATTGCGCCAGGACGGCGCTTGCCCGGGCCGGCGTCGCCGCTTCTGCGCTGGCTGCGGTCGGCATCACGAATCAGCGCGAAACCACGCTGCTGTGGGAACGTTCGACCGGCCGGGCGCTCGCACCGGCGATCGTCTGGCAGGATCGGCGCACTGCGGCAGCATGCGACCGGCTGCGCGAGGCCGGCCACGCCGACCTGATCCGCGCGAGCACCGGCCTCGAGCTCGACGCCTATTTCTCGGCGACGAAGCTCGCCTGGCTGCTCGACCAGGTCCCCGACGCACGCGCCCGGGCCCGGGCGGGCGAACTGGCGTTCGGCACCGTCGACAGCTGGCTGGTCTGGCACCTCAGCGGCGGCGCGCTGCACGTGACCGACGCCGGCAACGCGTCGCGAACGATGCTGTTCAACATCCACCGCTGCGAATGGGACGAATCGCTGCTCGCGCTGCTCGACATTCCGCCCGCGCTGTTGCCGCGCATCGTCGACAGCAGCGGAGTGTGCGGCACGACCTGCGCCGATGTGCTCGGCGCAGCGGTGCCGATCGCCGGCATCGGCGGAGACCAGCAGGCAGCGACGTTCGGCCAGGCATGCTTTGCCCACGGGATGGCGAAAAACACTTACGGCACTGGCTGCTTCCTGCTGATGAACACCGGCGCGGCGCCGGTGACGTCGACGAACCGTCTGCTGACGACGATCGGTTGGCGCTCGCAGGGCGAGACCTGTTACGCGCTCGAAGGCAGCATTTTCATCGGTGGCGCGCTCGTGCAGTGGCTGCGCGACGGGCTGGGGCTGATCAGGCGCGCGGAGGACGTCGAGGCGCTCGCCGCGAGCGTCGCGGACAGCGACGGGGTCGTGCTGGTGCCGGCGTTTACCGGGCTCGGCGCACCGTACTGGGACGCGTATGCGCGCGGCACGCTGCTCGGGCTGACCCGCGGCACGGGTGCTGCGCACATCGCGCGCGCAGCCCTCGAGGCGATCGCGTTGCAGACGGTCGATCTCGTCGCCGCGATGAACCGCGACGGCGCCGGGCCGCTGGCCGAACTGCGGGTCGATGGCGGTGCGGCGGCAAACGATCTGCTGATGCAGATCCAGGCGGATCTGCTCGGAGTTCCGGTGGTCCGTCCGAAAATGCTCGAGACCACTGCGCTCGGAGCGGCGTATCTCGCCGGGCTCGGAGTGGGAATGTGGTCCGGCATCGAGGAGCTTGCGTCGCACTGGCGCGCCGAACGCCGCTTCGAGCCGGTGATGGCGGAGGAGCGGCGCGAGGCGGCGATCGCGCGCTGGCGGCGGGCGATCGAACGGGCCCGGGGCTGGGCCGCGGCATGAGGGTGGGCGGCGAGGAGGGAAGCGTCCATGCGGCGCAGGAGACCGGTTTTCATGGGCACGGCCAATCAGTTGCGTGGGAGCGCCGACTTGCCCGCGCGGCGCTGCTCGATCGCCTGCGCCGCTCGCAGCGCTGGGATGTGGTCGTCATTGGCGGCGGCGCGACCGGCCTAGGGTGCGCGGTCGATGCCGCTGCGCGCGGCTATTCGACGCTGCTTGTCGAAGCATGCGACTTCGCGAAAGGGACCAGTTCGCGTGCGACGAAGCTGATCCACGGCGGCGTGCGCTATCTTGTCCGGGGCGAGCTCGCGCTGGTGCGCGAAGCGCTGGCCGAGCGTTCGCGGCTGCTGGCGAATGCGCCTCACCTCGTTCATCCGCTGCGTTTCGTCGTGCCCGCCTATCACTGGCACGACCGGACGCGCTTCGCGCTGGGGCTCGGTTTTTACGATCTGCTTGCCGGCATTCACGGCATCGAACGCAGCCGGAGGCTCGACGCGGCCGCCACTGCCGCGGCGCTGCCAGGCCTCAGTCGCGTCGGGCTGAGGGGCGGGATCGCCTACTGGGACGCCCAGTTCGACGATGCGCGCCTGGCGATCGCGCTGATGCGCACGGTGTTCGACCTCGGCGGCCTGGCGCTCAACTACCTGCCGGTCGACGACCTGATCATCGAAGCCGGCAGCGTTCGCGGCGTCATCGCGCGGGATGCGGAGAGCGGTGAGCTTTTCCGTATCGCTGCCCGCGTCGTCATCAATGCGACCGGCGTATGGGCCGATGCGGTGCGGCGCCTCGAGCGTCCTGCGGCCCGTGCGCTGGTGCGCCCGAGTCAAGGCGTGCACGTCGTCGTCGACCGGAGTTTCCTTCCGGGCGATGCCGCGTTGCTGGTGCCGCAGACGCCGGATGGACGCGTGCTGTTCGTCATTCCGTGGCAAGGCAAAGTCCTGATTGGGACGACCGATACGGCTCGCTCCGACGTGCCGCTGGAGCCCGACGCTTTGCCCGGTGAAGTGGAGTTCATCCTCGCGACTGCGGCGCGCTATCTCGTGCCGGCGCCGACGCGAGGCGATGTTCGCAGCATCTTCGTCGGCCTCCGGCCGCTCGTCGGTGACGACGAGAAGACGGCGACGCCGCGGCTGTCGCGCGAGCATTGCATCGAGGTGTCGCCCGGCGGGCTGGTGACGATCACCGGCGGCAAATGGACGACGTACCGGCGGATGGCCGAGGAAACCGTCGAACGGGCTTGCGCTGTCGCGAGGCTGCCGCGACGCCCCGCAGCCACTGCCGCACTGCGCCTGCATGGCGCGACCACCGGCTTTTGCGGCGACTGCTACGGCAGCGAGCGGGCGGTCGTCGACGGGCTGCCCGGTGCCGGACGGCGCATACAGGACGGCCTGACGCTGACCGAAGCCGAAGTGCGTCATGCCGCGCGGTTCGAGCTCGCGCGCGGCGTCGAGGACGTGCTGGCGCGCCGGCATCGCGCGCTGTTTCTCGACGCTGCCCGCGCGAGCGCGGCGGCCCCAACGGTCGCGACGCTGCTCGCCGAGGAACTCGGACGCGATGCGCAGTGGTGCGCGGACGAAGTCGCACACTTTCGCGCGCTGGCGATTCGCTATGGCGCGCCGACCGGAGACTGCTCATGACGAAAACCCGCGCGGTATCGCTGACGGCGGTCGCGATGCTCGCGTTCGCTGCGAACTCGGTGCTGTGCCGGCTTGGGCTGCAGCAGGACGCGATTGACGCCGCGAGCTTCACGGTGATCCGCCTGCTGTCGGGCGCGCTGGCATTGGCGCTGCTGCTCGGCGCGCGCGGCGTGGCGCCTGCGCGCGCCGGGAACTGGCGCTCCGCGTCTGCGTTGTTCGCGTATGCCGCGGCATTTTCGTTCGCGTATGTGTCCTTGCCGACCGGTGTCGGCGCGCTGCTGCTGTTCGCGGCAGTGCAGGCGACGATGATCCTCACCGGGCTCGTGCGTGGCGAGCGGCTGACGATGGCGCAACTGGCGGGGCTGCTGCTCGCGTTCGGCGGGTTCATTTATCTGGTGCTGCCGGGCCTGTCCGCTCCGCCGCTCGGCGGCGCGCTGCTGATGGTCGGTGCCGGCATCGCGTGGGGTGTGTATTCGCTGCGCGGACGCGGCACGCGCGACCCGCTCGCGGCGACCGCCGGAAACTTCCTGCGCACCGTGCCGATGGCGATCGCGCTGGCAATGCTCGGGGTCGGCAGCGTCAACATCCAATCGGCGGGCGTGCTGTACGCGGTGCTGTCAGGCGCGTTGGCGTCCGGTGCCGGCTATGTCGTCTGGTATGCCGCGCTGCGCGGCCTCAGCGCGACCGACGCGGCGACCGTGCAGCTGAGCGTGCCGGTGATCGCTGCGCTCGGCGGTGTGCTGCTGCTCGGCGAAGTCGTGACGTTGCGGCTCGTACTGGCGTCGGTGGCGATTCTCGGCGGCGTTGCGATCGTGCTGCGCGGGCGTTGAGCGGGCAGCGCTCGGCGACGCGCTGCGGATTCGTTGGGGTTCCTTCAGCGGGCCGCGCTGCTGCGGGTGCTCGAGTGCGGCAGCGTCACGAGCGCTTCGAGCCCGCCGCCCGGGCGGTTCGCCAGCGACACGTCGCCCCCTTGCGCGCGCAGCAGGTTGCGCGCGATCGCAAGGCCGAGGCCCGTGCCGCCGGTGTCCCGGCTGCGTGACGCTTCGGCACGATAGAAAGGCTCGAACACTTTTTCGAGTTCGGCTTCCGGCAAGCCCGGGCCGTGGTCGCGCACGCGGATCTCGAAGCGCTGCGGCGTTTCGGCGATGGTGACGTCGACGCGGCCGCCGAACTTCACGCCGTTTTCGATCAGGTTCCACAGCGCGCGGCGCAGCGCGCCCAGGCGCGCGTGGCATGGCGTTCCCGTCCGCCCCGCAAGCGTCACGTGCCAGCCCATGTCGCCTGCGTCCTCGCAGAGTGCAGCGACCAGCGCATTGAGGTCGATCGCGCTGGCGGCGGCGGTCGCGTCCAGGCTGCGCGCGTAGTCGAGGCCTTCCTTCGCGAGCGCCTGCATGGCGTCGAGATCGGACTGGATTTTCGCCCGCACCGCTTCGTCCTCGACGAGCTCGGCGCGCAGCCGCAGGCGCGTGATCGGCGTCTGCAGGTCGTGCGAGATCGCAGCCAGGATCCGCGTGCGCTCGCCGACATGCTGCTGCAGGCGTTGCTGCATCCGGTTGAAGGCGTGCGCCGCGCGGGCGACCTCGACCGGGCCGTCGGTGTCGATCGGCGGATGGTTCGGATCGGCACCGAGCGCATCGGCTGCGGCAGCGAGCCGCGACAGCGGCCGCGTCGCGATGCGCACCGCGAGCCACGACAGCAGCGTGACGCCGGCGATCAGCGCGAGCAGCGCGGCGACGAGACTGCCGGGCGGCAGCGGCGGAGGGGGGGCGAACAGGGCTCCCGGCAGGCGGACCGTCAGCGGCGCACCGTCAGCGAGGCGTACGCTCGCGAGCGGTTGCGCACGGCGTGGATGGGCGTCGTCGCGTGTCCGGGAGTGCTCGAAGACTCCCACCTCGCGATCGGGCAGGGCCTGATTCAGCGCTTTTCGCAGCGGAGAACCGGCCGTCAGCGGCTGCGCGTCGGGCGGGGGCACCTCCAGCGTGAGCCGCAGGCGCCGTCGGCCGAGCGTTCTGATCCAGTCCTCGCGCTGCTCGGGCGGGAGGCTGTCGAGCACGTCGACGATCGCGACGATCTCCCTTGCGACGCCTTCGAACAGCACGTCGCGCCCGTGCCGATGCCGTTCGCCGACGAACAGCGCAAGGCTCACCGTCAGCACCAGCGCGATGCCGATCAGCCAGATCAGCATCAGGCGGGCGAACAGCGTGCGTGGCCACGGAGCGCTCATGCGCGCGCAGGCGGTTCGGCGACCGCGACGGTGCTCGCGAGCACGTACCCTTCGTTGCGCACCGTCTTAATGATCGCGGGCTCGCGGGCATTGTCGCGCAGGCGCTGGCGCAGGCGGCTGACGAGCAGATCGATCGAGCGGTCGAACGCGTCGGCTTCGCGGCCCTGCGTCAGTTCCATCAGCTGATCCCGACTGAGCACGCGCTGAGGATGGGTGAGGAACACCATCAGCAGGCGATGCTCGGCGCCCGACAGCGGGACGATCGTGCCGTCCTGGTCGATCAGGTGCCGGCCCGCGGTATCGAGCCGCCAGCCGGCAAAGTGCAGCTGGCCCGCATGATCGGCGGGCGAGCTTTCGAGGTTCGGCGGCAGCGCGCGGGCGCGGCGCAGGATCGCGCGGATGCGGGCATAGAGCTCGCGCGGCACGAACGGCTTGGGCAGGTAATCGTCAGCGCCCATCTCCAGGCCGACGATCCGGTCCATGTCTTCGCCGCGCGCGGTGAGCATCAGCACCGGCAGGTTTGGGTAGGCACTGCCGCCGGCCCGCAGGTTGCGGCACAGCGTCAGCCCGTCCTCGCCCGGCATCATGATGTCGAGCACGATCAGGTCGACGCGATGACGCTCGAGCGCGGCTTTCATCTCGCGTCCGTCGGCCGCGGTCGTGCAGCGCAGCCCCTGCTTCTCGAGATAGTCGGCGAGCAGGCTGCGAATCTCTTTGTCATCGTCGACGATGAGGATGTGGTCGTTGGAGGCGGTCATGTTCCGGGCTGGCGGCGGTCGAAGCGGGGCGGCGAATGAATCTCTGATGTGAATCATAAGGGGAGCGCCGGAGTGTCTTGTATCCCAGAGTATCTGCGCCGCGCGCCGAGACATGCTCATGCAAACGGGAGCGCTGCGGACAAATGCGGCTTACATCCCGGTGTTCAAATGATTGCGCCGCCCGGACTCGAAGGGCGTTCCAGATCAACACGGAGAACCATCATGAAAACCTGGATCAAGACCGCAGTTGCCGCGGCTGTCGCCGCGACGGCAGCTTTCTCCGCTCCCGCCGTCATTGCCGGAGGCGGTGGGGGCTGGCATGACATGCACGGTGGCATGCATGGGGGCATGCACGGCATGAAGCATCGCATGGATCCCGAAGCGATGAGTGCGCGCGCGGACCGGCATCTGGCCCAACTGCAGGACGCCCTCGCGCTCCGCCCGGAGCAGCGCCCGGCGTGGGAGACGTTCAGCGCCGCGATGCGCAGCAGGGCGCAGAAGGCCGCCGAGCAGATTCAGTCGAAGCGATCCGCCGAGCGCCCGATGACCGCGCCCGAGCGGATGGAGCGCATGGAGACGTTCGCCGAAACGCAGCTCGAATCGATGCGGGAAATGCACGCGGCCGCCGCGAAGTTTTATGACGTGCTCGATGCTGCGCAGAAGAAGACTTTCGACGAGCAGTTTCACGTCGGGGGCCGTCGCCACTGGGGCGAGCGGCAACAACGACCGGCGGGCATGGAAGGTCCCGCGGCGCCGACCCGCGCGCCGTGAAATTGCAAGGGGCCGCGCGTTGCAGGCGGCTCCGCCCGAAGCGGAGGGCGGCACGGGTGCCGCTCCCCAAACAAAAAGCCGCGTCTCGTGAACGCGGCTTGCCGGGATGGGCAGGCCTGATCGCGGCCTGCCCGGATCGAAACGATCAGTGGAACTGTTCTTCTTCGGTCGAACCGGTCAGCGCGGTAACGCTCGAGGTACCGCCCTGGATCACCGTCGTCACTTCGTCGAAGTAACCCGTGCCGACTTCCTGCTGGTGCGACACGAAAGTGTAGCCACGGTCACGCGCAGCGAACTCGGGCTCCTGGACTTTCTCGACGTAAGCCGACATGCCGCGCTTCGCGTAGTCCTGGGCGAGGTCGAACATGTTGTACCACATCGAATGGATACCGGCCAACGTGATGAACTGGTACTTGTAGCCCATCGCGCCGAGCTCGCGCTGGAACTTCGCGATCGTCGCATCGTCGAGGTTCTTCTTCCAGTTGAACGACGGCGAGCAGTTGTAGGCGAGCATCTTGCCCGGGTGCTTGGCATGCACCGCTTCGGCGAACTTGCGCGCGAACTCGAGGTCCGGCGTGCCGGTTTCGCACCACACGAGGTCGGCATATTCGGCGTACGCGATCGCGCGGGAGATCGCCTGCTCGAGCCCCTTGTTGGTCTTGTAGAAGCCTTCAGCGGTGCGCTCGCCGGTCAGGAAAGGCTTGTCGTTCGCGTCGTAGTCGCTCGTCAGCAGGTCGGCTGCTTCGGCGTCGGTACGGGCGATCACCAGCGTCGGCACGCCCATGACGTCCGCGGCGAGGCGGGCGGCAAGCAGCTTCTGCACGGCTTCGGCGGTCGGCACCAGCACCTTGCCACCCATGTGGCCGCACTTCTTCACCGAAGCGAGCTGGTCTTCCCAGTGCACGCCCGCGGCGCCGGCGCGGATCATCGCCTTCATCAGCTCGAAAGCGTTCAGCACGCCGCCGAAACCGGCTTCGGCATCGGCAACGATCGGCGCGAAGTAGTCGACGTAGCCCTTGTCGCCCTTGTTGATGTTCTTCGACCACTGGATCTGGTCGGCACGCTGGAACGCGTTGTTGATGCGCTCGACGACCGTCGGCACCGAGTTGACGGGGTACAGCGACTGGTCCGGGTACATCGCGGCGTACGAGTTGTTGTCGGCCGCAACTTGCCAGCCCGACAGGTAGATCGCCTTGATGCCGGCCTTGACCTGCTGCATCGCCTGACCGCCGGTCAGCGCGCCGAGGCAATTGACGTACGGTTCGTTGTTCACAAGGTTCCACAGCTTTTCCGCACCGACGCGCGCCAGGGTGCTTTCGGGCTGGATCGAACCACGGAGGCGGACGACATCGGCGGCAGTGTAGTTGCGCTTGATGCCTTTCCAGCGGGGGTTTTCAGCCCAGTCTTTCTCGATGGCGGCGATTTGCTGTTCGCGGGTCAGGGTCATGGCAGATTCCTTGTTGGCTAACGATTTATGAGCGTGGAAACGTTCCTCGCGCGCGTCTGGCGATGTGCCCGCGGATTCATTTCCGTTCGATTGCCGTCGTGCGGCGCAGGCGACATCGAGTGACGAGGAGTATAGGAAGGTTTTCGCTCTGCAGCAACAGGTCTTATATAAGATATAAGAAATTATTTAGGCGTTGCTTTTCAGGAATTTAAGGGCGAAATTTTGCATCGTGGAATCGCAGACGGCGTTGTGAAATGAATTGCTGCTGCATTGCCGCAGAAAATGCTGTTGACCGCGTTGCTCCGGAAAGCGCCGGGGGAGCATGCAATGCATGAAGCCGGCGCAGCTGCACGCCGGCTCGCCGCGGGAAGGAATCAGAGCAGCGACGATTCCGAAACGACGATCCCGTCCTCGTCGGCGTAAAGGAAATGCCCGGGCGTGAAGGTCACGCCGCCGAACGTCACGGCGATGTCACGCTCGCCGGCGCCTTTCTTGATGCTCTTGAGCGGATGAGTGCCGAGCGCGAACACTCCCAGTTCCATCGTGCCGATCGGCTTCGAGTCTCGAATGCAGCCGTAGACGATGACTCCGGCCCACCCGTTTTTCACGCCGAGCAGCGCCAACTGGTCGCCGACGAGCGCGCAGCGCAGCGAGCCACCGCCGTCGACGACGAGCACTTTGCCTTCGCCCGGTTCTTCGAGCGCCGCACGCACCAGGGAGTTGTCCTCGAACACCTTGAGTGTCGTGATCGGGCCGCAAAAGGCAGTGCGTGCGCCGTAGCTCCGGAACATCGGGCTGACGACTTTGACGCGGGTTTCGTGCGCATCGCACAGATCGGCGGTCTGGAATTCCATGCTTCTTCCTTCGTTTTCAGGGGAGAGAAAGTGTACTGTGGCGCCGCCATTCACGCGCGCCACCGGGTGCTGCGGGGCAAAAAAACAAAAAAGCGGCCCGCGGGCCGCCTTTCCGGAGCGCGGCGGCTCAGGCCGTCGCCGCCTCCATCTGGTCGAAGACCAGCTTGACCTTCCCGTCGGCATCGAGATCGATGGTCACCTTGCCCCCGTTCGCCAGCCGGCCGAACAGCAACTCGTCGGCCAACGCGGACCGAATCGTGTCCTGGATCAGGCGAGCCATCGGGCGCGCACCCATCATCGGGTCGAAGCCTTCGCCGGCCAGCCATGCCTTCAGCTCGTCGGTGAAATGCGCCTCGACCTTCTTCTCGTGCAACTGCGCCTCGAGCTGCATCAGGAACTTGTCGACGACGCGCAGGATGACTTCGTTGTCGAGCGCCTTGAACGAGATCGTCGCATCGAGCCGGTTGCGGAATTCCGGCGAGAACATGCGCTTGATGTCCGCCATCTCGTCGCCCGCTTCGCGCTTGGCCGAAAAACCGATCACCGCCTTCTGCATCGACTCTGCCCCCGCGTTCGTCGTCATGATCAGGATGACGTTGCGGAAGTCCGCCTGGCGGCCGTTGTTGTCCGTCAGCGTGCCGTGATCCATCACCTGCAGCAAAATGTTGTAGATGTCGGGATGCGCTTTCTCGATTTCGTCAAGCAGCAGCACGCAATGCGGCTTCTTCGTGATCGCCTCGGTGAGCAGCCCGCCCTGGTCGAACCCGACATATCCCGGCGGCGCGCCGATCAGTCGGCTGACTGCGTGGCGTTCCATGTATTCGGACATGTCGAAGCGCACCAGTTCGATGCCCATCGTGAACGCCAGCTGTCGCGCGACTTCCGTCTTGCCAACACCGGTCGGCCCGGAGAACAGGAAGCTGCCGATCGGTTTCGCCGGATTGCCGAGGCCCGAGCGCGACATCTTGATCGCCTTCGCGAGCGCGTCGATTGCCGTTTCCTGGCCGAACACGACGTTCTTCAAATCGCGCTCGAGGTTCCTCAATGCAGTCTTGTCGTCGTTCGACACGCTGCGCGGCGGGATCCGCGCGATCTTCGCGACGATATCCTCGATTTCGCCTTTGCCGATGAGCTTGCGCTGTTTCGATTTCGGCAGGATCCGCTGCGCCGCGCCCGCTTCATCGATGACGTCGATCGCCTTGTCCGGCAGGTGACGATCGTTGATGTAGCGCGCCGAAAGTTCGGCCGCAGAGGACAGCGCCGCTGCCGAATACTTGACGTTGTGATGTTCCTCGAAACGGCTCTTCAAGCCTTTCAGGATCTCGACCGTTTCCGCTACCGAGGGCTCGGAAACATCGACTTTCTGGAAACGCCGCGACAGCGCGTGGTCTTTCTCGAAGATCTGGCGGAACTCCGAATAGGTCGTCGCGCCGATGCATTTCAGTTGCCCGGAGGACAGCGCCGGCTTGAGCAGGTTCGACGCGTCGAGCGTGCCGCCCGATGCCGCCCCCGCACCGATGAGCGTATGGATCTCGTCGATGAAGAGAATCGCGTTCTGGGTTTCGCGCAGCTGCTTGAGCACCGCTTTCAGCCGCTGCTCGAAGTCGCCGCGATACTTCGTCCCCGCCAGCAGCGCACCCATGTCGAGCGCATACACCTGAGCCCCCTCGAGGATCTCCGGAATCCGCCCTTCGATGATCCGCCGTGCCAGGCCTTCGGCGATCGCCGTCTTGCCGACCCCCGCTTCGCCGACCAGCAGCGGATTGTTCTTGCGCCGGCGGCATAGCGTCTGGATGACGCGCTCGAGCTCGCGGTCGCGTCCGATCAGCGGGTCGATCTTGCCGACCAGTGCCTGCTGGTTGAGATTCTGCGTGTAATTCTCGAGTGCGCCGCCCGGTTGTGCCGTTTCCGTCTCCTGTTCGCCTTGTTCGGACTCGCTGCGTCCTGGCGCATTCGCCCCTTGCTGAGGCGCTTTCGCAATGCCGTGCGAGATGAAGTTGACGACGTCCAGTCGCGAAATATTCTGCCGTTGCAGGAAGTACACCGCGTGCGAATCCTTCTCGCCGAAAATGGCGACCAGGACGTTCGCGCCGGTCACTTCCTTCTTGCCCGACGATTGGACGTGCAGTATCGCGCGCTGGATGACGCGCTGAAATCCAAGCGTCGGCTGCGTGTCGATCTCGTCCACGCCTTCGACTCTCGGAGTGTGCTCGTTGATGAAAGTCGTCAATTCACGCCGTAGTTCATCGACGTTTGCGGCGCATGCGCGCAAGACTTCGGCGGCTGACGGATTGTCGAGCAACGCGAGCAGCAGATGTTCAACAGTGATGAACTCATGCCGCTTCTGTCGCGCCTCGACAAAGGCCATGTGCAGACTGACTTCAAGTTCCTGCGCGATCATTCTCAATTTTCCTCCATCACGCACGCCAGCGGATGCTGGTGCTGCCGGGCAAAGGCGACGACCTGTTCGACCTTGGTCGCGGCGACGTCCTTCGGAAAAACGCCGCACACCCCCATGCCTTCTCTGTGGACTTGGAGCATGACCCGGGTCGCCCGTTCGCGGTCCATGCCAAAAAATTTCTGCAGCACGACTATGACGAAATCCATAGGCGTGAAATCGTCGTTGAGCAGTAGCACCTTATAAAGTGGCGGCGGCTTGGTGCGAGTTTGCTCCGCCTCGAGTAAAAACTCGTCCTGCTTTTGAGTGGCCATGCGGTTCATTCTAATGAAGTCGAGGCAGAGTGCAACATGCCACCGGGAGAGCGAAAACGGCCGGTGCGACGGCAAAAAAGCGATGTCCGTGCTGTTGCGATGCAAGAACGGCTCCCGGCGGCGGCGCTCAGCTTCATTCAACGGGGTGGGCGTTGTACGGCGGGAGGGAAGGGCGGGAATTGATGCGATGCAAAAAAACCACCTTCTACGAAACGCTTGACGCTGTTCTTGCAAATGCGTAAAAGCAGGATCGTGCTAAATGCGAAGCTAAACGCACTGGTTCTGCACGTTTTGGCTGCCTACGCAGCCCGATTGGGCTTTACTGCTGCGTTTTACTGCGCATGGATGCACTAAAGGGGTGATTTCCTGCATCGTTTCAAGCAATTTTGAAGGATTACGGCAACATGGCAACTGGTACCGTCAAGTGGTTCAACGACTCCAAGGGCTTCGGCTTCATTACTCCGGACGACGGCAGCGAAGATCTCTTCGCGCACTTCTCCGCGATCAACATGAACGGGTTCAAGACGTTGAAGGAAGGGGAGAAGGTTTCCTTCGAAGTTACCCAGGGTCCGAAGGGCAAACAGGCTTCTAACATCCAGAAGGCCTGATAGTCCTGGCAATCCGGCACGCTGAATCACTGTCGCGGGACGGGTTCCAGAAAGCAAGAGGCCGCCGGAGCGATCCGGCGGCCTCTTGCTGCTTGCGGGAGCCAACGCTTGCGCGGGCATCGCCCGCCGGGCAGCTCACTTCAGCTTGATTTCCTTGTACAGCACGTGCTTGCGTACGACCGGGTCGTACTTGCTGAACTCGAGCTTGTTCGGGGTGGTGCGCTTGTTCTTCGAGGTCGTGTAGAAGTGACCAGTACCTGCGGTCGACTCCAGCTTGATTTTTTCGCGGGCGCCTTTGGCCATGTGAGTCTCCGTACGTTTGCTTCAGTTGCGTGGCGAGGCGTCAGACCTTCTCGCCGCGGGCGCGAAGTTCGGAGACGACCACGTCGATGCCCTTCTTGTCGATGGTGCGCAAGGCGGCATTGGAAACGCGCAGGCGGATCCAGCGGTTTTCGGATTCGCTCCAGAACCTGCGGTTTTGCAGGTTCGGCAGGAAGCGGCGCTTGGTTTTGTTATTAGCGTGGGAAACGTTGTTTCCCACCATCGGTGCTTTACCGGTCACTTGACAGACGCGAGCCATACGATGCTCCAGGGAATTCGGATTTCGGAAAACCTCGGATGGTATCGCAGAAGCCCGGGTGGGTGCAAGAAAACAAAGTGGAATCAGCGCTTCGGCGCGACTTCCGGGGCGTCCTGGCGCAGCGCTTCGAGGGCTTGGTGTTCGGTGCGGTAGTCGGCGTGCGAACCGAGCCTCAGCCACAGGCCGGTTTTCTGCATCACGTCGATGACCTGTTTTTTCAGGCCGCAGAAAGCCAGGTTCCTGTTCGTTCCGCGCAGGCGCTCGATGAGCAGCGAGAGCGTGTGCAGGCCGGTCGCATCGATCGTGTTGATGCCCGCGGCGGAGATCAGCACGGTGTGCACGCCGGAGTGGGTGGCCGCCGCGGCGAGCACGGCGCGCTCGAAGGCCGCAGCGGTGACGAACGTGAGCGGGCTGTCGAAGCGCAGGATGACGATGGCAGGGTCGGGATGCTCGAGTCCGAAGCGGGCGAGATCGCGATAAGTGCCGTCGGGATGCAGGCCGAGCAGCGCCGTGCGCGGGCGCATCTCGCGGTAGAGCATCAACGCCAGCGACAGCAGCAGTCCTGCGAGGACGCCGTTCTGGATGTTCGGCGCGAACACCAGCGTGCCGACGAAGGTGAGCGTCGAGGCGAGGCCGTCGTCGCGCCCGGCCTGCCAAGCGCGGGCGAGCGCGCGGAAATCGATCAGGCCGGTGATGACATGCAGGATGATTGCCGCGAGCACCGCCTTGGGCAGGTGCCACAGGAGCGGCGTGAGGTAGAGCAGCGTCACGAGCACGCACGCGGCGGCGAACAGCGACGAGAGCCCGCTCCTCGCGCCGGAGACGTAGTTGAGCGCCGAGCGCGAGAACGACGCGCTGACCGGCAGCGCGCCGCTGATCGCCGCGGTGAGTTTCGCCAACCCCTGGCCGATGAGTTCCTGGTTCTGATCCCAGTCCTGGCCACTTTTTCCGGAGATCAGCTTGGCGCTCGAAGTCGCTTCCATGAAACTCACCAGCGCGATGACGAATGCGGCCGGGATCAGCGCGACCGCCGCATTCCAGTCGAATTCCGGAACGCCGAGGACGGGGAGGCCGGCCGGAATCGCTCCGACGACCGCGCCCCCTCGCGACCCGTAGCCGACTGCCGCCGAAGTCGCGGTTGCGCAGGCGACGACGATCAATACCGCCGGGAATCGTGGCGCAAAACGCCTGAGCAGCAGCAGTGCGAGCAGCGATCCTGCGCCGAAAGCCGCCGACAGCGGATGCGCGGTGCCGAGGGCTCCCAGCGCCGTCCAGAAGTCGACCAGGAAATGCGTCGACTGCGGCATTACCACGCCGAGCAGCGCCGGCAGCTGCGACAGCCCGATGATCAGGGCTGCTGCGTTGATGAAGCCGGTCATCACCGGGCGGGAAAGCAGATTCAGCAGCCAGCCGGCGCGCAGCGCACCGAGGGCCAGCTGGATGAAGCCTGACAGCAGCGCGAGCAGGATCGCCAGCGTCAGGAAAGCGGGGGACGCCGGATCGGCGAACGGCAGCAGGCTCGCGCCGGTGAGGATCGACGTCAGCGCGACGGGGCCGGTCGACAGCTGCGCGCACGAGCCGAAGAGTGCCGCGACGATGGCCGGCAGCAGCGCGGCGTAAAGCCCGACATGAGGGGGCAGCGAGGCGAGCTGTGCGTAGGCCAGCGACTGCGGGATCATCATCAGCGCAACCGTGATGCCGGCGATCAGGTCGCCTCGCAGCGACGCCGCCGACCATTGCCGACGCCAGGCGAGGAAGGGGAGCAGACGGCCGAGCAGCGGCGGGAGCGAGGTCATTGAAACCGGAGCCTCGGGGCGGGCGGGAAACCGATGGTAGCAAATGGCGGATGGGTGGATGGGCGCAATCCGCGAGTGGCGCATCAGGGTAAGTCCCGATGCTGACAGCGAGACATTTGGCGGTTAGTATTCGGAAGTTGTCAGACAACTTTGCGAAGACATGAGCGCCACCCCGATACCCGAACGTCCTCCTTCTCTCGGCGCTGCGATCGCCCGGCAGCTCGAGCAGTGGATCAGCGAGCAGCAACTCCCGAAGGGGGCACAGTTGCCGACGGAAAAGCTGCTGTGCGAGAAATTCGGCGTGAGCCGGGCGGTGATCCGGGAAGCGATCTCGCGCCTCAAGGCCGACGGATGCGTCACGACGCGCCAAGGCTCGGGCGCCTATGTCGCCGCCCGTCCGGGACAGGGCAGCTTTCGCCTGCTGCACGGACTGTCGCCGTCGGCGACGATCCCGACGGACGAAATCTCGGATGTTTTCGAGCTGCGCTGTCTCGTCGAAACCGGCGCGGCCGAGCGTGCCGCGCTGCGTCGCACGCCGGCGGACCTGAGGCGCCTGCGTGAAGCGCTCGCGCGGATGGACGAGGCGCTCGGGTCGGAATCCGATGCGGTGGGAGACGACGACGCGTTCCATGTCGCGATCGCCGCGGCGACGCAGAATCCGCATATCGAGCGCTTCCAGGCATTCATGGGGCGGCAGTTCTCGGACTCCCGGGCGCCGACGTGGAGCGCCGAAGGTCACCGCAGCGGACGGGCGCGGCAGGCGCAGGCCGAGCATGCGCGGATTTTCGAGGCGATCGCCCATGGCGACGCGGACGCCGCGCGCGCTGCGGCGCAGGCCCATCTGGTATGCGCCGCGCGCCGCCTCGGGCTCGATCCGTCGCGTTGGGGTAAGGAACAACTGGAGGGAGCACAATGAACTTCGACGCCGAAGCGCCGGCACCGGGTGAGCGGGAGGTCGATTTTTCCGCGGTCGACAAGGTGCGGCTGGTCGAAGCGCTGGCGAGCGTGCTGCCCGCCGGAGCGCTGATGTACGACGCCGAGGATCTGCGACCTTACGAGTGCGATGGTCTTTCCGCCTACCGGCAGCTGCCGCTGATTGTCGCGCTGCCCACGACCGAGGAACAGGTTGCCGAGGTGCTGCGCGTCTGTCATGAACTGCGCGCGCCGGTGGTCGCACGGGGCGCGGGCACGGGCCTGTCGGGCGGCGCGCTGCCGCACGCGCATGGCGTCGTGCTGTCGCTGGCGCGTTTCAACCGGATCCTGCATCTCGACCCGCATGCGCGCACCGCCGTCGTCCAGCCGGGCGTGCGCAACCTCGCGATCTCGGAAGCGGCGGCGCCGCACGGGCAGTATTACGCGCCGGACCCGTCGTCGCAGATCGCGTGCACGATCGGCGGCAACGTCGCCGAGAACTCGGGCGGCGTGCATTGCCTGAAGTACGGCCTGACGGTGCATAACCTGCTCCGCGTGCGCGGCGTGACGATCGAAGGCGAGATCGTCGAACTCGGCAATCACGCGCTCGACGCGCCCGGCTACGACCTGCTCGCGCTGATTACAGGCTCGGAAGGAATGCTGGCCGTCATTACCGAAGTGACCGTCAAGCTCACGCCCAAACCGCAGCTCGCGCAGTGCGTGCTCGCCGCGTTCGACGATGTCGTCAAGGCCGGCGCGGCCGTCGCCGAGATCGTCGCCGCGGGCATCATCCCCGCCGGACTCGAGATGATGGACCAGCCGGCCACCGCCGCCGTCGAGCAGTTCGTGCACGCGGGCTATCCGCTCGATGCGAAGGCGATCCTGCTGTGCGAAGCGGACGGCACGCCCGAAGAGGTCGCCGAGGAGATCGCGCGCGTCGGTGCGGTCCTCGAGGCGGGGGGCGCGACCGAGATTCGCGTGTCGCGCGACGAGGCCGAGCGGATGCGCTTTTGGGCCGGGCGCAAGGCGGCGTTTCCCGCTGCGGGGCGCATCTCGCCCGATTACTACTGCATGGACGGCACGATCCCGAGGAAGCGCCTCGGCGAGATGCTCGAAGCGATCCAGGTGATGGAACGCAAGCACGGGCTGCGCTGCATCAACGTCTTCCACGCCGGCGACGGCAACCTGCATCCGCTGATCCTGTTCGATGCGAACCAGCCAGGCGAACTCGCGCGGGCCGAAGACTTCGGCGCCGAAATCCTCGAGCTCTCGGTCGCGCTCGGCGGCACGATCACCGGCGAACATGGCGTCGGCATCGAGAAGATCAACCAGATGTGCAGCCAGTTTTCACGGCCCGAGATCACGACGTTCTTCCGCGTGAAGGCCGCGTTCGATCCGGCCGGGCTGCTCAATCCCGGCAAGGCGATCCCGACGCTGAACCGCTGCGCCGAGTACGGCCGCGAGCGCGTCAGCAAGGGTCACGTGCCGTACCCGGATATCCCCCGCTTCTGATGGAGAAGGGGTGGATCCAGCTGTTGCTCGTCGGCGTGCCGGTGCTGTCGCTGATCGGTTCATGGCTGGCGCTGCGCGTGGTCGCGCAGCGCGGCACGCGGCGGCGGGGCGAATCCGGGACGGCGCACAAGACAATCATCAGGGCAGAGGCGAATGAGCGACGCGATTGAACAGTGGCAGGAGCGCGTGCGGGCAGCGGCGGCGACCGGGACCGCGCTGCAGATCCGCGGCGGCGGGACAAAAACGTTTTACGGGCGGGCGCCGGCCGGCGAGCTGTTCGATGTGCGCGGCCATGCCGGCATCGTCAGCTACGAACCGACCGAACTGGTCGTGACCGTGCGTGGCGGCACGCCGCTCGCCGAACTCGAGGCGCTGCTCGCCGACCGGCGGCAGATGCTGGCGTTCGAGCCGCCGCATTTCGGCGCGACGGCGACGATCGGCGGCTGTGTCGCAGCCGGGCTTTCCGGACCGCGCCGCGCCGCGGCCGGTGCGTTGCGCGACTTCGTGCTGGGCGTGAAGATCCTTGACGGTCGCGGCGAAGTGCTCACCTTCGGTGGCCAGGTGATGAAGAACGTCGCCGGCTACGACGTCTCGCGACTGATCGCGGGCAGCCTCGGGACCCTGGGGGTGATTCTCGAAGTGTCGCTGAAAGTGCTGCCGCGACCGGTTGCGGAAGCGACATTGAGCCTCGCGATGAGCGAAGCCGAAGCGATCGCGCGGTTCAACGAATGGAGCGGCCAGCCGCTGCCGCTGTCGGCGTCGGCGTGGAGCGACGGGGTGTTGAACGTGCGCCTGTCGGGCGCGGAAGCCGCGGTGCGCTCGGCGCTGGCGCGACTCGGCGGGGAGGTGGTCGCGGAAGATGCGGCGGACGCGTTCTGGGCCGGGCTGCGCGAACAGACGGCGGACTTCTTCGGCGACGCGGCGCTCGACGAGGCAGGGACGTCGCTGTGGCGGCTGTCGGTGCCGAGTTCCGCCGCGCCGCTCAAACTCGCCGGGCAGCAGTTGATCGAGTGGGGCGGCGCGCTGCGCTGGCTGCGCTCGACGGCCGGCGCCGACATGATCCGCGAGCGGACCGCGGCGCTCGGCGGCCACGCGACGCTGTTCCGCGGCGGAGCGCGCAACGGACAGGTGTTCCATCCGCTGGCGGCTCCGCTGATGACGATCCACCGTCGCCTCAAGCACGCCTTCGACCCGGCCGGCATCTTCAATCCCGGCCGCCTCTACGACGGACTCTGACATGCACACCCAGCTTGCCGATTTCATCAAGGACACTGCCGAAGGGCGCGAGGCCGAAGCGATCCTGCGCAGCTGCGTGCATTGCGGCTTTTGCACCGCGACGTGCCCGACCTACCAGCTGCTCGGCGACGAGCTCGACGGGCCGCGCGGACGGATCTACCTGATCAAGCAGCTGCTCGAGGGGCACGACGTCACCGAAAAGACACGCTTGCATCTGGACCGCTGCCTGACGTGCCGCTCGTGCGAAACCACTTGCCCGTCCGGCGTGCAGTACGGCCGCCTTGCCGATATCGGCCGCCACCTCGTCGAAGCGCGCGTGCCGCGCACCGGCGTGGACCGGGCAAAGCGCTGGGCGCTGCGCGAGTTCGTTCCGCGCGCCGGCTTGTTCGGCGCCGCGATGAAGGCCGGCCGCACGGTGCGCCGCCTGCTCCCGCCGGCGCTGCGGGAGAAAGTCGCCGAGCTTCGGCCCGCCGGACCGCGGCCCACTCGGCGCCATGCGCGACGCATGATCGCGCTGGCCGGTTGTGCGCAACCGGCGATGGCGCCGTCGATCAACGCGGCCACCGCACGCGTCCTCGATACGCTGGGCGTGTCGCTCGTCGAGATGCCGGGTGCCGGCTGTTGCGGCGCGGTGCGTTATCACCTCAACGACCAGGAAGGCGGGCGGGACGATGCACGCCGCAACATCGACGCGTGGTGGCCGGCCATCGAGCGCGGCGAGGTCGAGGCGATCGTCATGACGGCTTCGGGCTGCGGGGTGCAGGTCAGGGATTATGCCCATCTACTCGCGCAGGACTCGGCCTATGCCGACCGCGCCGCGCGCATCGCAGCGATGACCCGCGATGTCGCCGAGATCCTCGCTGCCGAAAGCGAGCGCCTGCACGAATTGCTGGAGCGTCGTTGCGGCGAGCCGGAAGCGGTCGCGTTTCATTCGCCGTGCACGCTGCAGCATGGGCAGCGGATTCGTGGCGTCGTCGAAAACCTGCTCGCTGCCGCCGGATACTCACCGACGCCGGTGCGCGACGCCCATCTGTGCTGCGGGTCGGCCGGCACCTATTCGCTGCTGCAGCCGGAATTGTCGCAGCGCCTGCGCGACGACAAGCTGGCCGCGCTCGGCGCAGGCGGCGCGCCGCTGATCGCGTCGGCCAACATCGGTTGCATCGGCCATCTTCAGGCGGGCACGGCGACGCCGGTGCGGCACTGGATCGAGCTCATCGACAGCCGGCTCAACGGCACGATGCTCTGAGCGCGACCGGAACGATTACGTTCACCGCCCCGGATTGTCGGCGACCAGCATCTTCGCCTCGGCTTCGGCGACCTTCACGCCGTCCTGATTCGTGCACGCGCCGGACAGGCTGACGATGCCGCCCTGGTGTTTCGGTTTGTCGTCCAGCGCGTCGACGGTCCACACCATCGTCAGCGTGTCGCCGGCGACGACCGGTGCGATGAACCGCGACGTGTGCTCGACATACGCGATCGCGGTGCCGTGAAAAACCATGCCGAGATGGGCGGCCATGAACGAGGTCGTCACGTAGCCGTGCGCGATCCGGCTGCCGTACCGGCTCTGCCCGGCGACGCGCTGGTTCACGTGCAGCGGGTTGAAGTCTCCGAACAGGCCTGCGCTGAGCACGATGTGGGTTTCGGTCAGAGTCATCGAGGTTTCGAATGCGTCGCCGATACGCACCTCGTTGTAACCGCGTCCTGAATGCATCCCTATCTCCTTCGCGATATGAGTGGATATGCGGCGTGATGCATTTCACGCGCCACACGTAGCAGTTCTGCATCAACGTACCGCAGCGCGGCGCCGCTGGCTATCATTGCCAGCGGTCAATCCCGCTCGCCACCATGCCACTCATCGTCGAAACCTGCATCGCCCGGCACATCGGGGATCGGAGCGAACAGCAGGATCGCGTCGCGGTGTTCGGGCACCCGTCGCTGCGCGGCACGATGATCGCCGTTCTTGCCGACGGCATGGGTGGACACGCTGGCGGCGAACTTGCGGCTGAACAGGTGGTGCTCCATGCGAGGCGGAATTTCGAAGCCGGGGTTCCGGACGCCGGCTGCCCCGGGCAACTGCTCGAGAGGATCGTCACCGACGCCCACAGTGGCATCCGGCGGGTTCGGGCCGGCAGCGGGAAGGAACCGCACAGCACGGCTGTCGCGCTGATGCTGCGCAGCGGGCAGGCGCACTGGATCCACTGCGGTGATTCGCGCGTCTATCACTTTCGTGGAAGCGAGACCGTGCGCCGCAGCCAGGACCATTCGCTGGTCGCCGAACTGCAGCGCCGCGGCCGACTGGACGAGGTTGCGGCGTCGTCCCATCCGCAGCGCAGTGTCCTGTTGTCGTGTCTCGGCGGTCACCGGCCACCGCAGCTCGCGTTCGGTGAAGCTCCCGCACGGGACGGGGACAACTTTCTGCTGTGTTCCGATGGCCTGTGGCGCCATTTTTCCGACGACGAGCTGGCCGCGGTGATCGCCGCGAACCCGGCGCGCGATGCGGCCGATACGCTCGTCCGGCTCGCGCGCCGGCGGGCTGCCGGAAGCGGCGACAACATCTCTCTTGTCATCATGAAAGTATGCAGCGGTGCGGCGCAGGCAGGCGCCGGACGCCCCGAGGCTATAGCCGCAACCAGTTGCGCCGCCAGAAAATCGCCGCCATGCCCAGTGCCACCGATCCCATCATCCCCATTGCGACATAGAAGCCCCAGTCTTCGTCGAGCAGCGGCATGACCCGGAAGTTCATGCCGAAGATGCCGGTGATCAGCGTCGCCGGCAGGAACAGCGTCGTCAGCACGGTGAGAATCCGCACCTCGACGTTGAGGCGGTTGCTGACCGATGACAAATAGATGTCCATCAGGTCGCCGAGCAGTTCGCGAACGGCGTCGAGTGTCTCGACGACGTGGACCAGATGGTCATAGACATCGCGCAGATACAGGCGCGTGTCGGCGCTGAAGAATCTGCTCTCGCCCCGGATCAGGCCGTTCAGCACCTCCCGCAGTGGCCAGATCGCGCGTCTCAGCAGGTGCGTGTCGTGCTTGACGAGGTTGATCGTTTTGAGCAGCGCGGGCGTGGGGCTGACGAGCGCATCGTCTTCGAGATCCTCAGCGGTGTCGCCGAGGCGATCGACGATGACGAAATACTGGTCGACGATCGCGTCGAGCAGCGTGTAGGCCAGATAGTCGGTGCCGTGCTGCAGGAACGGTGAGCCGGGGATGCGCATCCGCTCGCGAATCGGCTCGAAAGTGCCGCTGCGCCGTTCCTGAAACGTCAGCACGAAATTCTCGCCGAGCACGAGGCTGACCTGATCCGAACCGAGCGTGCGGGTCGCGCCGTCGTATTCGAACACTCGCGCCACGCAGTAGAGGTACGTCCCGTAGTCCTCGATCTTCGGGCGCTGGTGGGTGTTCAGGATGTCCTCGAGCACCAGCGGGTGGAGCCCGAAACGGCGCCCGATCTCGCCGAGGATTTCGGCGTCCTGCAGACCATACACGTTGAGCCACAGCCGCTTGCGCTGTGGCCGGTAGGCGCGTGATTCGGCGATGCTGGCGAAGCGGCGCTCCTCGATTCCGCCATCGTCGTAGGCGAGCAGCGAGATCGTCGGGCGGTCCGTCTTGACGGCGCCGACATGCACCAGCGTGCCCGGCGGCAGGCCCGCCTTGGCCGCCGTCAGCGACTTCGATTTGCGACGCTTCGTGTTCGCTCGTGTCGTATTCATCTGTCGCAGTGCAAAAAAACGGTATTGCGTTGAGGTAGGGTATCAGTATTATCCCGTATGCGCTGCTCATGCATCGCCCTTGATGCAGAGCAAGAAATCCATAAAAGCAACAGGGTGACGGCGCGTTCACCCGCGAATACTCGCGGACCACGGGGGAGGGCGGGCGATGGACCCGATCGGGTGGCAGCGGTTGCTGCCTCCCGGTTTTTTTGTCTGTCGCCGGCCTGCGGTTGGGTCCGCGCAAGGTTCATCACACAAACCTTTCAGGGAGAACGGCCTATGGCTCTGTTGATCGGAGTGCCTGCGGAGACCGTGCCGGGCGAGCGACGTTTGTCGGTCGTTCCGGACGTGGTCAAGAAATACCTGGATCTCGGGGCGCAAGTCATGGTGGAGGCTGGCGCCGGCCAGCCTGCCCACTATCGCGACGAGACTTTTGTCGACGTGAGGTTCGCCGCTTCGGCGGACGAAGTGTGCGCGGCCGCCGACGTGGTGTTCTGCGTCCAGCCCCCATCGCCCGAGCGGATTGCGGCGATGCGTGAAGGGGCGGTGCTGATCGGCCTGCTGCAGCCGTGGTCGGATGTCGAACGCGTGAAGCAGCTCGCCGAAAAACGCATCACCGCGTTCGCGATGGAGCTCTTGCCGCGGATCTCGCGCGCGCAGAGCATGGACGTGCTGTCCTCCCAGGCCGCAGTGGCGGGCTACGAATGCGCGCTGATCGCGGCCGACCACAGCCCGAAGTTCTTCCCGATGCTGACTTATGCCGCCGGCACGATCCGCCCGGCGAAAGTGCTCGTCATCGGCGCGGGCGTCGCAGGTCTGCAGGCGATCGCGACCGCGCGGCGCATCGGCGCAATGGTCGAGGCGTACGACGTGCGCCCCGAGACGCGCGAGCAGATCGAGTCGCTCGGCGCGAAGTTCGTCGACACCGGCGTCGCGGCCGCCGGCACCGGCGGCTATGCGCGCGAACTCACCGATGACGAGAAGGCGAAACAGGCCGAGCGGCTCGCGAAGGCGGTCGCGCAGTGCGACGCGCTGATCACGACCGCGGCGATTCCCGGCAAGCGCGCGCCGCGCATCATCACCGCCGACATGGTGCGGCGCATGAAGCCGGGCGCCGTCGTCGTCGACATGGCGGCCGAATCGGGCGGCAACGTCGAGGGCACGGTCGCCGGCGAGAAGACCTGGATCAACGACGTGCTCGTCATCGGGCCGGCCAACATTGCCAGCCGCATGCCGGTCCATGCCTCCGAAATGTACGCGAAGAACCTGTTCAATTTCCTTTCCCCGTTCATCAAGGAAGGAGCGCTCGCGCTCGACTGGGAAGACGAAGTGTTGGCCGGCACCTGCCTCACCCATGCGGGCGAGATCAGGCACGCGGGCGTCAAACAGGTACTCGGGCTCTAATCGGAGGACGCAATCATGGATGGCATAACTGCTCTGTACGTTTTCATGCTGGCCGCGTTCACCGGTTACGAGGTGATCTCGCGCGTGCCGGTGATCCTGCACACGCCGCTGATGAGCGGCTCGAACTTCATCCACGGCGTCGTGCTCGTCGGCGCGATGGTCGTGCTCGGCCACGCCGATCCGGAAGACCCGGTGCAGCTGGCGATCGGCTTCGTCGCGGTGTTTCTCGGCGCGGCGAACGCCGCCGGCGGCTACGTCGTCACCGAACGGATGCTCGCGATGTTCAAGTCCGACCGCAAGTCGGGAGGTGCGAAATGAACACGCTGATCCAGCTGGCGTATTTCGGCGTCGCGGTCGTCTTCATTCTCGGCCTCAAGGCAATGAGCTCGCCGGTCACCGCCCGCAAGGGCATCGTCTGGGCCGGCTACGCGATGATCGCGGCGACGCTCGTCACCTTCTACACGCCAGGCATGCAGAACTACGGCCTGATGATCACCGCGATCGTGCTCGGCGGCGGCGTCGCGTGGTGGAGCGGTCGCGTTGTCAAAATGACCGACATGCCGCAGATGGTCGCGATCTACAACGGCATGGGCGGCGGCGCGGCGGCGGCGATCGCGGCGCTCGAGTTCGCCCGCGGCGGCGTCCATAGCCCGGGCGTCGCGACGCTCGCGGTGCTGGGCGCGCTGATCGGCTCGGTCGCGTTCTCGGGCTCGTGCATCGCGTTCGCGAAGCTGCAGGGCATCATGACGAAGACCTGGCGCCTGCCGCAGCAGAACCTCGTGAACATCGGGCTCGCGGCGCTCACCGTGCTGCTCGGACTCGCGATCGTCATCAGCGGCACGCCGGTGCCGGCGCTCATCATCGCGTTCTTCATCGTCGCGCTTGCGCTCGGCGTGATCCTCACCAGCCCGATCGGCGGGGCCGACATGCCGGTGGTGATCTCGTTGCTGAACGCCTTCACCGGGCTTGCGGTCGGCTTCGAAGGCTTTGTCCTCGGCAACCCGGCGCTGATTGTCGCCGGCATCGTCGTCGGCGCGTCCGGCACGCTGCTGACACAGCTGATGGCGAAGGCGATGAACCGCCCGATCCGGAACGTCATCTTCACGCCGATCACCGGCGAGGCGGCCGGCGGCGGCGAGGCGATCGAGGGCTCGATGAAGGAGTTCTCGGCGCTCGACGCGGCCTCGGTGATGCGTTACGCCTCGAAAGTCATCATCGTGCCGGGCTACGGCATGGCGGTCGCCGGCGCGCAGCACAAGGTGTGGGAGATGGCGCAGCTGCTCGAAGAAGGCGGCGTCGAGGTGGTGTTCGCGATCCATCCGGTCGCCGGGCGCATGCCGGGCCACATGAACGTGCTGCTCGCCGAAGCGGGCGTGCCGTACGACAAGATCTTCGACCTCGAGGAGATCAATGCCGACTTCCCGCAGGCGGACGTCGCGCTCGTCATCGGCGCCAACGACGTCGTCAACCCGGTCGCGCGCACCGACAAGTCGAGCCCGATCTACGGCATGCCGATCCTCAACGTCGACATGGCGCAGAACGTCATCGTCGTCAAGCGCGGCAAGGGTGCGGGCTACTCGGGCATCGAAAACGCCCTGTTCTACAGGGACAACTGCCGCATGCTGTACGGCAGCGCGCAACAGGCGATCGGCGAAGTCATCACGCACGTCAAGGCGCTCGAAGCCTGAGCATGTCGTGAGCGCTGCCGGCCGGCCTTTCCTCGGGAGGGCCGGCCGGTGACGTTTACGCTTCGGGCTCCCGCATCCGAAACGGTTGCCGCAGCGCCGCGATGATCACGGCGCTGCACGATGGCCATGCATCACGACCATCGCGTCGGGGTGGCCGGCGGCGTCGATCCGGTAGGCGACGATGACGGCGTCGAAAGTCGTGCCGTTTGCGCGGCGGTGGCGCCACCTGCCGGACGCGGCGAGAGGGCTGCCGTTTTCCGGCCCACTGCACAGATCGGCGAGGCGCATCCCGCACAGGCGCTCGTACGGATAGCCATACGCCGTCACCGCGCTGGCGCTGGCGGCAAAGATCCGCAGCTCGGGGCCTTCGCACAGCAGCGTCGGCAGCGGGCAGTCGGCGAACAGCCGCTCGACCAACCCGTCGTCGTTCGGTGCAGCGCGTTGCGGCGGCGCGTCGGGATGGTACGCCGGCGCAAGCACACCTGCGGCCTTCCCGCTGTTTGGCGGAAGTATCAACAGCTGCCACCCGGGTTTCGGCCCGGGCAGGATGCGCCCGGACAGCGTCTCCCGGTTGCCCGGTGCGCCGATGCGGGCGAACTGCGGCTCGCCGCGCCGGGGCCAGGTCACTGCCAGTCGCGCCTCCAGCGCGTGTCCGACGAGCTCTGCGCGGGCGAGTCCGAGCGTGCCCAATGCCGCCGCATTCGCGGCAGCGACGCGGCCCTGATCGTCGATGACGAGGACCGGTTGTTCGAGCGCCGCAGCAAGGCGCGGCCACACCGGGTCGACGAGAGCGGAAAGGGCATTCGCTCCCGCTGCGGGGCTCAGGATCAGCGCGTGAATCCCCGGCCGCAGGCGCGCGGCCGCGACGAAGCGCAGTTCCCGTTCCCGCTTTTGCGGCAGCGAGACACGCAGGCTGCCGCGCGTCTCCCCGCGGATGAATAGCCGGGCGCGCGCGTCGAGGAACTCCCGTTCCGATGGGAACAGATCGGCGAGCGGGTGACCGGCGACCTGCCGGTAATCGCGTTCGAGCAGTCGGCACGCCGCGCTGTTGGCTTCGAGCACGACTTCGTCACCGGTAATGACGAGCCCTTCGTCGAAGAGCTCGAACAGGGCCAGATACAGGCCCGCCTCCATGCCCTCGGAAAAGTCCGGAATGAAAGGTTCTTCGGGATCATCGCTGCCCTTCTGGCGGAAGGCATTCATCGGTGCGGGCATTCCAGGGATTCCGAAGGCTTTTCGGGGTGTGCCCAGATTACTTGAAGCGCGCCGCCGGAAAGGCCCGGAATAGGCGGGTGTGCCGGGCCTATTTCCGGCCGAGGCCGCCGAGCAGCACCGCGATCGGGCGCTGGGGGCGACGGGGCGTACCGGATGCCGTCCCGCCTGCAGCCTGATCCGCCGGCCGATTCGGATCGATCGGCGAAGCCGCCGGCTGGTACGGCTTGGTGTAGTCGAACCCGTCCGCGGCGATTGTCGAGCGTCCGGTGCGCCGACGCACTTCACTGCTTCGCGACGACGATGCGGGCCGGGCCTCGCGCGGCGCAGGAGCTTTCTTCTGGCCGGTTTCCTTCGGCGCTTCGGGAGCGCTGGCGGCGGTGCGGCGGCCTTGCCGGCTGCGGATGCCGGGTTCGAAAAAATCCGGCTCGGGATCGAAACCCGGCACGATTTCCTGCGGAATCTGCAGCTTGATGAGCTTTTCGATTTCCGCAAGGTGGTGCTTCTCTTCCGCGCTCACCAGCGAGACCGCGTTGCCCTGGCGCCCGGCGCGCCCGGTGCGGCCGATGCGGTGCACATAGTCTTCAGCGGTATGCGGGAGTTCGAAATTGATCACCGACGGCAGGTCGTCGATGTCGAGCCCGCGCGCCGCGACGT
Source organism: Azoarcus sp. PA01 (assembly GCA_001274695.2). Taxonomy (NCBI): domain Bacteria; kingdom Pseudomonadati; phylum Pseudomonadota; class Betaproteobacteria; order Rhodocyclales; family Zoogloeaceae; genus Azoarcus; species Azoarcus sp. PA01. The sequence goes on along the minus strand of LARU01000004.1, from coordinate 1,227,728 downwards.
CGGTCGCGACGAGCACCCGCAGCTTGCCGGACTTGAACGCTTCGAGCGTGTCGGTGCGTTGCGCCTGGCCCTTGTCGCCGTGGATCGCGTCGGCGGCGATGCCGTGGCGTTCGAGGAAATGCGCGAGCCGACCGCACGCGAGCTTCGTCGCGACGAACACCAGCGCCTGCGTGTCCGGCTCGTGGCGCAGCAGATGCGCGAGCAGGTTGCGCTTGAGGCCCGCGGAGACCGGGTGCACGCGGTGAGTGATCGTTTCGGACACCATGTTGCGGCGCGCGACTTCGATCAGCTGCGGTTCTTTCAGCATCTGGTCGGCGAGCTTCTTGATCTCGTCCGAGAACGTCGCCGAGAACAGCAGGCTCTGACGCGCCGCGGGCAGCAGGTCGAGGATGCGGCGGATGTCGGGGATGAATCCCATGTCGAGCATGCGGTCGGCTTCGTCGAGCACGAGCATCTCGACCTGACCGAGCTGGATCGTCTTCTGCTGGACGTGGTCGAGGAGTCGCCCCGGGGTCGCGACGACGATCTCGACGCCGTTGCGCAACTCCTGGATCTGCGGCTTCATGTCGACGCCGCCATAGATGCACGTGCTGCGCAGCGGGACGTACTTGCTATAGGTCCTGACCGACTCGAAGACCTGCATCGCGAGTTCGCGCGTCGGCGCGAGGATCAGCGCCCGCACCGGATGGCGCGCCGGACTCGTCGAAGTGCTGGCGTGGCGCGCGAGGCGCTGCAGCAGCGGCAGCGTGAAGCCCGCGGTCTTGCCGGTGCCGGTCTGGGCGCCGCCCATGACGTCGCGGCCGGACAGGACCACCGGGATCGCCTGCTGCTGGATCGGGGTGGGGGTGGTGTAGCCGGATTCGGCTACTGCACGGAGCAACTCGGGGATCAGTCCGAGATCGGCGAAACTCATAGGCGCCTTTCTTCGATAGGGGCCTGCCGCGCGAGATGCGATGCCGGAAGAGGCGATTGCATGAACGGTATCCGGAACGGAGCGGTTCCGGGAGGGCTCGTGCCATCCGGCAGGCCGGGTGCTTTAAACCGGCCATTATACATACACGTACAATTCGAGGGGCTTGTGCCGCATGTGGTTTTCCGACACCGGAGACCGCCCGCAGAGAGGCCGGCGGATCAGACCGCCGCGGCGCGCAACGCCAGGTAGCCGGTGATCTCTTCGCGATCGTGGTACAGGTGCTTGAAGCGCAGCTCGAACGGACCTGCCTGGGCGAGGCGCTTGGTGATCAGCGCCCGGCACTGTTCGACGGCCTCGAGGCGTTTTTTCATCGGCAGCTTGAGGTTGAAGATCGTCCTGCGGCAGCGGCCAGTCGCGATCCAGTCGGCAACGAGCGCCGCGATCCGCGTCGGCTGTTCGACCATGTCGCAGACCATCCACTCGACCGGACGCTGCGGACGCCACGTGAAGCCGTCCGCGCGTACGTGCTCGACCATCTCGGTCGCCATCACCGAAGGCGCCATCGGCCCGTTATCGACCGCGGTCACCCGCAGACCGCGATGCGCGAGCTGCCAAGTCCAGCCGCCGGGCGCGGCGCCGAGGTCGACGGCGCGTAGCCCCGCCCGCAGGCTCGCGCTGCGCTCGGCTTCGGTCAGCAACGTGAAGATCGCTTCGGCGAGCTTGAGCGTCGAACGGCTGGCGGCTTCGCGCAGCATGCGCAGACGCGGAATCCCCATCGGCCACAGCGCGGCCTGCCCGGGGAGGGCGGCGCACAGCCACGCGGTGGCGGTGTCGGGGAAGAGGATGTGCAGTTCGGGAAGGCCTTTCGCGCCTTCGCGAAACGCGCCGATCCGTTCGAGTTCATGCTGCAGCGGCACGGTGAAGCGGCGACAGAAGCCGGATTGCTGCTTGGCCTCGTCGGTGTCGGGAGTTTCCAGCATCAGCTGCGCGAAGCGCTGACCGGCATTGCGCGTCGCCGCGGCGATCGGCGTCGCCCGGTCGCGTTCGGGCAGGTTGTCGACGCGGGCGAACCACGGCAGCAGTTGGCGCGCGAAAATCAGCGTGCGCCAGTCGCAGCGTTCGGCGAGGTCTGCAAAGGCGACCGGCTCGTGGGTTTCGAAAGTCGCGAACGCGCTGCCGGGGCGGGTGCGGACGAAGCCCGTCAGCCCGATCCCGGCGGCGAAGTCGTCCAGTTCGGCGGCGACTTCCTTTTCGAATCCTGCACGGCACAGTGCGAGCAGGCCGGAGGCGGTCAGGCCGAGGCGATTCGTTGGAGTGGCAGGCATCAGGTCCGTTTTGCGGCACGCGTGTTGTTTCAGGTCGCGCGGATGATAAGGCAAGTCGGCGCCCGGGCGACGGCAAGTTTGTTTTTTCGCGCGGCGCAGTTTCAGGACGTCGTGCGCGCGCGGCGCACGCGACGTTCCTCGTCCGCCGCAGCCGGGGCAGCGGTCTCGTCGATTTCCTTCGTGCCGGCTGCGCCCGACGAAAGCGCCGACGGGGCGTTGGGGTGCGAAAGCTGCGAGGGTACCGACTGCATGCTGTTCTGCATCATGTAGTCGTTCATTTCCCGCCAGCCGGCGAACACCGCGGCCTTCTGCGCCTTCGCATTGAGCAGGTAGCAGTCTTCGAGGGAGCGGCCGGAATGGCGACATGCCCCGCCGATGGCTTTGCCTTCCGCTTCCGCGACGGCCGCGTCCTTTTTCGGATCGGGCAGTTCGAGCAGCATGCCGATCTGCTCGCAGCCGCCGAGTGCGACGAGCAGCAGGAGGGGAGTCAGGCGTTGCGCGAACATGGGCAGAAGGACACCGGAGGTGGGAAGCTGAAGCGGTTAACGTCATCGCCGCGGAAATCTTGATAAATCTTGATGGATCGCCGCCGGTCGCGGACTCCGGGCAACCTCGCCGAACTCTATACTGTGAGCGTTCGAGGTGCAGTATCACGTGAAGGACTGGAGAATGAGAGTGCTGACCGGAGTCGCAACGAAATGGGCCGCGCTGCTGCTGTGCGGAGGAGGTTTGCTGGGGATCGGAGCGGGTGCCGCGCAGGCGGCCAAAGCGGTGGCGCGTCCGCCCGCTGCGGTGGCGAGCGAGCCGAAGGAGATCCACCTCGTCCACCAGCTGGACTCGAAGCGGGAAGAGGCGCTGAAGCAGCTCGTCGAGCGCTTCAACGAGCGCAGCAAGGATTATCGGCTCAGTGTCAGGACAGGTACGTGGAGCGATGACGGCTCCCCCCACCTGATGATCCTGCCCGGCGAGGACATGGAACGCTTTCTCGGCGGAAAGCCGCGCTACAAAGCGTTGGCGGCCGTCATGCGCGAAGGCGGCGTGCCGCTGCCGGCCCTCAAGCCGCCGGCGATCATGACGCGCGCGCTAATCGATGCGAAAGGCCAGCTGCTCGCGTTGCCGGTTGGCTTGTCGACGCCCGTGCTGTACATCAATCGCGGCGAATTCCGCCGCGTCGGCCTGAATCCCGATGCGCCGCTGAAAACCTGGTTCGAACTGCAACAGGCGCTCGGCCAGCTGTTCGATTCGGGTTCGACGTGTCCTTACACAGTCTCGCAGCCCGGTCGCGTGATGATCGAGAACACCAGCGCCTGGCACAACGAGCCGGTGTCCGCGCGCCAGGGCAAGAGCGAGCGCCCGTCGTTCAACGGCATGCTTCAGGTCAAGCACGTGGCGATGATGGCGAGCTGGCACCGTGCCCGCTATCTGCGCATCTTCGGCGCCGAGAGCGAGGCCGAGCAACGGTTCGCGAGCGGGGAGTGCGCGGTGATCGCCGCGCCGTCGGCGAGCTGGACCGATTTCCGGCGGACGGCGCAGTTCGAAGTCGGCATTGCGCCTCTGCCGTACCACGAGGATTTCCCCGGGGCTCCGCAGAACACGCTCGCCGACGGCGCGGCGATGTGGGTCGCCGCCGGCAAGCGGCCCGCCGAGTACAAGGCGATCGCGCGCTTCGTCGGCTTCTGGCTGCAGCCTGAGAACCAGGTCGCGTGGCAGCGTGAATCGGGCTATCTGCCGCTGAACCGCGCGGGCGTGTTCGCAGCCCAGAGCGAAGTGCTGGGGCCGGACCTGGAGAACATCAAGGTCGCCGTGTCGCAGCTGAACAACAAGCCGGCGACGGTCGAATCGAGTGCGTCGCCGCTCGCCGGTCGTGCCCGCATGCTCGACATCCTCGACGAAGAACTCGGCGCGGTGTGGGCGGATCGCAAACCGGCGAAGGAAGCGCTCGACAACGCGGTGACGCGGGTCCAGGCGGCCGCAGTGCCGGTCCTGCGCTGATGCATTTGGCAACAGCGATGACGCCTCGCCCCTGGCCTCTCGCCCCGGTGCTGGCCCATCGCTGCGGCGGCGCGCTCGCACCCGAAAATACGCTGGCAGGCCTCGCGGCGGCGGTCGAGGCCGGATGTGGTGGCGTGGAGTTCGACGTGATGCTCAGCGGCAGCGGCTCGCCGGTGCTGATCCACGACGAAACGCTCGATCGCACCACCGACGGCCACGGAAGCGTTGCCCTGACCCGGGACGAAAACCTCCGCGCGCTCGACGCGGGAAGGTGGTTCGATGCGCGTTTCGCCGGCGAACGGGTGCCGACGCTAGACGAGGCAGCCGCGCGATGCATTTCGCTCGGGCTGTCCGTGAACCTCGAGATCAAGCCGGCGGCGGGGCAGGACGAAGAAACCGCCCGCGTCGTCGCGCGTCGTGCCGGCGACCTTTGGACCGGGACTGCGGTGGTGCCGCTGCTGTCATCGTTTTCCGAGCTCGCGCTGGAAGTTGCCGCGCAGCTTGCCGCGCATCTTCCTCGCGGGCTGCTCGTCGAGCGGATGCCGCCGGATTGGCTGCAGCGCTGCCGCCGGGTCGGTGCGGCGGCCCTGCATGCGGACGCCCGATACCTCGATCGGCTAACCGTGATCGAGGCCCGTGAGGCGGGCCTGTGGGTGGCAAGCTACACGGTGAACGACCCGGGCCGTGCGCAAACCCTGTTCGACTGGGGCGTCGATTGCGTCATCACCGATCGGCCCGACCTCGTATGCCCAGTGGTGACGCAACACAGGAGCAGCCCCGAATAGCCTGCCGGCTTCGGCGCGCGGTTCTGTTGACGCCACGCCGGCCACCCCCATAACATCCGCCTTTTTCCCGCGAGTGCCCCGCCTTGTCGACTCAGCAGCTCTACGCGCCGATTGCCGCCGACATGCAGGCAGTCGACGCGGTCATTCGTGAACGCCTTCACTCGGACGTCGTTCTCATCCGGCAGGTCGCGGAATACATCATCCACAGTGGCGGCAAGCGGCTGCGGCCCGCACTGGTGCTCTTTTCCGCCGGTGCGATGGGTTACCGCGGGCAGTCGCATCACCAACTTGCCGCCGTCATCGAGTTCATCCATACCGCCACGCTCCTGCACGACGACGTCGTCGATGAGTCCGAGCTTCGTCGCGGCAGCAAGACGGCCAATGCGCTGTTCGGCAATGCCGCGTCGGTACTGGTCGGCGATTTCCTGTATACCCGCGCGTTCCAGATGATGGTCGGGGTCAACGACATGCGCGTGATGCAGGTGCTGGCCGATGCGACGAACATCATCGCCGAGGGCGAGGTCCTGCAACTGCTCAATTGTCACAACGCGGATGTCGAAGTCGAGGATTATCTGCGCGTGATCCGCTACAAGACCGCGAAACTGTTCGAGGCAGCGACACGCCTCGGCGCCATCCTCGGGGGGGCGAAAGAGGAGCAGGAACGAGAAGTGGCTGCGTTCGGCATGCATCTTGGCACCGCCTTCCAGATCATCGACGACGTCCTGGACTATTCGTCCGACGAAGCGGCGACCGGCAAGCATCTCGGCGACGACCTGGCCGAAGGCAAGCCGACGCTGCCGCTGATCCACGTGATGAAGCATGGCAGCACCGAGCAGGCCGCCCGGGTGCGTAACGCGATCGAAAGTGGCGGGCGCGACGACTTCGAGGCAGTGCTCGCGGCGATTCGCGAAACCGGCGCGCTCGACGAGGCACGGCGGTGGGCGCGTGCCGAGGCGCAGCTCGCGATCGACGCTCTCGGCGTACTTCCCCCTTCCATTTTCAAAGATGCACTGCTACAATTATCGGACTTTGCAGTTGTCAGGAATTACTGATCGCTACAGGACGTCGGGGAATAGCTCAGCCTGGTAGAGCACTGCGTTCGGGACGCAGGGGCCGGAGGTTCGAATCCTCTTTCCCCGACCAAGAATTCCCGCGAAAAGCCACTCGGAAGAGTGGCTTTTTTGTTTCGGCGCGAAGCCTTGATTTGCGTGCAGCCCGCATCGGGAACGAATCTCCCGGGGGACCCGTGCCCCGGCCTCGGTAGCGCGATAAATCCTTCCCCGTCACTGACCGTGCAGATCTTCCAGTCGTGACGGCTTGTCCGGCTGCGCGAGCAGGAGTTGCGCGAGACGGGCGCGCTGCGCCTCGTCGAGGATTTCGCGTTCGGCAAGCAGTTGCTCGATCATCAGTCGCTGTTGCTCGTGCTGCAGGCTGGCGATGGCGACGCGCTCGGTTTCGATCGCCTTGCGATCCACGTTCGCTGCGAAAATTGCGCGGATCATTGCGGCACGATGAGCTTCGATGCGCGCCGCGGTGTTACTGAACTGGCGCAGGAAAGGTTGCTCGGCGGCGTGCCAGCGTTCGAGCTGACGAGCGTCGAGGCCGAGGTGGACGGGCAGCGACGGGGCGGGCCCGGTGGTTGTGGAAGCTGGCCGCAGGACATGGACGCCCGCCGCCGCGACGACGCCGAGATTGACCAGGACTGAACACGTCAGGGCGAAGCGCAGCGTCGAAAGTTTCATCTGAAGTCATTTCCGGAAGGGCACGATTTCGGGACGGGGCAAAGATTGCCTGGCGGAATCGGACCGAACACTGCCATCGCCAGCATTGCCGGCCCGTGAGGCACGTCGCCGGCAGGGGGGCGGAGCAGCGTGCTCCCGACCTGGAGACCCAGCATCAGCGCCGCGGCGCCGCCCAGCGGAAACACGAGCCAGCGCAGCGCGGGCAGGAACCAGCGCAGCCCGGGTCGGGGTGCGAGGCGCGATCGCGGGGGGCGGGCGCGGATGCGGGCTTCGACCACGGCCCCGAGATCGAAGCCGAGCCGCTCCTGCGGCAGCGCGTCGAGCCGGCAGCGCAGCGTTTCCAGTTCGCACAGCATTTCCCTGCACGCCGCGCACTGGTCGATATGCGTGAGCAGCGCCCGAAGCCGGCGCGGCGGGAGCTGGCTATCGAGCAATGCCGACAGCGCGAGCGTTTTCGGGCAACGCTCAGGCATGATCGTCTCCTGTCTTGCATCCGAGCCGTTCGAGCAGGGCCGCACGCGCGCGCGCGAGGCGCGACTTCACGGTGCCGGGGCGCAGGCCGAGCGTCCGAGCGATATCGCTGTAGCTGAGGTCCTCGACCTCGCGCAGCAGCAGGATTTCCCGCTGCTCGGTCGGAATCCGCTGCAGCGCCCGCGCAAGCTGCGCGTCGCGCTGGCGGGTCGCGTAGCAGGCTTCCGGACCCATCGCGGTGTCGACGATATCGAGTTCGTCGGCGAGCGGCGCGAACTGGACAAGCTGTCGGCGGCGCAGCATGTCGATGCTGAGGTTGCGGGCGATCTGCAGCAGCCACGTCGAAAAGCGCGCCTGCGGACGCCACTCGGGCAGCGCCTGCCACGCTTTCATGAACACCTCCTGCGTCAGCTCCATGGCTTCATCGCGTGTTCCGGTGAGCCGCAGGATGAAAGTGAACACGCGGTCCTGATGCCGTCGCACGATCTCGCCGAACGCTCGCGTATCGCCGGCGCGCGCGAGGACGATGAAGGCGTGGTCCCGGTCGGCGTCCGCATCGTCCATGCCTCTGCCCGGCGTCGCGGCTCAGTGCGCGGGAGCGACCGGCGTCCACGCCGGATGGTCGAAGTAGGTGCCGTAATTGTCGAGTGCCCTGACCAGGTGCACCACGCCCTTGCTGCGATCGCCGACGGCCTTCTTGCCAGTAATCACTTCGACTCCGTCGCCGAGTTCGGCGATGATGCCATGCAACACCGCATCGGCGTCGGGCGCAAGTTTGCAGTTCTGCACGATGTAGGCGATCTCGTTTTCGACCGTGTCGCCCAGGGACCGGTACTGGTCATCGGTGAACGTGCCGCGATGAACGGCCGGGAGGCTGTGTTCGACGGCAGCGCGGATCTTCAGCATGCCCTGCTGCAGCGCGGCGTCGGTATGCCATCTGCTGCCGGCATCAAGCTTGAGGATGGCGGTGCCGCTATCGTGATCATGGGCGCCGGCCGCAAGGGCGGGGGGGAGTCCAGCGAAGCTCGCGGCGAGGAGACAGGTGGCGAGCAAGGTCTTGGCAGTGCGTGTTTTCATTTTCCGTATTCCTTCCGTGTGCGTCGAAGAGCCAGCTGGGTCGCTGCAGCTTCAGCGGCTTCCTGCTGCCCTGTCGAGTAAAACGAATGGGGACGGCGAATGTTCCATGAGAATGGCTCTGAGGGCGTTGCCGATTGGCGTTGTCGATCCGAGGAATCTGTCGTGTCAAGACGACGGGCATCACTGCCGGACAACCTCAAGTTGTTGAAGAATAATAAAAATAGCAGAAGGGGACGGAGATCATGCGCTCGCAGCGGGAGCGTAAGCCGCTGAAAACACTGAGTGTCGGCTGTCGCCCCTGAACGACGGCACGGGGCGCTTCGTGTTCGTAGAAAGATTGACACCGCGCGGAGCGGGGCGGCTAAGAACGAAAAAATTCCTGTTATTCAGACGATTGCGTGCGTTACGCGGGGGTGTTTTCAGGCTTTTCTGTGCGCAGTTGCGGCCGCGTTCCGGGAAGGCGGCCGACCGTTGTCGCGACGCTGTCCGTCTGCCCGAAAAATCCTGGAGCTGCCGTTGGTTTCGGCAAAAACAAAATTAAATCAAGCGCATGGGTCAGATTCTTGAACGATGCCAGAAACGCATGCTCTCCTGGCCAGCTTCTTGCACGAGATACTCGCGGTCGGACATTCCGACGCCCCGCCGCATTCTGCGGAGGGGGAACTGCTCAACCAGAGCCGCAAGGCAGGAGGACGAGATGAAGATCAGCTATCGCAAGTCGTTGCTCGCCGGCGCAATTGCCGTATTGGTCGCGACGCCGGGGTGGGCTGGCACCGACGCCTCGAAGACGAATGACAGCATGCCCCAGGCCGAGAGCACCCAGAGCACAAATCCGCGCATGGACAGGTCACGGGCGAATCCCGCGGGGGTGGTCTATACGATGTCGCCTCGCGAGCTACGCGGGAAGGATGTCATCGGTCCCGGCGGCGACGAAATCGGGTCGGTGGCGGCGGTCGTGCATAGCCGCCACGAGAAGGATCTGCAGGCGGTGATTTCAGCCGGCGGTTTCCTCGGGATCGGCGACAAGAAAATCACGGTCCCTCTCGATCAGTTGCAATACGTCGATGGCCAGCTTCGCATCAACGCGAGCGAGGAGGAACTGAAGGCGAGGCCGGAGTATCAGCCTGAGCGGTACGTCGAGCTGGAGTCTGGTGATCAGCCGATCAGCGAGTTCTCGGCGTTCGAACTGGAGGAGTCGAGCCGCGACGCCACGCCGCGCTCACAAGACCAGCTTCGCTGGCAAGACTCCGAAGGGGCAGAGCGCAGTCCGAACAGCGACGCGGACGGCGAACTGCTGCCCTGACGCTGCTTCAACGCTCGAAGGCTGCGAGGTCGGCGGCCTTCGTGCGGGCGGCGGTGGTTGCTCCGCAATTGCTCAGAACGAGGCGCGGCGGATCGAACGAGAAGATGAACGGCGCTGCGCGCTGCAGGGCGTTGAGCCCGAGGATCGCGCGCGTCTTTCCGGGAAACACCGCCGCCTCGACGTTATTGAGCCAGCAGCCATCGCCGATGCTCACGGCCTTGATCGCGTAAACCGGCACGTCCAGTTCAGTGCCGTTTGCAAGTCGGCCGCGCAGTTGTCTGACGTAGTGCGCCTGACCCGCGCCCTGCAGCGTGGCCAGCATTTCCTCGTTGATCGTCATGTAGCCTGAACCGGTATCGACCATCAGGTCGACAGCTCCCAGCCCGCCGATCTTTCCCTGCACATAGAAAGTCGTCGCGCTGTTCGCGCGCATGGCCACAGTGGTATCGAATTCCCCGGCACCGGCAAGGGAAGAGGTGCCCGCCCAAAGTGTGAGTAGCAGGCACATGAACTTCTGCATCGGATCGTCCTCGTCAAATCGCGTCGCGTGGTGAGCGTCCAGCGAATCGGACGCAGGACGAAAGGCAATAATGAAAGCAACAGATTGCAAAAAAGTCAAACATTGCGCGTGTAACAATGTCGACGAATCCCTGTTCACTCGACTACCGCACCCATGGTACCTCAAGAGGGACAGGCGGTGTCGCGAAAGACACGAACAGCGAAGTCTCGGGGGCGAGGAAAGTGAGGGGCGAGCTTTCAGGCGCTGCCGAGATGGCGGCCGCTGCTGCGCGGGCGCGTCATGCCCGTGGCGTTGTAGAGCTGGGGTTGCCCGGCTGCCGCAAGCAGGACCGAGAGCGCCGACTGGTTGTGCTGCATCCGTTCGACGATCAGCTTGCCGTTGATCTCGTTGCGATGCTGCGCGTTGCGCGCGAGTTCGCGGATTTCGTCCCAGCAGGTCAGGGTGTCGGGCAGCGCCCGACAGAGTTCGCGAATCGACGCTTCGTCGTTCGGGCGCCCGAGGCGGCCGAGCAGCAGCGCGCGGTCGTTATGCACGCGTTGCAGTTGCCGGTGGCGCTGCGATTTTTCCTCGGTTAGCGCGAGCAGCGTGTCGGCGTCGCCGGTGATCAGGAGCGCCTCCTCGCGTTCGAGCAGCGCGAGAAACGCGCGCAGCAGTGCCGCTTCGCTGTCGATCAGCGTCGCCAGACGCTGCAGTTCGGGTTGCGGCGTCACGATTCGCGCCGGGGGTCGAACATCTCGCGCACCGAGTCGAGCACGCCCTTGGCGATGCGATCGGCATCCACCTTGAAGCGCCCTTCGCTGATTGCCTGGCGGATTTCGTTTACGCGGCCACGATCGACGACCGGAGTGGAGGCCATTGCCGCTTCGGCCTTGTTCAGGCTCGACGACAGCGATGACAAGTGTACGTTCTCGCCATCTGCGGCGGGTTTGGACGTCGCCGGCTGGGACCGTGACCGGCTCTCCACAGGTACGGAGCCGGCTGGCTTCGGGGTACCTTCGATCTTCACGGCGCAGCTCCCATTGAATATTCTCTGACCGTGTCAACGGTTCGCGCGGCGAAAACTTTAACCGTTGGCGGGCGTCCGCCAGTGAGCGGGCGCGAATGCCGGCGATCGACGCAAGCGCTCGTTCGCCTGCCCAGGCCTCGCATTCAAAATTGCACTTCGACGACCCCGCCACCGCGCGCGAGGCCTGAAACGACCTGATCATTGCCGATCCGGACCCGTACGGGCTCGCCTTCGGCTGCGGCGTTGAGGGCGCGTCCTTCGTTCGACACGCTGAAGCCCTTGCCGCTGCCGACGACTTTTACCGCCTGACCCTGCCGCACTGCCGGCGGGAGGCGCAGCATGCCGCTGTGCAACGTGCTGCCGGCGCCGAGCGCATAACGCGCGGGATGCCCGACCGCCTGCGTCGGGTCGGTCAGCGTCCCCGACGGTTCGGCGGCGAGGTCGCCGTTTCGCCGTTCGAGATCGGCCGGACCGACGATCTGGCCGGCGCGAAGCGCGCGGGCGGTGACGAGATACTCTGCCATTACCGCGACCCGCGCCGGCATATACGCGGTCCACGGAGCCGGCGAGTTGCAGCGCACACCGACGTTGATCCGCCCCCACGCCCGGGTGCCGGCCGGCAGGAACGCTTCGAGCGCCGCGCATGCCGGGAGGTTGTTCCGCGCATCGAACCCGCCAACGGAGATTCCGACTTTTCCCGGCAGCCCGACAGTCTGCTGCTCGAGAAATGCCGCCACTGTCCGCTCGACCGCTTCGGGAGGCTGCTGCGCGCCCGCCGGCAGGGGCAGCATGACGGTCGTGACAGTCGCCACGGCAACGGCAGGAAATCGGCGAAGCAAGAATCGGTTTTTCCGCATGGCGCGATTGCACCACGCCCGCGTGCGCGCGGCAACCGCCGTCGCGTTCCCGCTTCGCCCCTGCGCGGGCGGCAAGTTTTTCCGCACGGCGGCAGGCAGGCGGCCGAAACCGGCAGCGAAAGCGGCGAAATTGACCGGTAATTTCCAGTCTTATCGGCGCAAGGCCGTTGTGATGTGACGACTAAGATCGCTGGCATGGAAGGTGCGATGGGTCGACGCCCGCCGCTGCTTCCGGTAACGGCGGTTACAGCAGGATCTTGAGGTGATGCCATGAAATCCCGACTCGACAGCGCGCTGCAGTTTCATCAGACCGCGCTCAACGTGCAGGCCCGGCGTCAGCAGTTGCTGGCCTCGAACATCGCGAACGCCGACACGCCGAATTACAAGGCGCGCGACGTGGATTTCGCCGCTGCGCTGAAAGGCGCGATCGGCGCACGGAGCGGACCACTGGCGCTCTCGGGCACTTCGGCGCGCCATCTTTCGGCCGAGCAGGGGACGCTCCTCGAACCTCATGTCGGCTATCGCAGCGAGTTCCAGGCGAGCGTCGACGGCAACACCGTGAACATGGACGTCGAGCGCGCGGCATTTGCCGAAAACTCCCTGCAATACGAAGCGAGCGTGACTTTCATCAACAGCCTGTTGCGCGGCATGCAGACCGCGATCAACGGCCAGTGAGCGAGGTAGGCAGGTCATGAGCATGTTGAACGTCTTCTCGATCGCGGGCTCCGCGCTGCATGCGCAGTCCGCACGCCTCAACGCGACCGCGTCGAACCTCGCGAACGCCGACAGCGTCGCCGGCCCCGATGGCCAGCCCTACCGCGCCAAGCAGGTGGTGTTTACGGCGACGCCGACGGCCGGGCCGGGCGCAGTGGGAGTGCAGGTCACGGAGGTCGTCGAGAGCGGGGCGGCGGGACGCCTCACGTACGACCCTGGCAATCCCGCGGCGAACCCCGAAGGCTACGTCGAGATGTCGAACGTGAACGTCGTCGAGGAGATGACCAACATGATCTCGGCTTCGCGCGCCTACCAGACCAACGCCGAAGTCATGAACACGGCGAAAACCCTGATGCAGCGCACGCTGGCGATCGGCCAGTGAGCGGGCGACCGGAGCGATCATGACAACTGTCAATAGCGCGGCTTCCTCGGCGGCCGATGCCGTGATGTCGACGCTCGCGCGCAACAGCGCCGCACCCGAAAAATCCGACGAGCTCAGCCAGACCCGTTTCCTGAAGCTGCTGACCACGCAGCTCAAGAACCAGGATCCGATGAACCCGCTCGACAATGCGCAGGTGACTTCGCAACTGGCGCAGATCAGCACCGTCGACGGCATCGAGCGGCTCAACACGATGCTCGGCCAGATCATGGAAGGCCAGCAGTCCTCCGAAGCGATGCAGGCGGCCGCTCTCGTCGGCCGCGGCGTGCTGGTGCCGGGCAAGGGCCTGACGCTGACCGAAGCCGGCGCGGTCGGCGGCTTCTCGCTCGATGCTCCGGCCGACAAGGTCACGATGAGCATAAAGGATGCGAACGGTCTCGAAGTCGCGAACGTCGCGCTCGGCGCGTTCGACGCCGGCACGCACAACTTCCAGTGGGACGGCGCAGCGGCCAACGGCACCCGCGCGGCGAACGGCAAATACACCGTGAGCATCGCCGCGACTGCCGGCGACGACACCGCGGCGGCCGAATCGCTTGAGTTCGGCGCGGTGTCGAGCGTCGTGCGCGGACCGAAAAGCACCGATCTGCAGATAGGCGATCTGGGCATCTTCAGGATGTCCGAGATCCGGCAGATTCTCTGATTTCCGAACTCCGAGGGACAGGATCATGGCATTCCAGCAGGGATTGAGCGGCCTCGCCTCCGCGTCGAAGGCGCTCGACGTCGTCAGCAACAACGTCGCGAACGCGAACACGGTGGGCTTCAAGACCGGGGCGGCGCAGTTTGCGGACGTCTTTGCCTCGTCGCTGTCGGGAGCGTCCGGGGGAACGCAGGTCGGCATCGGCACCCGAATCGCGAAAGTCGCTCAAAGCTTCACCCAAGGCAACATCACCGTCACCAACAACCCGCTCGACATGGCGATCAGCGGCGACGGCTTCTTCCGCCTGGTTTCGCCGGACGGGACCGGAGCGCCGGTCTATTCGAGAAACGGACAGTTCAACGTCGATCGCGACGGCTACGTCGTGAACGCGCAGGGCTTTCGCCTGACCGGTTTCGGCATCAGCGAAACGGGGCAGGCCGGCACGATCGGCGAACTGAACCTCGGGGCCGGCGCGGCATTGGGCGAGCCGAAAATGACCACCGAAGCCTCGTGGACACTGAACCTCGATTCGCGCATGGACGCGCCCTCTCCGGTGGGCGGTAGCATCGACGAAGTCGATCTCGACGCCGAGCCGCCGGTTCCGCTGAAAGCGACGATGTACAACTCCACGACGACCACCAACATCTACGACTCGCTCGGAAATGCGCACACGCTCGCTCTTTACTTCGTCCAAGACGACGCTGCGGGCCAGTGGAAGGTGTACCGTTCGGTCGATGGGGCGACGCCGGAGAGCGCCGGCACGTTGTCGTTTACCGCGAGCGGCCGGCTGGAAAATGAAGCCACCGATGCGGACGTCGGAGTGTTCGACTTGTCGCTGGATTTCTCCGACAGTGGTGCCCAGGCCGACCAGGCTGTCCGCCTGAACTTTCGCGGCAGCAGCCAGTACGGCGACGCTTTCGGCGTCAACAGCATCGGGCAGGACGGGTACCGCCCGGGCGAATTGTCCGGGATCTCGGTTTCCAAGGACGGCCTCATCCGCGCGAGCTACAGCAACGGCGAAAGCCGCGATCTCGGTCAGGTCGCGCTGGCCAGTTTCGACAACCGCAACGGCCTGCAACCCCTCGGCGGAAACCTGTGGGCCGCGACGCGCGACAGCGGAGACGAGCGCATCGGCGCGCCGGGCGACACGAACCTCGGGCTGTTGACGCCGGGTGCGGTCGAAGAGTCGAACGTCGACCTCACGAGCGAACTCGTGCAGCTGATCGTGCAGCAGCGCGCCTACCAGGCGAACGCCCAGTCCGTGCAGGCGCAGAACACGATCCTGCAGACCCTCGTCAACCTCGGATGAGCATCGCTGAAACGCCCCTCGGCGCTGCCGGGCACGGGCAAACGAAGGGGAAAGGCGCATGGACCGTCTGATCTACACCGCGATGAGCGGCGCGAAACACACCATCGGCCAGCAGGCTGCGGTGTCGCACAACCTCGCGAACGCGACGACGACCGGCTTTCGCGCCGAACTGCACAAGCTGCGTGCGGTGCCGATGCAAGGCGAGGGCCTGCCGACGCGCGCGTTCGTCATCGATGCGAGCGTCGCGACGAACTTCGAGGCCGGGCCGCTGCAGCAGACCGGGCGCGCGTTCGACGTCGCAGTCGAAGGCAAGGGCTGGCTCGCGGTGCAACTGCCCGATGGCTCCGAAGGCTATACGCGCAACGGCAGCCTGGAAGTCAGCCCGAACGGCGTGCTGCAGACGCGAGGCGGCCTGCCGGTGCTCGGCGACGGCGGTCCGATCACGATTCCGCCCGACAACGAAGTGCTGATCGGCAAGGACGGCACGATTTCGGCGATGCGCGGCGGCGGCGCGCAGAACGTCGTCAATAACCTCGGCCAGCTGAAGCTCGTCAATCCGCCGGAGACTTCGCTCGTGCGCGGCGACGACGGGCTGTTCCGGCTGCGCGACGGCGGCGCCGCGCCTCGCGACGAGGCCGTGCAGGTCGCCGGCGGCTACCTCGAAGGCAGCAACGTCAGCGTCGTCGATCAGATGGTGTCGATGATCGCGTTGGCACGCCAGTTCGACATGCAGACCAAGATGCTGCAGACCGCGCAGCAGAACGACCAGGCGGCAGCGCAGGTGCTCGCGGCCCGCTGAGCGGGGGCGGCCGCGCGACGGAATTAGCGGGTCTTTTGGGCGGGTGTTCCGGCGATTGAAGCCGCCGGTCACCGCCTAGACTGGTCCGGACACTTGCAGGCAGCCTCCCTGCCTGCCCAGGAAAGGGACTCAGCATCATGATTCGTTCATTGTGGATCGCCCGCACCGGCCTCGAGGCCCAGCAGACGCAGCTGGATGTGATCTCCAACAACCTCGCGAACGTCTCGACGAACGGCTACAAGCGCTCGCGCGCGATCTTCGAGGATCTGCTGTACCAGACGATCCGCCAGCCCGGCGCACAGAACACGCAGCAGAACCAGATCGGCAGCGGCCTGCAGCTCGGCACCGGCGTGCGGCCGGTCGCGACCGAGCGCATCCACACCCAGGGCAACCTGCAGCAGACCGGCAATGCGATGGACATGGGCGTGCAGGGAGCCGGTTTCTTCCAGGTGACGCTGCCCGACGGCACACCCGGGTACACGCGCGACGGCGCGTTCCAGCTCGACGCGCAGGGCCAGATGGTCACCGCCAGCGGCTATCCGCTCGAACCGGCGATCATCATCCCGAACGACGCGCAGTCGGTGACGATCGGCAAGGATGGCACGGTCAGCGTACTGCAAGCCGGACAGGCGACGCCTACGGTCGTCGGCAACATCCAGCTCGCGACTTTCGTCAATCCGGGCGGACTGTCGAGCGCCGGCGAGAACCTGTTCCTCGAGACCGCATCGAGCGGCGTCGCGACGCCGAATGCGCCGGGGACGAACGGCGCCGGAGTCATCAATCAGCAGTATGTCGAAACCTCGAACGTCAACGTCGCCGAGGAACTCGTCAGCATGATCGCGACGCAGCGCGCATACGAACTGAATTCGCGCGCGATCCAGACTTCCGACCAGATGCTCGGGCGGCTGACGCAGCTGTGACCGCATGCGCGACGAAGGCCGCGCGCCTTTTTCCGGCAATGTTTGCCGCGCTGCTGTCGGGCTGCGCATCGATCTATTCGACGCCGCCGACGGCGGTGCATCAGCCGATGACCGCGCGGCCGGAAGCGCGCGGGCAGGTCGTTCCGGCAACGGGCGCGATCTTCCAGGCGGCGCAGGCGCGGCCGCTGTTCGAGGACCGTCGCGCGCGGCTCGTCGGCGACACGCTGACGATCAACCTCGTCGAACGCAACGCCGCGCAGAAAGCGGCGAACAGCAACGCGACGCGCGGCTCGAGCGTCGAAGGCGGCATCACGGCGGCCTCAAAGGTGCCATTCGCGGGGCTCGCGGGCATGAATGTCGAGGCGGGCGTCGACTCCGAGTTCTCGGGCGAAGGCGCATCGAAGGCGAACAACCAGTTCAACGGCACGATCACCGTCACCGTCATCGAGGTGTATCCGAACGGCAACCTGCTGGTGTCGGGCGAAAAACAGGTCGCGATCAACCAGGGGAACGAGTTCATCCGCTTTTCCGGCATCGTCAACCCGATCACGGTCACCGCGGCGAACACCGTGCAGTCGACGCAGGTCGCCGACGCGCGGATCGAATACAAGGGCAGCGGCTATATCGACGAGGCGAACACGATGGGATGGATGCAGCGCTTCTTCAACATCGTGCTGCCGTTCTGACCGCCGTCCGGAGAATGAATGATGTTTCGCGATGATGCGCAGAAGACTCCGGCCCAGCTGTTCCGCATCGCGGCGTGCGCGCTCGGCCTGCTGCTCGGTTGCGGCGGGGTGGCAGCTGAGCGGCTGAAGGATCTCGCGTCAGTCGCCGGCGTGCGCGACAACCAGCTCGTAGGCTACGGCCTCGTCGTCGGCCTAGATGGCAGCGGCGACCAGACGACGCAGACGCCGTTCACGGTGCAGAGCATCATCAACATGCTCGGCAACATGGGGGTCCAGCTGCCGCCGGGGACGAGCCTGCAGCTGAAGAACGTCGCCGCGGTAATGGTCACGACGAGCCTGCCGCCGTTCGCGCGTCCCGGCCAGCAGATCGACATCACCGTGTCGTCGATCGGCAACGCGAAAAGCCTGCGCGGCGGCACGCTGGTGATGACGCCGCTGAAAGGGGCCGACGGCCAGATCTACGCGATGGCGCAGGGCAACCTGCTGGTCGGCGGCGCAGGCGCGTCGGCGGCCGGCTCGTCGCAGACGATCAACCACCTGTCGGCGGGCCGCGTGCCGGGCGGCGCGACCGTCGAGCGCGCGGTGCCGACGATGCTCGGGCAGGGCGAATTCGTGCTGTTCGAACTCAACGACAACGACTTCGGCACCGCGCGGCGCGTCGTCGATGCGATCAACCTCGCGACCTCCGCCGGCACTGCGCAGGCGCTTGACGGGCGCAGCATCCAGGTGCGCGCGCCGCTCGACGTCTCGGACCGCGTCGGCTTCCTCGGCAAGCTCGAGAATCTCGATGTCACTCCAGTGCAGCAGGCGGCGAAAGTCATCGTCAATTCGCGCACCGGCTCGGTCGTCATGAACCAGGGCGTGACGTTGCAGAACGTCGCGGTCGCTCATGGCAACCTCACCGTGACGATCGATGTCGACACCGCCGTCAGCCAGCCCGCGCCGTTCTCGCGCGGCGAGACCGTCATCACGCAGCGCGGCACTGTCGACATCCAGCAGGACCAGGGCAGCCTGCACCACGTGCGTGCCAGCGCGAGCCTGGCCGACGTCGTCAAGGCGCTCAATGCGCTCGGCGCGACGCCGATGGACCTCGTCAGCATCCTGCAGGCGATGAAGGCGGCGGGATCATTGCGCGCCGAACTCGAGGTGATCTGAGGATGGCCATCCCGGCGCAGATCAACGCGATCGACCCGAATGCCCTCGCCGACCTGAAGCGCCTGTCGCGCGACGACAATTCGCCCGCGGCGCTGCGCGCGACCGCCAAACAGTTCGAGGCGCTGTTCCTGCAGATGGTGTTGAAGTCGATGCGCGATGCGGTGCCGTCCGAAGGGATGTTCAACAGCGACCAGACGCGGCTTTTTCAGGCGATGCAGGATCAGCAGACGGCGATGAACATGGCGCAGGGCCGCGGCACCGGGCTTGCCGACGTAATCTTTCGCCAGCTCGGCGGCGAAGCGCTGGAGAAATCGGCTGCGGCGCACGACGCTGGCGCCGCGGGCGCGCCGCCCGTGCCGCCGCGCACGGCAATCCTTGCCGCACGCGCCCACGTGCCGGCAATCGCCGCCGCGCCAGACGTTGCGGACCCCAGGCTGCCCTCGGCAGACGACGCGCCTGCGCCGGGCACGGAAGCGCAGGCTCGTGCCGCGTCCGGCGCGCGTGACGTGCCGAACGGCGCCGGCGAGTTTGTCGACCGCGTGTGGCCGCACGCCGGCAGCGCGAGCCGCGCCACCGGCATCCCGGCGCATTTCATGGTCGCGCAGGCGGCGCTCGAAACCGGCTGGGGGCGGGGCGAACTGCGCCGCGCCGACGGCACGCCGAGCTTCAACCTGTTCAACATCAAGGCCGGGGCGGACTGGAAGGGCGCGGTCGTCGAAGTGCCGGTCACCGAGTATGCGAATGGCCGGGCGTACACCGAGAACGCGCGCTTTCGCGCCTACGGCTCGTATGCCGACGCGTTCCGCGATTACGCGAACCTGCTGCGCAATAGCCCGCGCTACGCTGCGGTGCTCGGGCAGACCGACGCCGCCGGCTTCGCCCGCAGCCTGCAGCACGCCGGCTACGCGACCGATCCGATGTACGCCGACAAGCTGACGCGGATCATCGGCGGCAACACGCTGCGCACGGCGCTCGCCGGCTGACCCCGGCGACTGCAGCGTGGCAAAAGTCTTGCTTGTTAGCCCGGCAGGCAAATACCGTTCGGGCTGTGCCCTTCGACAAGCTCAGGACAGGCTTGTCGAAGCCCTGCCAATGCCCTTCGACAGGGTCAGGGCGAACGGTTCTAGTTAATTGCCGCCTTAATTGAGATTCATCGAGCGCAGCACGAAAAAGGAAACGAGCATGGCCGGACTCCTCAGCATCGGTCTGACAGGCATCAACAGTTCGCAAGCGAACCTGTTGACGACCAGCCACAACATCACCAACGCCAACACGCCCGGCTACAACCGCCAGACGGCGATCATCACGACGAACGATCCGCAGTTCAGCGGCGCGGGTTTCTTCGGTCAGGGCTCGAAAGTCGATGCCGTGCGGCGCCAGTACGACCAGTTCCTGGGCCAGCAGGTGCTCAATGCGTCGGCGCGCAAGGAAGAGCTTTCCGCATACGACGCGCAGCTCGGCCAGCTCGACAACCTGCTCGCCGATCCGTCGGCAGGCCTCGCGCCGGCGCTGTCCGATTTCTTCAAGGGCGTGCAGGACGTCGCGACCAACCCGGCGAGCATCGCGGCGCGCCAGGCGCTGATCTCGTCGGGTGAAATGCTCGCGTCGCGCTTCAACGCGCTCGACACCCGGCTCGGCGAAATCAATAGCCTCACCGAAGGGCAGATCGCCGGCGCGGTCGAGTCGATCGATGCGTACGCGCGCCAGATCGCCGACATGAACCGGCAGATCGGCGCCGTGCAGGTTGCCGGACCTTCGGTCCAGGCGAACGACCTGCTCGACCAGCGCAACATGCTCGTCGCCGAGCTCAACAAGCTCGTCAAGGTCAGCACGGTGACCGAGCGGGACGGCTCGCTCAGCGTGTTCGTCGGCAGCGGCCAGGCGCTCGTCGTCGGCACCACCGCTTCGGAACTCGCCGTCAAGCCTGATCCGTCCGACCCGCTGCACAGCACGATCGAGCTCACGACAGCGGGCGGCGGCGCAGTGCCGCTGCCGGATTCGCTGTTCACCGGCGGGCAGCTCGGCGGCCTGCTGAAGTTCCGCAGCGAAGCGCTCGACCCCGCGCGCGACAAACTCGACCAGATCGCTTTCGATTTCGCGAGCGCGTTCAATACCCAGCACGGGATGGGCCGCGCCCTGAACGGGGATGCGAGGGGCGCGTTTTTCGCGCTGCCGAGGGAAGTGTCCGGGGCGGCAGGCGCGCTGCGGGTGGCGATCTCGGATCCGCACACCATTGCTGCTGCCGCCGCCGCTTCAGGCTCCGAGCCCGTCGGCCGTTCGGACAACCGCAATGCGCTCGCGCTGGCGGCGCTGCAGACCGCCAAATCGGTCGTAACGGTTGGCTCGGGGACGGCGACCGTCGGGTCGGCGTATTCCCAGCTTGTCAGCTCGGTCGGCAACCAGGCGCGCGAAGTGCAGATCGGGCTGAAAGCCCAGCAAGCGCAGCTCGACCAGGCCACTGCGGCGCAGCAAGCGCTTTCCGGCGTCAATCTCGACGAAGAGGCGGCCAACCTGATCCGTTACCAGCAGTCCTACCAGGCGGCGGCGCGCGTGATGTCGGTTGCGGGCACGCTCTTCGACGAAATCCTCTCGATCGCGCGCTGAGCCGGAGTAACACCATGAGAATTTCCACGAGCATGATCTTCGACTCCGGCCGCGACGCGATGCTGCGGCAGAGCGCGGATTTGCTGCATACGCAGCAGCAGCTGTCGACCGGCAAGCGCGTGCTGAGGCCGTCCGACGACCCGATCGCGGCGGCGCGCGCGCTCGAGGTTTCGCAGAGCAAAAGCGTCAACGAGCAGTTCCGGACGAACCAGGGCTATGCGAACGACGCGCTCGCGTCGCTCGAAAGCAGCCTGGGCAGCATCGGCGACATCCTCACCTACATCCGCACGCGGGCAATCCAGGCCGGCAATGCGGCGCTGTCGCCGACCGAGCACGAGGCGATCGCAGTCGATATCGAGGCGCAGTTCAACGCGCTGGTCGGCATCGCGAACAGCAAGGACGGCACCGGCGAATACCGCTTTGCCGGCTATCAGTCGGGGACTGAGCCGTTCCCTGCTGACCTTGCTTACGCGGGCGACGACCAAGCACGCAGCATCCAGGTTGCGGCGTCGCGGACGATGCCGGTCGGGGTGCCGGGCAGCGAAGTGTTCCAGGTCGAGGGAAATCAATCCCGGACGTTCGAGTCGATTTCCAGCTTCATCAACAGCTTGCGCAATCCGCCGCCGGGCGGCGTTTCCGGAATCGTCGCAAACGCGATCGACGGCATGGATGCCGCGCTCGACAAGGTGAACACGATCCGCGCGTCGGTCGGTTCGCGCATGGTCGAACTCGACGCGCTGGCGGACATGTCGGCGACGCAGGACGTGCAGTATGCCGAGACGCTGTCGCGGCTGCAGGACCTCGACTATGCCGAGGCGATCTCGCGGTTCTCGAAGCAGCAGGCGATCCTCGAGGCCGCACAGCAGTCGTATGTCCGCACGACCGGCTTGTCGCTGTTCGACCTGCTGCGCTGAGCGACCGTGTCGTTCCGCCGCGTCGCGCTGTGCCTGATTCTCCCGCTCGCCGGCGGCTGCCTCGCGTTGCCGCTGCCGCGTCATGCGGGCGCCGACACGGCGGGCGAAAGCGCATCGCTGCCGCGCCTGAACGACGCCGATTACCCCCCGCCGCCTGCGGTCGCGTATCTGCCCCACGACCCGCAGTCGCCTGCATGGGACGTGGGCGTCGTGCGGCTCGACGCCGAGCGGGTGCGCTTCGACCTGCGGATGAAGTCGCTCGTCACCGGCGGCGAAGGCGAAGCGCGGCAGGTGTTCGTGCGCGCTGCGCAGCGCATCGCGGACGCCGGAGGGTTTGCCGGGTTCGAAGTGGTGCGCTACGAGGAGAGCGTCGAATCGAGCTGGCCGTTCGCGCAGCGCACCGCAGTCGGCGAAGTGCGGCTCGTGCGCTCGCGCATCTGGCCGGCGATGTAGCGGCGCCGGCCGCTCAGCCGAACGCGCGGAACAGCTCGTTGATCGCGCCAAAGCCACGTTCGAAAAGGCTTTGCAGCACCGGCGCGAGCGTGTCGAGGCTCAGCAGCAGGACGAGGAAGCCGACCGACAGCGTCACCGGAAAGCCGACGGCGAACAGGTTGAGCTGCGGCGCAGCGCGCGTCAGCACGCCGAGCGCGGTGTTCGTGATCAACAGCGCCGCGACCATCGGCAGCGCCATCATCAGCCCGGACGCGAACATCACTGCGGCGTAGCGCACGATCAGCAGCCAGCCGTCCGCTTTCGGCACCGCTCCGACCGGCAGCCACTCGAAGCTCGCGACGACCCCCTGGATCAGCATCAGGTGGCCGTCGAGCGCGACGAACACCAGCAGCGCGACCAGGCCGAGAAATTCCGCGATTACCGACGTCTGCGCGCCGCTCTGCGGGCTGAAGAACACGGCGAACGACAGGCCCATCTGCAGGCCGATCATCTCGCCGGCGACGTCGACCGCGGCGAACACCAGCCGCATCACGAAGCCCGTCGCGATGCCGATGAACGCCTGCTGCGCGAATATCGCGAGCTGCTCCATCGAGCCACCGGGAACGGGAGGCATCGGCGGCAGCGCCGGCAGCACCGCCATCGCGATCGCGAGGCCGACGGCGAGGCGGACTCTCACCGGCACCATGCGGTTGCCGAACAGCGGCGCCGCCGACACGAGCCCGAGCAGGCGCGCGAGCGGGAACATCAGCGTCGCGATCCACGCGTCGAGCTGGGCCGCGGTGATGCTCAGCATGGAAAACGCACTAGTAGTCGGTTCCAGAAAAATCATTCCACTGAATCCGTTCGGCCTGAGCTTGTCGAAGGCCAGTTGCGGCAACGCAATTGCGGTTCGACAGGCTCACCGCGAACGGTAACTGGTTTGCTGGAACGGACTACTAGCCGATCAGCGTCGGGATCGATTCGAACAGCCGGCGGGTGAAATCGGTGATCAGCGCGATCATCCAGTGCCCGGCGACGACCATCGTCGCAAACACGGCGACGAGCTTCGGCACGAAGGTCAGCGTCATCTCGTTGATCTGCGTCGCGGCCTGGAAGACGCTGACGATGAGGCCGGTGACGAGCGCAGCGAGAAACAGCGGCGCCGCCATCAGCAGCGTGATTTCGACGGCCTGGCGGCCGATATCGACGACGATGCCCGGAGTCATGGCGTGCCTGTGCGGGTTAGGGAGCGAAACTCTGGACCAGCGAGCCGATCAACAGCGTCCAGCCGTCGACCAGCACGAACAGCATGATCTTGAACGGCAGCGACACGATCACCGGCGACATCATCATCATGCCCATCGACATCAGCACCGACGCGACGACCATGTCGATGATCAGGAACGGAATGAAGACGACGAAGCCGATCTGGAACGCGGTCTTGAGTTCCGACGTGACGAAGGCCGGCACGACGACGCGCATCGGCAGGTCCTCGGCCTTTTCGACCGGCTGAGTCTTCGACAGCCGCGCAAACAGCGCGAGGTCGGGCTCGCGCACCTGTTTCAGCATGAACGCCTTGACCGGCACCGTGCCGCGCTCGAGCGCCTCGTCGAAGCCGATCGTGCCTTGCGACATCGGCACGTAGGCGTCGGCATGGACCCGCTCGACGACCGGCGACATGACGAAGAAAGTGAGGAACAGCGCGAGGCCGAGCAGCACCTGGTTCGGCGGCGAGGTCTGCGTTCCCATCGCGGTGCGCAGCAGCGCGAACACGATGATGATGCGCGTGAAACTCGTCATCATCAGCACGACCGCGGGCAGAAAGCTCAGCGAAGTCAGCAGCAGCAGCGTCTGCACGCTCAGGCTGTAGGTCGTGCCGCCCCCAGGAGCGGGCGTGCCGGTGATCGCGGGCAGCCCCTGCGCTGCGGCGGTCAGCGGCGCGAGGACCAGCAGCGCCACGAGGCTGCGAGTGAGGGCGGGGACGAACATCGGGCGTTCAGCGCGCATCGTTGCGGCGCTCCATCGCGCGCCGCAGCCAGCCGGGAAAGTCCCCGGAAGTCGGTGCGGGCGGCTCGGCAAGCGCTGCGTCGGCAAGCTCGGCGGCCGCGACGGTATGCAAGGTGCGAACGTTCGATGCGGTGACGCCAAGCACCAGCACCTGCCCCGCGATTTCGACGAGGACGACGCGTTCGCGCGGCCCGACCGCGACTGCGCCGAGCACTTTCAGGCCGGCCGCCGCCCCGCGGGGCGCCGACAGGCGCTTGAGCAGCCATAGGCTGGCGAGCAGCAGCCCGATGACGATCGCCAGGCCGAAAAGGGTCTGTCCGAGGCTCCCGGCAAAGTCGGGGCTTGCGTCCGCAGCCTGCAGCGAAGGGGCGGCGGTCGACAGGAAAAAGGGAAGGATGCTGCGTGCGTTCACGACCTGCTCGACGGCTGTGCGGATGGATGGACTTTAAGCGCCGCGCCAGCGCCGCCAGCCTGCGATAAGACGGGCAAAAAGGCGATTGTTCGGCGCTTCGCCGTCGCTCGCGGCCGAGACTCCACCTCCGCGGGGAGGCCGGGCGCAGGGGCGTGATACGGCAGTGTTTGCCCCGCGGTCAGCCGCGGATTTTCCGCATCCGTTCGGCCGGCGTGATGATGTCCGTCAGGCGGATGCCGAACTTGTCATTGACGACGACGACTTCGCCTTGCGCGATCAGCGTGCCGTTGACCAGCACGTCCATCGGTTCCCCGGCGAGGCCGTCGAGCTCGACGACCGAGCCGTGCGCGAGCTGCAGCAGGTTGCGGATCGAGATCTTCGTGCGCCCGAGTTCGACGGTCAGCTGGACCGGAATGTCGAGGATCATGTCGAAATCGTTGAGCGCGCCGGAGCGCGGGCCGGGGGCGCCGAAGTCGGGGAACAGGTGGCTCGCCGGCTTCGCCTGGTAAGGCGATTCAGCCGCCGCGGCGAGGTCGGCGGCCACGCGGCGCGCTTCGGCGTCCGCGCCGTTTTCGGTCGCGGACTGTTCCATCATCGCCGCGGCCCAGTCGTCCTCGGTGATCTGGCCATCGTTGTCGTGCTCAGCCATGGTGGCCTCCGGGTGGTGAGTTGTCGGCATTGTCGCTGGCGAGGAAGCGTTCGACTTTCACGGCGTACTTCGCGCCCTGCCGGCCGTAGCCCAGTTCGAGGATCGGCGTGCCGTCGACTTCGCCGTGGACGTGCTCCGGGACGTCGATCGGGATCACGTCGCCGACGCGCATGTTGACGATGTCGCGCAGCGAGATTCGCGCGCTGCCGAGGTTGCAGACGAGCTCGACGTCGGCGGCCTGCAGCTGCCGCGTCAGCAGCTTGATCCAGCGGTTGTCCTGCGTCAGGTGGTCGCTCTGCATCGTCGAGTACAGCAGGTCGCGGATCGGCTCGACCATCGAGTATGGGAAGCACACGTGCATGTCGGCCTGCGAGCCGCCGAATTCGAGCGAGAAGCTCGCCGAGATGACGATCTCGGACGGCGTCGCGATGTTCGCGAACTGCGAGTTCATCTCCGAGCGGACGTATTCCATCTCGATCTTGAACACCGGCGCCCAGGCGCGCGAATATTCGGCGAACACGACGCCGAGCATGCCCTGGATGATGCGCTGCTCGGTCGGCGTGAAATCCCGCCCTTCGACGCGCGAATGGAAGCGGCCGTCGCCGCCGAACATGTTGTCGACGACGAGGAACACCAGGTTGGGGTCGAACACGACCAGCCCGGTGCCGCGCAGCGGTTTCGCCAGCACCAGGTTGAGGTTCGTCGGCACGACGAGGTTGCGGACGAATTCACCGTATTTCTGCACCTTCACCGGCCCGACCGAGACTTCGGCGTTGCGGTGCATGTAGTTGAACAACCCGATGCGAAGATAACGGGCGAAGCGCTCGTGGATCAGCTCCATCGTCGGCATGCGCCCGCGGACGATACGTTCCTGCGTCGCGAGGTTGTACGGCCGCACGCCTCCGGGCTCGACGGCATCCTCTTCGAGTTCCTCCGGTTCCCCGGCAACGCCTTTCAGCAGGGCGTCGACTTCCTCCTGTGACAGAAAATCGGAAGACATGGCTGCCGTTTCCCTACTGGATGATGAACGAGTCGAAAAGCACTGCCTGGATCGGGCCGGCCGGTCCGTTGGCGCGACTGCTTTTGGACGGGGCGCCGAGCATGCTGTTGGTGCGTTCGACGATCTCGTCGGCGAGCGCTGCGCGATCTTCGGGAGTCGACAGTTCGGACGGCAGCTTGCCGGCGAGCAGCAGGTTGATCTCGTGGCGGATCGAAGGCATGAAGCCTTTCAGGTTTTCGCCGGTTTCCGCGTCGGCGGTCCGCAACGCCAGCACGACCTGCAGGTAGCGCTCGCCCTCGGCGGGGGAAAGGTTGACGGTGAACGGTTCGAGCGGGACGAAAGTCGGCGGCTTGCTGAGGTCGACAACCGGGGCGGCGACATGCTCTTCGGGATGTTCGTCAGCCGCGGCGTTGTTTTTCTTCAGCATCAGCAGGCCGACGATCCCTGCAGCGAGCAGGAGCAGGATCACCGCCAGCGCAGCGACAATGAGCACGAGCTTCTTCGGCCGTCTGCGCACGCGTGCAGGTTCCGCTGCTGCATCTGCCGGGGCGGCAGGGGGAGCCTTGGCCATCAATCATTTCTCCAGTGTCGACAATCGAGAGTATGGGCGCGGCGCACGTCGCGCGAACGGCCGAAAAGTGGGGTGGAGCGGCCGCAATTCAGGCGCTTCATGCAAAGGTATCGACCCTTCCCGTGCCGGCGCGCGACCAGGCGATCGATATCGGCACCGCCGGCGCACCGGTCGCTGCTGCGTCGGACGCGACGCCGGCTGCCTGGCCGCGTGCGTTGCGTCCGGGGCCGTTTTCCTGTCCGGCTTGCTGCCCGTCCGACGTGCCGACGCTGGTCTCGCCGAGACTGATGCCGGCCTGCTGCATCATCTCGCGCAGGCGCGGCAGCGCCTGTTCGAGGGCGTCGCGTGCCGCGGACGTCGCGGCGACGAAATGGGCGACGGTCTGGTCGCCGCTGACGTGGATGGAGACTTCGAGCTTGCCCATCTGCGGCGGCGTGAGGACGAGCTCGGCTTTCGACTCGTTGCGTCCGACGAGCCACACCACGCGATTTCCGACCTCCTCGGCCCACGCGCGCTGCGGGCCGGCGGGCGTGTGCACCGGCAGCTGCGTCACGGGTTCGCTGCGCACGGCCACGTTGAAGCCCGCACCGGACAAACCGGTGGCGGTGCCACTCGCGGCGGGCGCGTCGCCCGACGCACCGGAAATCGCTCCGGCAGGGTCGGAAAGCTGCGCTTCGACGCGCGCAGGCAGTACCCCGGCCAAACCGGGAGCCGCATCCTGTTGCGCGGATCGGGCGGCAACATTGACGAGCTTGCTGCCGCCGGCGTCCGCCTCGTTCGTCGCAGCGGTGACTTCGGCAATCAGTTTTTCGAGCAGCGGCACTGCGGAGGCGCGTTCGGTGCCGTCCTGCAGCA
Organism: Azoarcus sp. PA01; assembly: GCA_001274695.2. NCBI lineage: Bacteria > Pseudomonadati > Pseudomonadota > Betaproteobacteria > Rhodocyclales > Zoogloeaceae > Azoarcus > Azoarcus sp. PA01. The sequence goes on along the minus strand of LARU01000004.1, from coordinate 1,199,634 downwards.
CGGGCGCCGACACGGCCTGGTCGCCGGCCACGGCGCCCCCCTCGGCGATCACGGCGGCAGGAGCGGGTACGAGGCCGGCAAAGCTTGCCGCGAGCGCGCCATCGGGCGGCGGCGCTGCGCTTTCGCCTGCGACTACGTTTTCGGAAGCAGGGGCGAGCGACGAGGCGGGCTGTCGGACCTCCGCAGCGCTCGACCGATCCTCGCTGCCCGTTTCGATGTCGTCGCCGCAAGTGGCACGGGCGGCTTCAGCGTTCGCGTCGCGGTGCCGAACCTCCTGCGCCCGGTCAGCGGCGGCCGCATTCTCCGCCCGGCGAAGGTCCTGGCTCCGATCCTGGCCAGCGGGTGACGGTGCTTCCGGGCGCCCAGACGAACGGGCGGTGACCGGCCGTGTGCGGGCAGGCCCGCGCTCGGCTGCACTCATCCGCCGTTCGAGCGCCTCCGAAAAGCTGTTGTCGATCGCCCTCTCGGAGGCGCCCGCAGCGGACGAGGCCCGGCCGGACCTTGCCACGACAGTCGGTGCGTGGGTGAGGAGCAGCTTGTTCAACAGCGGATCCGGCATGTCGGGTTCTCTTACGCGGCGAATGAAGTGTCGAGCATCGGGGGTGGCGCACGGAACGATTGGTCGCGACTAGCAAGCCTTGTGCCACTCGCGGCTCACATGCCGGCGACCTCGTCCGGGCCGCGGGCGCGAAAACGTTTCGCCGCGTGCTCGTCGGACTGGCGCTGATCCTGCCGCGCGGCTTTGCGGGCTTCATCGGTTTCGTGGCGCTCCTGCAGCGTGCCGAAAGCCTTGACCTTGTTCCGCTGCGCCATCCACGCGTGCTGGCCGGCGGCGGTGTGGCGGCGCGCGTTGGCGACGTTCGCCGCCTGCAGCGCGATCGCTTCGTCGATGCGGCCGATGAACGCGCTGTAGTTGCGCCACGCGTCGGGGGTGATACCGTTGCGCGCGGTTTCCTGGAAGCGCGCTTCATACTCGGCGCGATAATTCTGCAGCAGCTCGAGCTTGCGGCTGCCTTCCTGCTCGGTGGCGACGAGCTCGCCGAGCCGGCGCGCGGCGTCGTCCATGCGGTTTTGCGTCAGGTCCAGCAGCGGTTGCAGCGGAAAAGGTCGGCTCATCGGATCGGATCGGTATGCGGCGCGGGTCAGGCGCCGTGAAAGGTGTCGGCATGCCCGGGCGGGGGGAGACGGGGCGTCATTCTATGGCCCGGCGGCGCGCGCATCCGTGCCACTTGTCACCCGCCGGAGAACAAAGTGCGCAGATTCGCGGTCGCCTGCGGCCAGGTTTCCTGCTCGTCGATGCGCTGCTGCAGGAAGCTTTCAAGTTTCGGGTAGAGCGCCACGGCGCGGTCGAGCAGCGGGTCCGAGCCGGCCTGGTAGGCGCCGACCGCGATCAGGTCGCGCGCGCGCTGGTAGCGCGAGAACAGCTGCTTGAAGCGCCGTACCAAGTCGAAATGCTCGGCCGTGACGAGCCCGTGCATCGCGCGCGAGATCGACTGTTCGATGTCGATCGCCGGGTAGTGGCCCTGGTCGGCGAGCGTGCGCGACAGCACGAAGTGGCCGTCGAGGATCGCGCGTGCCGAGTCGGCGATCGGATCCTGCTGGTCGTCGCCTTCGGCGAGCACGGTGTAGAACGCCGTGATCGAGCCGCTGCCTTCGAGCCCGTTGCCGGCGCGCTCGACGAGCGCCGGCAGGCGCGCGAAGACGCTCGGCGGGTAACCGCGCGTCACCGGCGGTTCGCCGATCGCGAGCGCGATCTCGCGCTGCGCCATCGCATAGCGCGTCAGCGAATCCATCACCAGCAGCACCTGCTTGCCCTGGTCGCGGAAATATTCGGCGATCGTCGTCGCGTACGCCGCGCCCTGCAGCCGCATCAGCGGGCTGGTGTCGGCGGGGGCCGCGACGACGACGGAGCGCGCGCGGCCTTCGGCGCCGAGGTTGTGCTCGATGAATTCCTTGACTTCGCGGCCCCGCTCGCCGATCAGCCCGACGACGATGACGTCGGCCGACGTGAAGCGCGCCATCATGCCGATCAGCACGGATTTGCCGACGCCGGAACCGGCGAAAAGCCCGAGGCGCTGGCCGCGGCCGACCGTCAGCAGCGCGTTGATCGCGCGGATGCCGACGTCGAGCGGCGTGTCGATCGGCGCGCGTGTCAGCGGGTTGAACGGGCGGCTCTGCAGCGAGCGGGCCTCCGTCGTGCCGAGCGGGCCGAGGCCGTCGAGCGGGCGCCCGGCGCCATCGAGCACGCGGCCGAGCAGCTTGTCGCCGACCGGCAGGTGCTTCGCGCGGTCGGACGTGCGCCGGCGCGGCGGCGAGGTCGTGCCGAGCGCCGGGCGCGGCGGGGGGACTTCGAGCGGCAGCACCGGCGCGCCGGGCGCGAGCCCGAACACGTCGTCAGTCGGCATCAGGTACAGGCGGTCGCCGCTGAAGCCGACCACTTCCGCTTCGACCGTGCCGCCGCCGCTCGCGATGATGCGGCAGTCGGCGCCAAGCGGCAGCTTGAGGCCGGACGCTTCCATGACAAGCCCGTTGATGCGGGTCAGGCGGCCGGACACTTCGAACGGCGCTGCCGACGCCGCGAGATCGCGGTGCTCGGCCAGGTAAGCACTCCACGCGTCGGCGTGGCGCATTACCCGGGTTCCTGCCACGTGGTGTCCGCGCGGCCGAGGGTTTCGAGGACGCGCCGCCAGCGGGTTTCGAGCGTCGCGTCGAGCTGGCTGGCAGCGGTCTGCACGACGCAGCCGCCGCGGCTGATCGCGTCGTCGTCGATCAGCGTCGGGTGGCCGTGGCCGGACTGCTCGGCGAGGTGGGCGCGCACCAGCGCGACATCGTCAGGATGCAGATGGATGCGGGCCTGCCCCTGCGGCAACTGGTTCAACGCCAAGCGCACCGTCTCGATGACGGTTTCCGGCTGCTCCGCGAGGGTATTGCGGACGAGGCGTCGTGCGACTTCGATCGCCAGCCCGACGAGCTCCTCGGCGACGTCGCGGTCGAGACGGGCGAGCGCGTCGTCGAGGGCGTCGGCGAGCACCGCGATCCGCAGCGCTTCCTGGCGCGCCTGTTCGGCGCCTTCGCGGTAACCGGCCTCGTGCCCGTCGCGGCGCGCGTCCTCGAACATCGACTCGATGTCCGCCGCGGTCGGCAGGCGCACCGGCGGTTCGGGGTCCGGCGGCACATCGGGGGGCGGCGCGGGTTCAGGTTGCGGCGGCGCAGGCGGTGGGGCGGGCTCGGGAGCGTGCGCCGAATCGGCTTGGGCGGGTGCCGGCTCGGCGCCGAACGCGGTCGGCTCCCAGCGACGGTACGCTCCGACCGCCTGGTGGCGCGAAAGGCTCATCGGCGGCTCCGGCGCTGCCGGGCGCAGGTGTTGCACCGCTCGCCCGAACTACGCGAGCTACACGAACGCATCGTCGCCCCCTTTGCCGCCGAGCACGATCTGGCCTTCCTCGGCGAGGCGACGGACGACCTTGAGGATCTCTTTCTGCTCGGCCTCGACTTCGGACAGGCGCACCGGACCTTTCGACTCGAGGTCTTCGCGCAGCATTTCGGCCGCGCGCTGCGACATGTTCCGGAAGATTTTCTCGCGCAGCTCGGGCGCCGCGCCTTTCAACGCGGTGATCAGCGAGTCCGACTGCACTTCGCGCAGCAGCGCCTGCACGCCGCGGTCGTCGATGTCCATGATGTTCTCGAACACGAACATCTCGTCGAGGATCTTCTGCGCGAGGTCCGGATCGTATTCGCGCACGTTGTCGAGCACCGCGGTTTCCGCGCCGACACCGACGAAGTTCAGGATCTCGGCGGCATGGCGCACGCCGCCCATCGACGCCTTCTTGACTGCCGAAGCGCCTGACAGCATGCGGCCGAGCGCTTCGTTGAGCTCCTTCAGCGCCGTCGGCTGGACGCCGTCGAGGGTTGCGATGCGCAGGATCACGTCATTGCGCAGGCGGTCGGGAAACTGCTTCAGGATCTCGCCCGCCTGGTCGAATTCGAGGTGCACGAGGATCGTCGCGATGATCTGCGGATGCTCGTTCTTGATCAGGTCGGCGGCCGTGAGTGGGTCCATCCATTTGAGACTCTCGATGCCGGCGGTGTCCGACCCCTGCAGCACGCGGGCGATGATGTGGCCGGCACGTTCGTCGCCGAGCGCCTTGGTCAGCATCGCGCGGATCTGCTCCTCGTCGGCTTCGACTGGCGCGCCCTTGAGGCGGTGTTCGTCGAGTTGGTCGAGCACCGCTTCGACGCGCGTGCGCTGCTGCGAGGGCAGGCTCGCCATCGCGGTGCCGAGCTTCTGCACTTCCTTCGGGCCGAGCAGCTTGAGCACTTCGGCGGCGTGGTCCGCTCCCAGCGCGAGCAGCAGCGTCGCACTTTTTGCGAGTCCTTCGTCAGGAGTGTTCATTTCTTGCTCTCATCGTTCGCACCCATCCATTCCTTGATCAGGTTCGCAACCACTTTCGGATCGGACTGGGCGAGCTCCTTCGCGCGGATGAGTTTCTCGTCGAAACTCGCGAGCCGCGGACCTGCGGAGAGGCTCAGCAGCGCGTGCTCGTCGTCTTCTTCGTCGACGATCGCCTCGATCTCTCTCGGAGGAGGTGCGACGCTGCGCAGCAGCGGCCGGATCACGCCGAAGTACACGAATCCGACCGCGGCGAGGAGCGCCGCGTATTTCAGCAGCTCCTTGCCGAGGTCGATCATCGCGGGATCCTTCCACATCGGCAGTGCCGCTTCGGCTTCTTCCGGCGGCGCGGCGAACGGCGCGTTCGACACGTTCAGGCTGTCGCCGCGCGCCTGACTGTAGCCCATCGCTTCGCGCACGAGGTTCGTCAGACGCGCGATCTCGTCGTCCGTCAGCGCCACGGTGCGCGTTTGGCCGTTCGGCAACGTCTCGCCGCGATGATTGACGACGACCGCGACCGACAGCCGCCGGACCTGGCCGAGCGCCTGGCGCGTGTGCTGGATCGTGCGGTCGAGCTCGTAGTTCAGCGTCGAGGAACGGTTGCTGTTGAGCGGCGCTCCGGCGGCGTTTGCGGCGCCGGGCAACGCGGGATTCGTGATCGGGGCGGTCGCCGGGGCGGGCGGCTGGTTCGTCAGCGCGCCCGGCACGCCTTGCGCCCCCGGCTGGCGCGTTTCCTGTTCGCTGCTTTGCTGGCTGCGGATCGCCTGTTCGGCCGAGGGGTTCGGCTTGTACGTCTCCGCGGTCTGTTCGACCTGATTGAAATCGACGTCGGCCGTGACCTGCGCCTTGAAATTCGCGGCGCCGACGATCGGCGTCAGGATCGCCTCGATGCGGCGGATGTAGCTCGCCTCGACTTCGCGCACGTAGCTCAACTGCGTCGCGTCGAGCCCGGCGTCGCGCAGCGGGTCGGCGCGCGTCGTCAGCAGCGTGCCGCTCTGGTCGATGACGCTGACGCGCTCGTTCGAGAGCTGCGGCACGCTCGATGCGATCAGGTGCACGACGCCGGCGATCTGTGCCGTGTCCATCGTGCGTCCCGGGTGCAGGTTCACCATCACCGAAGCAGTCGGTTTCTGCTCGTCGCGCAGGAACCCGGACTGTTTCGGAATCGCCAGGTGCACGCGCGCGGACGCGACCGACGCGATCGCCTGGATCGTGCGGGCCAGCTCGCCTTCGAGGGCGCGCTGGAAATTCACCTGTTCGTGGAACTGCGACACGCCGAGCTTCTGGTTTTCCATCAGCTCGAAACCGACCAGGCCGCCTTTGGGCAAGCCCTGCGCCGCGAGCCGCAGGCGTACGTCATGGACCATCTGCGACGGGATCAGGATCGCGCCGCCGCCCGGAGAAAACCGGTACGGCACGTTCTGCTGCTGCAGCGCGGCGACGATCGCGCCGCCGTCGCGTTCCTCGAGGTTCGAGAACAGCACCGCGTACTCGGGGGCGCGGCTCCACAGCCACACGCCGACGACGACCGCGATCGCAAACGCGACGGCCGCCGCTGCCGCGAGCTTCTGGCGCTGACCGAGTTCGTTGAAGCGCTGCAACACCTGCTGCGGTGCCGGCAGCGTTTCCCGCGCGACGGCGGTGACGCCGGTAGACATGGTCGAGTCCTTCAATCGTCCGACTTTTTCGGGTGACGCATTGTCCGCTCGCGGGCGCAACTTCCCCGGCGGGATAAGCGGCAGTTTTTGCCACCTATTTGCCGGTTGCCGGGTGCCGCCGCGCCGTTAATCTGCCCGTCGTGAAAACCGATCCCGCCACGATGCCCGCCGAATCCTGCGTGCCCGCGTCGCCGAGCGCCGCCCAGCGCCTCGACGCAGCGCAGCTCGCCGAAGCGTTCGCGCTGTTTTCGCGTGCTTCCGAAGAGCTGTCGACGGCCTACAACGCATTGCAGGGGCAAGTGTCGCAGCTCACCGAGCGGCTCGACGTGCTGCTCGGCGCGCTGCCGGCCGGCGTCGTGATGCTCGACCGAACCGGGCGCATCGTGCAGTTCAACCGCGCCGCCGAAAACCTCCTCGGGGGCGGGCTCGCCGGCGAGCGGTGGGACGCGGTCGCCTGCCGCTTCGGCGACACCGGCACGCCGGGCGAACGGACGGTCGGCAGCGAGCCGGGCGCGCGCCGCGTGTCGCTGTCCGACACCGCGCTCGAATCCGGCGAAGGCCGCATCGTGCTGCTCCACGACGTCACCGACACGCACCGCATGCGCCTGCAGGCCGAGCGCAGCGAGCGGCTCGCGGCGATGGGCGAGATGGTCGCCGGGCTCGCGCACCAGTTGCGCACGCCGCTCGCCGCCGCGCTGCTCTACACCGGCAACCTGCGCCAGCCCGAGCTGGCGCCCGCCGACCGCGCGAAAGTCGCCGAGCGGGCGATCGAGCGACTGCGCCACCTCGAGCGGCTCATCGGCGACATGCTGCTGTTCGCGCGCGGCGACAGCCTCGGCCGCGAACGTTTCGGCGTCTGCGAGCTGGTCGGCGAAGTCGCGCATACGCTGGAGCCGCTCGCGCGGGCGCGGCAGCTGTCGTTCACGTCGCGCTGCGACTGCGGCGAGCTGACGCTGCTCGGCGATCGCAAGGCGCTCGGCGGGGCGCTGACGAACCTCATCGAGAACGCGATCCACGCGACCGGCGCCGGAGGTGCAGTGTCGCTTTGCGCAGTGCGCGACGGCGAATCCGTGAAGTTGTGCGTCGCCGACAGCGGGCGCGGCATCGAACCCGCGCGCCACGGCCGCGTGTTCGAGCCGTTCTTCACGACGCGCGCCGAAGGCACCGGACTGGGGTTGGCGATCGCGCGCGGCGTCGCGCGGGGCCACGGTGGCGACATCGCGTTCGAATCGACGCCGGGCAAGGGCTCGCTGTTCACGCTCAGCCTGCCGCTGCTGCGCGCGGACGACAGCAGCGCGCCGGCCTTGCAGGCAGCCGTGAAGGAAACGTCATGACCGAGCAGCTCCACATCCTCGTCGTCGAGGACGATGCCGCGCTGCGCGATGCCGTGTGTCTCACGCTCGAAATCGGCGGCCACCGCGTCACCGGCGTCGACGGCGGCGCCGGCGCGCTGCACGAGATTGGCCGGCAGGTGTTCCACCTCGTCGTCAGCGACCTGCGCATGCAGCCGATGGACGGCCTGCAGCTGCTCGCCGAACTGCGCGCCCGCCTGCCGCAGCTGCCGGTGCTGCTGATGACCGCGTACGGCGACGTCGACAAGGCGGTCGCCGCGATGCGCGGCGGCGCGTGCGATTTCCTGATGAAGCCGTTCGAGCCGGACGTGCTGCTGGCGCACGTGCGCCGCTACGCCGCGACGCCGCCGTCGGCCGACGACACGATCGCGGAGGACTGGCGCACCCGCAACCTGCTCGCGCTCGCCGCGCGCGTCGCCGACACCGACGCGACGGTGCTGCTGACCGGCGAATCCGGCACCGGCAAGGAGGTGTTCGCGCGCTACATCCACGCCCGTTCGGCGCGCCGCGACGGTCCGTTCGTCGCGATCAACTGCGCGGCGATTCCCGAGAACCTGCTCGAAGCGACGCTGTTCGGCTACGAAAAAGGCGCTTTCACCGGCGCACAGGCGGCGCAGCCGGGCAAGTTCGAGCAGGCGCAGGACGGCACGATCCTGCTCGACGAAATCTCCGAGATGCCGCTCGCGCTGCAGGCGAAGCTGCTGCGGGTGCTGCAGGAGCGCGAAGTCGAGCGCGTCGGCGGCAGGAAACCCGTCGGGCTCGACATCCGCGTGCTGGCGACGAGCAACCGCGACATCGCGGCGGAAGTCGCGGCGGGGCGCTTCAGGGAAGACCTGTATTACCGCCTCAACGTGTTCCCGCTCGCGATCCCCGGCCTGCGCGAACGGCCCGCCGACATCGTGCCGCTGGCCCGGCACTTCCTCGCGCGCCACGCCGCGCGGCTCGGGCGCAGCGCGCATCTGCTCGCCAACGCCGAATCCCTGCTCGCGCGCCACGCGTGGCCGGGCAACGTGCGAGAACTGGAAAATACGATGCAGCGTGCGCTGATCCTCGCCAGTCGCGACACGATCGGCGCCGACGTCGTGCATCTTTGCCTGCCGCACTGGACGGCCGCACGCAGCGCCGGGGAAAGCGGGCCGGACAGCGCGTCCTGCGTGTCCGCCTTCCTGCCGGCAGGGCTTTCCCCCGTCATCGGCAGCCTTGCGAGCACCGCTGCGCGAGTCCCGCTCGATCCGCCGCGGCCCGCAAACATGAAGGACCTCGAACGCGAGCACATCCTCGCGACGCTGCGCGAGCATGGCGGCTCGCGCAAGCGGGCGGTCGAGAAGCTTGGCATCTCGGAGCGGACCCTGCGCTACAAGCTGCAGCAATACCGCGACGGCGGGCACGAAGTGTGATGCGAGCCGGATTCTGTTTTATGGCATGACGATTGCTCTGCTAGACTGCGAGCAACAATCACTCGCTCTCCGGAATCGGGATCATGGATACGCGCGGAATTGAACAGATGATCGGCGAGCTGCGCTCCACGGCGCAGACCGCGGCCGGCAAACCCGCTGCACAAGGCGCGCAGGCGCCCGGCGGCGTCGACTTCGCCGAAGTGCTGCAAGGCGCGCTGAAGGACGTCAGTGCCGCGCAGCACGAAGCGCGCGGCATGGCGCAGGAATTTTCCACCGGTGACCCGAACGTTAATCTGCAGGACGTGATGGTGAACCTGCAGAAAGCGAGCCTGTCGTTCCAGCAGATGGTGCAGGTGCGCAACCGGCTTGTCACCGCGTATCAGGACATCATGAACATGCCGGTGTGATGGTGTTCGACGTAGCCGCTGGACGTCCAACGCCCGGCAGCAGCTAACTGAAAATGAACGTGTTTTGCGTCAGATTTCGGTGAGGGCGGATCGCAGGCCCAAGTGCTCGACGAACGGCTCGAAGTCCCTGTCGCTGTACAGCAAGTTCATGAGCTCGTCGTCAATCACAATGTTGGTGCGCATGATGTGTATCCTTTGAATTTATATACACATCGTAGTCTTTGGCGCGCCTTCTGTCATTCACATGGCGGTTCGAGCCTGTTCGCCGCTATCCAAAAAAATCCCTAAGGAAGCGCTGATTTATTCCGTTCGCCCTGAGCCCTTCGACTTCGCTCAGGACAGGCTTGTCGAAGGGCATTCCCTGCAACAACAGGGGCTTCGACAGGCTCAGCCCGAACGGTTTTGATTTAATCAGCGCTTCCCTAAGCGCCTTTGATCACTCCGCGTCCTGCGCGTGCCGCTCGCGCTCCAGCTTGAAGAGGTAGCGCTGCAGGCGCGCCATGACGCTGTTCGACAGGCCGACGAACTGACAGCCGGCGCGGCGCGCTCGGGTGCCGTTCGGCTGCTTGATGTCGAAGAGATTGCGCACCGTGAGCCGCACCGGCAGGGGTTCGCCTTCCGGCAGGACCAACGCGCAGTGGTCGAAATCCATGCCGGGTTCGAAATGCAGCGCTTGCGGAGGCACGAGGACCGCGAGCCCGCCGCCGCTGATGTCGAGTATCCGCACCGACACCACATGCGAGCGTCCGTCCGGCTGGACTTGCGTGATCGTGCATACCGGCGGCGCCGATCGCGGCGCGGCGAGGCGGAAAAACTCGCGGCGCTGCAGGCGAAGGAGGCTCGTCGGCAGGTTCGCGCGCAGCGCACCCCGGCCGTCGTGGCGGACCGCTTCGATCGCGGAGAGCGAAAACTGCACGCGGACGTTGTCGAGCCGGGTCATGCAGACGAGCTCCGCGCCGGCGGCGAGACGCTGGTTGATCGCGGCTTCGGGCGCCGCATCGAGGACGACGGCCGCGCTGCCCCCGTCCGATGCGAGCATCACCGTGATGAACGACGTCCGCTCGTCGAGATGGCCGGTGATCAGCGCGTGCTTTTCGGTCAGCGCCCCGAGCAGCTGGACGATTTCGCGCGGGTCGCGCACGGCGAAGCGCGAGAAGGCTTCGGGGTCCAGCGGGCGGGGGCGGGTCGCGCTTTCGGTCGGGTCGCTCATGCAGAATAAGTCGAATCGAAAGCGGTTCTTATAGCACGGCCGGGGGTCGCGCGGCTTCCCCCGGATATGCCGAGATGGTCGCGCGCTGCTCGATCCCGTACAGCCACGCCAGCAACTCGGCGATCGCGACGTAGAGTTCGGGCGGGATGCGCGCGTCGAGGTCGACCTGCATCAGCAGGCCGACGAGCTCGGGCGATTCGTGCACGATCACGCCCGCTTCGCGCGCCCGTTCGATGATCTCGCGCGCTATCAGGCCGCGCCCTTTCGCGACGACGCGCGGCGCGGCGTCACCGGCGCCGTAGGTCAGCGCGACCGCTTCCTGATGTGACGGGTGCGGTGACAAACACGTCGGCGGGTTTGTGGGCAGATCAGGCGGGGCGTGCGGCGAATCTTCAATCGTCATCGCGACGCTCCGCGGCAAAGCCGGTGAGCGGCAGGTTCGCCGCGGCCAGTGCGTCGTCGAGCCGGGCGCGCGCAGCGTCGAGCGCCGCGACCGTTGCGGGGTCGTCGGCGAGCAAGCGCAACGCGACCCCGGCCGGCGACACGACGAGATGCGCTTCAAGCCCGCCGAGCCGCGGCAGCGTCAGGCGCAGCGTCGTGTTCCAGTTTTCCGCCACGTCGCCGCCGTCGCTGTCGCCGCGGCGGTCGCGCTGCGGGTCGTCGATTTCCCATTCGACGTTCTGGCCCGGCCACACCTGGCCGTGCCAGACGTAGTGCTGTGTCGCCAGCGCGTCGAGCTGCTGGTGCACGACCGGCATCAGCCGCTCGGGGATCGCGGCGGCGCGAGCCGGGTTCGGATTCGGCGGGGCCGTCGCGTCGGAGAGCTTCGGCTGTTCCGCGCTCTTGGTGGCGGCACCGGTGGCACCGGTGGCACCAGCGGTAATTTCCGGCGCGTATCGGCCCTGCGGCTCGTGCCGCAGCGCCGCGGTGTCGATCCTGCCGCCGAGCCACTGCTGCTGGTGCGATTCGTAGAACAGGCCGCTTTGCGTCAAGGCCTGGCGCAGCGCGGGAGCGAGCGGAGCGGCGCCGTTCGCCGGCGGCGCATCGAGCAGCGGCTTGCCGCCGGCGAGCGTGGCCGGCGCGGACGCCGGCTGCCCGGTCAGCAGGAAGCCGATCAGCCGCCCGGTCGCGCTGAGCGTCGGGCGGGTTGCCGCGTCCGCGCCGGTTTGGGCGGACGCGGCGTGCACAAGCTGCGCGAACAGCGCTTTCGCGGTGTGTTGCGTCGCGACCAGTTCGAGCGTGTCGCCCGCTTTCGCCGCGTGGTTCAGCGCCAGCGTGTAGTGCTTGCCGGCGACGATCGCCTGGAACGTCCCGTCCGGCAGCGCGCGTTGCAAGGTCGCGGTGAATCGCTGGCCCGGCGCGAGTTCCGGCAGCCGCGCCTGGATTTCGCGCACTCGCGCCGGCCCGCTGACCGGCGGCTCGCTGTCGAAAAAACTCGCTTCGGTGAGCATGCGCAGCCGGGCGGCGAGATCGGACGGAATCATCGTGGTCGATCCTGGAGCGAGAGACCGTCCGGAGAAAGCGCCGCGGCCTTACGGGCCGGAGGCGCCGTAGGCGCTGCGCACCGCGCGGTCGCGCTGCGCGCCGGCGAGCAGCTTGCGCGTGCTGGCGAGCCACGGCTCGACGTGGCGGCGAATCTCCTCGTCATTGCGCAGCATCGCGGTGATCAGCGCCGCCTTGCGCGCCGCGTCCGCTTCGCTCTGCTCGGCAGGCTGGCGACCGTCCGCTTCAATGCGCATCAGCTCGACCCGGATCGCAGCCATCTCGTGCTCCAGCGCCACGAGCCGGTCCCAGTCGTTGGCCTGCGCGGCTTCGACCATGGCGGCCGACAAAATGCTCATCGATTCGAACCGCGCAAGCGTGCTCACGGTGCCGCTCAGGCCGCGACCGTGTTCGACGCCGCGTTCGACGCCGCGTTCGGCGCCATCACGTTCGCCTTCGCCGCCTCCGCACCGGGAGCGATGCCTTCCCACGCTTCGCGCAACGTGTGCAGCAGGCCGCTGACTTCGTCGAGCGCGGCGCGGCTGTTGTTCAGGTTCGCGTGGAGCAGGCGCTCGCCCATGTAGTCGTACAGCGCTGCGAGGCGGTCCGCGAGTTCGCCGCCGGCTTTCGCGTCGAGGCTGGCTTTCAGGCCGTTGAGGATGATGTCGATCGCCTTTGACACGGCCTGCCCTTTGCCGGGGATGTCCTTTTTCTCCATCGCGGCGGCGGCGGCGGCGATCGACAGGATTGCGCCGTCGAACAGCATCATAATCAGCTTGTGCGGATCGGCAGTCAGCACGCCGGTTTCGACGCCGACTCGTGCATAGGCGTTGGCGCCGCTTCTGGGTGACGTAAACATTGGGTTCTCCCTACGTGATTTTTGGCAGGTTGGCGAGTTGTTGGGCGAGGAAAGTGCTGGTCGTGGTCATGCTCGCGACTAGGGAATCGAGTGCTGCGAACTGGTCGCGATAGCGTTGTTCGACGCCGACGAGCCGCGTATTGATCGCGTCGCGGCGGGTGCCGAGGTTCTTGATCGACTCATTAATGTTGCCGGTGCGATTGGCGAGCGTGCCGACCGGGCTGAGGATCTTGCCGGCCACCACGTCGACCTGCCACGCATAGCCTTTGATGCCGCCGCTGCTGGAGAAGAGCTTGCCCAGGTCCTTTGCCGGGTCGGCAAGGGCCTTGCCGAACTTGGCTTCGTCGATCGCGAGCGAGCCGTCCTTCTGGAAGGTGATGCCCACATCCGACAGCATCGTCATGCCGGCAGGGGCGCCCGCCAGCGGCGTCGAAAACAGGCCGCGCAACTGGTCCTGGATCGAGCGCACCGTGCTGTCGCCGGCCAGCACCGCGGCTTTTCCCGCGGTCGCGTCGTACGCGGTGGCGTCCCGGATGGCCTTGTTGGTGTCGTTGTAGGCTTTGACGAAACCTTCGACGGCGGCTTTGACGTTGCTGGTGTCGCGCGTCAGCGTGATTTTCGTCGTCGTGCCTTCGGGCATCGTCTTCGACAGGTTCAGCGTTACGCCCTGGATCGCGTCGGTGATCGTGTTGCTTTGCTTCGTGATCGTGACGTTATCGACCTTGATGACGGCATCCTTGGCGACGACGTTTTCGGCCAGCCGCGTGGCGCCGGCATCGAGGGACGAAGGGTCGTAGTTCAACTGCGCCAGATCGCCGGTCGCGTCGGCGACGCTGATCCGCATCGCGTTGCGCGCGCCACTGTCGGTGGAAGTCAGCGACAGCCGAAAACCGGTCGTCGAGCCATCGTTGATGATCGACGCCGAAACGCCGGCATTCGCGGCATTGATCGCATCGCGTATGCCGGCCAGCGTGTTGTTGCCGGAACCGATGACAATGGTTTTGGTATTGGGCTTGTCGGAGTTCACGGTGAAGCCGGGCGTCGTTGCCGGAGCTTCGGGCGCGGTGTACGTGCCGAAGTCGATCGTGATCGTCCCGGTGCCCACGACCGTGTTCGTCGCCGCGTAGCCTTCGGTGCCGCCTCCCGCCGCCGCGGACATCATCAGCTTCTGCGACTGCGCGAGGCTTTTGACTTCGACTTCGTAACTTCCCGCGACCGCCGTCGCCCCGGCGCTGGCCGACAGCGTCGTCGCATCGGCGACGCTGGCTTTCATCGGCGAAAACTTCTCCGGCGTGCTGAGCGCCTTGGCGGCGGTCTGCAGCGACGCGAGCGAGCTTTTGAGGCTGCCGAACGAAGACAGCTTCGCCTGAAAGCTCGCTTCCTTCTTGTCGAGCAACGTGACCGGCGCGCGCTCGAACGCCATCAGCTGGCTCACCAGCGTCTTGACATCCAGACCCGAACCCACGCCGGGCGATGAGATTGACATGCGCTAACTCCAGGTTTGCTGCGGCAGGACGATGAAGGCGAATCCGTTGCGAGCCGGCTCGACTCCCGATATCAGACCTTGTTCCTGACCAGCAGGCCTTGCAGCTTGTCCAGCGCCTTCGAGATTTCCATCACTTCCTCGGTCGGTATCTGGCGCAGTACGGTCTGGGTTTCGGTATCGATGAGCTTCACGACGGTGATGCCGGTCTCGTCATCGATCGAAAAGCGCAAGTCCTGCGCCGCCGGCGAGACGACGTCTTCGATTTTCCGGACGGCGTCGCGCACGTCGTCGATCGCGGGGACGGGTTCGGCGGGCTGGACCGCCTTGATGCCGGTGAGGAGCGTGGCCTGGGATTCCACGACGGGTGCGGCGGGGGTGACGGGCGCGGCGGGGCGCGCGTTCACCGCTGTCGCGCCGCTCGCCGCGGCGCCGATCGGCTCTACTGCCATGACAGACTCCATGTGTGAAAAAGGCGCGGTGCTGGATCGCACCGCGCCGGAACTTCAGCTTATTTCACCTGGAATTAACCACGCAGCAGCGACAGCACGCCGTTTGGCAAGCCGTTCGCCTGCGCCAGCATCGCGGTGCCGGCCTGTTGCAGGATCTGGCCGCGCGTCAGGTTCGCGGTTTCCGTCGCAAAGTCCGCGTCGCGGATGCGGCTGCGCGAAGCGGTCAGGTTTTCGGAAGTCGTCTGCAGGTTCGACACGACGGCCGAGAAGCGGTTTTGCACCGCACCCATGCTCGAGCGCGCCGAGTTCACCGACTTCAGCGCGTTGTCGATCGACGTCAGCGCCTTGTTCGCGCCGTCGACGGTGGAGATGTCAAGCTTGTCGAGCGAGTCGCCGCTGCGGCCAGCGCCGTAGGTGCCGGCTTTCAGGTTGAGCGCGGTCGTGCCGGCGGTGGTCGTCCCGGTTTCGACCGTGAAGGCCTTGGTCGAGGACAGCGTGACGGTGCTGGTATAGGTGCGCGCATCGAGTTCCGCGGCGGTTGGGGTAGCGGCAGCGGCGGCAGTCATGGTGAAGCCAAGACCGGTATCGGCTGCATTCAAGTCGCCACCGGTAGCCTGCACGGCGGTGATGTTGCGTCCGTCCGCGGCGGTTAGAGTGACCCCTTTGGCATCGTCGTTCGTATCGGTAGCAACGACGCCCGTTTGTCCGCTGATCGCGTTGATCGCATCGACCACGGCTTTACGGTTTGCAGCTTCATCATCCGTCACCGTGATCGCCGAAGTGGTGACGCCATTGATGACCAGCGAACCACTGTGTCCGTCGGTAGAGCCGCCAGCCATTGATGCGCCTTGTACATCGGTCGCGTTAACCGTGGCCGTCACCCCAGTTTGCTCCGACAGCGCATTGATCGCGGCGGCCTTGGCGATGCCGCTGCTGGCTCTCGAGTCGGCGCTTGTGACGGCCGACGTATAGGAATACGACGCCGTGTCCGAGGACGCGGTCGACGCACCGATCAGCGCGCCGTTGATCTTGAAGTCGCCGGCCGCGATCGTTGTCAGGGAACCCGCGGTTGTCGCTGTCGTCGAGGCATATGCGGTTTGCGCGCTGTAGGTACCGACTGCCAAGCCCGCATCTTTGATCCCGCCCGTGCCGGCCGCGCCGGTCATGTTAGAGGTGATCGTGATCGCCTTATCGGAGTTGAGGGTGATGGAGCCGGAGTAGGTGTCTGCAACTCCATTAGCTGTCGAAGCAGTACTAGCCAGACCGGTCGTTGCTCCGGACAGAACACCGCCACCTGCAACTGCGTCATCGGTGAAGGTCAATTCGATGTTGCGGCCATCGGCGGCGACCAATTTGACGCCGCCGTTGTCCGATCCGCTATCGATGGCGGTCACGCCGGTTTGCTGCGACGAGGCGTTGATTGCCGAGATAACCGAGGCGCGAGTGGCGGCGGTATCGGCGGTCGTGCTAACGGCAATATCCACGCCGTTGAGCGTAATCGTGCCGCCGGAAACGGCCCCGGTCATCGCACTGCCGGCCACTTCCGTCGCATTGACGGTCGCCGTGACCCCGGTCTGGGCCGACTTCGCATTCACCGCGGCCGCCTTCGCGATCGAACTGCCCGAGGCGTTTGCGGTCGAGGCCGTGTCGGCCGACGCGAGCGACGGACCGATCATGACGCCGTTCAACGAGAATGCACCTTCCTTCAGCGCGGCCGTGCCCGCGTTCTGCGCAGTGGTGATCGCCGCCGCGTCGCTGCTGCCGAGCTTGCTGGTGCGCGCGCTGCCGACCGAGAAGGAAACCGTCTCGCCGACGTTGGCGCCAATCTGGAACTGCTGGTTGGTCAGCGAGCCGTCGAGCAGGGCACGGCCGTTGAACTTGGTCTGCGTCGCGACGCGGTCGATTTCGGCCAGCAGCTGGTCGGTTTCTTCCTGCATCGACGCACGGTCGATATCGGTGTTGCTGCCGTTGGCCGACTGCACGGCCAACTCGCGGATGCGCTGCAGGCTGTCGGAGATCGAGCTGAGCGCGCCTTCGACCGTCTGCGCCATCGAGATGCCGTCGTTGGAGTTGCGCGTCGCCTGGTTGAGGCCGCTGATCTGCGAACTCATCCGCTCGGAAATCGCCAGCCCCGCCGCGTCGTCCTTGGCGCTGTTGATGCGCAAGCCGGAAGACAGGCGCTGCAGCGACGTGGTCAGCGACGCCTGCGACTTGGTCAGGTTGTTCTGCGAGTTCAACGACGCAAGGTTGGTGTTGATCATCTGGGCCATGATGAGACTCCTAAGAAGAGGGCTTCGGTTATCCCGGCGTCGTGCCCTGATTGCATCTTGGTCGGGGCGATTCGTGTGCCGTTGAAGCCATTAACGGAGGTCTGCGATGGAACTTTAGGGGATTTGGCGACCCGTCCTGAACGGGGGAAGCTGGAAGGCGAAAAGCCGAACAGATCTTAAAGCGTTCGCGCGTCCCGGCTTTCCGCAGCAACTCCGTCCGTCTCATCCGCATCTCTTCGTGAGCCGACGATGTTGCGATTCATGCGCATGTAAGCCAACATTCGTACATCTCTCGTCAAGGAAAGGGCCATGAGAACGATCGCAACGAAGGGAACGGCACGCAAGGCCACCAACGTGACGCTCGGTGAGTCGCTGCTGGCCGAAGCGAAGTCGTTGAACATCAACATTTCGCAAGCGGCGGAAGCCGGAGTGGCCCGGGCCGTCGCAAAACGACGGGCGGAGCTGTGGTTGGCCGAGAATCGGGCGGCGCTGGAGAGTTCCAACGCGTATGTCGACGTGAACGGTCTGCCGCTCGCCCGTTACCGGGACTTCTGATGCCGCGGTTCGCCGTTTTCAGGAATCCGGACGGCCTCGGTTACCTGCTCGATGTCCAGGCCGATCTGCTCGACCACCTGAACACGCGGGTCGTGGTCCCGTTGCTGCCGCTGGACGTCGCACCCGTGGCCGCGAAAACGCTCAATCCGGTGTTCGAGGTGGAAGGGAAGGCCGTCGTGATGGTCACGCAGTTTCTTGCGGCGGTGCCCGCGCAAATGCTCAAGAACGCCGTAGGGAGCCTGGAGAGCCGGCGCGACGACGTCACGAACGCGCTCGATCTGCTGTTTCAGGGCTTTTGACAACAACGTTCGCCGGAAAAATTTGCCGGATGCGTCTTCTACCCGCGGAAATCAGTTCTCCACGAAGACATCGTCGAGCGTGCGCGCATCGAGCACGCGCTCGGCCCACACTTCGAGTTGCCCGGTCGTGGCACGGGCAAGGCGTTCGGTGACGGGTTTGGGCAGCGGCCCGAAGCGGCGCGCGAGCTGGCGACCGAGCAGCGCGCTTCCGCCCTCGGCACGGCCTTCCTCACGGCCTTCCTGGCGCCCCATTTGGCGCCCTTGCTCCAGACCTTCCTGCTTGCCCCGTTCAATGGCGAGGCGTTCGACGCTGGTGACGTATTTCACTTTGCGTTCTCCTTCAAGGGTTTCGATATCGTGCCACAGTTTGGTTTCGAGCTCTTTGGGCAGACGCATCATCCAGTCGAGCACGGCGAAGAATTCGAGGATGCGCTGCTGGTCCCAGTCGCGCTCGTAGAGCAGCCGGACGAGGCCACCCTTGGCCTGTAAGCGGTTTTCCGGGTCGTGGCGCGTGCGGCCCGTGTAGAGGTGGGCGGCGGTGACGAGGGCGAAAGGGTTCGGGTCGGCGAGGAGTGCTTCGGTGCGGGAATCGAAATCCGTGAGCTTGGCGACCGGGAAGTCGAGCGCGTGACGGCAGCCGAAAAGTTCGAAGCCGTAGTGCGCCGGACGCCAGTTCAGGTCGTCGTCAGCGAGCACGGCGAGGCTCGCGACCGGGCGGTCGTAGCGGTCGAAGATGCGGTAGTTGTAGACGAACATGCGCTTTTCGAACCCGCTGTCGCGGCGGCCCTGGATTTCGACCTGGATATAGACCCAGTCCTCGCGGCCGTCGTGACCGTGCACGCGCACGAGCTTGTCGACCTGGCGGCGGCCGAGTTCGGCGTCGCGCACGACCTGGCGCAGTTCCTTGCTCCCTCACCCCAGCGACGTATCCAGCACCATCATCAGCACGAAACCCAGCATGAGCCCGGTGGTGGCGAAAGCCTCGTGGCCTTGGCGGTGCGATTCCGGGATGATCTCGTGGCTGATCACGAACAGCATCGCGCCGGCGGCGGCGGCGAGGCCCCACGGCAGCAACTCGGCCGACACTCCGACGACCGCTGCGCCGAGCACGGCGAAAAGCGGCTCGACGAGGCCGGAGGCGATGCCGAGCATCGCGGAGAAAGCGCGCGTGCAGCCCACTCTGCGCAGCGCAAGCGCGACGACGAGGCCTTCCGGCACGTCCTGGATCGAAATGCCGGTCGCGAGCGCCTGCGCAGCGAGCGCATCGGGCCCGGCAAAGGCGACGCCGATTGCCAGGCCTTCGGGGAGGTTGTGCAATGAAATGGCCAGCACGAACAACCATGCACGCCTGAGGGCATGCACACGCGGCCCTTCGACGCCCTTGAGGAAATGTTCGTGAGGCGTCAGGCGGTCGATGACGAGCAGCAGCAGTCCACCCAGCAAGACGCCCGACGCCACCATCAGGCCGGCATCCAGGGCGCCGGCGCCTTGCGTGCGCGCCGCCTGCAGCGCCGGGATAACGAGCGAAAACGCGCAGGCGGCGAGCATGACGCCCGCCCCGAACCCGAGCATCGCGTCATTGGCCCGCTGGGAAAACTGCTGCGACAGCATGACCGGCAGCGTGCCGAGCGCCGTCGCGCCGGCGGCCATCAGCCCTCCCATCAGGGCGGCCGCAATGCGCGGGTCGTGGGCGGCGAGCTGGGCGTGAATATCGGCGACGAGCAGATACGCGCCGCCCAGAACGATCAGCAGCCCGATGCCGTGCCGCAGCGTCATTCGCAGCGGCACTCCGGCTTTCGCGACGTCCAGCACTGCGGGCTGCGGACCGGGGGTGTTCACGGCTTGGACTTCGATCCACGCCCGGATGAACCCGGCTTCGGAGCAGGGGACGAAGGCCTTGCCGCGTCGCCGCTGCCGCCTGCCGCCGGCTCCATGCCGAGCTCGGCGCCGGTGCACGGGTCGCTCTGCGGGTCGGAACGCGTTCGAACCGCGAGCTGATCGATCGCGGCCTTTTCGCTTTTCATCAACCCGACTTCGGCCATCCCCGAGCCGCCATCCACCGCCGGCTGGGCTTCGCGGTAGTCGAATCCGGGTTCGCTGTTCCACGGACCGCGCTCGTCGGCGTCGCCATCGGACATGTTGTAGTAAACGCTGGCGAACTCCTTCATTCCGGGCAGCTTGCCCGGCGGGAAGCTCGGCTGCATCGAGTACAGCGCTTTCTCGAACGAGCGCTGGTGCGAGATTTCACGCGTCATCAGGAAACCCAGCGCCTCTTTTACGCCCGGGTCGTCGGTGCAATTGATCAGCCGTTCGTAGATGATCTTTGCGCGGGCTTCAGCGGCGATGTTCGAGCGCAGGTCCGCGGCCGGATCCCCGATCGTGTCGATATAGGCGGCGCTCCACGGCACGCCGCCCGAATTGGTCAGCGGCGGGCCGCCGCCGTAGAGCAACTGGGTCACGTGGGAATCGTTTCCGGCGCCGCTGATGTTCTTATAGAGCTCCGCCTCGGCCTCCAGGGCTTCGGAGAGGCGTCCTTTCGCGCCTTTGTTCAGCATCGCGACGATCGTCCCGATGACTTCGAGGTGGCTCAGCTCCTCGGTCGCGATGTCGATCAGCATGTCCTTGCGGCCCGGATCGTCTTCGGCGAGATACTGCGTGAAATAGCGGCACGCTGCGGCGAGTTCGCCTTGCGGGCCACCGAATTGTTCGAGCATGAGGTTCGCGAGTCCCGAGTTGGTCTCCGATACCCGCACCGTGTACTGCAGTCGTTTGTTATGAGTAAACATGCCTGTTCCTTTGGAAATTGGGGGCCGAGGTCCGGCGCCCAGGCTCAGGCAAGGTGCATTCCCTGGCGGGGGCGCCCGAAGCGCGCTACTCGGGAGTTGCTGCAGGAAAGGAGTCGTGTATCGGGACGCGCTCGTTACCGCCCTCATGGCGGGAAAAACAGCGGCAAATTCCTGGCTGCGGCGCGCGAAGGGGCGTGGGCGCATGCGTGCAGACGACGGCTACGTGGGCCGAAACGCGCAGAACTCGGGCAAAGGCCAGCGCAAGGTTCGCCGTGTGCGCCGTCGCTGAATTTCGCGGGGAAACGAAAGACTTACCATCGCACCGAAAGACTTACATGCGACGGCAGTCGGGGCGCGGCGGGCTCCGCTTCCAATTCGGCCTCGCACGGCCGGGGCGGCCAGAGGGTGCGGCTTAGAGAGGGAGCGCTGTATTTGATACATATCAATTGAGAATGATTGACATTTCTGTACAGTGATTGCAACTTTTTGCAACCAACGGTCAGCCAGCAGGACGCCAGCCAGCACCGTTTCCCACCGGGTTCCTCGATGCCGACTTTCCGTCCGGGCGTACTGTACGCCGCGCTCGCCTGCGCTTTTTCTTCCTTTTCTTCCCACGCCGACGAAGCGGCGCGGCTCTCCGACGTGACCGTGACGGCGAAAGGCTACGCTTCAGCGAATGCCGAAACGCCGGCGTCGGTGACGGCAGTCGAGCGCGAGGAGTGGCTCGACCGCGGTGCGGACAATGTCGGCGAAGCCTTGCGCGGCCATCCGGGCCTCGCGGTCGCGAGCGACGGTGCGCAGGGGCAGAATCCGGTGATCCGCGGCCTGAAGAAGGAAAGCGTCGTCCTTCTCGTCGACGGCATGCGGCTCAATTCGGCGCAGCCCGCCGGCGCGATCGCGTCGTTCATGTCGCTCGGGCTGGCGGAGCGCATCGAAGTCGTGCGCGGACCGGCTTCGGTCCTGTACGGCACCGGCGCGCTCGGCGGCGCGATCAACGTCCTTCTGCCGCAGGCGCGCTTCGAGCCCGGCGTGCAGACGCGGCTCGGCGCCGAGTACGAAACCGCGAACGACGGCGTGCGCGGCACGGCGGTGATGAATGCGTCGGGCGGCGATCACGCGCTGATGCTCGGCGCGTCGCTCGCGCGGATCGGCGATTACCGCGCTCCGGACGGTGAGGTCGACGACACCGATTACGACTCGGACAGCTTCATCGCGCAGTACCGCTTTCGCCTCGATGCTTCCCAGCAGTTGCGACTGTCGCTGCAGCAGCACGAGGACAAGGACGTGTCGCACCCGGGTTCGATCAAGCCGCATCCGCATCCGCAGATCCGCAGCTCGATCATCCACTCGCCGTCGCAGACCCGCGAGCTCGCCGAAATCGGGTACAGCCGGCGCGGCTCGGGCGACACGCCGGTGAATGTCGACGTTCGCGTGTATCGGCAGGAGATGGAGCGCAACATCGCGGCGCGTGCGAAAGGGCCGCTCGGGCGCGACTTCTCCGACACCAACGTCACGTTCGTCACTGACGGACTCGATGCCCGCGCCGACTGGCTCGCGCATCCGGAGCATCTGCTGTCTTTCGGCGTCAATGCGTGGCAGATGGAAGCGTCGCCCGAACGTTTCATCAGCAGCCCGCCGACGTTCGCGAGAGGCCGTAACGATCCGTTCGACGACGGGCGCATCGAAGCGGTGGGCGTGTTCGTGCAGGACGACATGCGCTTCGGTCGCCTCAACGTGCTCGCCGGGCTGCGCCGCGACTGGGTCGAAGGCGAGGCCGATTCGGTGAACAACGGCGCGATCACGCGGGGCCTGGAGCGCAGCGACAGCGCGACGTCGGGCAGTCTCGGCGCGATCTACGAAGTGTCGAAGCTGCTGCGGCCGTATGCCAACGTTTCGCGGGCGTTCCGCGCCGGCGAGATGCGCGAGCGCTTCGAGTCGTCGCCGCGCAGCGACGGCTATTACTACGTCGGCAACCCGCAGATCGAGCCGGAGATCGCGACGCAGTTCGAAATCGGCCTGAAAGGCGCCGACGACGACGTCAGCTACGCGCTGTCCGCGTATCGCACGCGCATCACCGACTACATCACCGGGCGCAACGTCTCCGGCGCGCCCGGCACGAACCGCTGCCCGCCGGCCAACGCCAGCGCCTGCAAGGAAACGTTCAATCTCGGCCGCGCGACGCTTGTCGGCGTAGAAGCCGAGGCGCGCTGGCAGGCCGTGCGGGGGCAATGGCTGACGGCGTCGTACTCGCGCGTGCGCGGCGAGAACGAGGACCTCGACGAGCCGCTGTTCCAGATGCCGGCCGATGAAATGTCGCTCGGCTGGGAGGGCAGGGTGGCCGCGGCGTGGACCGCGGACGCGACGCTGCGCTTGGTGCGCAAGCAGGACCGCGTCGCGACCATGTTCGCGGCCGGAACGGAGAACGAGACGTCCGGCTTCGCGACCGCGGACTTCGGCGCGACCTGGCACGGTCAGCGCCAGCGCGTGCGCGTCGCCCTGAAGAACGCGTTCGACAAGCCGTACCACGAGCACCTCACCGAAGGCGTGTCCGGGATGGAGATCGACGCGCCGGGCCGCAGCCTGATGGTGTCGTGGCAGGGGCAGTTCTGATGGGCATCCGGCGCTTCTTCCGCGTCCTCGGCCTGCTCGCGGTGGTGCTGTCGCCGCTTGCCGCACACGCGGAGAAGCTGCCGCGCCTCGTCCTCGGCGGCCCCGGCGCGGTCGTGTCGGCGCCGCTGATCCACATCGTCGAGACCGGCGCGCTCGCCGATCTCGCCGACTCCGTGAGCTTCGTCCAGTGGCGCGACCCGGACCAGTTGCGCGCGATGGCGCTCGACGGCCAGGCCGACGTCCTGGCGATGCCGACCAACGTCGCCGCGAACCTGCACAACCGCGGCGCGCCGGTCACGCTGCTGAACGTGTCGACGTGGGGCGCGCTGTGGATGGTGTCGCGCTCGCCGGACAGGAAGACGCTCGCCGACTTCCGCGGCGAGGAGATCGCGATGCCGTTCCGCGGCGACATGCCGGACATCATGTTCCAGCTCCTCGCCGCGCGTCAGGGCCTCGATGCGCGCAAGGATTTCCGCCTGCGCTACGTCGCGACGCCGGTCGATGCGATGCAGCTGCTCGTGATGCGGCGCGTGGATCACGCGCTGCTGGCCGAGCCGGCGGTGTCGATGGCGTTGCGCAAGACGAAGTCCTTCCCGCTCGGCATCGTCGCGCCGGAACTGCACCGTAGCGTCGATTTCCAGCAGGAATGGGGACGCCTGTATGCGCGCAGCACCCGCATCCCGCAGGCCGGCATCGCCGCGGTCGGTGCGGTTCGCGCGCAGCCCGACGTCCTCGCGCGCATCGAGGCGGCCTACGCCGCGTCGCTTGCGTGGTGCCGGACGAACGCCCTCGAATGCGGCCAGATGGTCGCCAAGCACATCGACATCCTCAGCGCCAAAGCTGTTTCGGATGCGATCGGCGTGAGCCAGCTCGACGCCGTGCCGGCGACGCAGGCGCGCGATGCGCTCGCGTTCTTCTTCGAACAGCTCAAGGCGCGCAACCCCGCACTGATCGGCGGCAAGCTGCCGGGCGACGCGTTCTACGGCGGCAAATGCGCCGATTGCAAGCCGTGAGCGTGCAGTCATGATGCTGCTGCGAGCGTGGTTCGGCGGCTTGCCGGCCTACCTGTGGAGCGGATGGGGCGCGATCGCGAGCCTGCTGCTGTTGCTGGCGGCGTGGGAAGGCGGCAGCGCGATTTACGGGTCGCTGGTCCTGCCCGATCCTCTGACGACGTTCGCCACGCTCGCCGACCTCGTCACGACCGGAGCCGCGTGGCCGGAACTCGCCGTCACGGCGCGACGTGCGCTGATCGGGCTCGCGATCGCGGTCGCGATCGGCACTGCGCTGGGGCTCGCCGCCGGCGTGTCGGTGACCGCGTCGATGATGTCGCGCCCGCTCGTGACGGTCTTGCTCGGGACGCCGCCGATCGCCTGGCTGGTGCTCGCGATGCTGTGGTTCGGCGCGTCGGACGGCACCCCGGTGTTCACCGTCGTCGTCGCGTGTTTTCCGGTGATCTTCGTCGGCGCGCTGCAGGGCACGCGCACGCTCGACCATCATCTGAAAGACATGGCGCATGCGTTCCGGCTGTCGGCGCGGATGAAGTTTTTCGACCTCTATCTGCCGCACGTCGTCTCGTATCTTTTCCCGGCGTGGATCACCGCGCTCGGCACCGCGTGGAAAGTCGTCGTGATGGCCGAGCTGCTGTCGTCGAGCGACGGCGTCGGCGCCGCGCTGGCGGTGACCCGTTCGCACCTCGACACCGCCGGCACGCTGGCGTGGATCTGTGCGGTCGTCGGCAGCCTGCTGGCGGTCGAATACCTCGTGCTCGAACCGATCAAGCGCGAAGTCGAGCGCTGGCGGGAGAATTTCGTATGAATCCGCGCCTGGCAGTCGCCGGAGTCGCTCACGCGTATGCGCTGAAAACGGTGCTCGACGACATCGACCTCACGCTCGACGCAGGGCGGGTGATGGCCCTGGTCGGCCCTTCGGGCTGCGGCAAGACGACGCTGCTGCACCTGTGCGCCGGGCTCGTGCCGGTGCAGCGCGGCCAGGTCGAAAACAGCTTCGCGCGTCCGGCAGTGATGTTCCAGCAGCCTCGGCTGTTGCCGTGGAAAACGGCGCGGGACAACATCGCGCTCGGCCTGAAAGCCGCCGGCGTCCCGTCCGCGGAACGGATCCGCCGTAGCGAGGCCGTCGCCCGGGCGGTCGGCCTCGACGACCTCGCGCTGGATCAGTTTCCGCACGCGCTCTCCGGCGGGATGCAGAGCCGGGTCGCGCTGGCCCGCGCGCTGGTGCTCGCGCCCGACCTGCTGCTCATGGACGAGCCTTTCTCGGCGCTCGACATCGGCCTGAAAGGCCAGCTGCACCGCCTGCTTCTCGACCACCAGCGCGAGCACGGGCTCGCGGTGCTGATGATCACTCACGACCTGATGGAAGCGGTCCGGCTCGCCGACACGATTCTCGTCATGGCCCCCGAGCCCGGCCGCATCGTGTATCGCGTCGATCTGCCGACGGCCGCGAGCGACCGCGACGAAGCGCACACGTATCACCGCACGGCCGAACTGCTGCAGGTGCCGGCGGTGCGACAGAGTTTCGGTCTCGGGGCCGTGCCGACGGCGGCCGGCACAGCGTTTCATGTACGCGCTGTCGAGTCGGCCCGGCTTACCCCGGACTCCTTGCACGCAGCGCCGGCGTCGACCGCGAAGGCAAAGAGGGCGAGCTCATGTTGACGTTGCGGCGCCTGTGGTCCGTCGATCACCCTGTCTGGCTGTGCGGTTTCCGCTCCTTCTTCCTGTTCGCCGTGCTGTCGGCGCCGCTGCTCGTTCTGGGCTGGGGCGCTTTCCTCGCCGGGGGTGTGCCGCTGCCCGCCACGCCCGGCGGAGCTTTCATCTGGCACGCGCACGAACTGCTGTTCGGCTTCGGGCTCGCGGCGGTCGCCGGTTTCGCGCTCACCGCAGTGCCTGAATTCACGCGCAGCCCGGCGATCGGCCCGCGCGCGGTGCGTCTGCTCGCGGTGTCGTGGCTGACGGGTCGGGTGGCGTTCTGGTTGTCGGGAGCCGTCGGCGCCCCCGCGTTGATCGTCTCGGCGCTCGCCCATCTCGCGCTGCTCGCCGGGCTGATCTTCCTGCTCGCGCCGCGCCTGTGGCGTCACCCCGAGCGCCGCCACCTGTCTTTTCTCTGGGCGCTGATCGCGCTGACGGTGCTGGTCGCCGGCTTCTACGCTGACGCGTTGAGCGGCGCTTCGCCCGCGCGCTGGCTCCACGCGATGGTCGGCGTGCTGATGATCCTGATCGTCGTCGCGCTGAGCCGCATCTCGATGCGCATCGTCAATGCGTCGATCGACACGTGGCGCGAAAAAGGCGGCACGCTGCGGGACGAATATCGCGCCCGCCCGCCGCGGCGCAATCTCGCGATCGTCTGCATCGGCCTCTACACTGCTGTCGAGTTCGTCGCGCCGGGTGCCCGGCTCGGCGGCTGGCTCGCGCTCGCCGCGTCGGCGGCGCTCTTCAATCTGCTCAACGACTGGCACGTCGGCCGCCCGCTTTTCCGGCGCTGGCCCTTGATGCTGTATCTGGTGTATGTGCTGATGGGGGCGGGCTTCGGCCTGATCGGACTGGCGCTGATCACTGGCGACGGCGCCGTCGGCAGCGGCCGTCACCTATTGACCGTCGGGGCACTCGGCCTGAGCGTATTCGTCGTCGTCTGCATCGCCGGGCGCACGCATGGCGGCTATCCGCTCGACGAGCGCCGGTGGATTCCGCTCAGCGCCGCGCTGCTCGTCGCTGCCGCCGTCATGCGTGCGGTCGCGGCCGGAGCGGGCGGCGATGGTGCGGCGTGGATGAGCGCCGCAAGCGTCGCGTGGGTAGTGGCGTTCGCGCTGTGCTGCACTTACCTCGCGCCGCTGTTCGTCCGGGCGCGTGCGAACGGCGGCGTCGGCTGCGAAGGGCCGCCGGGCGATTGAAGCTACCGTCGAGGAACGATCGCAGGCCGCTCCCGCAGGAGGCGATCGGCGGCAAAGGCGGCGTGGGGCAAGACCAGGGGGAAATAAAAAAGGCCTTATCCATCAAGTCGCTGTTTCGACTCGGGAGTATGGCCTTTTCAAGTGTCTGGCGGAGAGGGCGGGATTCGAACCCGCGTTGGGATATTATCCCAAACACGCTTTCCAGGCGTGCGACTTAAACCACTCATCCACCTCTCCGTGGAAGGCGCGCATTGTAGCAGAAAGCGATGCGCCCGAAAGCCCCGCTTTTTGCACCCCGCTTTTTGCAATTCACACCGCGCTCCCGCACGGGCTCACGGTCCTTTCGGGGCCCCGCTTTGCGCGCCGCCCGAACCTTTTGGCGTCGGGCGGCGGCGCCTGCTGCCCGCCGCTCGCGGCCCGCATGCATACTTGCTAACGGGTGGCTCGAGTACACCGGGATATCTCGTGCGGGAGCGTTGGTTTAGGATGGCAGCAGGAAATGTCACGTTCGTGCGCTTCCGTTGCCTTACGCGGCGAGAATTCGTCGATCCTGAACCAAGACTGGAGGTATTCATGCACAAGTCCCTCACCGTCATTGCGCTAAGTCTGTCCGCGGCCGCGATGGTCGCGCCCGCTCATGCACAGTCAAGCGGCACGCTGCAGAAGATCAAGGATACGGGCACCATCACTGTCGGGCACCGCGAGTCGTCGGTGCCGTTTTCCTACCTCGATGCCAACCAGAAGCCGGTCGGCTATGCGATGGACCTGTGTGCAAAGGTCGTCGATGCCGTCAAGACCGAGCTGAAGATGCCGAACCTGCAGGTCAAATACCAGCCGGTGACGTCGCAGAACCGCATTCCGCTGATGCAGAACGGCACGATCGACCTCGAGTGCGGCTCGACGACGAACAGCGTCGCGCGCCAGCAGCAGGTGGGCTTCAGCGTCGCGTACTTCATCACCAGCGTGCGCATGGGGGTGCGCAAGGATTCCGGCATCGACGACATCGGCGACCTCGACGGCAAGCCGGTCGTGACGACGACGGGCACGACGTCGGACGAGCTGATCAAGCAGAACGAGAAAGGCAGGACGATCAACGTCAAGAACATCTACGGCAAGGACCACGCCGACTCGTTCCTGATGGTCGAGAGCGGGCGCGCGGCGGCGTTCGTCATGGACGACATCCTGCTCGCCGGCCTGATCGCGAGTTCGAAGAATCCGTCTGCGTTCGAGATCGTCGGACCGTCGCTGCGCGACGAGCCGTACGGCGTGATGATGCGCAAGGACGATGCGCCGTTCAAGGCGATCGTCGACAAGACGCTCGTCGGACTGATCAAGTCGAGCGACGCGGAGAAGCTCTACGACAAGTGGTTCATGAAGCCGATTCCGCCGCGCAACGTGAACTTGAACTTCCCGATGAGCCCCGCGCTGAAGGCCGCGTTCGAGAACCCGACCGACAAGGGCGTCGAATAAGCCGCCGGGCAGCCGGGCGGAGGCGTGCCCGGCTGTTTCCCTTTTCGTTTTCGCCGGGCCTGAGCGCCTGCCGTCGCGGCAAATCGGGGAGTTGCGATGGATTATCACTGGGACTGGCTGTTCTTCTTCCGCGAGACCGACGACGGTCTCAAGTACTACGACTGGATACTGTCCGGGCTGGGCTGGACGACGCTCGTGTCGCTCGCGTCGCTCGCGCTCGCGCTGGTGCTCGGCTCGGCCCTCGGGGTCATGCGCACGACGCCGAAGCGCTGGCTCGTCGCGATCGGCGACGCGTACGTCGACGTGTTCCGCAACATTCCGCTGATCGTCCAGCTTTTCATGTGGTTCTTCGTCGTCCCCGAGCTGGTGCCGGAAAAAATCGGCATGTGGATGAAGCAGGATCTGCCTTACATCGTCATCGCGGTCGTCGGCCTCGGTTTGTATACCGCCGCGCGCATCGCCGAGCAGGTCAAGGCGGGCATCAACTCGCTGTCGCGCGGGCAGCGCGACGCCGGGCTCGCGCTGGGGCTGACCGAATGGCAGACGTATCGCCACGTGCGCCTGCCGATGGCTTACCGCATCGTGTTGCCGGCGATGACGTCCGAAGCGATGAACATCTTCAAGAATTCCGCCGTCACCTACGCGGTCGGCATCCTCGAACTCTACTTCCAGTACAAGCAGATCATCGAGAAGACCTCGCAGGTGCTCGAGATCACGATTGTCGTGACGCTGGCGTATTTCGCGCTCGCGTTCCTGATGAACCGCTTCCTCGCGTTCATCGAGCGGCGCACCCGGGTGCCCGGCCTGATCGTCGGCAGCAAAGGGGGAGGCGCGGCGTGAGCGACTTCGACTTCTCGGTGATCATCGAGAACTGGGGTTTTCTCGCGCAAGGGCTGCGCTATACCGTGCAAGTCACCCTGACGGCGATGCTCGGCGGGATCCTGATCGGCACCGTCCTGGCGCTGATGCGCCTGTCGTCGATCATGCCGTTGCAGTGGTTCGCCGCCGGCTACGTGAACATCTTCCGCAGCCTGCCGCTGGTGCAGGTGATCCTCGCGTTCTATCTGATCCTGCCGATGGTGCTGCAGATGGTCACGGGAGAGCCGATGCCGATCGGCGCGGCGAATTCGGCGTACTTCACCTTCACCGTGTTCGAGGCCGCGTATTACTCCGAGATCATGCGTTCGGGCATCCAGTCGGTGCCGCGCGGGCAGGTCGCCGCAGGCTACGCGATGGGCTTCACGTACGGCCAGACGATGCGCCTGGTGGTGCTGCCGCAGGCTTTCCGCAACATGCTGCCGGTGCTGCTGACGCAGACGATCATCCTGTTCCAGGACGTGTCGCTCGTGTATGCGATCGGCGCGACCGATTTCTTCGGCGCGGCCGACAAGATCACGCAGCGCGACCTGCGCCCGGTCGAGATGTACACCACCGTCGCGGTGGTGTATTTCGTCATCTGCTTCGCGCTCTCGAGGCTCGTGAAGCGGCTGCAGTCGCGCATCGCCATCGTCCGCTGATTGTCCGGAGTTCCGACCGTGATCGAGATCAAGAACGTTTCAAAATGGTATGGCAGCTTCCAGGTGCTGACCGACTGCACGACGAACGTGAACAAGAGCGAAGTGGTCGTCGTGTGCGGTCCGTCGGGCTCGGGCAAATCGACGCTGATCAAGTGCGTGAATGCGCTCGAACCGTTCCAGAAAGGCAGCATCGTCGTCAATGGCGTCGCCGTCGAGGACCCGAAGACGAATCTGCCGAAGCTGCGCGCGCAGGTCGGTATGGTGTTCCAGAACTTCGAGCTGTTCCCGCACATGACGATCACCGACAACCTGACGATCGCGCAGATCAAGGTGCTCGGCCGCAGTCGTGACGAGGCTCTCGACAAGGGGCTGAAGCTGCTCGACCGCGTCGGCCTGAAGGCGCAGGCGGCGAAGTATCCCGGTCAGCTCTCGGGCGGTCAGCAGCAGCGCGTCGCGATCGCGCGGGCGCTCGCGATGGACCCGATCTGCATGCTGTTCGACGAGCCGACGTCGGCGCTCGACCCGGAGATGATCAACGAAGTGCTCGACGTGATGGTCCAGCTCGCGCACGAAGGCATGACGATGATGTGCGTGACGCACGAGATGGGCTTCGCGCGCAAGGTCGCGCACCGCGTGATCTTCATGGATCGCGGCGCGATCGTCGAGGACGCGGCCAAGGAGGAGTTCTTCGGCCAGCCGCGATCCGAGCGCGCGCAGACTTTCCTCGCGAAGATCCTGCACCACTGACCGTTCCCGGGCAGGGCGCGGTTCAGGCGGCCATCGCCAGATCGGTCTGCTCGGGCTCGTCGAGGCGTGTTCGGACGAGGGCGGCGACGAGGTCGGACTGCGTCAACACGCCGACGACGTTGCGGTGCTCATCGACCACCGGTACGTGATGCAGGCCGCCGTCGGAAAAGAGCTTGGTCAGTTCGAGGATCGGCTGGTCCGCGCGGGCCGTGACGACGTCGCGCGACATCAGTTCGCCGATGAACATCGTGCCGACCAGGTCGCGGCGAATGAAGAAATCGTGCAGCGAGACGATGCCGACCAAGAGCCGCCGCTCGCCCGCGACGACCGGGATCGCCTTGATCTTGTGCCTCGCGAGCAGCGCCCAGGTTTCGCCGATCGATGCCTGCGTCCCGACGGTGACGACGTCTTCGGACATGATGTCGCCGCAGCGGACTTCGCCGAAGCGGCGGCGAAAAGCCCGTGCTTCGGCGGCAGCGAGGATTTCGCCGAGATCCTTGCTGCTGATATCGAGCAGTTCGCCGCGCGCCTCGAGGGCTTCGTTCAAGTCCCCAAGGGTGACGCCGACCCGGGCGCTCGGCAGCGGGTCTGCCGTGAGGTGAGGGTTTGCCTGCTCCTGCGAGCGATGCGGGTAGCGGCGTCCGAGGGCGATGTTGAACGCGAGGGCGAACAGCACGAGGCACAACGAATCCACTGCGACCGGCCAGAACGCGAACTGGTAGCCCAGGTCCGCGACCGACGGGCCGCCGAGCACCGCGGTCAGCGCGACCGCGCCGCCGGGCGGGTGCAGGCAGCGCAACTGGAGCATGATGACCAGCGCCAGTCCGACGGCGACTGCCGCGCCGAGCCCGGAAGTCCCGATCAATTGGGCGCAGGTGATGCCGACGAGTGCCGAGATCACGTTTCCGCCGAGCACCGACCACGGCTGCGCGAGCGGACTCGACGGCATCGCGAACAGCAGCACTGCCGAGGCCCCCATCGGGCGATGAACCACGGGTTCGTCTCGCCGAGCACCTGTCGGCTGATCCACTCGGTGCATATCAGGCCGAGGAGGGCACCGATGCAGCCGAAGATCCTCTCGCGCCTGCTGACGTGATGCGCGTCGGGAATGAAGGCGCGCAGCCATGAGCGCAGCCGGCCCAGCTGCTTGAAACCGAAAGTCAAGATGTGTCCCCTTTTGTTTCCGCCCGTTCCGGGCTGTTTTTCGGCCGGCTGGCGCGGCTTCGTGCGACCTGCCCGGGAGCACCTGCCCACCTTGAGTGACTGGTGCGGCATTCATTATAGGGAAGAGCGGCTAAAGATGCATGTTTGTTGACTCTTTAAAACCAGCGCCTACTATTCCGTGTAACCGTGCGCATTTGCGCCGCATTTCCAAGGGCAACGGATGGAGGACTCGACGATGGACCAGTCTTTGTACCCGCAGTGGAATATCGAAGCCGCGCGCAAGCGCAAGGAACTCGCGCCCGGCCCTCTTGCTGCGTTCAAGGCGTTCAGCAACGCCGTTTTTGCCGACGGCGCCCTGCCGAAGAAGACGAAGGAGCTGATCGCGGTCGCGGTCGCGCATGTCACCCAGTGTCCATACTGCATCCATGGCCACACCTCGGAGGCACTCAAGAGCGGCGCGACCGAGGAAGAGATCATGGAGGCGATCTGGGTGGCCGCGGAAATGCGTGCCGGTGCTGCCTATGCACACTCGCTGCTCGCGATCGAAACGATGAAGCAGTCACAGGGCTGAGGGGCGTCATGCCGAACGCGATCGGCCGGCTGCAGGCCGAACATGCGAACCTCGAAGCGCTCGTGCGACTGCTCGTAAGCCGGCCGGCTGCGGGAGTCGAGCCGGGGACGGCCGACCTCGAACTGCTGGTCGATGCCCTCTATTACCTGACCAACTTTCCGGATGTGTCCCATCACCCGCTCGAAGACCGCATCGTCGAGCGGCTGCGGGAAAAGGACGCGTTGCCGCCGGGTTTCGGCGACGAGATCGAAGCGCAGCACGCGACGCTCGCACGACAGGGTGCGGACCTGATGCGTGACCTGGAGTCCGCTGCGCGCGGGGAAACGATGTCGTGGGAGCTGGTCGGCGCGAACGTCCGGCTTTACGCGGAGCGCCTGCGCCACAACATGGCGGTCGAGGAACTGGTGCTGTTTCCGACAGCTGTCCGTTTTCTGGACGATGACGACTGGCGGGTGGTCGACGGTGCGTCGAAGCGCACCCAGGATCCGTTGTTCCCCGCCCCTGCAGAGGACCGTTTCGTCCAGCTCCACCGCGTCATTGCCGCCGAGGCGAACTGCGGGTGCGAGGACGAGTCCACCTAGCGACCAGTGGAGGCGAACATGCGAGCACCGCCCGGAAGCGCCCCGAAGTTCCTGAACCTGTCGCAGATCCGTTTTCCGATCGGCGCGATCGTGTCGATCGGGCACCGCATCTCGGGCGTGCTGCTGCTCATCACGCTGCCGCTTCTCGCGCTCGCGCTCGACCGGTCGCTGCGCAGCGAAGCCGACTTCGAAGCGCTGCGCGATCTGGTGTCGGCGCCCGGACGCGCGTTGCTCGTCGTCGTCGTCGTGTGGGCCGCGTCGCATCACGTGCTCGCGGGGCTGCGCCACCTGCTGATGGATGTCGGCATCGGCAGCCGTCTCGCCCAGGCGCGGACCAGCGCGTGGGCCGCGATCGTCGCGGCGGTCGTGATCGCGCTCGCCGCCGGCGCGAGGGGGCTGTCATGAGGCTGTTCGTCGGGCAAAGGGCGTGGATGCTGCAGCGCGCGACGGCAGTCGTGCTGCTGATCTTTCTCGCAGCGGCTGCGGCGCTGCTGCTGGTCGGTCCGCCGCTCAGCTATGAACGCTGGCACGAGCTGGCGACGAGTCCGCACGGCGCGGTGCTGATCGTCGTGCTGTTCGCGGCGCTGGCCCTGCACGGCTGGATCGGCATCCGCGACATCGTGCTCGACTACATTCACTCGCCTGCCGTGCGTCTGCCGTTGCTGGGGCTGATCGCACTCGTCCTGATCGCGATCGTGATCCGCGTCGCGCTGACGATGGCCGCGCATTTCATCACCGCCGGCTGAGCGTCGGCGGCGAGGAGGAAGACATGCGAATCAGCATCTACCGCTTCAACCCCGACGCCGACGCGAAGCCGCGCATGCAGGACTACGACGTCACGCCGGAGGCGGGCGACAAGAAGCTGCTCGACGCGCTGATGCGGCTCAAGACGATCGACGACAGCCTGTCGTTCCGGCGTTCGTGCCGTGAAGGCGTGTGCGGTTCGGACGCGATGAACATCAACGGGCGCAACGGCCTGGCGTGCCTGACGGCGCTGGCCGGACTGAAGGAACCGGTGGTGCTGCGTCCGCTGCCCGGTTTTCCGGTGATTCGCGACCTGATCGTCGACATGACGCAGTTCTTCGCGCACTACCACGCGATCAAGCCCTACCTGATCAACGACGAACTGACGCCCGAGCGCGAGCGCCTGCAGACGCCCGAAGAGCGCGACCGCCTCAACGGCCTCTACGAATGCATCCTGTGCGCCTGCTGCAGCGCGTTCTGCCCGTCGTACTGGTGGAACCCGGACAAGTTCATCGGCCCCGCAGGGCTGCTGCAGGCTTACCGCTTCATCTCCGACAGCCGCGACACCGCGACCGCCGAGCGGCTGGCCTATCTGGATGACGTGTATCGCCTGTACCGCTGCCGCACGATCATGAATTGCACCGAGGTCTGCCCGAAAGGCCTCAGCCCGTCGCACGCGATCGAGCGCATCCGGCTCGCGCTGGTGCGCGAATCGTCCTGAACCGACGCCCGTTCGTCGCGATTTCGCAGGAACATGATGAGTCACGCACCGCCCCTTGCCACGCCGCAGCCGGCGGCCGTGCCGGCAGAGACCCGCACCGTGGCGGACCGGATGGCGGCGCTGGAGCTGTTCTCGACGCTGGAGCCCGGCGATCTCGCCCGCCTGGCCCGCGGCGCGCGCCATCGTCGCCTCGCGTCGGGCGAACCGCTGTGGCGCACCGGCGAGCGCGCGGCGCATTTCGTCGTCATCGAGGTGGGAATCGTCCAGATCCGGCAGACGACGCCGACCGGGGACGGCGTCGTCGTCGGCCTGTTCCGCACCGGCGAGGCGGTCGGGCTCGCCGCGGTGCTCGAACACGGCCTGTTTCCCGCCGATGCGATCGCGATCGGCGGCGCGGTCGAGGTCGTGTCGATCCGCGCCGACGCGCTGCAGGAAGCGCTCGAGACTTCGGTGACCGTCGGCCTCGCCGTCAACCGGGCGCTGCTCCAGCATACGGCCGCGCTGCGCGCGAAGATCGACATCGTCAGCGCGGGCTCGGTGCCGCGGCGCCTCGCGGCATTGATGATCTACCTGATCGAGCGCTTCGGCCGTCCTGCCGTTGCGCACGCGGTCGCAGTCGAAGTGAATCTGACGCGCGAGGAAATCAGCCAGCTCGTCAGCGCGCGAGCCGAAACCGTCATCCGCATCCTCAGCCGGTGGCAGAAAGCCGGCTGGCTGACGAACCGGCCCGGCGGGATGGAGATCACGCGCGCCGACATGCTGCGGCGGATCCTCGACACCTGACGGATCCTCGACACCCGACGGATCCTCGCCACCTATCAATGCTGCAACCAGAGACCGTTCGGGCTGAGCCCTTCGGCCTCGCTCAGGACAGGCTTGTCGAAGCCCAGCGACCGCCCTTCGACGAGCCCAGGGCGAACGGGTGGTATTCAGTTGCCGGTTCGAGAGCGGCACTCCGCCGCGCCGCGCCGCTCAGCGTTCCAGGAACTTGAGCTTGTCCTTCACCTTCGCCCACGTTCCGGCATCCGCCGGCGCGGGCTTGACTTCGACGATCGGTTTCCATTCCTTCGCCAGTTCTTCGTTCAGCGCGACGAACTGCCGCTGCTCGTGCGGCACGTCGTCTTCGGCATAGATCGCGTCCACCGGGCATTCGGCGACACACAGCGTGCAGTCGATGCATTCCTCCGGGTCGATGACGAGGAAATTGGGGCCTTCGCGGAAAGCGTCGGTCGGGCAGACGTCGACGCAATCGGTGTGTTTGCACTTGATGCACGCTTCGGTGACCACGTAAGTCATGATTTTTCTCCTCTCGCTGGGGGCGGGCCGGCCGTTTTGCCGGCTGCGGACCGAAAGATGCCGGAGTTCGGCGCAAGCGCAGAGTAGGGCAGGGCGGCACCGGGCTGAATGACAAAAGTCATTTCGGCGGCGCGCATGCGTGCTTAGCATGAAATCGTGCAGTGGTCCCGCCCCCGGCAGCAGGGCAGGCGGGATGTCGAAAACGAACATCGGAGACTGTCATGTGCGCACATATCAACAAGTGGAAAGCCGAGCACGCGAATTACCGCAAGCTGCTCGATCTGCTCGAAAGCCGGACCGAACTGTTCGCCCGCGGCGAGCAGCCGGATTACGAGCTCATGTCGGACGTCGTCTACTACCTCACGCAGTACCCCGACCGCTTCCATCACCCGCGCGAGGACGTCGCGTTCGGCATGCTCCTTGCGCACGATCCGTC
This sequence comes from Azoarcus sp. PA01, assembly GCA_001274695.2. Taxonomy (NCBI): domain Bacteria; kingdom Pseudomonadati; phylum Pseudomonadota; class Betaproteobacteria; order Rhodocyclales; family Zoogloeaceae; genus Azoarcus; species Azoarcus sp. PA01. The sequence goes on along the minus strand of LARU01000004.1, from coordinate 1,163,276 downwards.
GGCGCGCGACGTCGTTGACGAACTGGCCGGCCAGCACCGGCAGATCGAGGCAAGCGGCGCGACGCTGGCGGCGGATCTGGCTGCCGCCGCTGGCGGAGCGATGATGTCGCGCGCGACGATCATCGACGACGTGTGCCGCTACGTCGCGTTCCTGCGCGAGCACATGGACAAGGAGGAGCGCGAGATCTTCCCGCGGCTCGGCGCTTCGCTGCAAAAGAAGGACTGGTTCCTCGTCGATTCGGCAATCCATCTCGGCGCCGATCCGCTCTTCGGCGATGCCGTACAGGCGCGTTTCAGCGGCATCCAGCGGCAGATCGCTGCGCAGGCCGGCTGCGGGTGCGCCGAGCTCACCGAGAAAGCGTGCTGCCTCGAATGAATCTGCCACGCCGCCCGTCGGCAGGACGACGGGCGGAGGTCGTACTGTCGCGGCACGAAATGAACGAAATGAACAGCGTCTTTGTATAACAACATGCACCATAGTGCGCGTTCTGAATTATACTGCTGAGTAATCACTGGCAGGGGCGGTCTGACCGCCTGCTGCGCCTTCACGGCCGCGGCGACCGGCGAGAAGAAGGAACTCCCGCACTCCCGGCGGGTGTCCGCAATCTTTCGGACAGGAAGAAAAGACTTGAAACCGACCGACATCAGCGCGCCCGACTACCTGCACAAGGTGGTCGACTGCCAGTGGGCCTGTCCGGCCCATACCCCCGTCCCCGAATACATTCGCCAGATCGCGGCAGGCGATTTTGCCGCGGCGTACATGCTCAACTGGCGCTCGAACGTGTTCCCCGGCATTCTCGGGCGCGTCTGTGACCGCCCCTGTGAGCCGGCGTGCCGGCGCGGGCGCGTCGACAAGGAGCCGGTGGCGATCTGCCGGCTGAAGCGCGTCGCGGCCGACTTCAAGGAAGACATCCACGAGCGGCTGCCGAAAGCGCCGACCGTGAAGAACGGCAAGCGCATCGGCTGTATCGGTGCCGGCCCCGCGTCGCTGACGGTCGCGCGCGATCTGGCGGTGCAGGGCTATCAGGTGACCGTGTTCGACAGCGGCCAGTCGGCCGGCGGCATGATGCGTAGCCAGATCCCGAAGTTCCGCCTGCCCGACAGCGTCATCGACGAGGAGTGCGGCTATGTCGCCGGTCTCGACGTCGAGCTGCGCCAGGGCGAGTGGATCGGCAGCCTGCGTGAACTGCTCGCCGACAACTGGGATGCGGTGTTCGTCGGCACCGGCGCACCGCGCGGGCGCGACGCGGATCTCCCGGGGCGCAAGGAAGCGGCGGCGCACATCCACGTCGGCATCGACTGGCTCGCCAACGTCGCGTTCGGCCACGTCACAAGCATTGCCCGGCGCGTCATCGTGCTCGGCGGCGGCAACACCGCGATGGACTGCTGCCGCTCGGCGCGGCGCTTGGGCGGCGAAGAGGTGCAGGTCGTCGTCCGCAGCGGCTTCGACGAGATGAAAGCGTCGCCGTGGGAGAAGGAAGACGCGCTGCACGAAGGCATCCCGATCCACAATTACTTGGTGCAGAAGGCGTTCACGCACGACAACGGGCGCCTGACCGGCGTGCTGTTCGAGAAAGTGCAGGCCGAATACGACGCCGACGGGCGCCGTTCGCTGGTGCCGACCGGCGAGCCCGACGTGCATATGGAATGCGACGAAGTGCTGCTCGCGATCGGCCAGGAAAACGCTTTCACGTGGATCGAGCGCGACATCGGCGTCGAGTTCGACCGCTGGGGCATGCCGGTGCTCGACGAGCGGACGCTGCAATCGACGCTGCCGCGCGTGTTCTTCGGCGGCGACGCGGCGCTCGGACCGAAGAACATCATCACCGCGGTCGCGCAAGGGCACGAAGCGGCGATCTCGATCGATCTGTTCTGCCGCAATGAGCCGCTCACGAAGCGCCCCGGCCCGCTCGTCAATCTCGTCAGCCAGAAAATGGGCATCCACGAGTGGAGCTACGACAACCACGTGTCCGAGGAGGCGCGGCGCAAGGTGCCGGTGAAGACGCTCGAGGAGGCGCTGAAGGACATCAAGCTCGAATTCGAGCTCGGCTACGACCTCCAACTCGCGTGCGGCGAAACGGAACGCTGCCTCAACTGCGACGTCGCGACAGTGTTCACGCCGAAGCTGTGCATCGAGTGCGACGCCTGTGTCGACATCTGCCCGACCGAATGCATCACGTTCACCGCTAACGGCGAAGAGGACGAACTGCGCGCCCGGCTCAAGGTGCCGGCGAAGAACCCCGAGCAGGCGCTGTACCTGGCCGAAGGGCTCAAGACCGGGCGGGTGATGGTCAAGGACGAGAACGTCTGCCTGCACTGCGGCATGTGCGCCGAGCGCTGCCCGACCGGCGCGTGGGACATGCAGAAATTCACTATCGACATAGCACAAGCCGGAGCGGAGGCGCCCAGGTCATGAAAAGCGCACAATCGATCGCAAGCATCAACGACTTCGTCATCAAGTTCGCGAACGTCAACGGCTCGGGTTCGGCCTCGGCCAACGAACTGTTCGCGCGCGCGGTCATGCGCATGGGCGTGCCGGTCGCGCCGCGCAACATCTTCCCGTCGAACATCCAGGGGCTGCCGACGTGGTACGAAGTGCGCGTGTCCGAAGCGGGCTGGCTCGGCGCGCGCGGCGGCTGCGACATGATGATCGCGATGAACCCGCAGACCTGGGACCGCGACGTCGCGAGCCTCGATGCCGGCGGTTATCTCTTCTACGACTCGACGAAACCGATGCCGGCGTCGAAGTTCCGCGACGACATCACCGTGCTCGGCGTGCCGCTGACGGCGATGTGCAACCGCGAATACACCGATCCGCGCCAGCGCCAGCTGTTCAAGAACGTCATGTACGTGGGCGCCTTGATCGCGCTGCTCGACATGGAGTTCGGCGTCGCCGAAGCGCTGATCGTCGATCGCTACCGCGGCAAGGATCCGCTGATCCAGGCCAACGTGCATGCGCTGCGCCTCGGCTACGACTATGTGCGGGCGTATTTGCCGTGTCCGATCGGCCTGACGATCAGGCGCGCGGACGCCGTCGGCGACCGTATCTTCATCGACGGCAACAGCGCGTGCGGGCTCGGTGCGGTGTATGGCGGCGCGACGGTGACGGGCTGGTACCCGATCACGCCGTCGACGTCGGTCATCGAGTCCTTCACGAGCTACTGCCGCAAGTACCGCACCGACCCCGACAGCGGGCATGCGCGCTACGCCGCGGTGCAGGCCGAAGACGAGCTCGCGTCGATCGGCATGGTCATCGGCGCGGCGTGGAACGGCGCGCGCGCTTTCACCGCGACCTCCGGCCCCGGCATCTCGCTGATGCAGGAATTCTTCGGTCTGGCGTATTTCGCCGAGATTCCGGCGGTGATCTTCGACGTGCAGCGCGGCAGCCCGTCGACCGGCATGCCGACGAAGACGCAGCAGTCGGATCTCGTCGCCTGCGCGTACGCGTCGCACGGCGACACGCGCCACGTGCTGCTGTTCCCGGAAAACCCGTACGAATGCTTCACGTTCGGCGCGCTCGCGTTCGATCTCGCCGACCGCCTGCAAACGCCGGTGTTCGTGCTCTCCGACCTCGACATGGGCATGAACGAATCGCTGTGCAAGCCGTTCGACTGGGACGACAGCCGCCGCTACGACCGCGGCAAGCTGATGACCTACGAAGAGCTCGAAGCGGGCAAGGACTTCGGCCGCTACCTCGACGTCGACGGCGACGGCATCCCGTATCGCACGATCCCCGGCACGCATCCGACCAAAGGCGCGTACTTCACGCGCGGCACGACGCGCAACGCGTACGCGAAATACAGCGAGTCGGGCGCCGACTACGTCTACAACATGGAGCGGCTGCGCAGGAAATTCGATACCGCGAAAAACCTCGTGCCGGCGCCGGTGCTGCACGCGGCCTCGCAGCCGACACGGTTCGGCGCGATCCACTACGGTTCGACGAGTCCGGCGATGGCCGAAGCGAGCGCGCTGCTCGAAGCCGACGGCATCCACGTCGACACCTTGCGCGTGTGCGGCTTCCCGTTCTGCGACGAGATCCTGCAGTTCATCGCCGATCACGAGCAGGTGTTCGTCGTCGAGCAGAACGAGAGCGGGCAGCTGCGGTCGCTCCTGATCAACGAAGGCGAGATCGATCCGAAGAAGCTCGTGCGCGTGCTGCATTACGACGGCTCGCCGATCACCGCGCGCTTCATCAGCGGCCGAATCGCCGATGCCCTGTCCGACCGCAAAATCAGCCCGATCCGCAAGGTGGCCTCATGACCTATCTCGCCAAACCGAAACTCCTCAGCGCCGACGCGCCGCGTAACGCGCTCGGCTACACGCGCCGCGACTACGAAGGGGCGATCTCGACGCTGTGCGCGGGCTGCGGCCACGACTCGATCAGCGCGTCGATCGTGCAGGCGTGCTTCGACCTCGACATCGAGCCGCACAAAGTCGCCAAGCTCTCGGGCATCGGCTGCTCGTCGAAGACGCCGGATTACTTCCTCGGCAACTCGCACGGCTTCAACTCGGTGCACGGGCGCATGCCGTCGGTGCTCACCGGCGCGGCGCTCGCGAACCGCAACCTGCTGTATCTGGGCGTGTCCGGGGACGGGGATTCGGCCTCGATCGGCATCGGCCAGTTCGCGCACGCGATGCGGCGCGGCGTGAACATGACCTACATCGTCGAGAACAACGGCGTGTATGGGCTGACCAAAGGGCAGTTCTCGGCCACTGCCGACAAGGGCTCGAAGAGCAAGAAAGGTGTTCTCAACAGCGACAGCCCGATCGACCTCGCCGCGCTCGCGCTGCAGTTGGGTGCCACTTACGTCGCGCGCAGCTTCTCCGGCGACAAGGAGCAGCTCGTGCCGCTGATCAAGGGGGCGCTGCGCCACAACGGCCCGGCGCTGATCGACGTGTTGAGCCCGTGCGTGACGTTCAACAACCACAGCGGCTCGACGCGCAGCTACGACTACGTGCGCCAGCACAACGAAGCGGTCAACCGCGTCGAAGTGATCCTGCCGCGCGACCCGATCGAGACCTCGTATCCGCCGGGGTCGCTACGGCGCATCGTGCAGCACGACGGCTCGATCCTGCACCTGAGAAAGCTCGACGTCGACTACGACCCGTCGGATCGCATCGGCGCGATGAACCACCTGCAGGAACGCCAGGCGCTGGGCGAGATCGTCACCGGCCTGTTGTACGTCGACAGCAGCGCGCAGGACATGCACAGCCACCTGAACACGGTCGAAAAGCCGCTGAACCAGTTGGGCGACGCGTATCTGTGCCCGGGCAGCAAGGCGCTCGAGGCGCTGAACGCATTGCTCAGATAAGCTCCGGCCCGCAGCATGCTCTTCGGCGTGCTGCGCCGCCGCGCAACTTCTAATTCATCTCGATCCAGCGCCGGCCGCCGGTCACGAGCTCGTACAGGCGCCAGCCGCTGCTCCTATCGCCGCCCGCCGCACGGCCGCACAGGCCGTAGCGGAACGGCGTGTCGCCGCGCCCCGGAATCTCGAAGCGCAGGTCGCCAAAGCCGGCACAGCGGTTCACCGGGGCGATCTCGGCATGGTCGAACACCGGGAACATCGCGAACCAGCGGTAGAACGCGAACTCCTCGGCCGCCCACACTTCCCGCGCCAGCGCTTCGACGTCGCCGCCGCCGAACTTCGGCCGCGTCTCCCATTGCGCCAGCGCCACCGGCCGGTACGGTGCCGAGAGGCGGCGGATGAAGGTGTCATCGGGCCGCGCTTCGAGCACTTCGCTGCGCCGGGTGTTGAGATGGGCGTAGTGATAGCGCGTGCCGTCGAACATGATCGCCGTCCAGTTGAACGGCGAGGCCGGGCGGGGCGCCGCATCGACGACCACCGGCTCGATTCCGTGCTCGGCCGCATACGCACGCGCGGCCTCGATCGCTTCGCTACGACCGACCGCTCCGACACCCACCCAGCCGGTGACGAGCACCAGCGCGACTGCGGCGGGCACTTTGCTGCGGCGCCAGACTGCGCTCGCGACGAGGCCGGCAACGAGCAGTCCGGTCAGCACCAGGTCGATGATGAAAGTCGTGCCCAAGCCGAATCGGCGATCCGACAACGGCGCGAAAATCATCGTGCCGAACTGGGTGATCAGATCGCCGGCGATATGGATCAGGATCGCCGCGCAGGCGATGCTGTAAAACGTTCGCCAGCCCGGCCGGAGGGGTTGATGACGGCCGGCGAGGGCGGCGAACCCCCACGCGAGCAGCATTCCCCACAGCGGCAACAGCAGCAGCGAATGCGTGACTCCGCGGTGGCCGCGCAGGTACGCGATGTCCGACACGTAGCCAAGGACGAAATCGAGATCCGGGAATGCCGCGGCGGCAGCGCCGGCCGCGACCGCCTGCCATAGCCGCGGAGCGGGTGTCGCAGCCGGAGTCGATCCGGGAGAAGGGCGCGGCGCGAGCAGGCGCCCGGCCAGTGCGCCTGACAGAGCGTGGGTCAGCGTATCCATACGGATTCGAGAAAGCGGAGATGCGACGGTTCATTTTCGCACGGCTCCCGGTCGTCACTCCGGCGTGGTGCCGATTATCGATCGGGTTGACCTGTGTCAGCGTTCGCCGTCGGCGGGCTGTCTTCACCGTCCCTGTCGACTACATTTGAAGTGAACCTCGAGGAATTTCTGACAGTGCGGAGAGAATCATGACGAATCGTTGTCTTGACCTGATCGTGAAGGATCACAGCCCGGTAACGCTCGCTCCTGCCGATACGATACGGAGCGCTTGCGAGGCGATGCGGGAACGCAGCGTCGGGGCGGTACTCGTCGTCGAAGGAGGGCGGCTCGCCGGCATTCTGACCGGCCGTGACGTGGTCAGGGCGATCGCCGACGGCCGTGATCCGGGCACACCGCTTTCGATGGTGATGACGCCGGACCCGGACACGATCGCCGGCGAATGCACGGCGATCGACGCGCTGCGCATGATGAGCGACGGCGGCTATCGCCACCTGCCGATCGTCGATGACGGCACCATCGTCGGCGTCGTCTCGCGCGGGGACTTCAAAGGCCTGGAACTGGACCGGCTCGAAGAAGAAACCTGCCTGTGGGAGCGGATCTGCTGAAGGAACGCGCATCCCGGGAGGCGAAGGTCGCGGCGCCGATTGCCGGCCCGCACGTTGCCTCTTGGGATGCTGCGCTTGCGAAGTGCGGACGGAGCGGGTAAAAAGCCGCACGGTCGGCCGATGCATGCCGTTCCCGTTGCGGGCGGGCGACGGCGAATGGCGGCGCAGGTCGGGCGAAATCCTGTCCCCCGACCCTCCCTTCGCAAGTCCCCCTTCGCAAGTTAATGTCAATCTGGAAAGAGCGTCTTCGTCGCCTCGTCGGGCTGGTTCAGCGTTACCCGAGAATCCTCGCTCTGTTCGGATTCGTCTCCGGCATCGCCAGCTTCGTGCTCGTCGACCGGCAGGAGGAGTTTGCCCGCGTCATTCCGCTGCTGATGCTGCTGAGCTGGATGTGGCTGATGCTCGAGAATGTCCTGAGCCGCAGCCTGGCGCGCCGCTTCGGGCATGAACTGCCGGCGGGGGTGCTGCGCTACGCGACGCAGATGATCCACCAGGAGAGCCTGTTTTTCGTCCTGCCGTTCTTTTTCGTGACGACCGCGTGGAACAGCGGCCAGGCATTCTTTTCCGCGCTGCTGCTCGTCGCGGCGCTCGTCGCGATCGTCGATCCCGTCTATTACAAATGGCTTGCGCCGCGGCGGTGGAGCTATCTCGCGTACCACACGCTGACGCTGTTCGCCGTGCTGCTCACCGCGCTGCCGATCCTCTTTCACCTGACGACGCCCGAAAGCTACAAGCTGGCGATCGCCGTCGCGGTGGTGCTGTCATTGCCGAGCCTGTCGCGCAACGTGCCGTTCGACGGATGGGGACGGTGGGCGGCGCTCGGCGCGTTGTCGCTCGCGCTGGGCGCGACCGGCTGGCTGGCGCGCTCGTGGGTGCCTCCGGCCACGCTGTGGCTCACCGATGTCGCCGTCACCGCGAGCCTCGACGAGCGCACGCCGGCCGAGAGCCTCGGGACGGTCACGAGCGCGCAGCTGCGCTCGACCGGACTTTTCGCCTACACCGCGATCCGCGCGCCGCGCGGGCTGGACGAGCGGGTCTACCATGTGTGGCAGCACGACGGAAGCGAAGTCGATCGCATCGCGCTCGACATCACCGGCGGCCGGGAAAGAGGCTACCGATCCTGGACGCATAAAAGGAATTTTCCCGATAATGCGGTCGGGCGCTGGCAGGTCCGGGTAGTGACGGAGGCGGGCCAGATGATCGGCGCGCTGCGGTTTCGGGTCGTGGACTGAATCGGCCGCGAGGCTTTTCGCGGGCACAACAAACCATCAGGGAGATCGGCAATGCAACAGGGAAGCAGGCGCAGGAGCGGTTTTGTGATCGGCGTCGCATTGATCGCGACGTTCGCGGCGGGCGCGGCGCTTGCCGACAAGCCGGATTGGGCAGGCGGCGGCAAGCCGGACAAGCACCAGCAGAACGAGCGGCGCGGCGATGACCGTCCGCAGCGCGCTGGCGAGCCCGAGCGGCGCGGCGGCGATGACGACCGTGAGCGGCGCGGCGACGAGCGGGTCTCCCGCCAGCGCGACAGCGACCGGCCGGGCGTGAACATCCGTTTCGGCGACCGCGAACGCGTCGTCATCCGTGAATATTATTCCGAGCGGGTCCGTGCCGGCTCCTGCCCGCCCGGTCTGGCGAAGAAAGGCAACGGCTGCATGCCGCCCGGGCAGGCAAAAAAATGGTCGGTGGGCAGACCGCTGCCGCGGGACGTGATCTATTACGATCTCCCGCCGGCGATCGTCGTCGAACTCGGCGTGCCGCCGCGCGGCCACCGCTACGTGCGCGTCGCGGCCGACATCCTGCTGATCGCGATCGGCACGGGCATGGTCGTCGACGCGATCGAGGATCTGGGCCGGATGTAAAGGCCGGCCGACAATCGACGCAACGCCCCGAGAAACCGCACACTCCCGGATCGACATGACCAACAGGCCGACCAGAATGAAGGATTCCCCCCATCCCGGGTGGCACGACGAGACGCGCGTGCTGCACGGCGATGCGCATCTCTCCGATGACGCCGCGATCGTCGCGCCGATCTACTACACCGCGACGTTCAGGGCGTCCGACGCCCGCGACTTCGCCGAGCGCGCGAACACGCCGCGTCACCCGGGCTTCTACACGCGCTACGGCAACCCGACGCACCAGCGCGTCGAAGCCATCCTGGCCGAGCTCGAAGGCACCGAATCCGCGCTGCTGACCGCTTCGGGCATGGGCGCGATCAGCACGACGGTGCTGGCACTGGTTTCGGCCGGCGACCACGTGATCGCACAGCAGCGCCATTACATGAGCACCGCGAAGCTGTTCGACGAAGTGCTGCCGAAGTTCGGCGTCAGCGTCTCGTTCGTCGAGCAGAGCGATCTCGCGGCGATCGAAGCCGCGATCCGGCCGAACACCCGGCTGATGATGTTCGAAACCCCGGCGAACCCGACGCTCGTGGTGACCGATCTCGAAGCCGTCGCCGCCCTCGGGCGCAGCCGCGGCATCCTCACCATCGCGGACAACACTTTCGCGTCCCCGCTGAACCAGAAGCCGCACGAGCTCGGCATCGACATCGTCGTGCATAGCGCGACCAAATACCTCGGCGGGCATCACGACCTGATGGCGGGTGTCGTGTGCTGCTCGGAAGCGCTTGCCGAGCGCATCTGGCGCATGCATGTCACGCTCGGCGCGGTGCTGTCGCCGATGGATGCGTGGCTGCTGCTGCGCGGCCTGCGGACCCTGCCGGTGCGCATCGAGCGGATCAACGCGACGGCGCTCGCGTTTGCCGGCTGGCTTGAAGCGCAGCCGCAAGTCGAGCAGGTGTTCTACCCCGGCCTCGAGAGCCATCCGCAGCACGCGCTGGCGAAAAAGCAGATGAAAGGCTACGGCGCGGTGATCGCGTTCGCGGTCAGGGGCGGATTCGACGCGACCGAGCGCTTCGTCGCGTCGCTCGAACTCGCGACCCACGGCGTGAGCCTCGGCGGCGTCGAGTCGCTGGCCGTGCACACCGCGGCGATGTGGTCGGGCACGATGAACGAGGAGCAGATGAAAGCGGCCGGCATCGCCCCGAACTTCGTCCGGCTATCGATCGGCCTCGAGCATCTCGAAGACCTCAAGGCCGATTTCGCCCAGGCATTCACGCGGTCGTGAATCGCGTGTTCTTCGCTTTCGCCCGGACGACGCTGGCGCCGCCGGGCGTCCGCGCAAAGTCCGCCGGGCGGTGTCGATTTTCCGTTCCAGATGTCACGGGAACCTTGCTGGTCGGGTGGGCGTCTGCACTGTGTTTGCCGGGGAAGAGATCAAAGTGAACCTGCAGAAGATCTACACCTCATTGCTCACCGCAGACCTTTCGGCGGCCGAAAGCTGGTATACGAAGCTGCTCGGTCGTGGACCGGATAACCGGCCGATGGACACGCTGTTGCAGTGGGAACTCTTCGATCACGTCGGGATAGCGCTTTCAACAGACGACGAAATCGCCGGCAGGGGCGCGATGTTCCTTTACGTCGACGACCTCGGGGCCGAGCGCCTCAGGCTGCAGGGCCTGGGAATTGTGCTCGGGAACGACATTGAGGGCGACTACTCGACGTTGGCGCAAGTGCATGACCTTGATGGCAATCTGCTCACACTGGCGACGCCGCCTTCGCGACCCTTTCCTCCAGCGTGAATGGACCGGAATGACAGGTAGGGGTCGAACCCGGACCGACATACATGGAAAGAACTGCTTCTCGGGTTAATTTCGGAACGATCGGCAGCGCTCAGCATGAGACGATCGCGAAGTCCCGGCCCGCAGGAGCCGTTCGACGGACGTTCGTCGAGCGTCACTTTGGCGCATCATTTGATCCGCATGACAACCCAGTGACAGAATCCTTGTTGGATGCGGACACCTTGCGGTGTTTCAGCTCCCGCTTACAATTGGACGCCCGCTTGCGGGGACACCAAACATGCGTAGGGACGGGCGTTTCCGCCAAAATCGCGCCAGCCGCTTATGCAGCAGGCGCGAGCTTATCCGTCAATATTGACGTCCACACCACGTCAAACCCCGAAAGGAGACGCCGTGAACATCGAGCAGTTCATGAAAGCCTACAAGGCGGCATGGGAGGAGCGCGATGAATCCAGGTTCGCGGCGCTCTTCACCGCCGACGGCGAATACCACAATACGCCGTTCGCCGTCCAGCGCGGCCACGTGCAGCTCGCCGAATACTGGCGCCGCGTCAAGCTGCAAGAGGATGTGCAGGTCGCGTATGAAGTGCTGGCCACAACCCCTTCAGGGGGCATCGCGCATTGGCACGTGACGTACCAGGTGGCCTCCGAGGAGCTGTTTCAAATCTGGGCCAAGTCCACTGGCACCAATCTCGTGGCACGCAAGCCGGGTGACCCACTGCCCAGAATGGTTCTCGACGGTCTGCTGAAAGCCGAATTCGATGGCGAGCTTTGCAAGCGCTGCGAGCTGTGGTGGCACAGCATGCCGCAGGAATCATGAGGATGGCTTCGCCGTGGCCTAACCCCTTGTCGAGCGGACATGCCACGAGGCTTCGTCCGCCGCGTCATGCCGCTCATTTCAAACGCTGAGGCGGATCGGTCGCGCAAAGCTGACGCTTTTTCGGAAATAGCGGTTCGTCGCCTCTGCGTCGCTTGCCGATACACCGGATGACGTCGTTTTCGCGATCGCGGGAACGCGATGAACGCGCGCTCACGATCGAGTCCGACCTGCCCTATTCTAGCCGTCCGACGTTATTTTCTGCGACGCCCGCCGCCGCTCACCACGACGTCTCGCGCTCCGCGGTCGCCGAGATGCGGTGCAGCGACAGGTCGGCGCCGGCGAATTCCTGTTCGGGGTCGAGCCGCAGGCCCATCGTCGCCTTGATCGCGCCGTAGGTCACCGTACCGCCGGCGAGCGCGACGCCGATGCCGGCGAGCGTTCCGATCGCTTGCGCGGCGATGCTGACGCCGCCGAGGCCGCCGAGCGCCGTCGAGCCGAAAATTCCCGCCGCGACGCCGCCCCACGCGCCGCACAGGCCGTGCAGCGGCCACACGCCGAGCACGTCGTCGATCTTCCAGCGGTTCTGCGCGACCGTGAACAGGAACACGAACAGCGCGCCGGCGACCGCGCCGACCGCCAGCGCGCCGGCAGGGTGCATCAGGTCCGAGCCGGCGCACACTGCGACGAGTCCCGCGAGCGGGCCGTTATGCACGAAGCCCGGATCGTTGCGCCCGGCGGCGAGTGCGGCGAGCGTGCCGCCGACCATCGCCATCAGCGAGTTGATCGCGACGAGCCCGTTGACGGCGTCGAGCCGCTGCGCGCTCATGACGTTGAAGCCGAACCAGCCGACGGTGAGGATCCACGCGCCGAGCGCGAGGAACGGGATACTCGACGGCGGATGCGCCGAGATCGCGCCATCCTTGTGGTAGCGTCCGCGGCGCGCGCCGAGCAGCAGCACTGCGGGAAGCGCGATCCAGCCGCCGAACGCATGCACGACGACGCTGCCGGCGAAGTCGTGGAACTTCGCGCCGAACGCGGCTTCGAGCCAGTCCTGGAAGCCGAGATTGCCGTTCCAGACGACGCCTTCGAAGAACGGGTAGAGAAAGCCGACGATGACGAACGTCGCGATCAGCTGCGGGCCGAAGCGCGCGCGCTCGGCGATGCCGCCGGAGATGATCGCGGGAATCGCCGCGGCGAACGTGAGCAGGAAGAAGAACTTGACCAGCTCATAGCCCGAGCCGGCGACGAGGCGGTCTGCTCCGACGAAAAAATCGCTGCCGTAGGCGATCGAGTAACCGATGAGGAAATACGCGATCGAGGACATCGCGAAATCGCTGATGATCTTCACCAGCGCGTTGACCTGGTTTTTCTTGCGCACCGTGCCGACTTCGAGGAAGGCGAATCCCGCGTGCATCGCGAGCACCATGATGGCGCCGAGCAATACAAAGAGGACGTCGGCCGAGGTCTTGAACTGCTCCATGAACGGGCTCCACAGGCAAATCCGTCCGTAAAGCAAAAAACGAACCAAAAAAATTATACGTGCTCATTCAACAACTTGGAGTTGTCTTCCACGGCCTGCGCACTGCGGCAATCCCGGCCGTGGTGCATGCCGGCAGCCAGGATGCACGATGGCGGTGCGTACGCCTCGTCGCGGTGCCTCGAGGCGCGCTCACGGCGCGGCTGGCGCGTCGGGCACGTTCATGTGTTGACGGGCGCGCTGCTTCGCCGCGACGTAAGCGGCGTGAGGAATGTGGAGCAGGTCGCCGAGCTTGCGCATCAGGTGGTTTTCATGATGACTGATGTGGCCGTCGGCGAGCGCGACCTGCCACAGCAACTCGACGATCCGCAATTTCTGTTCGGCGCTGAAGCCCTTGTTGAGCTTCGATGTGAAATGATAGAAATCGGTCGCTTCGCGGGCATGCGTTTCGGCCAGCTCGAACAGGCGCTCGAGCTCGTCGTCGGCGAGGGCGAACTTGTCACGCAGCGCCGCGAGCACGGCGTGGCGTTCCTGCGCTCCGATCTTCGCGTCACTGCGCATCACCTCGACGAGCAGCACCGCAGTGGCCAGCTGCAGCGTGTGCTGGCTGGCCGGTTCGTCTGCGGCGGGAGGGGCGTCGAACAGCGAGCGGAACAGGTCGTTGAGGGTAGGAAGCATTCGCGAAGTTCTCCGGGGTGGACGGCGGCGGCGCGCGCGGGGACGGCCGGTTCCCGTAGGGACACCGCATCGAAGTGAAGGTGCCGCGGCGTCATCGCGGCGGGAGGGGAGCAACCAGCTCGCGACGGGAGCAGGGCGCAGGTTTCCGGCGCTTCGAAGACATCGAATGGCAGGCTCGCGACGGCGTTCCAACAGGGCAGACAATGAAAAAGAATCTCGAACTCAAGCTGGCGGCCGCAATCCTCGTGCTGCTGTCGCTGATCTGGGGCTACAACTGGGTCGTCATGAAGAACGTCATGCGCTATGCCGATCCGTTCGACTTCTCGGCGGTCCGCACGCTGTTCGGTGCGCTCGCGCTGTTCGCGGTGCTCGCGCTGCGGCGTCAGCCGCTGCGGCCGGTCGCTCTCGGCTCGACGCTGCTGCTCGGCTTGCTGCAGACGACCGCCTTCACGGCGCTGATCCAGTGGGCTCTCGTTAGCGGCGGTGCCGGCAAGACGGCAGTGCTCGTCTATGCGATGCCGTTCTGGCTGCTGCCGATGGCATGGGTGTTTCTCGGCGAACGGGTACGCGGCCTGCAGTGGGTCGCCGTCGCGCTGGCGCTGGTCGGGCTCGTCTTCATCCTCGACCCGTCCAAACCGCAGGGGGATCTCTTCAGCACGATGCTGGCGCTGCTCGGCAGCGTCGCGTGGGCCGCGAGCGCGATCGTGCTCAAGCGGCTGCGCGCCCGCACCCGGGTCGACTTGCTGTCGCTGACCGCGTGGCAGATGCTGCTGGGTTCGCTCGTGCTGTGCGTCATCGCGTGGTGGCTGCCGTCCGAGCCGCCGCGCCTGACGCCGTATTTCATCGCCGCGCTGATCTACAACGGCCTGCTGGCGACGGGGCTCGCGTGGCTGATGTGGGTGTTCATCCTCGACCGCCTGCCGGCCGGCCTCGCCGGCCTGTCGTCGCTCGCGATCCCGGCCGTCGGCGTGCTGAGCGGCTGGGTCGAACTCGGTGAGCGACCGAGCGGACCCGAATCCATCGGCATGCTGTGCATCGCTGTCGCGCTCGGCCTGATCAGCGCGATCGCGCTGCGCGGCAGGCAGCTGCAGGCCCGCGCCGCTAGCGCAGGTTCTCGGAGCTGAACAGCACCACCTGGTCGGCGACGAAGCTCACCTGCACGTGCCGCTTCTCGTCGCCCCACGTGCAGCTTTTCACCGTCATCACGTCGCTGCACCGGTTCGGCGCGCCGAGCAGCTGCTTGACTTCGTCGTACGTCATGCCGACCCTGATCTTGTCGTAGTTCTCGACGGTGACCTTGCTGCACGCGGTCACGGCCACGCAGAGTGCGGCAAGGCAGAGCAGGCGGGCGAGAGTTTGCATCGGCGAATCTCCGGGGGCGGGTACAGGTGGGGTGCGCTGCCGGCGGTGTAACACGGAGTGCAGCCGAGCGTCACGTATTTTGCATCCGTGCCGCGCCGCATCGGGAGCCGCTCGCCGAACTCCGGGGCGATCACGCGAGCTGCGCGTCCTCGCCGCCTCTCGTGCGGGGAGTCAGCCCTCCGGGCGCTGCGGTGAGCGCGTCGATCCAGCCGAGCCCGTCGAGGGTGCGCGCAGCGGGGCGGTATTCGCAACCGATCCAGCCGTCGTAACCGAGGCGGTCGATGTGGGCGAACAGCCACGCGAAATTGATTTCGCCCGTGCCTGGTTCGTTGCGCCCCGGAGTGTCGGCCACCTGCATGTGCGCGATCTTCGGCAGATGGCGCGCGATCGTGTTGCCGAGTTCGCCTTCCATGCGCTGCGCGTGGTAGATGTCGTACTGGATGAAAAGGTTGTCCGAGCCGACCGCGTCGATGAGGGCGGCCGCCTGCGCGGTGCGGTTCAGATAGAAGCCCGGAATGTCCCAGGTGTTGATCGGCTCGATCAGCAAGCGGATGCCGGCTTCGCCGAGCTTGCCTGCGGCGAAGCGCAGGTTCGCGACGAAAGTCTCTTGCAGCGTGTCCGCATCGGCTCCGGCCGGCGCGATGCCGGCGAGGCAGTTGAGCTGCGCGCAGCCGAGCGCCTGCGCGTACTCGATCGCGCATCCGACACCGTCCTGAAACTCGCCGACGCGCTCGGGCTGGCACGCGATGCCGCGCTCGCCGCGCTCCCAGTCGCCTGCGGGCAGGTTGTGCAACACCTGCACGAGCCCGGCGCGGTCGAGCCGCTCGGCGATCGCCTCCTTCGGCAGCGCATACGGGAACTGGAACTCGACGCCGCGGAAGCCGGCCTGCGCAGCGGCGTCGAAGCGCTCGAGGAAGTCGAGTTCGTTGAACAGCATCGTGAGGTTCGCGGCAAATCCGGGCATTGAGGTTTTCCTAGTCGTTTCAGTCCCGTTGCGAGCGGCAGCGGGTCAGCGCAGCGGCGATAAAGTGTATTCCCGCGCGCGCCCTTTCGCGATCACGGGTTATGATCCGCGCGGTTTCGCAGTTTCCGTCCCTTCCGGTGCGCACGAGCGCCCCGCACCCAGACGCTGAGCATGAAATTCTCCACGCACCCCGTATGGCTGGTCGGCTTCCGGCCTTTCTTCATCCTCGCCTGCCTGTCCGGCATCGTGTTTCCGCTGGCATGGGCGGCGATCTTCGTCGGCCACGCGGCGCTGCCGTCGCCGCGCTTTTCCGGCGTGCAATGGCACGCGCACGAGATGTTCTTCGGCTTCGGCTGGGCGGTCATCGGCGGCTTCCTGCTGACGGCGTCGAAGAACTGGGTGCAGATCCGCGGCCACCACGGACCGGCGCTGATGCTGCTGGTGGCGTTGTGGCTGGTCGAGCGGATCGGCATGCTTTTCGGCGGAAGCTGGCCGCCGGCGCTGTTCGCGCTGTCCAATGTGGCGTTCCTCGCCGCGATCGTCGCGATGCTGATGTGGACGCTCGTGCGCCACCGCGCGACGGACAGCTTTGGTCGCGACAACTACTTCTTCCTGCTGATCCTGCCGGCTTTCCTGCTCGCGAAGTACCTGATCCTGAGCCCTGAGCACTTCCGCGCCGGCTGGCTGATGGCGCTCGGACTGTTCCGCGTCGCGTTCCTCGTGATGATGGAGCGTACCTTGACGCAGTTCATGAAAGGCATCTTCCAGGTCGAGCTGTTGCGCCATCCGCTGCTCGACACCGCGATCAAGCTGCTCGCGGTGTCGCTCGCGCTCGCCGGCCTGATGCCGCCGTCGCTCGCGGCGACGCTCTCGTGCGCGCTGGCGCTGCTCCTGGCGATCCGCTTCGTGTTCTGGAAGCCGCAGCTCGGACTGCGCCGGCTCGATCTTGCGGTCATGTATCTCGGCTATCTCGCGATCATCGTGCAGCTGCTGCTCGCCGCGCTCGACATCTGGGCCCCGCCGGCCTGGACCGGGGCGCTGGCGCTGCATGTGTTCACTTTCGGCACGATGGGGCTGGTCATCCCGGCGATGCTGGTGCGTATTTCGAAAGGCCATACCGGACGCAAAGTGGTGTTCGAGCCGGCCGACAAGCTCGTGCTGTGGATCATGCTCGCGGGCTTCGTGCTGCGCATCGTGCTGACGCAGCTCGACCCCGCCCGCTACGTGCTGTGGATCGACCTCTCGGCGCTGTGCTGGGCGGCCGCTTTCGGCCTGCTCGCGTGGCGCTACACGCCTTTCCTGCTGCAGGCGCGGATCGACGGCAAGGTGCACTGAAAAGCCGCTGCGCGCGGTCGCTGAATACCGTTCGGGCTGAGCTTGTCGAAGCCTTGGCAGCACCCTTCGACACGCTCAGGGCGAACGGTTGTGGCAGCGCCCTTCGACAAGCCTGTCCTGAGCGAAGTCGAAGGGGGCAGGGCGAACGGTTACTGTTGCGGCGCCGGCGTGCAACGTTACCGGCCCGTTACGGTCGACGGGTTTTCCTTTTAGGCGAGGACTGCTCCATGACTCTGGTACGCGACAAGCTTTTCATCGACGGCCGCTGGGTCGCGCCGCAAGGCCGCGGCTTCATCGACGTCATCGACCCGAGCGACGCGTCGGTCTATGCGCGCATTCCCGAAGGCGTGGCGGCGGACGCCGAAGCGGCGATCGCCGCGGCGCGCGGCGCGTTCGACGCGTGGTCGCGCACGTCCCCCGCGGAACGCGCGCAATACCTCGAGCGCATCGCCGCCGGCGTCCAGGCGCGCAGCGACGAGCTCGCGCTGGCGATCGCGCACGAAGTCGGCATGCCGCTGAAAATGGCGTCGCGGATCCAGGTCGGCGGGCCGCTCGCGAGCTGGCAGCACTATGCGAAGCTCGCCCGCGAGTTCGAATGGGAAGCGCGCGTCGGCAGTTCGCTCGTCGTGCGCGAGCCGGTCGGCGTCGTCGGCGCGATCACGCCGTGGAACTTCCCGCTGAACCAAGTCACGCTGAAAGTCGCGCCGGCGCTCGCCGCGGGCTGCACGGTCGTGCTGAAGCCGTCCGAAGTCGCGCCGATCAACGCGTTCATTCTTGCCGAGATCATCGAAGCGGCCGGGCTGCCGCCCGGCGTCTTCAATCTCGTCACCGGCTACGGCCCGGTCGTCGGTGAAGTGCTCGCATCGGACCCGCGCGTCGACATGGTGTCTTTCACCGGTTCGACGCAGGCCGGGCGGCGCGTCGCCGAGCTTGCCGCGGCGACGGTGAAGAAAGTCGCGCTCGAACTCGGCGGCAAGTCGGCGGCGATCGTGCTCGACGACGCGGATCTCGCCGCGGCAGTGAAGGGCACGGTGTCGAACTGCCTGCTGAACTCCGGGCAGACCTGCTCGGCGCATACGCGCCTGCTCGTACCGCGCGCCAAGCTCGACGAAGCGGCGAAGCTCGCCGCCGCCACGGCGTCGTCGTTCATGGTCGGCCCGGCGCTCGCCGAAGGCAGCCGGCTCGGGCCGCTGGTGTCGCAGGCGCAGCGCGACCGCGTCGTCGGCTACATCCGTCGCGGCGTCGACGAAGGCGCGCGGCTCGCGTGCGGCGGCGTCGATGCGGCGCCTGCGGGCGAAGGTTTCTTCGTCGCACCGACGGTGCTCGTCGTCGAGGACCCGAAAGCGACCGTCGCGCAGGAGGAGATCTTCGGCCCGGTGCTCGTGATCCTGCCGCACGACGGCGACGAGGATGCGGTTCGCGTCGCGAACGATTCGATTTACGGGCTCGCCGGCAGCGTGTGGGCCGGCAGCGACGAACATGCGCTCGCGGTCGCGCGCCGCATCCGCACCGGCCAGGTCGATGTCAATGGCGCGCCGTGGAATCCGCTCGCGCCGTTCGGCGGCTACCGGCAGTCGGGACTCGGGCGCGAGAACGGCGTGTACGGGCTCGAGGAATTCCTCGAGTACAAGGCGATCCAGCTGCGGCCCGAGCGCTGAACCGTGTGCCGCTGCCTCGCTGCAGCACGTTTGCCGAGCTGATAATATATACAGCCCGTTCAGCTTCGCACGCGCTACGTCAGCCCGACGATGATCCCCGATTTCCTCCGCCCCGCTGGCCTCGCGTTCGTCGACATCGAAACCACCGGTGCGACGGCCTCGCACGACTCGATCACTGAAATCGCGATCATCGAAGTCGGCGAGGACGGGGTGCGCGAGTGGTCGAGCCTGGTGCGGCCCGCTGGCCGCATCCCGGATTACATCGAAAGAATGACCGGCATCTCGAACGGCATGGTTGCCGACGCGCCGACTTTCGCCGAACTTGCCGAAACGGTCTTCGACCGCCTGCACGAGCGGGTTTTCGTCGCGCACAACGCCCGCTTCGACCACGGCTTCATCCGCGCGGCGTTCCGGCGGCTCGGCGTCGAATTCCGGCCGAAAGTGCTGTGCACGGTGCGCCTGTCGCGCCGCCTTTATCCACAGGAGCGGCGCCACAACCTCGATGCGCTGATCGCGCGGCACGGGCTGGAAGTCGAAGCGCGGCATCGGGCGCTCGGCGATGCGCAGGCGCTGTGGCAATTCTGGCAGCGCGTGCATCGGCAGTTCGGCGCGGCGCACCTCGAGCCGGTGCTGCGCGAACTCCTCGGCCGCCCGGCGCTGCCGCCGCATCTCGACTTCGACGCGATCGACGCGATCCCCGACGCGCCGGGCGTCTATCTTTTCTACGGCGAAAACGACCTGCCGCTCTACATCGGCAAAAGCAAGCACCTGCGTACCCGCGTGCTGGCGCATTTCGGTGCCGATCACCGCAGCAGCCGCGAGATGACGCTTTCGCAGCAGGTACGCCGCATCGACTGGATCGTCACCGCGGGGGAGATCGGTGCGTTGCTGAAGGAAGCCGAACTGATCAAGTCGCTGCTGCCGACGATGAACCGCAAGCTGCGCCGCAGCCGCGAATTGTGCAGCTGGGAACTCCAGCCGCAACCCGACGGCGGCTGGCGGCCGGAGCTGGTCCATGCGAGCGATCTCGATTTCGGCCGCCAGGAACACCTCTACGGCCTGTTTCGCACGCGCCGCGCAGCGGTCGAGGCGCTGCGCACGATCGCGACCGAGCAGCAGCTGTGTCCGCCGCTGCTCGGTCTGGAGAAGCCCGCCGCGGGGGGACGCTGCTTCACGCACCAGCTGCACCGCTGCAAAGGCGCGTGCGCGGGGGAGGAGTCGCGGCGGCTGCATGGCGCCCGTCTGATGCTCGCGCTGCACGACCTGCGGCTCGAGCACTGGCCGTATCCGGGTCCGGTCGGCCTCCGCGAAGGCGACGCAATGCACGTCGTCGACAGCTGGTGCTACCTCGGGACTGCGTCGTCGGAAGTCGATCTACACGCGCTCCTCGAAGCGGGGCGGCCGAGTTTCGAACTGGATGCGTATCGCATCCTCGTGAAAGCGATGCGCGGCGCGAAAGTCGTCGATTTGCACGATCTCGCGACGTGCTGCAGCTCGACCCGCGCACCCTGGAACTGCTGGTTCAGCGACTGAGGCTCTGCCGGCCGCGACTGCTCGCCGAGAAGGTCGATACGCCCGAGCGGGCACGACGGTGTCTCGCGCTCGGCTTCGATCTCTACCAGGGCGTCTTCTTCGGTCGCCCGACGGCGCTCGCAAGGGTCTGAACCGCCGGGAGGGGCAGGTTCGCGGCGCCTGCGTCGGCGCAGCGCGGAGTATCGAGCCGGTCTTATCCGCGACGCCAAGGAGCATTGAGCGGCGCCTGTACGCGATCGGTAATCAATTGTTGCGGCGCCGTCGCATAGGGCTGGCAAGCCGGTAATGTACGACCCTTTCAGCTTCGCGCCGGCTGCCGCAGGCGGATCATGATCCCGGATTTCCTCCACAAAATCAGACACGGGAGCATGGAAAAGCGCAGCCCCGGCCCGTTATATGCGGAGCAGGTGAGGCTGCTCTATGAGAATGCGCCGCTCGCCTATATCGTAACCGTCATCAACGGCGCGATCCTCAGTTACGTCCAGCTCGCCTTTATCCCCATTGCGGTTGTGTTTGCCTGGTATGGCTGCCTGTTGTTCGTCACCGCGCTCCGGGTCCTGGTTACATGGCGCTATGGCAAAGTCAAACGCGGCGCGAATGAAGCCCGTTTCTGGAACATTGCCTATTCGATCGGCGCGGCGGTAGCCGGCGTTGTTTGGGGGACGGCGGGCTGGGTGCTGTTTCCACCCGATTCGATCGCGCATCAGGTATTCGTCGCTTTTGTTCTGGCCGGCATGGCCGCAGGCGGCGTCAGCGTACTGGCGCCACGAATGGAAGCCTGCCTGGCGTTCCTGTTGCCTGCCCTGTTGCCGCTTGCCATTCAATATTTGACACTGCAGACGCCGCTGCAAACGGCGATGGGCGTCATGACGCTGATTTTCCTCGCAGGCATGTTGTTTTCTGCCTGGAATTTCCACCGCGTGATTCGCACCTCGTTGCGTCTTCGGTTCGACAAACAGGAACTGGAAGCGGAAGTCACGCGACACCAGCGCGCCGAAGAACGGCTTTTCCAGGAAAAGGACAGGCTGCAGACGACCGTGAGTTCCATCGGCGAAGGCGTCGCCTTGATCGACGCCGATGGTCGCATCGAATACATCAATCCTGCTGCGGAACAACTTTTCGGCCAGCATTGCGAGCATGTCCTGCACCGTCCGCCGAATGAAGTGTTCGAATGCTTCGACGATCAAGGCGCGCGCATTGCCACCGCGCTCGAAGACAGCCTGCATTCAGCAACGCCGCAACGGAAGCAATACGTCTTGTATGGAAAGGACAAAGCGAAGTACTTCGTCGAAGAACTGGCTACGCCGCTACTTGACCGCCTTGGCAAACTGGTGGGCGCCGTCTCGGTGTTGCGTGACGTGACGGAGGTGCAGAAATTTACCGAACAGCTGATACACGCCGTCGATCACGACGTGCTTACCGGCCTGCCAAACCGCAACTTGTTAACGGACAGGACGAAGCAGGCGATCGCGCGGGCACACCGCAAACATGAAAGCTTTGCGCTGCTCTTCGTAGACCTGGACCAGTTCAAGGCGGTCAACGACACGATGGGACACGCGTGCGGCGATGCGCTGCTGATTGATGTTGCAAAGCGTCTTACCAACTGCGTGCGCGAGGAAGACATGGTCGCAAGGCTGGGCGGGGACGAGTTCGTGGTCCTGCTCGATGGCCCGACGCACCGCAGGCACGTTGAAGCCGTCGCCAACAAGATTCTGCGTACTTTGCGCGAGCCTTTCCGACTCGGAGCCGAGTCCGCAACGATCTCCGGCAGCATCGGCTGCAGCCTGTATCCCCACGACGGCCATGACGTGGAAAGCCTGCTCGGTCGCGCCGATGCGGCGATGTACCGCGCCAAGCAGATGGGGCGCAATCAGAAAGCTTAAAAGGGATCGTTAGAAAGGAGCCGTCCCGGAAAACGGCGCGGCGACGAGAGCCGCAACGACGCCGGGGTCGTTCACGGGGCCCCACTCGCGCCGGTTTTTCAGCTCGGCTGGTCGGCTCGCCGGGCCCGCTCACAAGCGCCAGGCATCGGCAGTTCGGCTACGGCGCCAAGCCGACCGAGCGCATCACGACGCGCAGTACCGCCGCGATGGCCATGACTGCGGCGACGCTCGCGGCCCAGATCAGCACGAGCCACGCGACGCGCCTGAGCCATCGATTGGCCGGCGTCGCGACCCGCCGTGCCTCGACGGGCTCGCGCATCAGTGGTAGCCCTGCGTTTCGTCCACCTTGCCGCGGAACACGTAATAGCCCCACGCGGTGTACATCAGGATCAGCGGGATGATCAGCAGCGCGCCGACGAGCGTGAACCCCATGCTCTGTGGCGGGGCGGCGGCTTCCCAGATCGTGATCCCGGGCGGAACGATGTTCGGCCACAGGCTGATGCCGAGCCCGCTGTAGCCGAGGAACACGAGAAACAGCGTCAGCACGAAAGGCGCGACGTCGGGCGCGCGGCGCAGCCGCTGCAGCAGCTGCCACGCCGTCAGCGCGACGAGGAGCGGCACCGGCGCGAACCACAGCAGGTTCGGCCACGTGAACCAGCGCTGCGCGATGTCCTCGCGGGCGAGCGGCGTCCACACGCTGATTGCGACGATCACGGCGAGCAGAATCCACGTCAGTGGCCGCGCGATCGCGATCATCCGCGCCTGCAGCGCCCCCTGCGTCTTGACGATCAGCCACGTGCTGCCGAGCAGCGCGTAGGTCACGACGAGGCCGGCGCCGACGAAGAGCGGGAATGGCGCGAGCCAGTCGAACGGTCCGCCGGCATATGCGCGATCGACGACTTCGATGCCCTGGATGTAACCGCCGAGCGTGACGCCCTGGAAGAAAGTCGCCGCGAGCGAGCCGCCGATGAACGCCTTGTCCCACAGGTGGCGGTGCGCGTCGTCCGCCTTGAAGCGGAACTCGAACGCGACGCCGCGAAAGATCAGGCCGAGCAGCATCAGGATCAGCGGCAGGTAGAACGCGCTCAGCACGACTGCGTACGCGAGCGGGAACGCGGCGAGCAGCCCGGCGCCGCCGAGCACGAGCCAGGTCTCGTTGCCGTCCCACACCGGCGCGACGGTGTTCATCATCACGTCGCGATCGGTGCGGTGAGGGAAGAACGGGTACAGCAGGCCGATGCCGAGATCGAAACCGTCCATGACGACGTACATCATCACGCCGAACAGGATGATCACGGCCCACACCAGCGGAAGATCGATGCCCATGTCGTTCAGCCTCCGCTGCGCGTGGCGGTGATGTCGTCGGCCGCTTCCGGGGCGGCCGACAGCGGTCGTGCCGGAGTGCGGGGCTGGCCCGGGCCGCCGGGCACGGG
This sequence comes from Azoarcus sp. PA01, assembly GCA_001274695.2. Taxonomy (NCBI): domain Bacteria; kingdom Pseudomonadati; phylum Pseudomonadota; class Betaproteobacteria; order Rhodocyclales; family Zoogloeaceae; genus Azoarcus; species Azoarcus sp. PA01. Next base: position 1,139,430 of record LARU01000004.1, on the reverse strand, counting down.
CGCCGTCCCTTCGTCTGTCACCGGCCCGTGCGCGATGAGGCGCAGCAGATAGACCGTGCCCGCGCCGAATACGACGAAATAGACGACAACGAAAAGCGCCAGCGTCGTCGTGAGCTGCCCTGCGCCGTGCGACGACACGCCGTCGGCGGTGCGCATCACGTTGTACACAAGCCACGGCTGCCGGCCGATTTCGGTCGTGAACCAGCCGGCGAGCATCGCGACGAGGCCGGTCGGCCCCATCCACAGCGTGAATCGCAGCAGCGCGCGCGAATGGAACAGCTCGCCGCGCCAGCGCGTCCACAGCGCCCATACGCCGAGCGCGATCATCAGGAATCCCAGCCCGACCATGATGCGGAACGACCAGAACACGATCGTCGAGTTCGGCCGGTCCTCGCGCGGGAACTCCTTCAGCCCGGGGAACTGGCCATCCCACGAATGCGTGAGGATCAGGCTGCCGAGCCGCGGCACCTCCACTGCGAAGCGCGTCTCCTCGCGTTCCATGTCGGGCCAGCCGAACAAGATCAGCGGCACGCCTTCGCCGGGTTTGTTCTCCCAGTGCCCTTCCATCGCGGCGAGTTTCGCCGGCTGGTGGTCGAGGGTGTTGAGCCCGTGAAAATCCCCGACCACCGCCTGCAGCGGCGCGACGAAGAGCAGCATCCACATCGCCATCGACAGCATCTTGCGGATCGCCGGCGTGTCACGGCCGCGCAGCAGATGCCAGGCGCCGGATGCGCCGACGATCAGCGCGGTCGCGAGGAACGCCGCGATGCCCATGTGGACGAGGCGATACGGAAACGACGGGTTCAGGATTACCGCGATCCAGTCGGTCGGCACGACGCGCCCGTCGACGATCTCGTAGCCCGCCGGCGTCTGCATCCAGCTGTTCGACGCGAGGATCCACGTCGCCGACAGCAGCGTGCCGGCCGCGACCATCACCGTCGACAAAAAATGCAGGCCGGGACCGACGCGCGTCCAGCCGAACAGCATGACGCCGAGAAAGCCGGCCTCGAGGAAGAACGCTGTCAGCACTTCGTAGGCGAGCAGCGGTCCGGTCACGCCCCCGGCGAAATCGGAAAAATAGCTCCAGTTCGTGCCGAACTGGTACGCCATGACGACGCCGGAAACGACGCCCATGCCGAAGTTGACGGCGAAGATCTTCGACCAGAAATGGTACAGGTCGCGGAACACCTCCCGCCCGGTGCGCAGCCACTGGCCTTCGAGCACGACCAGGTAGCTCGCGAGCCCGATCGTGATCGCCGGAAACACGATATGGAACGAGATCGTGAAGCCGAACTGGATCCGGGCGAGCAGCAGCGCGTCGATGTCCCACATGGTCGAGCCCCTTCAGCTTGCCGTCGATCGGAACGAGGACAGGCCGGACGTACCGTTCTAGGTCCGCCGCTGCCGCCACGCATCGATGCTGAACGCGCCGGGCCCCTGGACGCTCAGGACGAAGAAGCCGCCGGCGATCGCAAGATTCTTCATGAACGAGATGAACTGCATCTGGTTCGAGAAATCGGTGTGGAAGATCACTGCGGCGAGCAGGCAGAACACGCCCAGCCCGACCGCGGCGATTCGCGTCAGCAGGCCGAACGCGATCGCGAGGCCGCCGCCGAGTTCGGCGAAAATCACCAGCGGCAACAGCGCACCGCTCACGCCCATCGACTCCATGTACTCCTGGCTGCCGGCGTAGCCTTTGATCTTTCCCCAGCCGCTGACGATGAAAATCAGCGCGAGCAGCAGACGCCCGGCCAGAACGGTGAAATCCTTCATCACTTGTTCTCCTTCGTATCGTGGGTCGGGACCGTTCCTTATATTTAGACGACAAATCGGAGACTCACCGGCCCGAGTCGATTCGCCGGGCGGCGCACCGTGCCGAGACACGAGCGCGGGCAACAAGCTCTTCCCGGGTCACTGCGCGGCCGATTCGACTCAGAGGGCCGAGTGCAGATGCCCGCCAACCAGCGCGAACAGTTCGTTGCGGTGATGTATTCCGAGGCGCTCGAACGCCCGGTCTCGGTAGGTTTTCACGGTCGCCGGAGACAACTGCAAGTCGGCCGCGATGCCCTCATGAGTCCACCCTTTGAGCATGCGGTCACATACCTCTCGCTCGCGCCGGGTAAGCGCATTCAGCGGAAAATGGTCTGTCCCGGCCTTTACACACAGCGACAGGTGCCGGTTGACCGAAGCGAGGAGCGGACGTCCGAACTTCCGGATGGCGTCGATTTCATCGTCGGAAAACGCCTGCTGTCCTTCGTTGCGATAGAAATTGATCGACGTCAGCCCGGATTCGTCGTGTGCGGAAACGATCGACAGCCGCTCGCGCAGCCCGTGCCGAGAGTAGATCGCCTCGCGGTGCCGTGCCGAAAATTCCGTCGCATGCCAGTGCAGAAGGGCAGCGTCAGCCTCGCGCAGATGCTCCTTGGCCAAACAGAACGTTTCATCCCTTCGGTACAGCGACGCGCGGTAAACACGCCAGGATTCCCGGGTGCCGTCCGACACGCCGAAACTGCCGGAGGCGTGCAGCGTCGGGGGCTGATCGTCAAAGAGGCGATAAACAGACCACCAGCAAAGGGGCATCCACCGGTTGAGCTGCGCCAGTGCCTCCTTGCCGAACGTCGCGTCCCCGATCGAACCGATGACACCTATGAGCGCTTCCTGCGCCCCGCTTTCGTCGGGGCGGCAACTGGAAGTCACTGATTTCTGAAGCGAGATCAATTGCATAAGGGGAAGGACCCGCGAAACGTGTCCCCATCGCAGGGGACAGACAAACCTCTGTGCCCGGCCTAGTCTTGCCCTGTGAGACCGCTTCATGTCGCTACTGCGGCACGGTCGGCGACTGCGCCGACGAATGCGCTCTCATGACTGCCATTCCGATAATAGTGGGAGACAAGGATGAAGAAAACAGTTCCAGGCTGGGCCGTTGTTGCTACGGCCATCACCGTTCTGGGTCTATCGTTCGCCGGTTCGGCGGCGGCTCAGCTCAAAGTCGGGATCACCTTGTCGACGACGGGGCCGGCGGCGTCCCTCGGCATCCCGGAGAAAAATACGGTAACGCTGTTCCCGAAGGAAATTGCCGGGCAGAACGTCGAGTACATCGTGCTGGACGATGCGTCCGACCCGACGACGGCGAGCAAGAATGTGCGGCGCTTCGTCGATGAGGGCAAGGTCGATGTGATCATCGGTTCGACGATTTCCCCGAACTCGCTCGCGATGATCGACGTGGCCGCCGACACGGGAACGCCGATGATCAGCATCGCCGGCGCGTCGCGGATCGTCGAACCGATGGATGACAAGCGCAAGTGGGTATTCAAGACGCCGCAGCACGATTCGCTGATGGCCGAAGGGATCATCGAGCATTTCGCGGCGGCCGGGGGCAAGGCATTGGCGGTGATTGCCCAGTCGGACGCGTACGGCGATGGATGGCTCGCTGAACTGCAGAAGTTCGCCGCCGCGCGCGACGTGAAAATCGTCGCGCTCGAACGGTACAACCGTGCCGACACGAGCGTCACGGCGCAGGCGTTGAAAGTGATGGCGGCCAAGCCGGACGCCGTCGCGGTCGTCGGCGCGGGTACTCCCGCGGCGCTGCCGCAAAAGACTTTGCGTGAGCGCGGCTACGACGGACCCATCTACCAGACCCACGGCGTTGCCAACAACGACTTTCTGCGGGTCGGCGGCAAGGACGTGGAGGGGACGATTCTCCCCGCGGGACCGGTACTCGTTGCAGCGCAACTGCCGGCCTCGGAAATCAAGACCGTCGCGACGGACTATGTGCAGCGATACGAGGAGGCCTTCGGCAAGGACACCGTAACCACTTTCGGTGCCCATGCGTGGGATGCGATGTTGCTGCTGCGCAATGCAGTTCCGGGCGCGCTGGCGAAGGCGGCGCCCGGTACGCCCGAGTTTCGCGCTGCGCTGCGGGATGCCCTCGAAGGCACGAAGAACCTGACCGTTTCGCACGGCATCATGACCATGACTCCCGACGATCACAACGGGATGGACGCGCGCTCACGCGTGATGGTGACGATCGAGAACGGCCGGTGGACGCTCATTTCCGCAAGCAAGGCGCAGTAAGCATGAGGACGTCCCACATCTCAACGGCGCGCGACGTGGCGCGCATCGCGGCCGAGCCGTATGAGCATTTCATGCGTCACGGCAGCGTGTTCGAGGCGCTGGCGGACGCGGCGAAGCAGCATTCGGAGCGCAACGCGCTGACCTTCATCAGCGTCGCGGATCCCGCTGTTCCGGCCCGCAGCTGGACCTATGCGCAATTCGTGACCGAGATCACGCGGACCGCGAACCTCTTCCACAAGCTCGCCGCGGGGGAGGAGCCGCGCATCGCGATGCTGCTCCCCCCCATTCCGGAGGCGTACTTCACGCTGTGGGGAGGCGAGACGGCCGGCGTCGTCTGCCCGATCAACTACCTGCTCAATGCCGAGCACATCGGCGAACTGATCCGTGCCGCGCGGGCGAACATCCTCGTGACGCTCGGACCCGATCCCGATCTCGACATCTGGTCGCGCGTGCCGCGACTGCTGGCGGAGTGCCCGGGGTTGCGCCACGTGCTGGCGGTGGGAGGAGCCGCAGGCGCGGCCGATCTTGCCAGCGAAGTCGCGGCGATGCCGGGCGAGGCGCTCACGTTCGAACGGCAGGTCGGGCCGACGACGCTCGCGGCCCTGTTTCATACCGGTGGCACCACCGGCGCGCCGAAGCTGGCCCAGCACACGCATCGCAACCAGCTTCATGCGGCCTGGGGCGCGGCGCAGATGTATGCCACGAGCGAGCGCGACGTCATGCTCAACGGCTTCCCGCTGTTCCATGTCGCCGGAGCGTTCGTGTACGGCCTGTCCACGCTGCTGTCCGGCGGCGAAGTCGTGCTGCCGACGCTGCTCGGCATGCGCAACGCCGGCTTCGTCGAGCGCTACTGGACTTTTGTCGAGCGCCACCGCGTCAGTTTGCTCGCGGCGGTGCCGACCGTCATCGCGTCGCTGATGAACACCGATCCGGGCCCGGCTCGCCTCGACAGCGTCCGTGCGCTGCTCACCGGCGGCTCACCGCTGCCGACCGAACTCGCCACGGCTTTCGAGCGTCGCTTCGGCATACCCGTCAGAAACATTCTCGGCATGACCGAGTGCGCCGGCGTCATCAGCATCGAGCCGTTTCACGCCCCGCGTACGCCCGGATCCTGCGGGCTGCCGTTGCCTTTCACCGAAGTCAGGGCGGTCGCCGACGACGGGCGAACCTGTGCGGCAGAAGAGACGGGCATTCTTCGCGTGCGCGGGCCGAACGTCGGTCCCGGCTACACCGATATGCGGCGCAACACCGGGACGTTCACCGCGGACGGCTGGCTGATCACCGGCGATATCGGTCATGTCGATGCCGAAGGGCGCGTCTTCGTCACCGGCCGGGCCAAGGATGTGATCATCCGCAGCAGCCACAACATCGACCCGCGGGTGATCGAGGATGCGCTGCTGAAGCACCCCGACGTGCTGATGGCCGCCGCGGTCGGCGAACCCGACGAATATGCGGGAGAACTGCCGGTGGCTTTCGTGTCACTCAAGCCGGGGGCGAAAGTCGACCCAGCGGCGCTGGCCGCTTTCATCGCACCGCACATCCCCGAGCGGCCGGCTTTTCCGCGGCGGATCGACATCATTCCCTCGATCCCGGTCACCGCGATCGGCAAGGTGTACAAGCCGGCGCTGCGCGCGCTGGCGACGCAACGGGTGATCCAGGATCGGCTGGCGGAGGCAGGACTCGCCGGCAAGGTCGAGGCGACGGCCGTGGAAACCGCGTCGGGGCCCGCCTTACGATTCGTGATTGCGGACAAGGCGTTGCGACCCGAGCTCGAAGCGCGCATACGCGAGCTCATGGGGCGCTATGCAGTTTCTTTTGATTTCCAGGATTAACGATTTCCGGGATCAGCGCACAGGGCGCGAGGGATACGCCTGTGCCTCCAACGAATGGACGGCCAAATGACTCTTCCGATCACGTTTCACTGCCAAGGCGCGATTGCCACGATCACCCTGAACGCGCCGCAAACGCGTAACGCGCTCACGCCCGAGATGCTGTGTCGCTTGGGTGATGCAGTGAAGGCATTCGCCGGCGATCCCGCGTTGCGGGTCGCAATCGTCACCGGCAGCGGCGACCGCGCTTTCTGTGCCGGAGGCGACCTGGCACGGACGATTCCGCTTTTGAGCGGCGATCGCGCTCCCGAGGACGAGTGGGACCATCGGCTGCTGGCGGATCCCGAGATCCTTGCCGCGTCAGGCTTGCGCGAGTACCCGTTGCACAAACCGGTGATCGCCGCGATCAACGGCGCATGCATGGCAGCGGGATTCGAGCTGATGCTCGGCACGGATTTGCGCATCGCCGCCGAACACGCCGTGTTTGCGCTGCCCGAAGTCAAGCGGGCGGTGATTCCGTTCGCGGGATCGATGGTGCGTTTGCCGCGGCAGGTGTCGTACTGCCATGCGATGGAGATCATGCTCACCGGCGAGGCGCTCGCAGCGGACGAGGCCTGGCGCATGGGGCTGGTGAATCGAGTCGTGCCCGCCTCGCAGGTCATGCCGGAAGCGCTTGCGCTGGCCGAGCGAATCGCGAAAAACGGGCCTCTCGCGGTGCAGGCGGTCAAGCGCACGGTGGTCGCGTCGAGCGGGCTGCCGCTCAGCGAGGGGTATCGCCTCGAGGACGAGAGCAAGCGAAGCGTATTGTCGAGCGAAGATGCGCGCGAAGGCCCGCGCGCGTTCATGCAAAAGCGCGAGCCGCATTTCCACGGACGTTGAGAGGTCGAACGGAGTCGGCGGTGAACGCCGCGCCTAGGCCCAGCCGAGCGCGCCGGCGACGCCGCCGAGGGCGATCAGCCAGATCGGCGCGAGGCGCGTGCGCAGCATCGCGACCACTGTCGCCGCGATCAGCACGATGCCGCCGACGCGGTGGGCCGGTTCGCGCACGAAAGGCAGCGCGAGCACCCAGCCGGACGAGAACATCAGCCCGACGGTGACCGGCGCGAGGCCCGCGGTGAACGCGCGCACCGCCGGGGTGTCGCGGCGCCGGCTGCCCCAGCGGCTGACGCCGAGCGACAGCAGCGTCGATGGCAGCAGGATGCCGACGAACGCGGCGGCGGCCCCGAGCAGGCCGGCGACCTGGAAGCCGAGCACCGGCACGAACAGCACGTTCGGCCCGGGCGCGGCCTGCGCGAGCGCGATCGCAGTCGTGAAGTCCGCGTCGGTGAGCCAGCCGCGATCGTGCACCAGCAGGCGATGCATCTCCGGCGCCGTCGACATCGCGCCGCCGATCGACAGCAGCGACAGCGTCAGAAAGTGCAGGAAGAATTCCGGCAGGTCGGACAGCATGAAGGCGGTCGTCATGGCTGCCGCTCCTGCCGCGCGATGCACCAGCGGGCGAGCCCCCATGCGAAGACGCCGAACCCGATGACGACCCACGCCAGCGGCACGCGCAACACCGCGACGGCGACGAGCGTCGCCAGGCCGAGCAGTGCGCACAGCACGAGCCCCATCGGGTTGCGCCGTAACGTGCCGAGCATCTTGAAGCCCATCGCCAGCATCAGCCCGGCGGCGACGGCGCCCATGCCGCGCAATGCGCCGGCGACGACCGGGTAATCGGAAAGCCGGTTGTAGCTCGCCGCGAGCACCAGCACGAGCACGAGCGGCGCGAACAGCATGCCGGCGATCGCCGCGAATGCGCCGCGCCAGCCGAAGAAGCGGTCGCCGAGCATCAGCGACAGATTGACGACGTTCGGGCCCGGCAGCAGCTGCGCGAGCGAATACGCGGCGATGAATTCCTCGCGCGTCAGCCAGGCGCGGCGATCGACGAGTTCGCGCTGGGCGACTGCCAGCACGCCGCCGAAGCCCTGCAGCGCGAGCATGGTGAAAGCGATGAACAGATCGAGCGGCGAGCGCGGACCGGGACCGGCTGCGAGGGTCGCGATCGCGGGTTGCGGGGAAGTCAGTTTGGGCTCCGGCAGTTGGGGGTCGGCAAACGAAGGCGCGAGCTTATCGCAAACGATGCTCCTGGCGCGCCCCCGCCGCGCGATCCTCCCGCTGCGGCGCCTCTTTCAGTCCGCCGGCTGCGCGCCCGGTTTGGCGCGAAACCGCTCGAGGCAGGCCACGACTTCGTCATCCTCGACCTGATCGAAGTTGCGATAGAACTGGCCGACGGCCATGAAATTCGGCGGCGTATACAGGCACACGACTTCGTCCGCGTACGGCTTCACTTTTTCCACGCTTGCCGGGGCGCCGACCGGCACCGCGCAGATCAGCCGCTGCGGCCCTTTGCTGCGGACCGCGTGCAGCGCGCCGATCATCGTCGCCCCGGTCGCGAGCCCGTCATCGACGACGATGACGATGCGCCCGGCGGGATCGACCGGGGGATGGTGGGGCGAATACGAGCGGCGCCGTTCCTTCAACCGCTCGAGCTGCCGCGCGCGCTCGCCTTCCAGGTACTCCTCGCTCGCGGCATCGGGATCGGAGATGAACGACCAGCCGCTCTCGTCGATCGCCCCGACTGCGTATTCCGGCTGCCACGGCGCGCCGAGCTTGCGCACCAGCACGACGTCGAGCTCGGCCTGCAGCGCTTCGGCCAGGGCGGCGCCCATCGGCACCGCGCCGCGGGGAATTGCGAGGATCAGCGCGTGCTTCCCGCGCCACGCATCGAGTGCGGCGGCGAGCTGGGCAGCCGCGTCCATTCGGTCTGCGAACTGCATGATGTCTCCTTCGCGGCGCGCATCCAGGCTCTCGGCCCTTGCCGGCGGAGTCCGGGCGCGGCGATCTCATGCAGGCGTCGACGCGCACGCGGCGGGGAAGTTCGGCGATGAAGGAGAGGGTTTCGCTCGCCCGTGCCGGCGCGAAATTTCGCCAGGTGCCTCGCGCGAGACAGCCGCGCACGGCCTGTTGTACCTTCGGAGTTCACCGCTGTCGGAGCCCCGCGATGCATCTCGTCCAGATCCTGATCCCCGTCACCGACAACGACGGCCGGCGCTTCGAGCGGCGCACGTTCGAGGGCGTGCGGCGCGAGCTGATCGCGCGCTTCGGCGGGCTCACCGCATTCGTGCAGGCGCCCGCGCTCGGGCTATGGAAGGATGCGCAAAGCGGCACGACGGCGAAGGACGACATGATCCTCGTCGAAGTGATGGTCGAGGCGTTCGACCGCGACTGGTGGGCGGCCTACCGCGCGGAACTCGAGTGCACGTTCCGTCAGGACGAGATCGTCGTGCGCGCGATCGTCTGCGAGCGGATCTGACGCAAAGTCAAAGGAGAGAGCGATGAAAGGAAGATGCAGCGCGGTTTCCGGCCCCGGCATTGCCGCCGCGACGCTGATGATCGGCGGACGCCTATGCAGGCGTCGGCGTGCAGATCATCGCCGCGCGTGCGGGGGGCGACCTGCGGGCGTACCGGGATCTGCGCGGCCCGGCTGCGCGCCGCACGACCAGTGAAGTGATGGCCGACCTGCTCGACGAAGCCGAAGCGCGCTTTCGCGCGCTGCAAAGCTATCGCGCGACGCTGCACTCGATCGGACCCGACGGCGACCGGCAGGTGATGCAGTACTTCTATCGCAAACCGGGCTGGGTGCGGATCGACTGCATCGAGCCGCATCGGGGCGCGGTGCTGATCTACGACCCCGGCGCGCGGAAAGTGCGGGTGTGGACGTTCGGCCTCGGCTTCGTGTGGGGCTTCGGATTCGCGCCCGCGCTGAGCCTCGCACCCGACAATCCGCTGGTCCGCAGCCCACGCGGGCACACGGTCGATCGCTCCGACGTCGGCGCGCTTTTCGAGAATCTGCAGGCACTGCGCACCAACGGAAGCTTGACGCCGCTCGGCGCGGGAACGATCGCCGGCGAGTCCGCGATCGGTTTCGAGGTCGCCGGCGCCGGCGGCGTCACCGTCGGCGGCGTGCATCGCAACCGGGTATGGCTCGCACAGGACACGCTGTTTCCGCGACGAGTCGAAAGTTTCGACGAGGCGGACGATCCCGTCGAAACCGTCGATCTCGTCGACGTCGACCTCGACGTCGGTTTCCCTGAACGGTTCTTTGCGCCGTGAGAGCCGATCCGCGACGCCCGCACGCGACATGACCGTCCGATACGATGTGACCACGCTATGGCGATTCGACGCGCCGATCGATGCAGTGTGGGACGCGATCGTCGACGCCGAGAACTGGCCCGTCTGGTGGCCGGGCATCGAGGGGGTTGTCACGCTCGCGTCCGGCGACGCGAGCGGAGTCGGCGCGCGGCGCCGCTGCACCTGCCGCAGCATGCTGCCGTTTCGCCTGACGATCGTCACCCGCGTCACGCGGATCGAACCCTTTCGTCTGATCGAAGGCCGAGTCGACGGCGACCTTGAAGGCGTCGGCCGCTGCCATCTCGGTCGCGACGCGCCTTTCACCACGGTGCGTTACGAGTGGCAGGTGCACACCGTGCGCCGCTGGATGAATCGGCTCGGCCTGCTGGCGAAACCGCTCTTCCGTTGGAACCACGTCGCGATGATGCACGCCGGCGGCGTCGGCCTCGCGCGTCACCTCGGCAGCCGCGCCGTCCCGCAGGCCGGCGGCTCCGCGTGACCCCGACGACTGCGGAAGGCGGTCGGCGTGTCGCCGGTCCATTGCCGGAATGCGCGCGAAAAGCTCTTCTCGTTGCGAAAACCGGTCGCGAGCGCGATCTGCTTGATCGAGCGGTTCGTGCGGTTCAGCAGGTCGACGGCGTGCTCGCGGCGGGCTTCGTCCTTCAACTGCTGCACCGACGCGCCTTCCTCTTCCAACTGGCGGTGCAGCGTGCGCGGCGACAGGTGCAGCCGTTCGGCGAGCGTCTCCGCGGTCGCGCCTTCGTCGAGGCGTTCGCGCAGCAGATGGCGCACGCGCTGCACGAGCAGGCGGTCGCGGCGGTACTGCAGCACCGTCAGCGGCAACGCGCGGCGCAGCATCTGCTGCAGCGCCGCCTCGTCGCGCCGCAGCGGCAGGCGCAGGTACTGCGCGTCGAAGCTGATCCCGGCCTGCTCGGCGTCGAATTGGACCGGGCCCTGGAACAGCAGCGGATAGACCGAACGGTGCGGCGGCGGCGGAAACGGGAAGCGCGCGCCGAGCAGCGGGATGCGCGAGTCGACGACCCAGCACGCGTAGCCGAGCAGGTAGCGCAGGATCGTCACGAGGCAGAACTCGTGCATCTCGCCGAGGTAGCGGCGTACGTCGATCCGCACGTGCGCGACGTCGCGCTGCGCGCCGAGGTGCAGCAGGAGGTCGTCGGTGAGCAGCCGATGGTGGCGGCACCAGCGCTTGATCGCGATGCCGAGGTCGGGTGACGTGATCGACGCGCGACACAGCATCCCGTACGAGCCCCACGGCAGCCGGCGCGAAAACCACCCGAGCGCTTCGTCGTCGAGCTCCTGCATTGCGATCGCCGAGATCAGCTCCATCTGCGCGGCCGTCACCCGCGCGTCGGAGTTGTCGAGCGCCGCCGGTGCAATCTGTGCCTGCCGCAGCGCATTGGCGGGATTGATGCCGTAGCGGCGGTATGCCGCGACGATCGCGCGAATGAACGCAATCGGTGTAGCCGCCGGGCCGTGCGTGGGATCGGGAATCGGAGGAAGGGTCGCAGCCATGCGGCGATATTAGGGGGTGTGGCAGGATTTGCAACCACCTTGGCGCCTGCTGCCTCGTCGCGCGGCCTACTCTTACGGGCTACGACGTTTCGCCGCGAGCCGTCCATACTGATTCGCGCGACGTCCCGAAACAACGCCATCGACAAGGAACGAGGAGACCCCCATGAACATTCCGAGCCTCAACTTCAACCTCGGCGAAACGATCGAGATGCTGCGCGACACCGTCCAGGCTTTCGCCGCAGACCAGATCGCGCCGCGCGCGGCCGAGATCGACCGGGTGAATGAATTCCCGGCCGATCTGTGGAAGAAGCTCGGCGAGCTCGGCCTGCACGGCATGACCGTCGAGGAGGAATACGGCGGCACGAACATGGGTTACCTCGCGCACATCATCGCGCTCGAGGAAGTCTCGCGCGCGTCGGCGTCGGTCGGCCTGTCGTACGGCGCACACTCGAACCTGTGCGTGAACCAGATCCGCCGCAACGGCAACGCCGCGCAGAAGAAGAGATACCTGCCGAAGCTGATTTCCGGCGAGCACGTCGGCGCGCTGGCGATGAGCGAACCGAACGCCGGGTCGGACGTCGTGTCGATGAAGCTGCGCGCCGACAGGAAAGGCGACCGCTTTGTCCTCAACGGCGCGAAGATGTGGATCACGAACGGCGGCGACGCCGACACGCTCGTCGTCTATGCGAAGACCGACCTCGACGCGGGGCCGAAGGGAGTCACTGCGTTCATCGTCGAGAAAGGCATGAAAGGCTTCACGCACGGCACGCACCTCGACAAGCTCGGCATGCGCGGCTCGAATACTTTCCCGCTGTTCTTCGACGACGTCGAAGTGCCGGAAGAGAACGTGCTCGGCCAGGTCGGCGGCGGCGTGAAGGTGCTGATGAGCGGCCTCGACTACGAGCGCGCGGTGCTGTGCGGCGGGCCGCTCGGCATCATGGCCGCGTGCATGGACGCGGTCGTCCCGTACCTGCACGACCGCAAGCAGTTCAATCAGCCGATCGGCGAATTCCAGCTGATGCAGGGCAAGCTCGCCGACATGTACTCGACGTGGATGGCGACGCGCGCGTACGTCTATGCGGTCGGCCAGGCCTGCGACCGCACCGACCACTCGCGCACGCTCAGGAAGGATGCGGCCGGCGCGATCCTGTATTCGGCCGAGAAGGCGACGTGGATGGCCGGTGAGGCGATCCAGGCCCTCGGCGGCGTCGGCTACACGAACGAGTACCCGGTCGGCCGCCTGTGGCGCGACGCGAAGCTGTACGAAATCGGCGCCGGCACGAGCGAGATCCGCCGCATGCTGATCGGGCGCGAACTGTTCGCGGAGACGCTGTGATGAGCGTCATCAAGTCGAACATCAACCCCCGCAGCGACGAGTTCCGGGCGAACGCCGCGGCGCTCAAAAGGCTCGTCGCGGACTTGCGCGAAAAAGCCGCCGAAGTCGCGCTCGGCGGCGGCCCGGCGCCATGCGACAAGCACACTGCGCGCGGCAAGCTGCTGCCGCGCGACCGCGTCAACCATCTGCTCGACCCCGGCACGTCGTTCCTCGAGATCGGCCAGCTCGCCGCATACGGCATGTACGACGGGGACGCCCCGTCGGCCGGCGTGATCGCCGGCATCGGTCGCGTCAAAGGGCTCGAATGCATGATCGTCGCGAACGACGCGACGGTGAAAGGCGGCAGCTACTTCCCGATGACGGTGAAGAAGCACCTGCGCGCGCAGGAGATCGCGCAGATGAACAATCTGCCGTGCATCTATCTCGTCGACTCGGGTGGGGCGAACCTGCCGACGCAGGACGAAGTGTTCCCGGACCGCGAGCACTTCGGCCGCATCTTCTACAACCAGGCGAACATGTCCGCGCTCGGCATCCCGCAGATCGCAGTCGTGATGGGCTCGTGCACCGCGGGCGGCGCGTACATGCCGGCGATGAGCGACGAGACAGTCATCGTCAAGAACCAGGGCACGATCTTCCTCGGCGGGCCGCCGCTCGTGAAAGCGGCGACCGGCGAAGTCGTCAGCGCCGAGGATCTCGGCGGCGGCGACGTGCATACGCGGATTTCCGGCGTCGCGGACCACCTCGCCGAGAACGACGCGCATGCGCTCTACATCGCACGGCGCATCGTCGCGAACCTGAACCGCGTCAAAGAAGTCGGCATGAACCTCGGCGGCGGCGACGAGCCGCTGTACGACCCCGAGGAGATCTACGGCATCATCCCGAGCGACACGCGCAAACCCTACGACGTGCGCGAAGTGATCGCACGCATCGTCGACGGCTCGCGCTTCGACGAATTCAAGTCGCGCTACGGCACGACGCTCGTGACCGGCTTCGCGCAGCTCTACGGCTATCCGGTCGGCATCGTCGCGAACAACGGCATCCTGTTCGGCGAATCGGCGCAGAAAGGCGCGCATTTCGTCGAGCTGTGCGCGCAGCGCGGCATCCCGCTGATCTTCCTGCAGAACATCACCGGCTTCATGGTCGGGCGCAAGTACGAGAACGCCGGCATCGCGAAGGATGGCGCGAAGATGGTCACCGCGGTCGCGACCGCGCAGGTGCCCAAGCTGACGATGATCATCGGCGGCAGCTTCGGCGCCGGCAACTACGGCATGTGCGGCCGCGCGTACAGTCCGCGCTTCCTGTGGATGTGGCCGAACAGCCGTATCTCGGTGATGGGCGGCGAACAGGCGGCGAGCGTGCTCGCGACCGTGCGCCGCGACGGCATCGAAGCGAAAGGCGGCACGTGGAGCAAGGAAGACGAGGAAGCTTTTCGGGCGCCGATCCGCGAGCAGTACGAAGTCCAGGGCCACCCGTACTACGCGACCGCGCGCCTGTGGGACGACGGCGTCATCGACCCGGCGCAGAGCCGGCGCGTGCTCGGGCTGAGTCTTTCGGCGACGCTGAACGCGCCGATCCCGCAGACGAAGTTCGGCCTGTTCCGGATGTAAGGGGAGGAGAAAAACAATGTTCGAAAAGATCCTCATCGCAAACCGCGGCGACCAGGCGCGCAGCGCCGCAGCGGCGAAGCCACTTTGCCTCGCATGCGAAGCATGCTCAGGCGATTTCATCGCGGAGCGCACCCATGTTTGAAAAGATCCTGATCGCGAACCGCGGGGAAATCGCCTGCCGCGTAATAAAAACAGCGCGTCGCATGGGCATCCGCACCGTCGCCGTCTATTCCGAAGCCGACGCGAACGCGCGCCACGTGCGCCTCGCCGACGAGGCGGTGCTGATCGGCCCGGCGCCGGCGAAGGAAAGCTATCTCGTCATCGACCGCATCATCGCCGCCGCGCAGCAGACCGGCGCGCAGGCGATCCATCCCGGCTACGGCTTCCTGTCCGAGAACGAGGACTTCTGCGATGCGTGCGAACGGGCCGGCATCGTCTTCATCGGCCCGCCGGTGTCGGCGATCCGCGCGATGGGCTCGAAGTCCGAAGCGAAGAAGCTGATGGAAGCGGCCGGCGTGCCGTTGACGCCCGGCTACCACGGCGACAACCAGGAGCCCGGCTTCCTGCACGAGCAGGCCGATCGCATCGGCTACCCGGTGCTGATCAAGGCCGCGGCCGGTGGCGGCGGCAAAGGCATGCGCCTCGTCGAGCGCTCCGACGACTTCGAAGCGGCGCTCGCATCGTGCAAGCGCGAAGCGGCATCCAGCTTCGGCGACGAGCACGTGCTCGTCGAGAAATACGTCACGCGCCCGCGCCACATCGAGATCCAGGTGTTCGGCGACACGCACGGCAACTGCGTGTATCTGTTCGAGCGCGACTGCTCGGTGCAGCGCCGCCACCAGAAAGTGCTCGAGGAAGCGCCCGCGCCCGGCATGACGCCGGAGCGGCGCGCGGCGATGGGACGCACGGCCGTCGAAGCCGCGAAAGCGGTCCGGTATGTGGGCGCCGGCACCGTCGAGTTCATCGCCCACCAGGACGGCTCGTTCTATTTCATGGAGATGAACACGCGGCTGCAGGTCGAGCATCCGGTCACCGAGATGATCACCGGGCTCGATCTCGTCGAGTGGCAGCTGCGCGTGGCAAGCGGTGAGCCGCTGCCGCTCGCGCAGGAGCAACTCGAGATCCGCGGGCACGCCCTGGAAGCGCGGATCTACGCCGAAGACCCGGCGAAAGGTTTTCTGCCCTCGACCGGCAAGCTGCTGCACCTCGCGCCACCCGCCGAAGGGCTGCACGTGCGCGTCGATACCGGCGTCGAGGAAGGCGACGAGATCAGCCCGTTCTACGACCCGATGATCGCGAAGCTGATCGTCTGGGACGACAGCCGCGAGCAGGCGTTGGCACGCATGCTGCAGGCGCTCGCCGACTATCGCGTCGTCGGCGTCGCGAACAACATCGAGTTCCTCTCAAGGCTGACCGCGTGCCCGGCGTTCGCCGGCGCCGATCTCGACACCGGGCTCATCGAGCGCGAGAAAGCGTATCTGTTCCCCGAGAGCGAGACGACGCCGGAAGAAGTCTGGCTCGTCGCCGCGCTCGGCGAACTGTTGCGCGAGGCGACGTGGGCCGAAGAGGCTGCGCGTCGCGGCGCCGATCCCGTTTCGCCGTGGCACGCCCGCGACGGCTGGCGGCTCAACGCGACGGCGAAGCGCGCACTGATCTACCGCGTCGGCGAGACGCAGAAGACCGTGCACGTCGCATATCGCGGCGACCGCTACACGCTGACCGTCGACGGCAGGTCGGCCGACGCGCGCGGCCGCGTCAACGAGCGTGGCCGGCTGCGCGTCGAGCTCGACGGCACGCGCATGGATGCAACCGTCATCACTGCGGGGCGGATGCGCCACGTGTTCCTGCACGGGCGCAGCTGGCAGCTCGCGAACGTCGACCCGCTGCATTTCTCCGGTGAAGGCGGCGGCGCCGAAGGCGGGTTGCTCGCGCCGATGCCGGGCAAAGTCATCGCGCTATTGGCGGAGCCGGGCGCGACAGTCGCGAAAGGCGCGCCGCTCCTGATCCTCGAAGCGATGAAGATGGAGCACACGATCAACGCGCCGGCCGCCGGCACGGTCAAGGCTTACCGTTACGCCGTCGGCGACCAGGTCGGCGACGGCGCGGAGCTCGTCGAATTCGAGCCCGCGAAAGGCTGATTGGAGGGGAGAGACACATGACGCAGTTGAGCTACGTTCACGGCGCATCCGCCAAACCGCTGATCGGCCAGACGATCGGCCGCTTCTTCGACGAGGCGTGCCAGCGCCACGCGCAGCGCGAGGCGCTCGTCGTGCGCCACCAGAATGTGCGGCTGACCTATGCCGAGCTGAAAATCAAGGTCGATGCGCTCGCGTGCGCGCTGCGGCGCCTCGGGCTCGCGACGGGGGATCGCGTCGGCATCTGGTCGCAGAACAATCTCGAATGGGCGCTGACGCAGTTCGCGACCGCGAAAGCCGGCCTCGTGCTCGTCAATATCAACCCGGCGTACCGGCGCAGCGAACTCGAATACGCGGTGAACAAGGTCGGCTGTCGCGCGCTGGTGCTGTCGCCGTCGTTCAAGGGCAGCGATTATCTCGGGATGCTCGCCGACCTCGCGCCGGAGCTTGCCGACTGCGAGCCGGGCGCGCTCGAAGCCGCGCGGCTGCCGTCGCTGAACTGGGTCATCCGCATGGGCGCGGAGAAGAGCGCCGGGATGCTGAACTTCGACGAGCTCCTCGCAGCGCCGTCGCGCGAAGAGCTCGTCGCACTCGCGGCGTGCGGCGAAACGCTGCAGTTCGATGACCCGATCAACATCCAGTTCACGTCCGGCACGACGGGCCAGCCGAAAGGCGCGACGCTGTCGCACCACAACATCCTCAACAACGGCTTCTTCGTCGCCGAAGCGATCCGCCTCGTCGAAGGCGACCGCCTGTGCATCCCGGTGCCGCTGTACCACTGCTTCGGCATGGTCATGGGCAACCTCGGCTGCGTGACGCACGGGGCGACGATGGTCTACCCGTGCGAAGCGTTCGAGCCGCTCGCGGTGCTCGAGACGCTCGCCGAGGAGCGCTGCACCGCCGCTTATGGCGTGCCGACGATGTTCATCGCGATGCTCGACCACCCGCGCTTTGCCGACTTCGACCTCACGCGCCTGCGGACCGGCATCATGGCCGGCAGCCCATGCCCGGTCGAAGTCATGAAGCGCGTCATCGACAGGATGAACATGCGCGAAGTGACGATCGCGTACGGCATGACCGAGACGTCGCCGGTGAGCTTCCAGAGCGGCACCGACGATCCCGTAGAGCGACGCGTATCGACGGTCGGCCGTGTCCAGCCGCACCTCGAAGTCAAGATCGTCGACAACAACGGACGCATCGTGCCGCGCGGCGTCGCCGGAGAACTATGCACGCGCGGCTACTCGGTGATGCTCGGCTACTGGAACGACGTCGATCGCACCCGCGACGCGATCGACGCGGCCGGCTGGATGCACACCGGGGACCTCGCGACGATCGACGACGAGGGCTACTGCAACATCGTCGGCCGCATCAAGGACATGGTGATCCGCGGCGGCGAGAACCTGTATCCGCGCGAGATCGAAGAGTTCCTGTATCGCCATCCGAAAATCCTCGACGTGCAGGTCGTCGGCGTGCCGGACGCGAAGTACGGCGAGGAGCTGTGCGCGTGGATCATCGTGCGCGACGGCGAAGAGCTTTCCGCCGACGACGTCAGAGCGTTCTGCCAGGGCCAGATCGCACATTACAAAGTGCCGCGCTACATCAAGTTCGTCGACGCGTTCCCGATGACGGTCACGGGCAAGATCCAGAAGTTCCAGATTCGCGAGCAGATGAAGCGCGAGCTCGGGCTCGACGAGGCGAAGACCGCCTGACGAAGAGAATGGGGGACGAGGATGAAGCTGCCGAAAACGGTGAAGATCGTCGAAGTCGGCCCGCGTGACGGCCTGCAGAACGAGAAGGCGGTCGTCGCGACGGACACCAAAGTCGAGCTGATCGCGCGCCTCGCCGACGCCGGCCTCCCGGCGATCGAGGCGACGTCGTTCGTGTCGCCGAAATGGGTGCCGCAGATGGCGGACAGCGCGGCCGTCATGGCGCGGATCGAGCGCCGGCCGGGCGTCGGCTACCCGGTGCTGACGCCGAACCTCAAAGGCTTCGAAGCGGCGCTCGCCGCTGGTGCCGGCGAGGTCGCGGTGTTCGGCGCGGCGTCCGAGTCTTTCAGCCAGAAGAACATCAACTGCTCGATCGCCGAATCGCTCGCGCGCTTCGAGCCGGTGATGGACGCGGCGAAGGCGGCCGGCGTGCGCGTGCGCGGTTACGTGTCGTGCGTGCTCGGCTGCCCGTACGAAGGGGAGGTCCGGCCGGAAGCGGTCGCGCTGGTCGCCGGCACGCTGTTCGAGATGGGCTGCTTTGAAGTGAGCCTCGGCGACACGATCGGCACCGGCACGCCGCTGAAGGCGCAGCGGATGATCGACGCGGTCGCGCGACGCGTGCCGGTCGCGCGGCTCGCCGGCCACTACCACGACACTTACGGCATGGCGATCGCGAACATCTACGCGTCGCTCGAACTGGGCGTCGCGGTGTTCGACGCTTCGGTCGCGGGCCTGGGCGGCTGCCCGTACGCGAAAGGCGCATCCGGCAACGTCGCGACCGAGGACGTCGTCTGGCTGCTGAACGGACTCGGCATCGAGAGCGGTGTTAATCTCGACCGGCTCGTCGCCGCCGGCGCGTGGATCAGCGGCGTGCTCGGGCGCGAGCCGGCGTCGCGCGTTTCGCGCGCGTTGCTCGCGGGGCGCATTTCGCGCCAATAACGCAGCGACGAATTACCGTTCGGGCTGAGCTTGTCGAAGCCCTGCCATCGCCCTTCGACAGGCTAAAGGCGAACGGTTGTACGTGAATGTCTGTTCGATAGGACCGCAAGCCGGCGACGCGCATCTGTCGCCCGAACCATGACTCAGGAGCCGCAAGATGACGATGACGTTGTACCACTGCGTGAACGCCCGTTCGTTCCGTCCGCTGTGGATGCTCGAAGAGCTTGGGCTGCCGTACGAGCTGAAGGTGCTGCCGTTTCCGCCGCGACGCGAGGGCGACCCCTATCTCGAAGTCAATCCCCTCGGCACGATCCCGGCGTTCTTCGACGGCGACACGCGCATGACCGAATCGGCGGCGATCTGCCAGTACCTCGCCGCGCGCCATTCGCCGCGCCAACTCGACGTTGCGACCGACGAGCGGGCGTTCGGCGCCTACCTGAACTTCCTGCATTTCGGCGAGGCGACGTTGACGTTCCCGCAGACGCTCATCCTGCGCTACAACCGTTTCGAGCCGCCGGAACGCCGGCTGCCGCAGGCGGCCGAAGACTACACCCGCTGGTTCCTGTCGCGGCTGCGCACGCTCGAGCCGCTGCTCGCACGTCAGGAATATCTGTGCGCCGGCCGCTTCACCGCGGCCGACGTGTCGGTCGGCTACGCGCTGCTGCTCGCCGACGACATCGGCCTCGGCGAGCGCTTCAAGCCGGCGACGCTCGCATACTGGCAGCGGCTGCAGGCGCGCGACGGATTTCGACGGGCGCTCGCGGCGCAACAGCGCGCCGCGGTCGAGCAGGGCGTCGCACCTCAACCGGTCGCCCAGGCGAGTGGTCCGTTCTGAACGAGGAGACAGAAAAGAGATGACCAACAACGAATCCGCCGCTCGGCCGCTGTGGACGCCGCGGCCCGAACAGATCGCGGCGACCGGCATCGCCGCCTTCACCGCACGCGCCCGCGCCGCGACCGGCCTGCCGCTCGCCGACTACGCCGCGCTCCATGCCTGGTCGATCCATTCGCCGGTCGCGTTCTGGCGCGAAGTGTGGGACTTCGGCGGCGTCATCGGCGAGCAGGGCGAGCGCGGCCTGATCGACGCCGAACGGATGCCCGGCGCGACCTGGTTTCCCGATGCGCGGCTGAACTTCGCCGAGAACCTGCTGCGCGAATCCCCGAACCCGCAGGCGCTCGTGTTCCGCGGCGAGGACCGGCTCGAGCGGCGCATGACGCGCGCCGAACTGCGCATCGAGGTCGCCCGCTTCGCCGCCGCGCTGCGCGCGCTCGGCATCAAGGAGGGCGACCGCGTCGCCGCGTTCATGCCGAACATGCCCGAGACGATCGTCGCGATGCTCGCGGCGTCCTCGATCGGCGCGGTGTTCACGAGCGCGTCGCCGGACTTCGGCGGGCAGGGCGTGCTCGACCGCTTCGGCCAGACCGAGCCGAAGCTGATGATCGCGTGCGACGGCTACTGGTATGGCGGCAAGGCGATTGACGTGCGCCCGAAACTCGCCGAGCTGGCCGCGCAGCTGCCGAGCGTCAAACGCGTCGTCGTCGTGCCGTATCTCGCCGCCGGCGCCGCGCTCGATCTTTCGCGCGTGCCCGGCGCGGTGTCGTATGACGACTTCGTCGCGCCGCACCGCGCGGCGACCGAACCGCAGTACGTCCGCCTGCCGTTCAACCATCCGCTGTACGTGATGTATTCGTCCGGCACGACCGGCGTGCCCAAATGCATCGTCCACGGCGCCGGCGGGACCTTGCTGCAGCACCTGAAGGAACACAGACTGCATACCGACGTGCGCGAAGGCGACCGGCTCTTTTACTTCACGACCTGCGGCTGGATGATGTGGAACTGGCTCGTGTCGGGCCTGGCCGCCGGCGCGACGCTGATGCTGTACGACGGCAACCCGTTCGTCAACGAGGGCCGCATCCTGTGGGATTACGCGCAGGCCGAGCGCTTCACGCATTTCGGCACGTCGGCGAAATACATCGAGACGCTCGCGAAAGGCGACGTGCGCCCGGCGCAGTCGCACGACCTGTCGGCGCTGCGCGCGATGCTGTCGACCGGCAGTCCGCTCGCGCCGCAAAGCTTCGACTTCGTCTATGAATCGATCAAGCATGACGTGCAACTCGCGTCGATCTCCGGCGGCACGGACATCATCTCGTGCTTCGTGCTCGGCAACCCGACGCTGCCGGTATGGCGCGGCGAGATCCAGTGCATCGGCCTCGGCCTCGCGGTCGAGGTGTGGGACGACGACGGCCGCCCCGTCGTCGGCGAGAAAGGCGAGCTCGTCTGCCGCAAGCCGTTCCCGAGCATGCCACTCGGCTTCTGGAACGACCCCGACGGCGCGAAGTACCGCGCCGCGTACTTCGAACGTTTTCCGGGCGTGTGGTGTCACGGCGACTTCTGCGAAATCACCGCGCACGGTGGCCTGGTCATCCACGGTCGCTCGGATGCGACGCTGAATCCGGGCGGCGTGCGCATCGGCACTGCCGAGATTTACCGCCAGGTCGAGAAGCTGCCCGAGGTGCTCGAATCGATCGTCATCGGCCAGGACTGGCCGCCTGAAGCGCCGACCGACGTGCGCGTCGTGCTGTTCGTGCGGCTCGCCGCAGGTGTCGTGCTCGACGACGCGCTCGTCGCGCGCATCCGCCAGGCGATCCGCGACAACGCGACGCCTCGCCACGTGCCGGCGAAGATCGTCCAGGTCGCCGACATCCCGCGCACGAAAAGCGGCAAGCTCGTCGAGCTCGCGGTGCGCAACGTCGTGCATCGGCAGCCGGTGAAGAACATCGAGGCGCTCGCGAACCCCGACGCGCTGGCACTGTTCGCGAATCGCCCCGAACTGGGAGCGTGAGGGGCCGCGGAGAAGGCGGAAGGCTGCGCCTGCGCCGAAGCTTCGTTTGCCGCCCTTGTTGATCCGGCAGCCCGATACCGTTCGGGCTGAACCTTTCGGCGGTGTTCAGGACCGGCCGGTCGAAGCTCCGTGGCCGTCCTTCGACAAGCTCGGGGCGAACGGGGAGGTATTCGATCGGTTCGTCACGGCCGGCGCCAGGCGGGTTCGCCGAGGATGTGGGTCGCCACGACGGCGCGGTCATCGCCGAGCAGCATCAGCGCGAACAGCCGCTCGGCGAGCGTCGTCGCGACGGCCGTGCGCCGGGCGAGCAACGGCGTCGCGGCCGGGTCGAGCACGACCAGGTCGGCTTCGCATCCGGTATCGAAGCTGCCGATGCGGTCGTCGAGATACAGGCTGCGCGCGCCGCCACGGGTCGCGAGGTAGAAGCCGCGCTCGACCGGCAGCCGCTGTCCGCGGAGTTGCTGCACCTTGTAGGCTTCGTTGAGCGTCTGCAGCATCGAGAAGCTGGTCCCGCCGCCAACGTCGGTGCCGAGTCCGACCCGCACGCCCGCAGCCTGCGCGCGGTCGAGATCGAACAGGCCAGAGCCGAGGAACAGGTTCGAAGTCGGGCAGAAGCTGATCGCCGCGCCCGTCGCCGCCATGCGGGCGCGATCGGTGTCGTCGATCCACACGCAGTGCGCGAACACGCTGCGCGCGCCGAGCTGGCCGTGCCGTTCATAGACATCGAGGTAGCTTCGCGCTTCGGGGTAGAGCTTCGCGACCCACGCCACTTCGTGCTCGTTCTCGGCGAGGTGGGACTGCAGATAGATGCCGGGATGGTCGGCGAAAAGCCGCCCGGCGAGCGCCATCTGCGCCGGCGTCGAAGTCGGGGCGAAGCGCGGCGTCACCGCGTACAACAGGCGGTCGCGGCCGTGCCAGCGCTCGATCAGCGCTTTCGATTCCGCAGCGCCGCGGTCCGCGGCGTCGCGCAGGAAGTCCGGGCAGTTGCGGTCCATCAGCACTTTGCCGGCGATCATCCGCATGTGCCGTTTGCGCGCCGCGGCGAACAGCGCGTTGACGGACGCCGGATGCACCGTCGCAAACGCCATCGCGGTCGTCGTGCCGTTGCGCAACAGTTCGTCGCAGAAGAACTCCGCGACCGCTGCCGCGTGCGCCGGATCGGCGAAACGGCGTTCGGTCGGGTAAGTGTATTTCTCGAGCCACGCGAGCACCTGTTCGCCGTAGCTGGCGACGATGTCGGTCTGCGCGTAATGGATGTGCGTGTCAATGAAGCCGGGCAGGACCAGCTTGCCGCGGTAGTCGTCGATCGTCGTGCCGGCCGGCAGCCGCGGCAGCAGCTCGGCGGCGGGGCCGAGTTCGGCGACGAGGCCGTCGCGCACGATCAGCAAGCCGTCCGCAAAGTGCGCCAGCGCGTCGGCGCCGAGGTCCGCCGGGTCGCCGAGAAAGTGCACGATCTCGCCGCGGATCGCCCGCAAGCCGCTCATTGCCCGCCTCCGTCAGCGCGGTCCGACAGGCAAGAACGCGCCGCCTCGAGGAAGCCGGCGGGGAGATGCTGGAAAGGTGCGCTCACTGTCAGGGAACGTGCAGCCGGCTCTGGTGCGGCAGGTGGCGGGCGAGGAAATCCATCTGGTCGGCGAGAATGTTGCGGTTGCACAGGATCAGGTATTCGGCCTTGTTCGGCACGTACGGCGCGTACAACAACGGCATCCGCGCCTGTTCCGGGGTGCGCCCGCTCTTGCGCTGGTTGCAGGGCCGGCACGAGGTCACGACGTTCATCCACACGTCGCGCCCGCCCTGCGAAACCGGGACGATGTGCTCGCGCGTCAGGATGTGGCCGGAGTAACGGTCGCCGCAATAGGCGCAGATGTGCCGGTCGCGGTGAAACAGTTCGCGGTTGTTCAGCGGCGGAACCCGGCTGTGGCTTTCCGGACGGAAGTTGCGCCCCTTGATCGCGATGATGCTGTTCGCGGTGATTTCGGAACGCAGCCCGGTGGCGCGACAGATTCCCCCGACGAAACGGAACTGCCGGTTTCCGACGACCCACGCGACCATGTCGAGGGCATAGTAGTGGCACGCCGCCTGCCAGCTGATCCAGCGGTGCGGCAGGCCGCGGCTGTCGAGCGTGAGGATCCAGGGGTGCTGTACGACAGCAGGCCCCGCGCGCGACCGGGCCGGTCGTCGTTCGGATTCGATTACTTTGTCATGAGCCGCTGTCGGCACGATACCTCCTGCGCTTCGATTCTGTCGGCGCGGGCGGCGCCGGCACGGTCCTGCCGGACCGGTGATGCGGACCGCCAACATCGGCCGGCCTCATTGTCATTCGATCGGGGGCGGCCGCAGTGGTTCAGGCAGGAGGGTCCGGCGGGGCAGCGCGAGATCGCTGGTGCGGAACCGGAAAGTGCCGCGACGCCGGTCGTCGAAATAATGCCGCAAGGTCAGCGCGATCGTCCGGAAGGCGATCTCGTCCCACGGGATTTCATGTTCCGCAAACAGTCCGACCTCGAGCGATTCCTCGCCCGGTGCGAAGTCGAGGTCGACCAGGCGCGCACGATAGACGATGTGGACCTGGCTGATGTGCGGGACGTTGATCAGCGTGAACATTTCGCCGACCTCGATGCGCGCGCAGGCTTCCTCGAGCGTCTCGCGCGCAGCGGCCTGCGCCGTCGTCTCGGCGTTTTCCATGAACCCGGCCGGCAGCGTCCAGAAGCCGTGCCGCGGTTCGATCGCCCGCCGGCACAGCAGGATGCGGTCTTCCCATTCCGGGATCGCGCCGACGACGATCTTCGGATTCACGTAATGAATGCTGCCGCAGGCCGCGCACATATGGCGCGGCAGCGAATCTCCGGGAGGAATGCGCAACTCGACGGTCGCGCCGCAGTTCGAGCAGAACTTCATGGCAGTCGCTGAAGGCTTGGGGTCGCTCGATTCTAGCCCGGAACGCCGGCGCCTCGACGGGGGGCGCAAAAGGACTTTTCCGCCTGCGCAAAACCCATTCGTCGGGCATGCGGGAGTGCAGGTCGCACAGAGGTGGCGTCAATACAACAGATTGCTCGTGAAGTGTGGAATCCTGCCGCTCCGCTCGGGGATCTTGCTTGCAATTGCTAACAATTGATTCTAATTTCGGCTACCCTATCCACGGTAACGGCCAAGCGATGAAACGCCAAGATTTCCAGTCCGAGATCCAGGAACTCAACCTCGCTTACATGATGCTCGCGCAACAGATGCTGCGCGCCGACCGGGAAACCGCGATGCTCCGCCTCGGCATCGGGCATGGCGTCGCCGAGCTCATCGAGGGATTGTCCACGGCCAGGCTGGTGAAGATGGCGAGCAGCCAGATGGTGCTGCCGGGTTTCCGCTTCGACGATGCGTTGCTCGCGGGCCTGATCGCCGGCAATGGCCGCGATGCGGCGACTTCGAGCCTGCATGCCGCGATCATCGCTGCCGGCAAGCCCGTGCAGGACCTGGCCGGATAACCCGGCCGCAGGAGAGCAGAGTGAAGAACAAGAGCATCATCGGCGAAGCCGAAGACATCCAGCGCGCAGCGGAGATGGTCCGTCTCGGCGCCCGCATGCAGATGCTGGAAGCCGAGACGAAGCTGAGCCGCGAGCGCCTTCTGAAGATCTACAAGGAAGTGCGCGGCATGTCGCCGCCGAAGGGGATGCTGCCGTTCTCGACCGACTGGTTCATGACCTGGCAGCCGAACATGCACGCGTCGCTGTTCATGGCCTTCTTCAGCTTCTTCCAGGACAAGATCGGCCTCGGCGGACTCGATCCGATCATCAAGGCCTACCACCTGTACCTCGATCACGTCGAGGCCGAAGCGATGGAGCCGGTGCTCAGCCTGACGCGCGCCTGGACGCTGGTGCGGTTCTTCGACGCCGACCTGCTGCAGCTCGCCCCCTGCACGAGCTGCAGCGGGCGCTTCGTCGCGCACGCTTATGATCCGACCCACGACTTCGTCTGCGGCCTGTGCAACATGCCTTCGCGCGCCGGAAAGACGAAGCGGGCCGCCAAGGCGGCGCTCGCCGAAACGAACTGAACACGGGATCGCCGTGCGTGAGGCCGCCGCGCCCGCAGGCGGCCTTTTCGTTTGTCGGAGCTCAAGTCCGGCGCGCCGGAGTCGTTACAGTGGCCAGTATTTCTGCGAAGCGCGGGGGCGCTTTCGTACATGAATCGACAGAGGTTTCGCGGTGTTTCTGATCGTTGGCTATGTGATCATCCTTCTCGCGTCGATCGGGACCTACTCGTTTCACGGCAGCCTCATGGCCCTGTGGGTGCCGCTCGAATACCTCGCGATCGTCGGCCTGATGATCGGCGGTTTCGTCGCCGGCAACGGCAGCAAGGCGCTGAAGGCGACGCTGGCGGCGCTGCCGGGGATCGTGAAGGGGTCGCCGTACAACAAGGCGATGTACATGGACCTGCTGGGTCTGTTGTACGAGGTGCTCGCGAAAGTGCGCAAGGAAGGGCTGATGTCGATCGAGAACGACGTCGACAATGCCGAATCGAGCCCGATCTTCACGAAGTATCCGAGCGTGATGGCGGACCGTCACGCGATCGAGTTCCTCACCGATTATCTGCGCATGATGGTCGGCGGAAACCTCAACGCATTCGAGCTCGAAAGCCTGATGGACAAGGAAATCGCCACCCACCACCAGGAAACGCACACGGCACCGCATGTCGTGGCGAAGGTCGGCGATGCACTCCCTGCGTTCGGTATCGTCGTCGCCGTGATGGGCGTGGTGAATGTCATGGGTTCGGTCGGACAGCCGCCGGCAGTGCTGGGCAAGATGATCGGCGGCGCGCTGGTCGGCACGTTCCTCGGCATCCTCATTTCCTACGGCTTCGTCCAGCCCATCGCGAGCCAGCTGGAACAGCGCGTCGAAGAGGGCGGGAAAGTCTTCGAGTGCATCAAGGTGGTGCTGCTGGCGAGCATGAACGGCTACGCGCCACAGGTGGCGATCGAGTTCGGGCGCAAGGTGCTGCATTCGACGGAGCGTCCGGGCTTCGCCGAGCTCGAGCAGGACATCAAGAACCGCAAGGGCTGACCGCTGCGATGACGTGCCTGCCGCGCCTCGCCTCTCGCCCGGCTTCTGCACGACGTGGAGGCGCCCGGCCGTGAGCGACGACACCCAGCAGCCGATCGTCGTCAAGCGCGTCACCAAGGTCGCGGCGGGCGCGCACGGCGGCGCATGGAAAATCGCGTACGCGGACTTCGTCACCGCGATGATGGCTTTCTTCCTGCTGATGTGGCTCCTCGGCTCGACCGCGCAGGGCGACCTCGAGGGGATCGCCGACCATTTCCAGAATCCGCTGAAAATCGCGATGCAGGGCGGCAGCGGATCGGGCGACAGCTCGAGCGTCATCAAGGGCGGCGGCGAAGACCTGTCCCGTTCGCTCGGCCAACGCAAGCGCGGCGACGTCAATGAGCGCCGCTCGATCAACCTCGATGCGGCGAAGGGGCGCGAGATCCAGCGGCTGGAAGGCGATAACGAAGGGGCGGAAGCGATGCGCGAGCGGGCGCGGCTGATCGACCTGAAAGGCCGCATCGAGGCAATCGTCGAGGCCGACCCGAAACTACGCAGCTTTCGCAACCAGATCCTGATGGACATCACGTCCGAAGGGCTGCGCATCCAGCTCGTCGACGAGCAGAACCGGCCGATGTTCGACACTGCGAGCGATGCGCTGCAGCCTTACACCCGTGACCTGTTGCGGGCGATCGGGCGGGCGCTCAATGACGTGCAGAACCGGCTCAGCCTGTCCGGCCATACCGACGCCGCGAAATACGCCGGCGGCGAGCGTGGTTTCTCGAACTGGGAGCTGTCGAGCAATCGAGCCAACGCGTCGCGCCGGGAACTGATCGCCGGCGGGCTGGAGCCGGGGAAGGTGATCCGGGTCGTCGGCCTTGCCGAGACGGTGCCGTTGAAGGAAGACGCTCTGTTCGATCCCGCCAACCGTCGCATCAGCATCGTCGTCATGAACCGGAAGACCGAAGAGGCGGTGCGGGCGCAGCGCGGTTCGCTCGACGTCGGCGCGACGACGCCGCCAGACGACGAGAAGCTGCGGCGCGATATCGGGGCGACCTCCGCGATGCCGGCCGGAGGTGCGCGTGCCGCCCTGCAACGCTGAGCCCATCGACGTCGGCATGCGTGATCGCGAATTCCTGTTCACGAAGACGGATTTCGACCGCATCCGGGGACTGATCCACCGCCACGCCGGCATCGCGCTGTCACCGGCAAAGCAGGACATGGTGTACAGCCGCCTCGCCCGGCGTCTGCGCGCGTGCGGCGACCGGACTTTCGCCGACTACCTTGTCCGGCTCGAGCGCGATCGCGCGGAGTGGGAGGTCTTCGTCAATTCGCTGACGACGAACCTCACGTCGTTTTTCCGCGAGCCCCACCATTTCGAGCTGCTTGCCCAGCGGCTGCAGCGCATCGCGGAAAAGCGCCCGATCAGGATCTGGTGCAACGCCGCTTCGACCGGCGAGGAGCCGTATTCGCTCGCGATCACCGCCTGCGAGACGTTCGACACGCTGACCCCTCCGGTGCAGGTCCTTGCGAGCGACATCGACACCAGCGTGCTCGTGCACGCGCAGCGCGGGCGGTATCGACAGGATCGCCTCGAACGACTGTCGGCGGAGCGGTTGCGGCGCTACTTCGTCCGGCCGGCCGACGGGCTGTCGGGGGAGCTGCAGGTGAGACCGGAGTTGCAGCGGCTGCTGAGCTTCCGCCGCATCAACCTGCTCGAACCGAACTGGCTCGTGCACGGGCCGCTCGACGCGATTTTTTGCCGCAACGTCATGATCTATTTCGACAAGCCGACGCAGTACGCGATCCTCAAGCGCTTCGTGCCTTTGCTGCGCAAGGATGGAGCGCTCTTCGCCGGCCACTCGGAGAGTTTCCTGCACGCCGTCGATCTCTTCCGCCCGATGGGCCGTACGGTCTATCGGTGCGTCGATGCAGGTCCCGCCTGAAGCCGGCGCGGCGCTGCGCGGTCCGGCGGCGCGCATCGTCTTCATCGGCGCCTCGACGGGAGGCACCGAAGCGATCAAGAAGATTCTCGTCGGGCTGCCCGAACATTCGCCGCCGATCCTGATCGTGCAGCACATGCCGGAAGCCTTCACCCCTTCATTCGCCCGCCGGCTCGACGGGCTGTGCGCGCCGACCGTGAAGGAGGCCGAGGACGGCGAGCCGGTGCTGGCAGGAAACGTGTACCTGTCGCCGGGCCATTCCCATCTCGCTATCCGGCGTGTCGCCGGCAGCTTCCAGTGCGTGCTGTCGCGCAGCGAAGCCGTCAATCGCCACCGCCCTTCGGTCGACGTGCTGTTCCGCTCGGCAGCGGCGGAAGTCGGCACCGCGGCGATCGGAGTGCTACTCACCGGGATGGGCAAGGATGGCGCGCAGGGCTTGCTGCAGATGCGCCGCGCCGGGGCGTGGACGATCGCGCAGGATCACGATTCGTGTGTCGTGTACGGCATGCCGCGGGAGGCAGCGAGCATTGGCGCGGCACGCGAAATCGTCCCGCTCGAGGCCATCGCGCTGCACGTCCTGCAGCGTGCCGGGCTGGTCGCGGGAGCTCGGCCGGGGTGAGCGCCCGCGCGCGCGGTCGTCGTCGACTGGCGCCGGGCTGCGGCCGGCACGCGCGGCGCGCGGGTATGGCGGGATTGCCGGAGCCGTCCGGGCGACATCGCGCCGCTGAGCGCGGCGCAGTAATAAACCCCGCCCGTCAGCCCTCAAGAATCGCCTGCCGCTGACGTTATCCCTTCCAACCCTGCGGCAAGAACGCGTTGCCGGAACATCTACCCGCATCTTGCGGAGAGCCAAATGTCCGAACTATTCAGGAATATCGAAGCGCGCACACGGCTCGCCGGCACGAACAAGCTGGAGATCCTGCTGTTCACGCTCGGCGCCGACGCGCGCACCGGCCGCCGGGAGACTTTCGGCATCAACGTGTTCAAGGTGCGGGAAGTCATGCGCACGCCGGTCATCACCGCCGCGCCCGAGATGCCGGCGTCGGTCGAAGGGATGGTGAGCCTGCGCGGCGTGCTGGTGCCCGTCGTCGATCTCGCCCGCTACGCCGGCATAGGCGCCGAGGCGCGGCGCGACATCATGATCGTGACCGAATACAACGGCCACACCCAGGGTTTCCTCGTCGAGGCCGTCGACACGATCCTGCGGCTCGACTGGGCGCAGATGAGAGTTCCGCCGGACATGCTGACCGCGAACCTCGGCGGCCTGGTGACTGCCGTGACCGAGCTGCCCGGCGAGCGGCTCGTGATGATGCTCGATGTCGAGAAAGTGCTGTCGGAAACGACGACCCAGGACGATCCGTTGTTGTTCCGCGGGATCGAACCGCTCGACGACGTGGCGCAGACAGTCTATTTCGCCGACGACTCGTCGGTCGCGCGCAAGCAGATCGAACGCACGCTCGAAGCGCTCGGCGTGCCCTATGTCGGATCGATCAACGGCCGGGCGGCGTGGCAGGAACTCCAGAAAATCGCGATGCATGCCGAAGCGACGGGACGCAAGGTCAGGGAACTGGTCGGTCTCGTGCTCACCGATGTCGAAATGCCCGAAATGGACGGCTACATCCTGACGAAGATGATCAAATCCGATTCGCGCTTCGAGGGGGTCCCGGTTCTCATGCATTCGTCGTTGTCCGGGATGTCCAACCAGCAACTCGGGAAGTCCGTTGGGGTGGATGAATACGTCGCCAAATTCGAACCCCGTCGTCTCGCGCAGACCCTGCGCCGCCTGCTGATCGAGACCGGCGCCTCGTCCCCGGCATGCTGAGAGGGAGCACCGATATGTCGAGCTTCAATCGCGACGAGAGCGGCCTGCTGAACGTCGTCGATGGGCGCACCAGCCTCGCCGGTTCGAATCGCATGGAAATTCTGCTGTTTTCGCTCGGAACCGGCGAAACTTTCGGCATCAACGTGTTCAAGGTGCGCGAAGTCTGCACCGCGCCGTTCATCACGCGCACGCCGAACATGCCGGTTGGCGTCGAAGGGCTGATCTCGCTGCGCGGCAACGTGATCCCGGTCCTGTCGCTGGCGAAGATCCTCGGCCTTGCCCGGCCCGGCGCGCCGCTCGGCGGATCGATGATGGTGACCGAATACAGCAAGCGCACGCTCGGATTCCTCGTCGACAGCGTGGATCGCATCATTCGCGTCGAATGGGACAAGGTCCGCGCCCCGGACAACATTTCGAGCAATGTGCAAAGCTACATCACCGCGATCACCGAGTTGCCCGATGGCAAGCTCGTTTCGATCGTCGACGTCGAGACGGTGCTCGCGACGACGTTCGGCGACGCCGTGGTCGGGAACATCGCGCCGATCGCCGGCGGCCACGAATACGACATTTTCTTCGTCGACGACTCGGGTGTCGCGCGGCGCAAGATCGCCGAGGTACTCGACAAGCTCGGCGTCAAGCACAAGCATGCGGTCAATGGGCTCGAGGCCTGGACACGGCTGCAGGGCATCGCGGGGCACGCGCAGCAGTGCGGGCGCCAGGTCGGGGAAGAGCTCGACCTGATACTGGTCGATGCCGAAATGCCGCAGATGGACGGCTACGTGCTGACGCGCAACATCAAGGCCGATCCGCGCTTCAACGGCATCCCCGTCGTCATGCACTCGTCGTTGTCGTCGGAAGCGAACCGTGCTATGGGAAAACAGGTAGGCGTCGATGCATACGTGGCAAAATTCGACGCTGACGCGCTGGCCGATACGCTGCGCCCGCTGTTGTCGAAGGGGCGCTAGGTCGGGCCGGCTGCGAGACGAATACGGAGAACAGGATGTCCGACCCCAAGATGAAATTTCTCGTCGTCGACGATTTTTCGACCATGCGTCGCATCGTGCGCAACCTCCTCAAGGAACTCGGCTTCACGAACGTGGACGAGGCCGAGGACGGTGCAGTCGCGCTGCAGAAGCTCAACAGTTCGTCGTTCGACTTCGTCGTCACCGACTGGAACATGCCCAACATGGACGGCCTGACGCTGCTGCAGACGATCCGTCAGACACCTCAGCTGCGGCACCTGCCGGTGCTGATGGTCACTGCCGAAGCGAAAAAGGAAAACATCATCGCCGCGGCACAGGCGGGCGCGAGCGGCTACATCGTCAAACCGTTCACCGCGGCGACGATGGCCGAAAAGCTCGAGAAGATCTTCGAAAAAATTGGCAAGAAAGCGGTCGCCTGAATGGCGCCGGCTGAACGAATAGGGAATCCGATAATGGCGAAAAAGCTGAAGCTCGACGAGAGCGGTGATTCTGACGATCTGCAAGCCTTGTTCGACAGCATCGCTTCCGGTCCCGCGAAATCGGAGTTCAAGGTCGTTGCCGAGGCCGGTGGATCGAGCGGCGACGACGACGAACTGCAGTCCCTGTTCGATGCGGTCGCCGCGCAGTTCGAGGCTGCTGCGAGCTGCGCGCCGGCCCCGGAAAAAATCGACCCGCCGCCGGCACTCCCCGAACACAGCTGCGATGCGGTGTTCACGCGGATCGGCCAGATGACGCGCCAGGTGCACAACACGCTGCGCGGGCTCGGTTCGGACGGCCTGCTCCAGGATGCGGTGCAAGCGATTCCGGATGCCCGCGAGCGGCTCAGCTATATCGCGCAGATGACCGAACAGGCGGCAAGCCGGGTGCTGAACGCGACCGACATCGCCCAGCCGATACAGAACAGAATGCATGCCGATGCGCGAACCCTCGAGGCGCAGTGGGATCGACTGTTCGCGAACGAACTGTCGGTCGACGAGTTCAAGGCGCTGTCGGGCAGCACGCGGGATT
Source organism: Azoarcus sp. PA01 (assembly GCA_001274695.2). Classification (NCBI taxonomy): domain Bacteria; kingdom Pseudomonadati; phylum Pseudomonadota; class Betaproteobacteria; order Rhodocyclales; family Zoogloeaceae; genus Azoarcus; species Azoarcus sp. PA01. The sequence goes on along the minus strand of LARU01000004.1, from coordinate 1,106,475 downwards.
TTCTCGGCGAAGTCATCAGGAGCAGCCGGGCGACGAACGAGCAGCTGATGGAAATCATGATGGCCCAGGATTTCCAGGACCTGACCGGGCAGGTCATCAAGAAGGTCGTCGATCTTGCACAGAAACTCGAAACCGAACTGCTCCAGGTGTTGCTCGAGGTGACGCCGCCGCAGATGCGGGGCGACCGGCACGGCAATCTCCTCAACGGCCCGGTGATCAGTTCCGCGGGGCGTGACGACATCGTGACGACCCAGGAGCAGGTCGACGACTTGCTCGACAGCCTCGGCTTCTGAACACCAAAGGGGACGGCGGGCACCCGCCGTTTGATACGGCGACAGGCCGCGCCGCGGCTTTCGTCCCGGCAGTCTGCAACGATAATGCGAGAACGTCATGAGTGACTTCGCGGGAATGGAAGATCTCCTGCAGGATTTCCTGATCGAGGCCGGGGACCTGCTGTCCGGCGTCGATAACAAGCTCGTCGACCTGGAGCGGGCTCCTGACGACCGCAGCTTGCTGAACGAGATATTCCGCGGCTTCCACACGATCAAGGGCGGAGCGGGTTTCCTCAATGCTGCCGAACTGGTGACGCTGTGCCACCTGACCGAGAACCTGTTCGACAATCTTCGCACCGGCGCAGTGCAGGTCACGCCCGAAGTCATGGACGTGATCCTCGAAGCCACGGGAACCGTGCGGACGATGTTTTCGCAGCTCGAACATAGCACCCGGCCCGCTGCGGCGGAACCGGCGCTGATTGCGCGCTTGAAGCACGCGATCGCAGGAGAACTCTCGGCGATGCCGCAGCCTCCCGTCGAGTCAGTGCCGGCGGGGCGTGCCGACGGCGCGCAGCGCGGGGAGCCGGACTGGGAAGCGCTGCACGGCGCGCTCACCGGTTCGCCGGCCCGCACGTCCGCAACGGTCGAACCCGCGGTGAATGTTGCCGCGCAGCCGGCCCGGCCGCCGGAGGAAGTCATCCACGCCGCGATCGGCCGGCGCGGGAACGACAGGCCCGACGCTGCTGCAGCGCCGGGCGGGCGCCGCGACATCGAGAGGCAGCGCGACAACTCGATTCGCGTCGACACGACGCGGCTCGACCAAGTGCTGAACCTGTCGGGCGAGATCGGTCTGACGAAGAACAGGCTCAACGCGCTGCGCAGCGACATCCTGAGCGGGCGCAACGATACCGAGACGCTGCATTCGCTCGATCTCGCAGTCAGCCAGCTCGATCTCCTCGTTTCGGACCTGCAGAACGCGGTGATGAAAACCCGCATGCAGCCGGTCGGCCGGCTGTTCCAGAAATACCCGCGGATCGCGCGCGACCTTGCACGGAACCTCGGCAAGGACGTCGAACTGGTGCTCGACGGCGAGGAAACCGAAATCGACAAGACGATGATCGAGGATCTGGCCGATCCGATCATCCATCTGATCCGCAACGCCGTCGACCATGGCGTCGAGGATCGGGCCGAACGCATCGCGAACGGCAAGCCGGAAAAGTCGGTCGTGCGTCTCGAGGCGCGCCAGGAAGGCGATCACATCATCCTGCTCGTCGCCGACGACGGGCGCGGCATGAGCCCCGAGCGACTGCGCGCGAAGGCGCTGGAGAAAGGTCTCATCACCGATGAGGAATCGAACGCGATGGACGAGCGCCAGAGTTTCAACCTGGTGTTTCTGCCCGGGTTCTCGATGGCGTCGCAGGTGTCGGACGTTTCGGGCCGCGGAGTCGGGATGGACGTCGTGCGGACGAACATCCAGAAGCTCAACGGCAGCATCGAGATCAAGTCGCAACTCGGCAAAGGCACCACTTTCGTCATCAGTCTGCCGCTGACGCTGGCGATCCTGCCGGTCCTGCTGGTGCGGCTGGGCGAGCAGCCGTTCGCGGTGCCGTTGTCGATGGTCCGGGAAATCCTGCCGATCGACATGCGCGAAGTCCAGGAAGTGGGCGGGCGCGCGACGATGGTGGTGCGCGGCGAAGTGCTGCCGATCCTGCCGTTGGCCGGCATGCTGGGCTGGCCGCTCGAGCGCCCGCCCGGTTACGGCGTGCTCATGCAGGCCGCGGAACTGTCGTTCATCCTCGCGATCGACAGCTTCGCCGGCCGCGAAGACGCTGTCATCAAGTCGCTCGACGATTTCAGGCCGAAAGGCGTCGCCGGCGTGACGACGCTTTCGAACGGCCAGATCGTGCTGATCCTCGACATGAAGGAACTGCTCGGCGGTTCCGGGGATTTCCGCGGCATGGCCCGTCTGGCGCTGAGCCCGGAGCACGCCGCCGCGGCCTGAGCCGGGCCCGCTGGTCGCCCCCCGCGGCTGCACGTGCAGGCCGGTCGCCGCTGGGCTTGCGTCGCCTCCTGCTGCTGCCTAGGATGAAACACGCATGGCCGTCGCCGTGCCGCGGGGAGGGGCGTCATGGCCGGCTTCGATTTCGGGTACTGGAGCAGTCTCGCGAAGCGGGATCCGGAGGCGTTCTTTCGCGCGCGCTCCGAAGCCATCGAACAGTTCATCGCGGCCCATCCGCCGGCCGAACGCGGCCGGCTACGCGAGCTGCAGCGCAGGATCGACTGCATTCGGGCGAGCGCCGGCAGCCCGCTGCTGGCCACTCGCGTGCTGGGCGCGATGATGACGAAGCGGCTGGAATTGCTCCAGCTGCAATGCGAGCGGCTGCGGGCGCTCGGCGAAGTACCGCAAGCGGTGCAGCCGCACTGCGGGACGAACGGCCCACGCCCGAAGCTCAGGCAGTGAGCTCGAGAAGTTCGGCAAAAGCTTCTTCGAACTGGCGCAGTCCTTCGTCCTGCAGACGCTTTCCCACCGCCGTCATGTCGATGCCGAGCCTTTCCAGTGCAGCGAGCTGCACTTCCGCTGCCTCGACATCCCGGTCGAGCGTGCGCGCGACCGTGCCGTGGTCGCGCAGCGCTGCGAGCGTCGCGTCGGGGAGCGTATTGACCGTCTCCGGCCCGATCAGCGGTTCGACGTACAGGAGGTCGCTGTACGCGGGATTCTTCGTCCCGGTGCTCGCCCAAAGCATGAACTGCGGCCGCGCGCCCGCGTTGCGCAGGGTAGCGAACGCGGCACCGTGGAAGCGCTCGCGATAACGCCGATACGCGAGCTTCGCCATCGCGACGGCGGATTTTCCGCGCAGCGCAAGCGCCGCGTCGCTGCCGATCTCGTCGAGCTGCCGGTCGAGCAGCGTGTCCACGCGGCTCAGGAACAGGCTCGCGACCGACATCACGCGTCCGACGTCGCCTCCCGCCTGCTGCCAGGCAGCGAGGCCGCGCAAATAAGCTTCGGCGACCGCGTCGACATGCGCCAGCGAGAACATCAGCGTCACGTTCACGCTCACGCCGCGCCCGGTGAGCTGTTCGATCGCTTCGAGGCCGGCGGCGGTCGCGGGCACCTTGATCAGCACGTTGTCACGCCCGACCGCGTGCTTCAGCCGCAGCCCGGCAGCGACGGTGCGCGCCGCGTCGTGCGCGAGCGCCGGGGACACTTCGAGACTCACGTAGCCGGCGTTGCCGCAGCTGTCGTCGAACACCGGGCGCAGCAGGTCGCAGGCGCGCTGCACGTCCGGGATCACGAGTCGCTCGTAGCGGGTTTCAGCGTCGATCGTTTCGCCCTTGAGGCGGGCGAGGTCTTCTTCGTAGTAGTGCCCGCCTGCGATCGCCTTGTGGAAGATCGCCGGATTGGTCGTGACGCCCGCGAGGCCGTCGGCGGCGACGAGCCGCGCGAGGTGCCCTTTGTTGAGAAGCGTGCGGGAAAGATTGTCGAGCCAGACCTGCTGGCCTTCGGCGCGTACGCGGAGCAAAGGATTCATGGAGGGCTGCGGAGAGGGGTTGTTCGAAGGTTCATTGTGCTATGAATCGTCGGTCGCCGAAAGCTCGCGCGACCCGTGCGGGACTCGTCTGACGGCCCCGGCGCCGGCGCGTGATCGCGTGGTCCCGCGGCAGCCGACCGCCGCCACTCACCCTGTTCCGGGCGAGGGCGGCTGCGCAGGGGTCGTTCAGATTGCCACGCCCGAAGCGTCGAAAAGGCCTTCGAACAGGATCGAACTGAGGTAGCGCTCGCCCGAGTCCGGCAGCACCACGACGATCGTCTTGCCGGCGTTCTCCGGTCGCTGGGCGACGCGGGCAGCCACTGCCACTGCGGCGCCGCACGAGATGCCGGAGAGGATCCCTTCCTCGCGTGCGAGCCGGCGTGCGTAGAGAACCGCGTCGTCGTTGCTGACCGTCTCGACCGCATCGATCAGCGACAGGTCGAGCACTTTCGGCACGAAGCCGGCGCCGAGTCCCTGGATCTTGTGCGGCCCCGGCTTGAGCGGTTCTCCGGCGCGCGTCTGCGTCAGCACCGGGCTCGCTTCGGGTTCGACGGCGACCGAGACGATCGGTTTGCCGCGCGTCTCCTTGAAGTAACGCGACACGCCGGTGATCGTCCCGCCGGTGCCGACGCCGGAAATGAAGATATCGACGTTGCCGTCGGTGTCGTTCCAGATCTCCGGACCTGTCGTCGACGCATGGATCGCTGGATTCGCGGGGTTGTTGAACTGTTGCAGCAGCACGTAGCGACCCGGGTCGGACGCGGCGATCTCCTCGGCTTTCGCGATCGCGCCGTTCATGCCCTGGGCCCCTTCGGTCAGCACCAGCTTCGCGCCGTACGCGACAAGGAGCTTGCGTCGCTCGACGCTCATCGTCTCGGGCATCGTCAGCGTGATCGGGATGCCGCGCGCGGCGGCGACGAACGCCAGCGCAATGCCGGTGTTGCCGCTCGTCGGCTCGACGATTTCCTTGCCGGGACCGAGCAGGCCGCGTTGTTCGGCGTCCCAGATCATCGCGGCGCCGATACGGCACTTCACCGAATAGGCCGGGTTGCGGCCTTCGATTTTCGCGAGGACGGTCGCCGCGGCGCCGTCGGTGACGCGGTTCAGTTTGACCAGGGGCGTCTTGCCGATCGACAAGGCGTTGTCGGAATACCAGTTCGACATGATCGGGCTCCATGAAAGAGTGGAATGAACGTTCTCGGTAACGGCCCATCCGGGGCGCGAGAGCCGGGACACGGTTCGACGAATGAATGAAAGCAGCTACGGACAGGAAGATTACGATAGTCGACGCCGGTTTAGCGAAGAACCTTTTCGATGACTCGTGAGTGCGAGGCAGGTGCGCCGGAAGCGGCTGGAGGGCGAATCCCCTGCTTTAGGGACCGCAACTCGCGCGATGCGCTTGCGCTCGGTGACCGCTGCCGGGGCCGGAACTGTGGGGGATGTCGAGCAGCGGCGCGAACGGGCCCTTTTCAGTGTCCGCGATCACACTCTCTTGCAGTCGGTCGAAATGGCAGACGGGTTTTTATCGTATCCTCGCGGCAGCCGGGCGGCACTTGCCCGACTCCGGCGTGCACGCACGCCGATCCCTACCGCATCTCGATGGATCCCGCAATGAAACTTCACCCCGTTATCCTGTCCGGCGGCTCCGGCACGCGTCTGTGGCCGCTGTCCCGCGAACAATATCCGAAACAGCTGCTGGCGCTGATCGGCGACGACACGATGCTGCAGCAGACGGCGCTTCGCCTCGCAGGGTTTTCCGGACGTCTGCCGGTGGCCGAACAGCCGCTCGTCGTGTGCAACGAGGAATACCGCTTCATCACGGCCGAGCAGATGCGGGCGGCAGGCTGCCCGACGAACCACATCCTGCTCGAACCCGTCGGACGCAACACTGCGCCGGCGCTGACGCTTGCCGCGCTGACGGTACGGCGCGACAGCGACGATGGGGTCTTGCTCGTGATGCCGGCCGATCACGTCATTCGTGACCGTGAGGCTTTCCACCGGGCGATCGACATCGGCATCGAAGCGGCGCTGGCCGGCGCGATGGTGACGTTCGGCATCGTGCCGGAGCGCGCCGAAACAGGCTACGGCTACATCCGCGTCGGTGACGAAGCGGGCTCCGGCATTCATGCGGTCGCGTCCTTCGTCGAGAAACCTGACGCCGAGACTGCGGCCGAGTACGTCGCGAGCGGCGCGTACCTGTGGAACAGCGGCCTGTTCATGGTCAAGGCCAGTGTCTGGCTGAAGGCGCTCCGGCATTTCAATCCGGAAATGCTGGCAGCATGCGAAGCGGCGCTCGGGACGGCCGGCTTCGATGCCGACTTCGTCAGGGTCGGCCGCGAGGCGTTCCAGGCCTGTCCATCGGATTCGATCGACTACGCAGTCATGGAGAAGCTCGCGGCGACGCCGGAACTGGGCATTGCCCCGCAGGTCGTGCCGATGTCGGTCGGGTGGTCGGATGTCGGTGCGTGGGATGCGCTGTGGACGCTCGCCGACAAGGACGACGACGGCAATTCCGGCCGCGGCGACGTGATGTTCGAAGCCACGACCGGGAGCCTTGTCCATGCGACGAGCCGGATGGTCGTGTGCCTCGGCGTCGAGGGACTGGTGATCGTCGAAACGCCCGATGCGGTGATGGTCGCGCGCAAGGACCAGACGCAGGATGTCAAGAAGATCGTCGCGCGGCTCAAGTCCGCCAGCCGCCCGCAGGCGCTGGCGCATCGCAAGATACATCGGCCGTGGGGCTGTTACGATTCGATCGACACCGGCGGCCGTTTCCAGGTCAAGCACATCGAGGTCAAGCCGGGGGCGTCGCTGAGCCTGCAGATGCACCATCATCGGGCGGAACACTGGATCGTCGTGCGCGGCACCGCCAGAGTCACGCGCGGCGACGAAACTTTCCTGCTGTCCGAGAACCAGTCGACCTACATTCCGCTGGGCGTCATGCATCGCCTCGAAAACCCGGGGAAGATGCTGCTGGAGATGATCGAGGTGCAGTCGGGCAGTTACCTGGGCGAAGACGACATCGTGCGCTTCGAGGATACGTACGGCCGGAGCTGACGAGGGGAAGGTCGATTGGCGGCGGAACGAACCTGTCCCCGCCTGCGGCTCCCGGCTGCCGCGGCGCTTACCAGAGCTGCCACCACGGCCGGGTGTCCTTCGGCCCGCCGGCGAAATAGACGCTGTTCGGGAAGTTCTTGCGCATCACGCGGTCGGCGTCGTCGCGCAGCTCGGTCATGCCGAGCGTGTCGTAGCTTTTCACCAGCACGAACAGCGCCTCTTCGGCAGCGGGTGCCTGGGGGTACGTCTCGATTGCCGTCCTGGCGCGGTTGACCGCGGCGACGTAGGCGCCGCGGCGGTAGTAGTAGCGCGCGACATGGACTTCGTGGGCGGCGAGCGAATTGACGAGGTATTGCATCCGCTGGCTCGCGTCTTCGGCATAGCGGCTTTCCGGGAAACGCTTGACGAGCTGGCCGAACGTGTCGAACGACTCCTGCGCGCCTTTCGGGTCGCGCTCGGAAAGATCCTGGTTGGACAGTCCCGCGAGCAGTCCGAGGTCTTCGTTGAACGTCGCGAGGCCTTTCAGATAGTAGGCGTAATCGGCATTCGGGTGATTCGGATGCAGCTTGATGAAGCGGTCCGCGGCGGCGATCGCCAGCGCCGGTTCGCCCGATTTGTACTGGGCGTAGGCGACCTCGATCTGGGCCTGCTGCGCATAGCGCCCGTACGGATAGCGCGCTTCGAGCTTTTCGAAGAGCTTGATCGCCTGCTCGTATGCCCCTTCGTTCATGAAGGTCTTGGCTTCGGAGTAGAGACGCTGCGCGTTCCAGCCCGCCGTCATGTCGATCTGTTCGGGCATCGAACCGCAACCACCAAGCAGCAGCGCGGCGATAACCGCTAAACTTCGAAAGGTGACCCTGGCCATCAAAAAGACTCGCGTGAATGAACCGGACGATTATAGCCCACAGGATGCGGCGCCTTTGCACCACCGATTGACGATTCCGGCCGAGTGCGCCGGGTTGCGCCTCGATCAGGCGCTCGCGCGGCTGTTTCCGTCCCATTCGCGCAGCCGCCTGCAGGGGTGGCTGAAGTCCGGCCGGGTGAGTCTCGACGGCGATCAGCCCGATGCCAAGTTCAAGGTCTGGGGCGGAGAGTCGCTCGAGGTCGATACAGCTCCGCCCCCTGAAGCCGCTGCCGAAGTGCCCGAAGACATTCCGCTCGTGGTCGTGCACGAAGACGAGGAAATCCTCGTCATCGACAAGCCGGTCGGGCTGGTGGTCCATCCCGGCAGCGGAAACTGGAGCGGCACGCTCCTGAACGCGCTGCTGCATCACGCGCCGCAACTGGCGGCCGTGCCACGGGCTGGGATCGTCCACCGGCTCGACAAGGACACCAGCGGCCTGCTGGTCGTCGCGAAGACGCTGGAAAGCCAGACCGCCCTCGTGCGCCAGCTGCAGGCGCGCACCGTCAGGCGGCACTACCTTGCGCTGGTGCACCGCTTCGTCGCGGGGCCGGGCGTCGTCGATGCGCCGATCGGCCGCCACCCGACCCAGCGGACGCGGATGGCGGTCGTGCAGCCGGGCCGATCCGCCGCGACCCGCTATCGCCCGCGCGAGCGCTTTGCCCGCGCGACGCTCGTCGAGTGCCAGCTCGAGACCGGCCGCACGCACCAGATCCGCGTCCACATGGCGCACATCGGCCATCCGCTCGTCGGCGACGCGACCTATGGATTGCGCCGCAGCGGCAGTCCGGTGCTCGACGCGTTCGGGCGGCAGGCGTTGCACGCTTTCCGGCTCGGCCTGCTGCATCCGGCAAGTGGCGCGGAGATGACTTGGGAATCGCCGCTGCCGGACGATTTCGAAGCGCTGCTCGCGAGTCTGCGCGAGGAATCCGCGTCGTGACGGCGGACTGGATCGAGCCGGACTGGCCGGCCCCGCCGCATGTCCGCGGGCTCGTGACGACGCGCAACGGCGGGGTCAGCACGGGACCGTACGCGAGCATGAACCTCGCCCTGCACGTCGGGGATTCGGTCGCGGACGTGCAACGCAATCGGGCCCTGCTTCGGAAGTGCCTGCCCGACGAGCCGGCGTGGCTCGAGCAGGTGCATGGCATCGCGGTTACCGACGCCGACGGCATCGGCGCCCCGGCCCGCGCCGATGCGTCGGTCGCGACGCGGTCCGGCGCGGTGTGCGCGGTGATGACGGCCGATTGTCTCCCGGTGCTTTTCTGCAATGACGAAGGCAGCGTTGTCGCAGCAGCCCATGCGGGATGGCGCGGTCTTGCCGCAGGGGGGCTGGATGCGACGCTGGCACGCATGGGCGTACCGGCTGCGACCGTGATGGCATGGCTGGGGCCGGCGATCGGGCCAGCCGCTTTCGAAGTTGGCGAGGAAGTTCGCGAGGCATTCGTCGCGGCCGATCCAGCCACCGCGATCGCCTTTCGGCCCGCCGCCGGGGCCGGCAAGTGGATGGCGGATCTGTTTTTGCTCGCGCGCCTGCGTCTGGCCCGGCTAGGGGTGTCGCGGACGTACGGCGGGGGCATCTGCACCTATGCCGAACGGGATCGTTTTTTTTCCTACCGGAGGGAGGGTATCACGGGGCGCTTTGTGTCAATGGTATGGTTGGCACCTTAGCCCGGACGCATGATCGGTACTATTGATCGGGGGTGGAGTCGGCATCGTCGGCGCGTGTTTCTTCGGCGCTGCGGCTCTTGCGTGCGTTGCGGCGCCGTGCCGGCGTCCCGAACAGCCAGAGAAAAAGGGCTAGCGGTCCGACCCCCCAGAATATGAAAGTGAGCACGCCGCCAATCACCGTGGTGTCGGAAATGGCAGCAAGCAGAACCACGTATGACCACGCGATGGCGACAATGTACATGATTGCCGATTCTACCCGGCTTGTGCCCGCGGCCCCATGCCCGGCAAGCAGCGTGGAAGGACGGCACACCACCAGGGTCACCGGGACATGCCCGCAAGCAGCCCGGACCCCTGCCTCAGGAGGGGCGGATGTCTGATTCGGAAGACAAGCAGGCGAACGCAGCGGTTCAGGGAATGCTGCAGTTCGGCCAGGCCATGATGCAGAACTTCTTCGACGCCGTGGGGCGTCAGCAGGCTGCGATGCAGGACAACTCGGGCGCAACGGTGCAGCGTCTTCCGTTGCCCGAAGCGGAGGAACTCGGCCGCATGCAACAGCAGTTCGCGGAGCGGCACGCGGCCTTGTGGTCGACGCTGCTGCAGCGCAAGCCCGGCGAGCAGGCGGCGCCGATCGTCGAACCGCCGCCTGGCGACCGCCGGTTTTCGTCGCCGGAATGGGCATCGAGTCCGGTGTTCGATTACGTCCGGCAGGCATACCTGTTGAACTCCGAATTCCTCAAGGAGGTGTCCGACGCGCTGCCGATGGCCGACGGACGGGCCAAGTCGAGAGTGCAGTTCCTCACGCGGCAGTATATCGATGCGCTGGCGCCGTCGAACTTCGCGGCAACCAATCCCGAATTCATCAAAACGGCCGTCGAGACCAAGGGTGAAAGCATCACGAAAGGGCTGAAGAACCTGATCGCGGATCTCGAAAAAGGGCGCATTTCGATGACCGACGAGGCGGCATTCGAAGTCGGCCGCAATCTGGCCGTCACGCCGGGCGCGGTCATCCACGAGAACGAGCTCGTTCAACTGATCCAGTATGCGCCGCTCACCGACAAGGTCGCGCAGGTCCCGCTGCTGATCGTTCCGCCGAGCATCAACAAGTATTACGTGCTGGATCTGCAGCCGGAAAATTCGCTCGTGCGCTTCGCCGTCGAGCAGGGTTTCACGGTGTTCCTCGTGTCGTGGAAGAACGTCGGGCCGGAGGGCGGGCATTTCACGTGGGACGATTACGTCGACAAAGGCGTGCTGACCTCGCTCGACGTCGTGCGCGCGGTGACGCGCGTCAAAAAGCCCAACGCGCTCGGCTTCTGCGTCGGCGGCACGATCCTGTCGGCAGCGCTGGCGGTCGCGCGCGGCCGCGGCGAGGAGCCGGTCGAGAGCGTCACCTTGATGACGACGCTGCTCGATTTCGCCGATGCGGGGGAACTCGCCTGCCTCGTCGACGAAGCGAGCGTCGCGGCGCGCGAAGCGGCGATCGGCAAAGGCGGGCTGCTCAAGGGGCAGGAGCTCGCCAACGTCTTTTCCTCGCTGCGCGCCAACGACCTGATCTGGCAGTACGTCGTCGGCAACTATCTGAAAGGCAGCACGCCGCCGCCGTTCGACCTGCTGTACTGGAACTCGGACAGCACGAACCTGCCGGGACCGTTCCTGACGTGGTACTTGCGCAACATGTACCTCGAAAACAACCTCCGCGTGCCGGGCAAGCTCAAAGTGCTCGGGGTCAAGGTCGATCTCGGCAGGGTCGATGTGCCGGCCTACCTGCTCGCGACTCGCGAGGACCACATCGTGCCGTGGAAAGGCGCCTACCTGTCGCGCGGTCTGCTCGGAGGCGAGACGACTTTCGTGCTCGGGGCGAGCGGGCATATCGCCGGAGCGATCAATCCCGCGTCCAAGAATCGCCGCAGCTTCTGGGTCAATCCTTCCACCGCAGCCGACCCCGACGAATGGCTGGAGGGTGCCGCCGAACGCAAGGGCAGCTGGTGGCTGCACTGGATCGAGTGGCTGAAGCTGCGCGGCGGCAAGCAGGTGGCGGCGCGCGCGCGCCTCGGCAATGCGACGTACAAGCCGACCGAACCGGCGCCGGGCCGATACGTCAAGGAAAAAGCCTGAACACGCGATAGCGGACAAGAAGAATCAGCCCGCGGCAGCGGTTACGGGGGGCGTTGCCGGGCATTGTTACAGACCCTTCGAGAGACGAAACGGGAGAGGAGTTAGAAGATGGCAAGAGTTGCACTGGTAACGGGAGGCATGGGTGGCCTGGGCGAAGCGGTGTGCATCAAGCTCGCGGCGCTGGGCTACCGGGTGGTGACCACACATTCGCCGGGTAACGCGAAAGCCGGCGAATGGCTGCAGACGATGAACAACATGGGTTACGGCTTCCGTGCCTTTCCCTGCGACGTGTCGGATTTCGATTCGGCGCGGAGCTGCGTCGAAATCGTGACGAAGGAGGTCGGCCCGGTGGACGTGCTGGTCAATAACGCCGGCATCACCCGCGACATGACGTTCCGCAAGATGACCAAGGCGGACTGGGATGCGGTGATCTCGACCAACCTCGACAGCGTGTTCAACATGACCAAGCAGGTCATGGACGGAATGGTCGAGCGCAAGTGGGGGCGGGTCATCAACGTGTCGTCGGTGAATGGCCAGAAGGGCGCGTTCGGCCAGACCAACTACTCCGCGGCCAAGGCGGGGATGCACGGCTTCACGAAAGCGCTGGCACTGGAAGTGGCTCGTTCCGGCGTCACCGTCAACACGATCTCGCCGGGCTATATCGGCACCAAGATGGTGATGGCGATCCCGCAGGAGATTCTCGATACCAAGATCCTGCCGCAGATTCCGGTGGCGCGCCTGGGCAAGCCGGAAGAAATCGCGGGGCTGGTGGCCTACCTGTCGTCCGAGGAAGCGGCGTTCGTCACGGGCGCCAATATCTCGATCAACGGCGGCCAGCACATGTTCTGAGCCACGCGCGCAAGGCTCGCTGACGGCGTGTTCCGGCACAAGGAGCACGCCGTTTTTACTTATTGCATTGCAGCATCATGCAGCGAATGTGCTTATAATCTTCCCGCTCGTGGTACCCGCCTCCCGGGTGCCGCCTGTCAGCCAACCGAAGAGCGGGGCAGCCGACGAAGGCGCGACTGCCTGTGATTCCTCATCACCCAATAGCAGCAAGAGGATTGCAAATGAATCAGAAAGTCGCACTCGTCACCGGCGCCATGGGCGGTCTGGGTACCGCGATCTGCCAGGCGCTGGCAAAGGACGGAATGAAGGTCGTGGCCAATTGTCTCCCCGGCTTCCCGCAGAAGGATGAGTGGCTGGGACGGCAGAAGGAGCTCGGCTTCGATTTCATCGCTGCCGAAGGCGACGTGTCCGACTATGACTCCTGTCGAGCTATGGTGGCGAAGATCGAGGCCGACGTCGGCGCGATCGACGTGCTGGTGAACAACGCCGGCATCACCCGCGACAAGTTCTTCCCGAAGATGGAAAAGGCGCAGTGGGATGCGGTCATCAACACCAATCTCAACAGCCTCTTCAACGTCACCCACCACATCTCGCCGAAGATGGCAGAGCGGGGCTACGGGCGGATCATCAATATTTCTTCGGTGAACGGCGTCAAGGGCCAGGCCGGCCAGGCGAACTACTCGACCGCGAAGGCGGGCGTGCTGGGGTTCACCAAAGCGCTTGCCGCGGAACTTGCGACGAAAGGCGTGACCGTCAATGCGATCGCGCCGGGCTACATCGGCACCGAGATGGTGATGGCGATCCGCGAAGACATCCGCCAGGGCATCATCGACAGCGTCCCGATGAAGCGCCTGGGCAAGCCGGAAGAAATCGGCGCCCTGTGCTCCTACCTGTCTTCCGACCTGGCCGGTTACGTTACCGGGGCGACGATCAACATCAACGGCGGCCTCCACATGTGCTGATGCAGCATCCGAAGTCTGCGGATGATTGCGAACCCCGCCGAATGGCGGGGTTTTTCTTTCGGCAGCGCGGTATAATTTTTTTACAGAGCGGAATCGACCGCCGTCGAGGAGAAAAGCGAATATGGCCGAGCAAGGGCGCCTGATCAAGAAGTATCCGAATCGCCGTTTGTACGATACCCGGACCAGTTCGTACATCACGCTGGCCGACGTCAAGGAACTGGTGCTCAGCCGCGAAGAATTTCAGGTGGTCGATGCAAAAACCACCGAGGATCTGACGCGCAGCATCCTGCTCCAGATCATCCTCGAAGAAGAAGCCGGCGGCGCGCCGATGTTCACCAGCGATCTTCTCGCCCACATGATCCGCTTCTACGGCAACGCCACGCAGGGAATGATGGGGAAGTACCTCGAGAACAACATCAAGGCCTTTACCGAAATGCAGGGAAAGCTGCAGGAACAGGCGCAGGCGATCTATGGCGAGAACAGCCCGATCAGCCAGGACCTGTGGGCGCAGTTCCTGAATTTCCAGGGCCCTGCGCTGCAAAGCGTGATGGGCACCTACGTCGAGCAGAGCAAGAAGATGTTCTCCCAGATGCAGGAACAGATCGAGAGCCAGACCCGCAACATCTTCACCGGATTCCCGTTCCCCAGCTACGCTCCTGCGGGCAAGGACGAGACGGCTGCGAAAACGGCCACCGAAACCGAGACGCCGGCAGAAAAACCCACGGCGAAGGGCGGCCGCGCCGCCCAGAAATAAGGCGAACCCGCCCGCGGCCATTCGTGGGCCGCACAGGGATTCGACAGAGAGCATGAACCAGCACAAATCCCAGCGCGTACCGCGCGTCGGCTTCGTATCCCTCGGTTGCCCCAAGGCCACGGTCGATTCCGAACATATCCTGACGCGCCTGCGTGCAGAAGGCTACGACCTTTCCGGCAGCTACGATGACGCGGACCTCGTCGTCGTCAATACCTGCGGCTTCATTGATGCCGCAGTCGAGGAGTCCCTCGACGCCATCGGTGAGGCGCTCGCCGAAAACGGCAAGGTGATCGTCACGGGGTGCCTCGGAGCCAAGGACGACGTCATCCTTGCGGCCCACCCCCAGGTGCTGGCGGTGACAGGCCCGCACGCGACCGACGCGGTGATGAAGGCCGTACACCAGCATCTGCCGAAACCGCACGATCCGTTTACCGATCTCATCCCGCCCCAGGGAATCCGGCTGACTCCCGCGCATTACGCATACCTCAAGATATCGGAGGGCTGCAACCACCGCTGCAGCTTCTGCATCATTCCGTCGATGCGCGGCGACCTCGTCAGCCGTCCGATCCATGAAGTCATGCGCGAGGCCGAATCGCTCGTCGATTCGGGAGTGAAGGAACTCCTCGTGATCTCGCAGGACACCAGCGCGTATGGTGTCGACGTGAAATATCGTACCGGCTTCTGGAACGGCCGTCCGCTCAAGACTCGGCTGATCGACCTGGCGAATGCGCTCGGCGAACTCGGGGTATGGGTGCGGATGCACTACGTCTATCCGTATCCGAGCGTCGATGAACTGATTCCGCTGATGGCCGAGGGCAAGATCCTGCCGTATCTGGATGTGCCCTTCCAGCATGCCAGTCCGCGCATCCTCAAGGCGATGAAGCGTCCCGGGAATGTCGAAAACGTCCTCGAACGGATCCGCAAGTGGCGCAGCATTTGCCCGGACCTGACGATCCGCTCGACCTTCATCACCGGCTTCCCCGGTGAAACCGATGAAGATTTCGAGCAGCTGCTCCGTTTCCTCGAAGAGGCGCAGCTCGATCGCGTCGGTGCCTTCGCCTATTCGCCTGTCGAAGGTGCTGCCGCGAATCTGCTGGCCGATCCGGTGCCCGACGAGATTCGCGAGGAACGGCGGATGCGCCTGATGGAGTTCCAGGAAGACATCTCGACGCAGCGCCTCGAACGCTGGATCGGGCGCGACATCACCGTGCTCGTCGAGGAAGTCGACGATGAAGGCGCGGTTGCCCGCTCGGGCAGTGATGCCCCCGAAGTGGACGGGCTCGTCATCATCCCGGATGGCGACGGTCTCGTTCCCGGCGAATTCGCCCAAGTGCGCGTCACCGACTGCGACGTGCACGATCTTTACGCCGCGCCGCTCCCGTGATGTCCTGTTAGCGTCATGTACGAAACAGCGCTCCCGTGCGCGCCCGGCAGCAGCCCGGTCATCGGTCTGGCGCTGGGGAGCGGTGCGGCGCGAGGCTGGGCGCACCTGGGCGTCCTGCAAGCGCTGGCGCGCGAAGGAATCGAGCCGCAGGTGATCTGCGGATGTTCGATCGGCGCGTTTGTCGGCGCCGCGATGGCGGCGGGGGATCTCACGAAGCTCACCGAATGGGCGCAGTCGCTGAAATGGCAGGATGTCGTTTCGCTGCTCGACGTCAGCCTGAGGGGCGGACTGATCCGCGGACAGAAGCTCATCCAGTTTTTCGAGCGCAAGTTCGTCGATCGGGATTTTTCCGAACTCCAGCGCTCCTTTGCGTGCGTCGCCACCGAACTGGAAACCGGACGGGAGATCTGGCTGCGGGAAGGAAGCGTTTCGGCCGCCGTGCGTGCCTCGATCGCGCTTCCCGGGCTGTTCACGCCGGTCATCCACAACGGCCGCCTGCTCGTCGACGGCGGCCTCGTCAACCCGGTGCCGGTTTCGCTGTGCCGCGCGATGGGCGCCGATGTCGTGATCGCAGTCGATCTGGGGTCGGACATGATCGGAAAATCCTGGCGTCCGGCGCCGGCCGAGGCCGAAACCGGTATCGGCTGGACGGAGCGCCTGTTCGGACGCCTGGGCTTTTTCGGCAGCGGCGGGAACGGTGAGCCGGGAAACGGTCAGAATCCGTTGCGTGAGGCCAACCTGCCCTCGCTGCTGACCGTCCTCACGAGCAGCATCAACATCATGCAGGTGCGTATCGCGCGCAGCCGGCTTGCCGGCGAGCCGGCCGATGTGCAGATCTCTCCGCGCCTGGGCCACTTGGGGCCGATGGATTTTCATCGGGCTGCGGAGGCCATTGCCGAAGGAGAGGCGGCCGTCGAACGGATGCTGCCGACGTTGCGATACTGCCTGGGGCCTCGCTGAACGGGAGTTGCCGGATATGAACGAGTTGCTACGCACGCTCGCGGCTGTCGTCGGGGCGCCGCATGTGCTCACCGACCCCGCGTCGATGGCGCCTCACCTGACCGACTGGCGCGGGCGCTACACGGGAGCCGCGCTGGCGGTCGTCAAGCCCGCCGCGACCGCCGAAGTCGCGGCAGTGATGCGCGCGTGTGCGGCGGCCGACGTCGCGATGGTCCCGCAAGGCGGAAATACCGGCCTGTGCGGTGGCGCGACCCCACTGCCGGACGGGCAGACGGTGGTCATCAACCTGTCACGCATGAATCGCATCCGCGCCGTCGATCCCGCCAACAATGCGTTGATCGCCGAAGCGGGCTGCACCCTTGCCGCCGTTCAGCAGGAAGCGGCAGCGGTCGATCGGCTTTTCCCGCTGTCGCTCGCTTCGGAGGGGAGTTGCGAGATCGGCGGGAATTTATCGACGAACGCCGGCGGCGTCCAGGTGCTGCGTTACGGCAACATGCGAGACCTGGTGCTCGGCGTCGAAGTCGTCCTGCCTGACGGCCGCGTATGGGACGGGCTGAGGACCTTGCGCAAGGACAACACCGGCTATGACCTGAAGCAGCTGTTCATCGGCGCGGAAGGCACTCTCGGCATCGTCACCGCGGCGGCGCTCAAGCTCTTTCCGCGCATGCGCAGCCGTGCGACGGCCTGGGTCGCGGTACCCGACCCTGCGGCAGCCGTGACGCTTCTCGCCCGGCTGAGGAACGCCGGGGGCGACCGGGTGACGGCGTTCGAAATCGTCGGCCGCCCGGCGCTCGATCTGGTGTTGAAGCACTTCCCCGGCGCGCGGTCGCCGCTTGCCGACCCGGGGGCATGGGCGGTGCTCGTGGAGTTGTCGGACGCTTTCGTCGATGCCCCGCTCGGGGCAATGCTCGAGCGGGCGCTCGCCGAAGCGCTGGACGAGGGGCTCGTGCTCGATGCGGCGGTCGCCTCGAGCCTGGCGCAGGCCGAAACCCTGTGGGCATTGCGCGAAAACGTCTCGGAAGCGCAACGGCTCGAAGGTGTCAGCATCAAGCACGACATCTCGGTTCCGGTAAGCAGGATTCCGGAGTTTCTCGAACGGGCAGACGCCGCCCTCTTCGCCGTATGGCCGGATGCGCGCATCGTTGCCTTCGGCCATATTGGCGACGGGAACCTGCACTACAACCTGTCGAAGCCGGACGCCCAGGAAAACGCCCATTTCGTCGCGAGAACCGAGGAAGTCAATCGCCTCGTTCACGATGTCGTCGACCAGCTCGGGGGCTCGATATCCGCCGAGCACGGTCTCGGCCAGCTCAAGCGCGTCGAGGTCCGGCGCTACAAATCTGAAGTCGAGCTGGACTTGATGCGGGCGGTAAAGGAAAGCCTCGATCCACGCGGTTTGATGAATCCCGGCAAGGTTTTGTGAGATGCAAAGATAATCGCAATTCGGGGTTTACAGTGTCATTGGGTGGCCCTATAATGCGCGCTCTTTCGGGTCAGGGGGTATAGCTCAGCTGGGAGAGCGCTTGCATGGCATGCAAGAGGTCAGCGGTTCGATCCCGCTTACCTCCACCAACCGAAGAAAGCGACGATGTCCCCATCGTCTAGAGGCCTAGGACATCGCCCTTTCACGGCGGTAACCGGGGTTCGAATCCCCGTGGGGACGCCAGAACAAGGCGGGCCGCCATCAGGCGGCGCGCAAATCGGCAGAAAACTGCCGGTAGCAGGTCAGCGCGGAGTGGTAGTTCAGTTGGTTAGAATACCGGCCTGTCACGCCGGGGGTCGCGGGTTCGAGTCCCGTCCACTCCGCCAGTTTCATAGCAGCAGTGTTGGTGTGTCGTTCCGGTACATGTTCATCCGGATCGGCGAACAAGCTGTGCTTGCAGTGCGTTCATTCAAGCGCTATAGTCTCGCGCTCTGTCGTGGGGGTATAGCTCAGCTGGGAGAGCGCTTGCATGGCATGCAAGAGGTCAGCGGTTCGATCCCGCTTACCTCCACCAACCGAAGAAAGCGACGATGTCCCCATCGTCTAGAGGCCTAGGACATCGCCCTTTCACGGCGGTAACCGGGGTTCGAATCCCCGTGGGGACGCCAGAACAAGGCGGGTCGCCATCAGGCGGCGCGCAAATCGGCACAAAACTGCCGGTAGCAGGTCAGCGCGGAGTGGTAGTTCAGTTGGTTAGAATACCGGCCTGTCACGCCGGGGGTCGCGGGTTCGAGTCCCGTCCACTCCGCCAACAGACAAGGGAGCCTTCGGGCTCCCTTTTTTTCGCCCGTCAAGCGCGTGTCATTGGAAGGCGATCATCCAGAGTTGGGTACGGGCCGCCGTGAGTGACGGATGGCTGCGATGGCGGGCATTCGCGGCGCTGGCATCATCAAGGTAAATTGCACTAGAGTTTTCTCGATACGCTTCGGTACGGGATCCTCGATGGCATTGCCGATGTGTTCGTTAAACGACAGGAGCGGGACATACAATGAATATGAAGAAAATCGGGATCGTTGGTGCCGGAACGATGGGAAACGGGATAACCCAGGCGTTCGCGGTGGCAGGGTTCGACGTCGTGATGAGCGACGTCGCGGAAGCGGCGTTGCAGCGCGGCCTGGCGACCCTGAACGGCAGCCTCGATCGGCTCGTCAAGAAAGACAAGATGAGCGAAGCGCAGAAGGCCGAGGCGCTTGCGCGGGTGAGCGGATCGACCGAGCTCGGCGCGATGAGCGACTGCGACCTCATCATCGAGGCGGCAACTGAAAACCTCGCGCTGAAGCTGAAAATCTTCGAACAGCTCGACGCCATTGCAAAACCCGAGGCGATCATCGCGAGCAATACGTCTTCGATCTCGATCACGAAGCTCGCTGCGTCGACGCGCCGCGCCGACCGGATCATCGGCATGCATTTCTTCAATCCCGTCCCGGTGATGGCGCTGGTGGAGCTCATTCGCGGCCTGCAGACGTCCGACGCCACTTACGCGGCTGTCGAGACGCTTGCCGCCGCAGTCGGCAAGACGTCGGTGCAAGTGCGCAACAGCCCGGGTTTCGTCGTCAACCGGCTGCTGTGCCCGATGATCAACGAGGCGATTTTTGCCCTCGGCGAAGGCCTCGCGAGCGCGGCCGAGATCGACGAGGCAATGAAGCTGGGCTGCAACCATCCGATCGGCCCGCTCGCGCTGGGCGACATGATCGGCCTCGACGTGGAACTCGCGGTGATGCAGGTGCTCTTCGAAGGTTTCAAGGACCCGAAGTATCGCCCCGCGCCGCTTCTCGTCGAGATGGTCGAAGCGGGCTACCTCGGCCGCAAGTCGGGCAAAGGCTTCTTCGAGTACAAGTAAGCTGCTTCGGGAAGGTGGCCGGCTGTAGCGGCCGCTATAAAGCCTCCTCGCCCGCAACCCGATAAAAAACGCCACCCGCGGGTGGCGTTATCGCTTGAGCATCCTGTTTCAGCCGCGGCGCATTGCGTCGAAGAACTCGCCGTTGCTCTTGGTGGCCTTGATCTTGTCGAGCAGGAATTCCATCGCGTCGATGTCGTCCATGCCGTACAGCAATTTGCGCAGGATCCACACTTTCTGCAGTACGTCGGGCTTGAGGAGGAGTTCCTCGCGCCGCGTGCCGGACCGATTGACGTTGATCGCCGGGTAAACCCGCTTCTCGGCCATGCGGCGATCGAGGTGCAACTCCATGTTGCCCGTGCCCTTGAACTCTTCGTAGATCACGTCGTCCATGCGGCTGCCGGTGTCGATCAGCGCAGTCGCGATGATCGTCAGCGACCCGCCTTCCTCGATGTTGCGGGCGGCGCCGAAGAAGCGCTTGGGTTTTTGCAGCGCGTTCGCGTCGACGCCGCCGGTGAGCACCTTGCCGGATGCGGGCACGACGGTGTTGTAGGCGCGTGCGAGGCGCGTCAGCGAGTCGAGCAGAATTACGACATCCTTCTTGTGCTCGGTCAGGCGCTTGGCCTTCTCGATCACCATCTCGGCGACCTGCACGTGGCGAGACGCGGGTTCATCGAAGGTGGAAGCGACCACTTCACCTTTGACCGATCGCTGCATCTCGGTCACTTCCTCGGGGCGCTCGTCGATGAGCAGCACGATGACGACGACGTCGGGATGATTGGCGACGATCGAGTGCGCGATGTGCTGCAGCATCACGGTCTTGCCGCTCTTCGGCGGGGAGACGATCAGACCGCGCTGGCCTTTGCCGATCGGCGCGATCATGTCGATCACCCGGCTCGTAATGTTTTCTTCCCCGCGGATGTCCCGTTCGAGCTTGAGGCATTCGTTCGGGTGCAGCGGCGTGAGGTTCTCGAAGAGGATCTTGTGCTTGCAGGCCTCGGGAGCTTCGCCGTTGATCTTGTCCAGCTTGACCAGCGCGAAATATCGCTCTCCGTCTTTGGGCGTGCGGATTTCGCCCTCGATCGTGTCGCCGGTGTGAAGGTTGAAGCGCCGGATCTGCGACGGGGAAACATAGATGTCGTCGGTTCCGGCAAGATAGGAAATGTCCGGGGAACGCAGGAATCCGAATCCGTCGGGCAGGACTTCGAGCGCTCCGTCGCCATAAATCGGTTCGCCCTTTTTCGCCCGGTTCTTGAGCAGGGCGAACACGAGTTCCTGTTTGCGCAGCCGGTTGGCACCATCGATTTCATTCGCGATGGCCATTTCCAGCAGTTCGCTTACGTGGAGGGACTTCAGCTCCGATAATTGCATGGCGAGAGGGCGCAACAAGGCGCTATTGGATGAAGCAGGTGAAGGGATCTGGGAGAGAGGCAATCGCGGCGCCGGGAATTTCGGCACGGGGCGCGAAAGGCGCCGCGGAAACGACCTGGACTGTAGCGCCGGTCAGAGGTTGCTGTCAATGAAGGCGGTGAGCTGGGACTTCGACAACGCGCCGACTTTGGTGGCTTCGACGTTGCCGCCCTTGAACAGCATCAGCGTCGGAATGCCGCGTACGCCGAATTTGGCTGGCGTCTCCTGGTTTTCGTCGATGTTGAGCTTCGCCACTTTCAGCTTGCCGGCGTATTCCTTGGCGACGTCGTCGAGGATCGGCGCGATCATCTTGCACGGACCGCACCATTCGGCCCAGTAGTCGACCAGCACGGGGGTCTGCGACTGAAGCACCTCGGCTTCGAAATTGCCGTCGGTGACGTAATGGATATGCTCGCTCATGTTTCCTCGCATCAGGGGTAACGGTAGTGCTTCGGGTAGGGGGACGGGCCCCGACGGGCCCGGTCGACAAAGGCGGAATCGAACCGCCTCGTGCTGGGAGTTTTCGAAAAGTTATGCGAAGCCGGCCCGCGCGTCAAGAAGTTCTCCGGGCCGCGGGCTATGCCGGAGGACGTGGGGGAGGCGGCAATGGCACCAAGCGGGCTCTCTCGGCTATATTGTGAGCACTGGGAGTGTTGCCCATTTTGACCGAGTATCGAACTGATGGAGTTCAAATAATGACTTATGTTGTAACTGAAGCCTGCATCCGCTGCAAGTACACCGACTGTGTTGACGTCTGTCCGGTGGACTGCTTCAGGGAAGGGGAAAATTTCCTGGTTATCGACCCGACCGAATGCATCGACTGCACGCTGTGTGTCGCCGAGTGCCCGGTGGAAGCGATTTTTGCCGAGGATGACGTCCCCGAGGGGCAGCGGCATTTCATCGCGCTCAATGCGGAACTCGCGCAGCAGTGGAAGCCGATCGTCGAACGCAAGGATCCCTTGCCGGATGCCGACGAGTGGGCGAAGCGAACGGGCAAGCTCGACGAACTGACCAAATAAAGAACTCGAATAACGAAGTGGAGAGCCGCAGTCGAGGTCTGCGAACGCCGCGACGACGAGCGCGGCGATTTGTCCAGGCTCTGTTCGCGCTCACGACATTCCACTAACATCGCCCAAGGTGAATTACATGACAATGGTGGGGGAACACAAATGCTGGTGAGCGAGATTCTTGCGATCAAGGGCAAGGTGCTCTATACGATTGCCCCCAGCAGGAGCATGGCTGAAGCGGTAGCCATCATGACCGAGCAGGACGTCGGCTCGCTCGTGGTTTTTTCGCAGGGCCAGATGACCGGCATGCTGACTTTTCGTGAAGTGCTGCAGGCGGTGCACAAGGGCGGCGGAGCCTGGGCCGAGATGCCCGTCGAAGCGGCGATGCTTCCCGGGCCGATGGTCGCCTCTCCCGACATGGAAATGGATGCGCTGCGTCGCCTGATGGTCGATCATCACCAGCGTTATCTGCCGGTGATGGACGGTAATACGCTGATGGGCGTGGTGTCCTTCCATGACGTGGCGAAGGCAGTGCTTGAAGAGCAGAGTTTTGAGAACCGGATGCTGAAAAACTACATTCGCAACTGGCCGCGCGAGCCAGGCGAAGAGGACGAAAAATAACGCAGCAGCTTGTTGTTGCGGCGGAGGCGCGAGTCCGGGGAGGAGGCGTGACGATCATCGCTGCGGCTCCCAATGATAGCGGGAACCCACCGCCGCCGTCTCAGGCGTCGAGCGGGTTCCGGACGGCCTGACCGGATCACGCTTGCCGGCAGCGGTTTCCGGCTGAAGGAGTCGATGATGGAAAAGATCTGGCTGCAGAGCTATCCCCCGGGCGTTCCCGCAGAAATCGATCCGACCGAGTTCAGCTCCATCGGCGACCTGTTCAGCCGCAGCGTGCGGCAGTTTGGCGACCGGATCGCCTACATCAACATGGGCAAGGGCGTCAGCTATGCCGAGCTCGACCGCTTGTCCGCCGGGTTCGCAGGCTACCTGCAAGGCGCGCTGAAGCTTCCGAAGGGGGCGCGCGTCGCGCTGATGATGCCGAACATGCTGCAGTACCCGATCGCAATGTTCGGAGTGCTCAGGGCCGGCTACGTCGTCGTCAACGTCAACCCGCTTTACACCGCTCGTGAACTGGAGCATCAGCTCCGCGACTCCGGCGCCGACACGATCGTCATCGTCGAGAATTTCGCCAGCACGCTCGAACAGGTGCTGCCGAAGGTCAGGATGACTCATATCGTCGTCACGAGCCTCGGCGAAATGCTCGGCTTTCCGAAAAGCCTGGTCGTCAATCTGGTCGTCCGGCACGTCAAGAAGCTGGTGCCGTCATGGAATCTCCCGGGCCATGTGAGCTTTTCGGCGGCATTATCCAGGGGCGCCGCATTCCCGCTCGAGCCGGTGAGCGTCGGGCATGACGACATCGCCTTTCTCCAATACACCGGCGGCACGACCGGCGTGGCGAAAGGGGCGGTGCTGACCCATGGCAACATCATCGCGAACCTGCAGCAGGCACACGCCTGGATTGGGCCCTTCGTCCATGAAGGCGAGGAAATCATCATCACGGCCCTTCCGCTCTATCATATTTTTTCGCTCACTGCGAACTGCCTGACGTTCTTCAAGCTCGGCGCGACGAACGTGCTGATCACCAATCCTCGCGACATTCCCGGCTTCATCAAGGAACTCGCCAAGTACAAATTCACCGCGATCACCGGGGTCAATACGCTGTTCAATGCGTTGCTGAACAATCCGGATTTTGCGAAGCTCGATTTCTCCCGGCTCCACATCGCGCTCGGCGGGGGAATGGCAGTGCAGCAGCAGGTGGCGGACCGCTGGCGGAGGGTCACCGGAAAGCCGCTCATCGAGGCCTACGGGCTGACCGAAACTTCGCCGGCGGTGACGATAAACCCGCTCGACCTGCCCGCGTTCAATCATTCGATCGGCCTGCCCGTATCGTCGACGGAAGTGAGCATTCGCGGCGATGACGGCAGCGAAATGCCGCTAGGGCAGCCCGGCGAGCTGTGCGTGCGCGGGCCGCAGGTGATGCGCGAGTACTGGAATCGGCCGGAGGACACGGCTAACGTCTTTACGCCCGATGGTTTTCTGCGCACCGGTGACATCGCGACGATCGACGAAAAAGGCTTTGTGCGCATCGTCGACCGCAAGAAGGACATGATCCTGGTATCGGGTTTCAACGTCTTTCCGAATGAGATCGAGGATGTCGTCGCAAGCCATCCGGGCGTGCTGGAAGTCGCCGCGGTCGGCGTGCCCGACGAGCGCACCGGCGAAGCAGTCAAAGTGTTTGTCGTGCGCAAGGATCCCTCGCTGACCCGCGAGACGATCATTGCGCACTGTCGCGAAAGCCTGACCGCCTACAAGGTTCCTCGCCTCGTCGAGTTTCGCGACGAATTGCCGAAGACGAATGTCGGGAAGATCCTGCGGCGGCTGTTGCGCGACGGGAAAGCCTGAACGGACGGGCTGCTGTGGCAGTGCTTGTTTTTCCGTGCGATCCGTGGTTAGAATCCGGAGCACTGACCCCGATATTTGTAATGCCATGACGCATCTGGTTCTCTCCCTCGCCGTAGTACTGCCGGTACGCGTAGTAGCAAGCGTAGGCAGGCGCGCGTCTTAAGGGCAAGGGACAACCAGGTAGCACTGATTCCAACCCCCGCCGGCGCGCAAGCCCGGCGGGGGTTTGTTTTTTGCGCCGCCGGTTCCTGCCGCCGAACACGAACCGAAGGAGATCATCATGATCCAGATGACCGGCGCCGAACTGATCCTGCGCTTGCTTGAACGGCAGGGCATACGCACCGTTGCCGGCATTCCGGGCGGAGCGATCCTGCCGCTCTACGACGCGCTGTCGGGGAGCAAGCTGATTCGCCACGTGCTCGCCCGTCATGAACAGGGGGCCGGGTTCATCGCCCAGGGGATGGCCAGGGTGTCGGGCCGTCCGGAAGTGTGCTTCGCATCGAGCGGCCCCGGTGCGACGAACCTCGTCACGGCGATTGCCGACGCGCATCTGGATTCGATTCCGATGGTGGCGATCACCGGGCAGGTGCCGCTCTCGATGATTGGTACCGACGCGTTCCAGGAAGCCGACGTCTACGGCATGACGGTGCCGATCACGAAGCACAATTTCCTCGTGCGTTCGGCTGCCGAATTGTTGCAGGTCATTCCCGACGCGTTTCGCCTCGCGATGTCCGGGCGGCCGGGACCGGTGCTCGTCGACATCCCGAAGGATGTGCAGACCCAGCTCGTGAGTTTCGACGCGTTTCCGCTGCCCGCCATTCCCGATGCCGCGCCCGCGAGCGATCCGGAGGCGATCGAAGAGGCGGCCCGACTCATCAATGCTGCGGAACGACCGGTGCTGTATGTCGGCGGCGGCGCGGTTCATTCCGGCGCGGCGCAGCAAATCGTCATGCTCGCCGAGCGCGCCGGTTTGCCGACGACGACGACACTGATGGCGTTGGGCGTCATGCCGAGCGACCACCCGCTTTCGCTCGGCATGCTGGGGATGCATGGGGCACGCTACACGAATTTCATCCTCGAGGAATCGGACCTGCTGGTCTGCGTCGGCGCGCGCTTCGACGACCGGGCGATCGGCAAGGCGGCGCAATTCTGCCCGCGCGCGAAGATCGTGCATATCGACATCGATCCGTCCGAGCTGCACAAGATCAAGAACGCGCATGTCGCGATCAATGGGGATGTCGGCGTGGTTCTCGAGGCGCTGTTGCCGCGGGTGAACGTCAGGCTGCGCAAGCGCTGGCTGTCACACGTCGCCAGCCTCAAAAGCCGCTTTCCGCTGCACCTGCCGGGACTCGAGGACCCGCGCAGCCATTATGGTCTCGTCCAGGCGGTCGCCTCCGTGGTGGGCGATGAGGCGGTGGTGACGACCGACGTCGGACAGCACCAGATGTGGGTCGCGCAGGCTTATCCGTTGCGCCGGCCCCGTCAGTGGCTGACCTCGGGCGGATTCGGGACGATGGGATTCGGCTTGCCGGTGGCGGTCGGGGCGGCGCTCGCGGCGCCCGCGCGGACGGTCGTGTGCTTCACCGGCGATGGCAGCTTCAAGATGAACATCCAGGAGCTCGCGACGCTCGCCGAAGAAGGGCTCAACGTCAAGATCGTGCTGATGAACAACAACGCGCTGGGGCTGGTGTATCAGCAGCAGAGCCTGTTCTACGGCAAGCGGGTGTTCGCGTCGAAGTACCGGGGCGCCCCGGATTTTCTGAAAATCGCCGAGGGCTTCGGCATCGACGGCGTCGACCTCGATACGGCCCCGAACCCGCGCGCGGCGCTGGTCCAGGCACTGAACGCCCCCGGGCCGTGCCTGATCCATGCATCGATCGACCGCGAGGAATTCGTCTATCCGATGGTGCCTCCGGGCGCTGCGAACACCGAAATGATCGGAGGCTGACATGATCGAACAAGTTGCCGAACCCTTGCAGCAATCCGGCTTCGCCAAAGTCGTGCTGGAGCTCGAAGTCAACAATCACCCCGGCGTGATGAGCCACATCTGCAATCTGTTCGCGCGGCGCGCGTTCAACGTCGAAGGCATCTTGTGCATGCCGATGTCCGACCCGCGCCGCAGCCGCATCTGGCTGCTGGTGTTCGAGGACCAGCGGCTCGAGCAGATGGTGCTGCAGCTGGAGAAGCTCGTCGATGTACTGTCGGTGCGCCGCCACGCAGCGGAGCACGAAGTGTTCGAGCGGCTGGAGAAATTTTTCCACTGAGTGTCGAGCGATGTTGCGAACGGGGCGGCGCAGCGAGGACAGCGGCCCGAGACCCGCAGGGCGTCTTGAAGCGCTGTGCTAAACTCGGGGCGTCTCCACCCCTCGGCTGAAATCGGGATTCGATGTCCGGCAATAGCGTAGGCAAACTCTTTTGCGTCACTTCCTTCGGTGAATCCCACGGTCCGGCGATCGGCTGTGTCGTGGATGGCTGTCCGCCGGGGATGCCGATTTCGACGCAGGAGATCCAGGTCGAGCTCGATCGGCGCAAACCCGGCACGTCGCGACATGTCACGCAGCGGCGCGAACCGGACGAAGTGGAGATCCTTTCGGGCGTGTTCGAGGGGGTTACGACCGGCACTCCGATTGCGCTGCTGATCCGCAACCAGGACCAGCGCTCACGCGATTACGGCAACATCGCCGAGACGTTTCGCCCCGGCCATGCCGATTATGCGTACTGGCAGAAATACGGGATTCGCGATCACCGCGGCGGCGGCCGTTCATCGGCGCGCGAGACGGCAGTGCGGGTCGCGGCGGGCGCGATCGCACGCAAATGGCTGAGCCAGCAGTACGGAATCGTCATCCGCGGCTTCATGTCGCAGCTCGGACCGATCGAGATCCCGTTCGTCGACTGGGATGAAGTCGGGCGCAACCCGTTCTTCGCCCCCAACGCGTCGATCGTGCCGGCGCTCGAAGACTACATGGACGAACTGCGCAAGTCCGGCGACTCGGTCGGCGCGCGCATCGATGTCGTCGCCAGCGGCGTGCCGGTGGGCTGGGGGGAGCCGGTGTACGACCGGCTCGATGCGGACATCGCCTACGCGATGATGGGCATCAACGCGGTGAAAGGCGTCGAGATCGGCGCCGGTTTTTCCAGTGTTGCGCAGCGTGGCACCGAACATTCCGACGAAATGGCTCCCGAAGGCTTCCTCTCGAACAATGCCGGCGGAGTCCTCGGCGGCATTTCGACGGGCCAGGACATTCTCGTGAGCATGGCGGTGAAGCCGACTTCGAGCATTCGGCTCGATCGCCGCTCGATAGACAAGCAGGGCGACGCCGTCGTCATCAACACCCATGGTCGCCACGACCCGTGTGTCGGTATCCGCGCGACGCCGATCGCCGAAGCGATGCTGGCGATCGTGCTGATGGACCACGCGCTGCGTCATCGCGCCCAGTGCGGCGACGTTTCCTGCGCGACGCCGAAGCTCGCCCGGCTCGCGCCGTCCGGCGTACAGCGCGTTCCCGCGCCCCCGCGCTGACGGCTTTGCCGTTCGTTCGGGCGCCGGCTGTGCGTCAGGCATCGTCTGTCGCCGGTCGCCGGCGCCGCGGCTAAGGCGCTCCGTGCTGCCGTACTGGCGCCTGTCCGCCTACTATTTTTTCTATTTCGCGTTCGTCGGCGCGTTCTCGCCGTACTTCACGCTCTACCTCCAGTCGATCTCGCTGTCTGCGGCCGATATCGCGATCCTGATGTCGCTGATGCAGGTGATGCGCGTGATCGCGCCGAACGTCTGGGGCTGGCTCGCCGAGCATGCCGGACGGCGCCTGTTCATCATCAGGCTGTCGGCAATCGCCAGCCTGGCCGGATTCTGCATGTTCTTCGTGACGACGCGCTTCGACGGGCTGCTGATCGCGATGGCGCTGATGGCCTTTTTCTGGAGCGCGGCGTTGCCGTTGGTCGAGAGCCTGACGTTCGCGCATCTCGGGGCTCAGGCAAGCCGTTACGGCAGCGTCAGGGTGTGGGGATCGATCGGGTTCATCGTCGCGGTGCTCGGTATCGGCTACCTGCTCGATTTCCTGCCGCTCGATTCGCTGCTGTGGATGACGGCGCTGGTGTTGGGAGGCATCGCGCTGTGCGCGCTCACGCTGCCCGAAGCCCGCGTGGCGGTGCCGCACTGCGAGACCGCACGCTTGCGCGACATGCTGCGCCGGGCCGAAGTGCAGGCCCTTTTCGGCGCCTGCTTCTTCATGTCGGCCGCGCATGGCGCGCTGTATGTGTTCTATTCGATCTATCTTGTCGATCACGGCTACAGCAAGGCTCTCGTCGGCTGGATGTGGACGCTCGGGGTGCTCGCCGAGATCGGGGTGTTCATGCTGATGCCCGCATCGCACGGGCGTTTTCGATGCGCACCATCCTGGTTTTCGCTTTCGCCTGCGCAGTGCTGCGCTTCGCGCTGATCGGTTGGGGAGTCGACGCGCTGCCCGCCCTCGTGTTCGCGCAGCTGCTCCACGGCGCGACCTTCGGCGCCTATCATGCCGCAGCCATCGCGACGGTGAACCTCTGGTTCCCCGGCAAGCTCCAATCGAAGGGCCAGGCGTTGTACGGGAGCATTTCCTTCGGTGCCGGCGGCATGCTCGGCGGGTTGCTGAGCGGGTTTACATGGGAAACGATCGGGCCGGCCTGGACCTATACTTTCGGCTCCGGCTTTGCGCTGGGCGGTCTGCTGTGGTTGCTGCGGGGGTGGCGCCCGGGCGTGGAAACGATCAAAGGAGAGGCAGCGTGAAAAACGGATTGAGGCATTGCATCGCGGCGCTGATCGCCGGCGTTATCGCAGTGGGATGTCAGACGGTGCAAACCACGCGCGGCGGGACGGTCGGCGTGGAGCGCGGTCAGATGATGATGGTGTCGGCCGAGGAGGTCGAGCAGGCGTCGAGCAAGCAATACGACCAGGTGCTGGCCGAGGCGCGCAAGAAGAACGCGCTCAATCGCGATCCGCGGCAGGTGGCCAGAGTCCGTGCGATCGCCAGTCGGCTGATTTCGCAGGCGGCGGCGTTTCGTCCGGATACCGGCGACTGGCAGTGGGAGGTCAATGTGCTCAGCTCCGACCAGCTCAATGCATGGTGCATGGCCGGAGGCAAGATGGCGATCTACTCCGGGCTGATCGAGCAGCTTCAGCTGAGCGACGATGAAATCGCGGCGGTGATGGGGCACGAGATCGCGCACGCGCTGCGCGAGCATTCGCGCGAGCAGGTTTCGAAAGCGATGGCGACCGGTCTGGGCATTTCCGTCGCGGGAGCGTTGCTGGGCGTCGGCGAAGTCGGACAGGACCTGATGGGCATGGTGGCGAAGGTGACGTTCGAACTACCCAATTCGCGCCTGCACGAAGTCGAGGCGGATCGCATCGGCGTCGAACTCGCTGCCCGGGCCGGCTACGATCCGCGCGCGGCAGTGGGGCTGTGGGACAAGATGGCGTCGCGCGCGAGCGGCTCGCCTCCGCAATGGCTGTCCACTCACCCCGCCCACGCCAACCGCCAGAAGGATCTGGCCGAGTACGCAGCGCGCGTGATGCCGCTGTACGAAGCGGCGAAACGATGAGGAAGGCCTTGCGGGCCGCGGCTATTCACGCTGTCGCCCGTGTGAAATAATCAATCCCTTTTCTCTCCACGGAATGCATGGGATGGAAGCCCAAACGCTGTACGAAAAGCTCTGGTCCAGTCACGTCGTTCATCAGGAGGCGGACGGCACGGCGCTGATCTATATCGATCGCCACCTGATCCACGAGGTGACCAGCCCGCAGGCCTTCGAAGGCCTGAAGCTTGCCGGGCGCAAGCCGTGGCGCGTCAGCTCGATCGTCGCGACGGCCGACCACAACACGCCGACCGACCACTGGGAACGCGGCATTCTCGACCCCGTCTCGCGCCAACAGGTCGAAACGCTGGACGCGAACATCCGCGAGGTCGGGGCGCTGGCCTACTTTCCTTTCCGGGACGCGCGCCAGGGCATCGTCCATGTGATCGGGCCCGAGAACGGGGCAACGCTCCCCGGCATGACCGTCGTGTGCGGCGACTCCCACACGTCGACGCACGGTGCTTTCGCCTGTCTCGCCCACGGCATCGGAACTTCGGAAGTCGAGCACGTGCTCGCGACGCAGTGCCTGTTGCAGAAGCGTTCGAAGACGATGCTGGTCCGGGTGGACGGCGAACTGGGCCGCGGCGTGTCCGCGAAAGACATCGCGCTCGCGATCATCGGCCGCATCGGCACCGCGGGCGGAACCGGCTACGCGATCGAGTTCGGTGGCAGCGCGATCCGCGCGCTGTCGATGGAAGGGCGGATGACAATCTGCAACATGGCGATCGAAGCGGGCGCGCGCGCCGGTCTGGTCGCGGTCGACCAGACGACGATCGACTACCTGCGCGACAAGCCGCTCGCGCCGAAAGGCGAGGCGTGGGATCAGGCGGTCGCTTACTGGCGCACGCTGAAAACGGAGGAGGGCGCGAAATTCGACAAGACCGTCGAACTCGACGCTGCGCAGATCCAGCCGCAAGTCACGTGGGGGACTTCGCCGGAGATGGTCGAGACGGTTTCGGGGCGCGTCCCCGATCCGGCCAGCGTCGGCGATCCGGTCAGGCGCGAGGGAATCGAGCGCGCGCTCAAATACATGGGCCTCGCGCCGAACACGCCGATCAGCGAGATTCCGGTCGATCAGGTGTTCATCGGTTCCTGCACCAATTCCCGCATCGAGGACCTGCGTGAAGCGGCGTCGATCGCCAAGGGGCGCAGCAAGGCGCCGAGCGTCAAGCGCGTGCTGGTGGTGCCCGGTTCGGGGCTGGTCAAGCGTCAGGCCGAAGCCGAAGGGCTGCACGAAGTGTTCCTCGCCGCCGGATTCGAGTGGCGCGAGCCGGGGTGTTCGATGTGCCTCGCGATGAATGCCGACCGGCTCGAGCCCGGCGACCACTGCGCGTCGACGTCGAACCGCAACTTCGAGGGCCGGCAAGGCGCCGGCGGCCGCACGCATCTCGTCAGCCCGGCGATGGCTGCCGCGGCAGCGGTCACCGGGCATTTCATCGACGTGCGCGAGCTCGCGTGATCGCGGCGCAACGTATGAATATTTCGAAAGGATGGCGAGACCATCCAGAGGTGCAGAGGTAGTGAGATCATGAAGCCGTTTACCGAACTCAACGGGCGCGTTGCCCCGATCGATCGCGCGAACGTCGACACCGACGCGATCATCCCGAAGCAGTTCCTGAAGTCGATCAAGCGCAGCGGCTTCGGTCCGAACCTGTTCGACGAATGGCGCTATACGGATCACGGAGAGCCCGGCCAGGATTGTGCGAACCGGCCGAAAAATCCGGACTTCGTGTTGAACCAGCCGCGCTACGAAGGAGCGCAGATACTGCTGACGCGCGACAACTTCGGCTGCGGCAGTTCGCGCGAGCACGCCCCGTGGGCGCTCGAAGACTACGGCTTCCGGGTGTTGATCGGCCCGAGCTTCGCCGACATCTTCTTCAATAACTGCTTCAAGAACGGTCTGCTGCCGATCGTGCTGCCCGCGCCGGAAGTCGATGAGCTGTTCCGCCAGTGCGAGGCCACCGAGGGCTACCGGCTCAAGGTCGATCTCGCCGCGCAGACGATCACCCGTCCCGACGGCACGACGATCGCGTTCGAAGTCGATCCGTTCCGCAAGGAATGCCTGCTCAACGGCTGGGACGACATCGGCCTGACGCTGCGGCATGCGGACAAGATCCGCGCTTTCGAAGAGAAGCGGCGCGCCGCTCACCCCTATTATTTTGTCGCCTGAGCCGGACCGGCCAGGCATAGCAGGAGACGTTTGCCGATGAAGATTTGCATTCTGCCGGGCGACGGCATCGGGCCGGAGATCACCGCCGAGGCGGTGCGCGTGCTCGAAGCGCTGGACCTGAAGTTCGAGATGGAAGAGGCCCTGCTGGGCGGTGCGGCAGTCGATGCGACCGGCGAACCGTACCCGGAAGCGACGCGCAAGCTCGCGCGCGACGCCGACGCGGTGCTGCTCGGCGCGGTCGGCGGACCGAAGTGGGACACGTTGCCGCGCGAACAGCGCCCGGAACGCGGTCTGCTCGGCATCCGCAAGGATCTCGGCCTGTTCGCGAACCTGCGCCCGGCGATCCTGTACCCCGAACTCGCGAATGCATCGTCGCTGAAGCCCGAGGTGGTGGCCGGGCTCGACATCCTGATCGTGCGCGAACTCACCGGTGACATCTATTTCGGCCAGCCGCGCGGCATCGAAGTGCGTGACAGCGAGCGTTTCGGCTTCAATACGATGCACTACACCGAGTCCGAGATCCGCCGCATCGGCCGGGTCGCGTTCGAGGCGGCACGCAAGCGCAACAAGCGGCTGTGTTCGGTGGACAAGATGAACGTGCTCGAGACGACGCAGCTGTGGCGCGACGTGATGATCGAACTGGCTCCCGAGTACCCCGACGTCGAGCTCAGCCACATGCTCGTCGACAACGCTGCGATGCAGCTCGTGCGCGCGCCGAAGCAGTTCGACGTGATGGTCACCGGCAACATGTTCGGCGACATCCTGTCCGACGAAGCATCGATGCTGACCGGCTCGATCGGCATGCTGCCGTCGGCCTCGCTGGACGCGAACAACAAGGGGTTGTACGAGCCGTCGCACGGCTCCGCGCCCGACATCGCCGGCCAGGGCATCGCCAATCCGCTCGCGACGATCCTTTCCGCGGCGATGATGCTGCGCTACACCTTCGGCCAGGAAGGCGCGGCGGTTCGCATCGAGAATGCGGTGAAGAAGGTGCTGGCGCAGGGCCTGCGCACCGGCGACATTTTCGAGCCGGGCACGACGAAAGTGGGTACGAAGCAAATGGGCGACGCCGTGTTGGCGGCGCTCTGAGATTTCTGGCAATTCGAGGTGAAGGCAATGAACAAGGTAGGTCTGGTCGGTTGGCGTGGCATGGTCGGTTCCGTGCTGATGCAGCGGATGGTCGAGGAGGGGGATTTCGCCCATATCGAGCCGGTGTATTTCTCGACGTCCGCGGCCGGCGGCAAAGCGCCGGCTTTCGGCGGCCGGGAAGCGCCGCTGGCGCTGCAGGACGCGATGAACGTCGACATGCTGCGGCAGATGGACATCGTCATCACCTGCCAGGGCGGCGACTACACGAAAGCCGTGTATCCGAAGCTGCGGGCGGCAGGCTGGAACGGCCACTGGATCGACGCGGCGAGTGCGCTGCGGATGGAAGACAACGCAGTGATCGTCCTCGATCCGGTCAACCTCGACGTCATCAAGGATGCGCTCGCAAAGGGCGGCCGCGACTGGATCGGCGGCAACTGCACCGTGTCGCTGATGCTGATGGGTCTTGGGGGATTGTTCCGTCATGGCCTCGTCGAGTGGGTGTCGGCGATGACCTATCAGGCCGCGTCCGGCGCGGGTGCGCAGAACATGCGTGAACTCCTCAGCCAGATGGGCGTGCTGCACGATGCGGTGCGGGCCGAACTGGCCGACCCTGCCTCGGCAATCCTCGACATCGACCGCAAAGTCGCCGAAACGATGCGCTCGGCCGACTTTCCGGTGAAGAACTTCCGCGGCGTGCCGCTGGCGGGCAGCCTGATCCCGTGGATCGACGTGCCGGTCGAAAATGGCCAGTCGAAGGAGGAATGGAAGGGCGGCGCCGAATGCAACAAGATCCTCGGCAACCCGCCGTTCCGTAGCGCCGGCAGCGTGCCGATCGACGGGCTGTGCGTGCGCATCGGTGCGATGCGCTGTCATTCGCAAGGATTGACGATCAAGTTGCGCAAGGATGTGCCGCTGGATGAGCTCGGCGAGATCATCGGCACGGCCAACGACTGGGTCAAAGTCGTTCCCAACGAGCGCGAGATCAGCGAACGGGAACTGACGCCGACCGCCGTGACGGGGACCTTGAGCGTGCCGGTCGGGCGGTTGCACAAGATGGCGATGGGGCCCGAATACCTGGGTGCCTTCACCGTCGGTGACCAGCTCCTCTGGGGCGCGGCCGAACCCCTGCGGCGCATGCTGCGAATCCTGCTGTCGCAGTGAAGTCGCCGGCCGGAATCGCGCCTGACGCGGTTCCGGCCAGTTCTCTCCTGCATGTCACGAACGCCGTTCGAGGGAGGCGTTCGTCCGTGAAGCGGCTTCCGCAATCAGAGAATTGCTGCCAGCATTGAAACAAAATGTTAGATTGCGCGGAGCGCGGCGAATGTTCGCTCGCGTCCACGACGCCATCTTCCACGCAGCTTGGTGCCCTTGCAGGGTGCGGATGATATACAGTTATGAAGACCTCGCTCAAGGCTACCCTGGTCGCCGCCGCGATCGCCACGCTTCCGTCCGCCAGTCAGGCTGCCGGACTTGGTCCGATCAATGTTTTTAGTGCCATTGGCCAGCCGCTCAGGGCAGAGGTCGAACTCAACGCGACGCCGCAGGAAATGCAGTCGCTGACGGCCAGGATTGCGTCGGCAGAAGCATTTCGGCAAGCGAGTCTGGCCTATTCCCCTCTCATGAGCGCGCTGAAGCTCGCGGTCGAGCGCCACGGAAACCGCGCCGTGGTGCGCATTTCAAGCGACCGCCCGCTCAGCGACCCTTTCGTCGATCTGCTAATCGAGCTCGACTGGACGTCCGGGCGGGTCATCCGCGAATACACTTTCCTGCTCGATCCGGCTCCCGCCGGAACGCTGCCTGCACCCGTTGCCGCGCCGGTGGCAGTCCCGCCGGTTGCCGCGGCGGCCGGGACGCCGCGCACGGCGCCGCCATCGCATCCGTCGCTTTCCGGCGCCTCGGCACTCCCGGACCGGCACGAGGTGCGGCGTGGCGATACGCTGCACGGAATCGCCGAAGCGCATCGCCCCCGCGGTGCGACTCTCGAGCAGATGCTGGTCGCACTATTACGGGAAAATCCGGACGCGTTCGACGGCGAGAACATAAACCGGATGCGCGCGGGCGCAATTCTCAAGGTTCCGTCGGGGACGACCGTGAGTGCCGTCGAACCGGCGCAGGCGCACCGGGAAGTCGTCGCCCAGGCAGCCGATTTCGAGGCCTATCGAAAACGGTTGGCCGGAAGCGTTGCCGCGCGCGCCGCAGCAAGCGAAGCGTCGGCGTCGCGAGCCGGGGCCGGCGCGATCGTCGCAAGAGTCGACGAACCTGCGGGCCAGGCGGCAGGCGGCGATCAGGTAAAAGTGTCCGCTCCCCCGAATCCGGCCGCAGCCGACGCGCTGACCGACGAGTCTTCGCGCCTCGCCCGGCTTCAGTCGCTCGAGGAAGAATTAGTCGTCCGCGACAAGGCTCTGGAGGAAGCGAACAGCCGGCTCGCCGCGCTCGAGGCCAGCATCCAGGAAATGCAGAAACTGCTGGCAATTCGAAACGAGGGCCTCGCAGCGTTGCAGCAGCGAGCTGGGGCCAGTGTCCCGGATAGCGCCGGTGCGCAGGCGAATGGACCGGGGGCAGCGGCGCTGATCGAAGTTGCAAGTGTACAACAGCCGACTGTCGAGACTCAGGCTTCGCGAGCGCTCGCAGAGGAGGTGAAAGCGGGAGCTGCGGTGCCGGACGTGGAATCCGAGTTTTTCCAGAGCCTCGCCGGCGATCCGAAGATGGTCGCGGCCGGCGGCGGCATTCTTGTACTGCTTCTCGGCTATGCCGGCATCAAGGTGCGCGAACGGCGCAAGGGCGAACAGGACAGCCGCGATGCGCTGGGAATCATGAGCGAGCTGCCCCTGGCTGCGGATGCCGGCTTCGGCGCAGCCGGCGGGCAGAACGTGAACACCGGCGACGGCAGCATCCTCGCCACCGACTTCAGCCAGTCCGGCCTCTCCGCAATCGATACCGACGAGGGCGTCGATCCTGTTGCCGAGGCCGATGTGTATATGGCGTACGGACGGGACGCCCAGGCCGAGGAAATACTCCTCGATGCCCTGAAGGCAGACACTTCGCGCCTTGCGATACCGCTGAAACTGCTCGAAATTTATGCGCAGCGCAACAGTCCGAAGCAGTTCGAAGCCACTGCGTCGGCGCTCCGTTCGCGTACCGGCGGTGTCGGACAGGACTGGGAGAAAGCGGCCGAGATGGGCCGGAGGATCGATCCGGACAACCCGCTCTACGGCGCTTCGACCGCAGCTTCCCGCGCCTCCGGCATCGCCCTCCACGAAAGTTCGAGCGCGATCGACCCCGTTGCGTCGGCTGCGGCAGGTGGCGGGCTGAGTGTCGTCGTTGCCGAAGCTCGCGCCGCTTCGACGAATTTCAACGAGGCCGGCGCGTCGTCGCCCGCGTCCGACACGGTCGAGCGAGCAGTCGGGGACCTCGATTTCACTACCGATTCGGAAGGCGCTGGCGATCTTTCGTCAGCAGCTCCGCGGTCTGCCGACACGGAATCGGTGCTGTCGAAGAACCCGTGGGAGCTCCCGGCCGGCAAAACCGAGGACAAAACGGGCGCTGACGCGGGCGACATCACGCTGGACGCGACCGAGCTCGATCAGGTCGTCTTCGATGCGTTGCCGGAAATCGATGCCGCAGCACTCGATTTCGACCTGGACGTCAGCCTCCCGTGGGGAGACGAAGCGGCGCCTGCGGGCGGCCACCAGGCGGCCGCGGCAGTCGACGCCCCGTTGCCGAGCGGCGCGGTTCAGGATCTCGAGTTTTCCGACGAAACCGGCGCTCCGCCGGCCGCTGAAGCGCTTCCGAGCGCACCCCTCGTCAGCGACAGCGACGCGGATCTGCCGGCGCTGACCTCCGACATCGGCTTCGATCTTTCGCCGGATTTCGAGGAGCTGATGCCGGATGCCGAAGTCACCGATTTCAACCTCGATGCACCGTCGCTGATTTCCGGTGAAGTTTCCGGCGACGCGAGTCTTGCCGGCACGGATTCGGAAGAAACGACATTCGACAGCAACCTTCTCGACTTCGACTTCGATTTCGACGACGCGACTCCGGAGTCCTCGGCCTTTGTTCCGGCGCTGGACCCGTCAAGCATCACTCTCGAGGAACCCGGGCACGATGAAGGCGGGATTGTCGCGCCACTGCTGGAGGTTCCGACGGACGACGCATTGAGCGACGAAGTGATCGAGGAAGTCGACACCAAGCTCGAACTCGCCCGCGCTTATGAGGAGATGGGCGACAAGGAAGGCGCGCGCGAACTGATCGACGAGGTGCTGCGCGAAGGCTCGCTCGCCCAGCGCGAAGCGGGAAAGCGCCTGCTGGAGCAGCTTGTCTGACTGCGACGCGCGTCGAGTTTCCGCGGTTGCCCGGCGTCCTTTGCAAAGCGGCTTTGGCATGCACGCTGGATTGCTGATACTGATGTGGGCCGCCGGCGTCGTGGTCATCCAGGCGGTCTCCGGCGTGTGGCTCCTCGCCGCGGTAATCGGGAGCGGGCTCGTTGCATCGCTGCTCGCCCCGGCGCGCAGCGGGCGCCTGGTGCGGCGGGTGCGCTTCCTGCTGCTCGCTATCGTCGTTTTTTTTGCCTGGTTTACGCCGGGTGAGGCGCTGGTCGCGGACTGGCCCGCGCTGAGTCCGACTGCGGAAGGCATGCTGCTGGCCGCACAGCATGGCGGGCGGCTCGTCGCAGTCGTGTTTTGCGTCGCCATCCTGCTCCAGCGGCTTTCCGTCGATCGCCTCGTCAGCGGCCTGTATGCGCTGTTACGCCCGCTCGAGTTTGCCGGCTTGCCGGCGAGCCGGCTCGCGGTTCGCCTGCTGCTCGTGCTGCGCTACGTCGAAGCCGGGGCCGAGCATGGCTGGACGCACTGGCTCGACGAGGCCGACGATGCGTCGGATGAGACGATCAGCGTCGTCCGGGAGCGCTTCGGCTTGCGCGAGATCGCGGTGTCGGCGTTGTGCATCGCGATCGGCATGGCCCTGCTGGGGATCGTGAAGTGAGAATCGCGCTCGGCGTGGAATACGCCGGAAATGCGTTCGAGGGATTCCAGAGCCAGGCTCATGGGCGGACGGTACAGGATCACCTGGAGGCCGCGATCGGACATATTGCAGCACATCCGGTGCGCCTCCACTGTGCCGGCCGTACCGATGCCGGCGTTCATGCGACAGCGCAAGTCGTGCATTTCGATACCGAAGCGGTCAGACCGAACTCCGGCTGGGTGCGCGGCGTCAATAGCCGCCTGTCGTCGCCGGTCGTCGTGCGCTGGGCGATCGAGGCCGGCGACAGCTTCCATGCGCGTTTCTGCGCAGTGTCGCGCCGCTACCGGTACATCCTGCACAATTCGCCCGTCCGGCCCGCGCTTCTCGCCGGCCGTGTCGGATGGTTCCATCCGCCGCTCGACGACATCGCGATGGCCGAAGCGGCGCGCTGCCTCGAAGGGTGGCACGATTTTTCCGCATTTCGCGCCGCGGGCTGCCAAGCCAAGTCGCCGGTCAAGCTGATGCACGAAGTCCGGGTGCAGCGCACCGGGGACTACATCGTGTTCGATTTCTGGGCCAATGCCTTTCTCCATCACATGGTGCGCAACCTCGTCGGCGCCCTGGTGTACGTCGGCAAGGGACGCCACTCGGCCGCCTGGCTCGCAGAAGTGCTCGCTGCGCGTGACCGCAGCCTCGCCGCGCTGACGTTTCCTGCTGACGGCCTTTACCTGTGCGGCGTCGAGTATGCCCCGCACTGGTCTCTGCCAAGTGAAGGGCGTATCATCGCCGTTCCTCGTATTCCTTTCGTCTGAGTGGCCCGAACCCGTATCAAGATCTGCGGCCTGACCCGCGCCGAGGATGTCCGGTCTGCGGTCGAGGCTGGCGCCGATGCGATCGGGCTGGTGTTTTATCCGCCCAGTCCGCGCTTCGTGTCATTCGAGACGGCTGCAGAACTTGCGGCGCTTGTCCCCCCGTTCGTCACCACCGTTGGACTTTTCGTCAACCCCGAGCCGGCTTTCGTCGCCGAGGCGCTGCGCCGTGTCCCGCTGCAGCTGCTCCAGTTCCACGGAGACGAAGACGAGCGTGCGTGCGCCCGGCACGGGCGGGCATGGGTCAAGGCCGCACGAGTGCGTCCCGGGGTCGATCTGGTAGAATTCTCGGCTTGCCATCCGGGTGCCTCGGGGCTGCTGCTCGACGCGTTCGTCGAAGGCTACGGTGGCGGTGGCAAAGTATTCGACTGGACCCTGATTCCTGCAGGCCTGGACAAACCTTTGATCCTTTCCGGCGGACTCGATCCCGACAATGTCGGCGAGGCCATCCGTCGCGTCAGGCCGTGGGCCGTCGACGTGTCGAGCGGCGTGGAATCGGGCAAGGGGATCAAGGACGCGGCGCGCATCGCTGCGTTCATCGCTGGAGTTCGACATGCAGATGGCTGACGCGCCTTACCGTTTTCCCGACCCGAGCGGTCACTTTGGTCCTTACGGCGGCGTCTTCGTTGCCGAGACGCTGATTCCGGCGCTGGACGAACTGCGTGCGGCATACGAAGCCTGCCGCGACGACCCGACGTTCGTCGCCGAGTTCGAATACGAGCTCAAGCATTATGTCGGCCGGCCAAGCCCGATCTATCACGTCCGCCGCTGGTCCGACCTGCTCGGGGGCGCACAAATCTATCTCAAGCGCGAGGACCTCAACCACACCGGCGCGCACAAGGTGAACAACTGCATCGGCCAGGCGATGGTCGCGCGGCGCATGGGCAAGCCGCGGGTGATCGCCGAAACCGGCGCGGGACAGCACGGCGTCGCCACGGCGACGGTCGCCGCGCGTTACGGCATGGAATGCGTCGTCTACATGGGGTCGGAAGATGTCAGGCGGCAGGCTGCCAATGTCTATCGCATGAAGCTGCTCGGCGCCACGGTGGTGCCGGTCGAATCCGGATCGAAAACCCTGAAGGACGCGCTCAACGAGGCGATGCGCGACTGGGTCACGAACGTCCATAACACCTTCTACATCATCGGCACCGTCGCCGGGCCGCATCCGTATCCGCTGATGGTGCGCGACTTCCAGAGCGTCATCGGGAAGGAATGCCTGCTGCAGATGCCGGAGATGACGGGGCGGCAGCCCGACTGCGTGATCGCCTGCGTCGGCGGCGGGTCGAACGCGATGGGCATCTTCCATCCGTACATCGACGTGCCGGACGTGCGCCTGATCGGCGTCGAGGCGGCCGGCGAGGGGATGGAATCGGGCCGGCACGCAGCCAGCCTCACCGCAGGCAAACCCGGGGTCCTGCACGGCAACCGGACTTATCTGCTGCAGGATGACGACGGCCAGATCATCGAGACGCATTCGATTTCCGCCGGCCTCGATTATCCGGGCGTCGGACCCGAGCATGCGTGGCTCAAGGACAGCGGCCGGGCGGAATACGTGACCATCACCGACCAGGAAGCGCTGCAGGCGTTCCATGACCTGTGCCGGCTCGAGGGCATCATTCCCGCGCTCGAGTCGTCGCACGCGCTCGCGTACGCGGCACGGCTCGCGCCGACGTTGCCGAAGGACAAGATCCTGCTGGTCAATCTCTCCGGGCGCGGGGACAAGGACATGCACACCGTCGCCGAGAAATCCGGCATCCAGTTCTGAGCCTGTCGGGTCGCCTCGCGGCCCGCATTCCTGACACCGAATATGTCCAAAATCCAATCGACTTTTCAGCGCCTGCAAGCCACCGGGCGGCGGGCGCTGATTCCCTTCATCACTGCCGGCGATCCGGCACCGGAACTGACGGTGCCGTTGATGAACGCGCTGGTCGAAGGGGGCGCCGACATCATCGAACTGGGCGTTCCGTTCTCCGACCCGATGGCCGATGGCCCGACGATACAGCGCGCCTCGGAACGCGCTCTGGCCAACGGCATGACTTTGCGCAGGGTGCTCGATACCGTTCGCGAGTTCCGCGCCGGCAACGCCGAGACCCCGGTGGTCCTGATGGGCTACGCGAATCCGGTCGAGGCGATGGGCGTCGAGCGCTTCGTGTCGGCCGCGCGCGAAGCGCAGGTCGATGGCGTGCTGATCGTCGACTACCCGCCGGAGGAGTGCGAGAGCTTCGCGCGGGCGGCAAAAGACGCCGGACTCGATCCGATCTTCCTCCTCGCCCCGACTTCGACCGAGCAGCGCTTTCGCGACGTCGCGCGAATCGGCAGCGGCTACATCTACTACGTCTCGCTGAAAGGCGTCACCGGCGCCGCAACGCTCGATTTCGACGAAGTGGCGGCGCGCATTCCGCGGATTCGCGCGCAGGTCGGCATGCCGGTCGGCGTCGGCTTCGGCATCCGCGATGCCGAGTCCGCGCGGCGCATCGGTGAAATGGCCGACGCGGTCGTGATCGGCAGCCGCATCATCGAGGAGATCGAGCGCAGCCCGCGGGATCGGCTCGCCGCCAATGTCACCGCCTTCCTCAGGGAAGTCCGCACGGCGCTCGACCAGATCGAAGGGGCCGCGCGATGAGCTGGCTGCAGAAACTGTTGCCGCCCAAGATCAAGCGGGCGGAATCGGCGGCGCGCAAGTCGATCCCCGAAGGGCTGTGGAGCAAGTGTTCCGCATGCGAAGCGGTGCTGTACCGATCGGATCTCGAAACCAACCAGATGGTGTGCCCGAAATGCGGACACCATCAGCGGCTGCGGGCGCGGGCGCGGCTGGACTTGCTGCTCGATGCGGAAGGACGGTTCGAGATCGGCGCCGAGGTGGTTCCGGTCGACCCGCTGAAATTCAAGGACTCGCGCCGCTATACCGAACGTCTGTCGGCGGCGGGCGCAGATACCGCCGAAGCCGACGCGATGGTGGTGATGCAGGGCGCGATCCTGACCGTTCCGGTCGTCGTCGCGTGCTTCGAGTTCGAATTTCTGGGCGGTTCGATGGGATCGGTCGTCGGCGAGCGCTTCGTCCGCGGCGCCAAGGCTGCGCTCGACCAACGTCTGCCGTTCATCTGCATCACGGCAACGGGCGGAGCGCGGATGCAGGAAGGTTTGTTCTCGCTGATGCAGATGGCGAAGACGACTGCGGCGATCACGCAGCTGGCCCAGCGCAAGCTGCCGTTCATCACGTTGCTGACGGATCCGACGATGGGCGGGGTATCGGCGAGCTTCGCGTTCATCGGCGACGTCGTGATCGCCGAACCCGGCGCGCTGATCGGTTTCGCCGGTCCGCGGGTGATCGAGCAGACGGTACGCGAAACCCTCCCCGAGGGGTTTCAGCGCTCCGAGTTCCTGCTCGAAAAAGGCGCGATCGACCTGATCATCGATCGGCGCGAAATGCGGCCCAAGCTCGCCGAACTGCTGACGCTGTTGACGCGCCAGCCGGCGATCGGCGTGTAGACGAAGCGGAACAGCTCCCGATGCAATCCCCCGAATCCCTGAAAGGCTGGCTGGAACTGCTGGAGCGCCGTCCGGGACTGCCGATCCGGCTCGGCCTCGAGCGGGTTGCCCAAGTCCGGGACGCGCTCGACAGCCGCAGCGACGCGGTCGTGATAACGGTCGGAGGCACGAACGGCAAGGGATCGACATGCGCGATGCTCGAAGCCATTCTGATCGCCGCCGGTTATCGCGTCGGGTGTTACACGTCGCCCCATTTGCTGCGCTATAACGAACGCGTGCGCATCGACGGGCGCGAGGTTGGCGACGAAGCGCTCGTCGCGGCGTTCAACGCGGTCGAACGGGCCCGCGGCGACGTGCCGCTGACGTATTTCGAACAGGGTACGCTCGCAGCCTGGCATGCATTCTGCCGTGAGCCGCTCGACGTGATCATTCTCGAAGTCGGGTTGGGCGGTCGCCTCGATGCGGTCAATGTGTTCGAGCCCGACTGCGCCATCGTCGCGAGCGTCGCGATGGATCACATGGATTATCTCGGGGATAGCCGCGAGAAAATCGGCTTCGAGAAAGCGGGAATCTTCCGCTCCGGCCGCCCGGCGATCTGTTCAGATCCGCTGCCACCGGAGTCGCTCGTCGCGCATGCGCGGCAGATCGGCGCCGATCTTCGCCTGTCAGGCCGGGACTTCGGATTTTCGGGCGATCGCACGCAGTGGAGCTGGTGGAGCCGGGATGGCCGCCGTCGAGGCGGGCTCGCGTACCCGTCGCTACGCGGCGCGAACCAGCTGCTCAATGCGGCGGCAGTCCTGATGGCGCTCGAAACCTTGCGCGAGCGTATCCCGGTATCGATGCAGGCGGTCCGCGAGGGCTTGATGCTGGTCGAACTGCCCGGGCGTTTCCAGGTGCTCGCGGGGAAGCCTTCCGTGGTGCTCGACGTCGCGCATAACCCCCAGGCGGCCGGGGTGCTCGCCGAGAATCTTTCGAACATGGGCTACTTTCCGGAGACGTGGGCAGTGTTCGGCATGCTCGTCGACAAGGACGTCGAAGGCGTCGTCGGCCTGATTCGCGACAAGATCGACCACTGGCTGCTCGCCACTCTGCCCGGCCCGCGCGGCCTGTCGGCCGCCGCACTCGCCGAGCGCCTCGCCGCCTGCGGGGTCGGCGCAGACGTGCGCTGCTTCGATCGGCCCTCGGACGCGTTCGACGTCGCCCGAACGAGCGCCGGGGAGGGTGATAGAATTGCCGTCTTTGGTTCATTTCTCACGGTGGCGGACGTGCTCGAAGCGGAGCGTGCTGCTCGCCACTGAGGTTTCGCGTGACAGATAACGACAACCTCGACCTCAAGAAACGGTCGCGACGCCGTTTGGTAGGGGCCGCGGCCATTGCCTTGCTCGCGGCAATCGTGCTCCCGATGGTCATGGACCAGGAGCCCGGTCCGCCTGCCGAGGACATCCAGATCACGATTCCCGACCGGGAAGCCGACACTACACTTTCGCTGCCGATCGCCGGTCGCCCTCCGGCACCCGTCGAGTCCCCGCTCGTGCAATCGCCCGAGGAACAGCCGCCATCGGCCGACAAGACCGCCGAAGCGGACCCTGTGCCGGTTGCGCCGCTTGCCGAGCCGAAGCCGCCGTCGGCGACGCGCTCGAGCGGTGCTGTCGCGAAACCGGTCGAGCCGGATGTCCGTCCTGCGCCCGATCGCGCCGCGGCAGTGCCCGCCGGCGACGAAGCCGCGCGGGCGCTGGCGCTGCTG
Organism: Azoarcus sp. PA01; assembly: GCA_001274695.2. Lineage (NCBI taxonomy): Bacteria > Pseudomonadati > Pseudomonadota > Betaproteobacteria > Rhodocyclales > Zoogloeaceae > Azoarcus > Azoarcus sp. PA01. The sequence goes on along the minus strand of LARU01000004.1, from coordinate 1,061,893 downwards.
GAGGGCAAGAAGCCGGCTGCCGTTTCGACCGACGAATCTTTCGTGGTGCAGATCGGCGCGTTCGGCGAAGCATCGAAAGCGAATGCGCTGGGCGCAGATCTCAAGAAGCGCGGATTTGCCGCTTATACGGAGAAAGCCGGTGCTGTCACGCGGGTACGCATCGGACCTTTCAGCAGTCGCGAAGACGCGGACAAGGTGGCCGAAAGGCTGAGGTTGAGCGGCATGAGCGGCGTCGTGGTGCAGCGATGAGGCTGCGGCGGGCCCGCGCGCTTGATGACCGCGTTTGACTACATTTTTCTCGGCGTGCTGGGGTTTTCGGCACTTATCGGCCTGTGGCGAGGTCTGGCAAGCGAAGTGATTTCGCTTTTGGCGTGGGCGCTGGCGCTGCTTGCGACCTGGCGTTACGGCAGTGATACGGCAGCATTGCTGGCCGGAATCGTCGCCGAACCCGCGGGCGATACGTAGCGTCGTTTGTGCTGATCTTCGTCGCGGTCCTGTTGCTGGCCGCGCTGCTGCGGTTTTTGCTTCGGGAATTGTTGAAAGCTGCCGGACTGGGCACTGCCGATCATTTTTTTGGCGCGATTTATGGGCTGGCACGAGGTTTGGCGATAGTGTTCTCGGCAGTGCTGCTCGGAGGAATGGTCGGTGTCGCGCAGGAGCCCTGGTGGGCGAACGCGAAGTTTGCGCCTCCGATGGAAGTGGCGGTGATTTCCGTCAAACCGTGGCTGCCGGATGTGGTGGCCGACAGGATTCGTTTCAGATAGGTGTTTATTCCATGTGCGGAATTTTAGGGGTCGTCGCGACTTCCCCGGTCAACCAGTTGCTCTACGATGGCCTCCAGGTCCTGCAGCACCGCGGTCAGGATGCTGCCGGGATCGCGACTTCCGAAGGCGGACGCTTCTTGATGCACAAGGGGCCGGGCCTCGTGCGCGACGTGTTTCGTACGCGAAACATGCGCAACCTCGTCGGCAACTGGGGTATCGGCCATGTCCGCTATCCCACTGCGGGGTCTGCGTACAATCCCGCCGAAGCGCAGCCGTTCTACGTCAATTCCCCGTTCGGCCTGCTGCTTGCGCACAATGGCAACCTGACGAACTCGGAGGAACTCAAGCGGGAAATGTTCCTTTCCGACCTGCGGCACATCAACACGAATTCCGATTCCGAAGTGCTGCTGAACGTGCTGGCCCATGAACTGCAGGCTGCGGCGAAGGGTTTCAAGCTCGATGAGGACGCGATCTTCCGCGCCGTCTCCGGCGTCCATCGGCGCTGTCGCGGGGCGTATGCGGTCGTCGTGATGATTGCCGGCTACGGCCTGCTCGCGTTCCGCGACCCGTACGGGATCCGCCCGCTCGTGGTCGGGCGCAATGACGTCGAGGCGGGACAGGAGTGGCTCGTCGCGTCGGAGTCCGTCGCGATGGATGTCCTCGGATTCAGGATGCTGCGTGATGTCGCCCCGGGCGAGGCGATCCTCATCGATACGCAGGGGAATTTCCGGAGCCGGCAGTGCGCGGACAAGACTGTCGAAGCGCCCTGCATGTTCGAGTTTGTCTATCTCGCGCGGCCGGATTCGATCATCGACGGGGTGTCGGTGTACGAGTCGCGCGTCAAGATGGGCGAGTTCCTCGCCGACAAACTCACGCGCGTGATGCCGCACGTCGAGATCGACGTCGTGATCCCGATTCCCGATTCGAGCCGCCCTTCGGCGATGGAAATGGCCCACCGGCTGAACCTTCCTTATCGCGAAGGCTTCGTGAAGAACCGTTATATCGGACGCACTTTCATCATGCCGGGCCAGGCGATCCGGCGTAAGTCGGTGCGCCAGAAGCTGAACACGATTCCGCAGGAATTCCGGGGCAAGAGAGTGCTCCTCGTCGACGATTCGATCGTGCGGGGAACGACCAGTCGCGAAATCGTGACGATGGCGCGTGAAGCCGGTGCCGAGAAAGTCTACATGGCGTCGGCGGCGCCGCCGGTCAGGCATGCCAACGTGTATGGCATCGACATGCCGACGCGCGGCGAACTGATCGCCGCCAGCCGCGACGAGGCGCAGATCTGCCGGGAGATCGGTGCGGACGGGCTGATCTACCAGGATCTCGCCGACCTGAAGGCTGCGGTGAGAGCCGTGAATCCGGCGATCAACTTCTTCGAGACTTCGTGCTTCGACGGATGCTACGTGACCGGAGACATCACGTCGGAGTATCTCGACGGAATCGAGAACCGGCGCGACACCGGCAACTCCTCGGCGGATGAGAGCGAAGGCGGACAGCTCGACCTCAATCTGGTCGGCAGCCACGACAACTGATCATGCCCATGAATCCCTACGAATTCGACACCCTTGCCGTGCGGGCAGGCACTGCGCGCAGCCAGTTCAACGAGCACAGCGAAGCGCTCTACCTGACATCGAGCTTCGTGTTCGGCAGTGCGGCGCAGGCGGCCGCGCGCTTTTCGGGCGAGGAGCCGGGCAACGTCTATGCGCGTTTCTCGAACCCGACGGTCACGGCACTGCAGGAGCGGCTCGCGGCGCTCGAAGGCGCCGAGGCGTGCGTCGCGACTGCATCGGGGATGTCGGCGATTCTGTCGCTGGCGATGGCGACGCTGAAAGCCGGCGATCACGTGGTCGCTTCGACGGGGCTGTTCGGTGCGACGCAGCAACTGTTCGGCACGATCCTGTCGAAATTCGGCATCGAGACCAGCTTTGTCACCGCCACCGAACTCGATGCGTACCGTGCTGCGGTGACGCCGCGCACGCGCCTTTTCTTCGTCGAAACGCCGTCGAATCCGCTCACCGAAGTCATCGACATCGCCGCAGTCGCGGAGATTGCGCACGCCGCGGGTGCGCTGTTCGCGGTCGACAACTGTTTCTGCACGCCTGCGTTGCAGCGCCCGCTGGAACTGGGCGCCGACGTCGTCGTGCATTCGGCGACGAAATACCTTGACGGGCAGGGAAGAGTGCTCGGCGGCGCGGTGGCCGGCGCGAAAGTCGTCGTCGATGAGGTGCTCAAGTTCCTGCGCACCGCCGGACCGAGCATTTCGCCGTTCAACGCGTGGGTGATTCTGAAAGGGTTGGAGACGCTGCGCATCCGCATGGAAGCGCAGTCGGCGACCAGCCTGGATCTGGCGCGCTGGCTGGAGCAGCAGCCGGGAGTGGTGCGCGTGTTTTACCCCGGTCTCGCCTCGCACCCGCAGCACGCACTGGCGATGCGCCAGCAGAAATCAGGCGGCGCGATCGTCAGCTTCGAAGTCGCGGGAGGGCGCGAACGCGCCTGGCAGGTTGTTGACGCGACCCGGATGATCTCGATCACTGCGAATCTCGGCGACACGAAAACGACGATCACTCATCCGGCGTCGACGACGCACGGCCGCATCAGCGCCGAAGCGCGTGCCGCTGCGGGAATCGGAGAAGGGTTGCTGCGTATCGCCGTCGGTCTCGAATCGATCGAAGACCTGCGCGCCGACCTTGCCCGGGGCCTGGAGGCCTGATCCTTCAGCCTCGACGGCAACGGGGCCGTCAGCCGTCCGGGTTTGGCCGCAACCGCAGCGCCACCGGCGGGTCGGACCCGTCCCAGCGCAGATAGGGCGCGTCGTCGTGCCAGTCGGCGAGAACCCATCGTTCGCATGACCGGCCGTCCACGACGTGCACGTGATGCGCCGGACGATGCGTATGGCCGTGGATGAGCGTCGGATAACCGTGCTCGCGCAGCAGCGTGTCGATGGCCGACGCATTCACGTCCATGATCTCCATCGTCTTTTCCTGCTTGGCGGTTTCGCTTTGGGAGCGCATGCCCTCGATGACCTGTTTGCGCTGCGCCAGCGGCCGTTCCAGAAAGGCCCGTTGCCAGGCGGGGTCGCGAACCAGGCGGCGAAACGACTGGTAATGCTCGTCGTCGGTGCACAGGATATCGCCGTGGCTCAGCAGCACCGCTTCGCCGCCGAGATCGATCAGCGCCGGATCGGCAAGCATCCGCATGCGGGCTTTGCGGGCGAACGATTCGCCAAGCAGGAAATCGCGGTTGCCCGGCAGGAAGAAGATCGCCGAGCCCGTCTCGGCGAGCGCCGCCAGCGCGTCGCTGACCGCGTTGCCGAGCGGCGTCGCATCGTCGTCTCCGGCCCAGTATTCGAAAAGGTCGCCGAGGATGTAGAGGGCCTGGACGCCGCGCGCCGGGCCCTGAAGGAACGCGAAAAAAGCCCGGAGCGTGCCGGGCCGTTGCTCGCACAGGTGGAGGTCGGAAATGAACAGGGCCGACATCGAGGCCTGTGCCGGCAAGGTGCGCTGCAAATCAGACGATTTCGGTGCGCTCGATGACGACGTCCTCGACGGGGACATCCTGATGAAAGCCGCTGGACCCGGTCTTGACCGAGCGGATCGCATTGACGACATCCATGCCTTCGGTAACCCGGCCGAACACGCAATAGCCCCAGCCCTGGGTGTCCGCCGAGCGGAAATCGAGGAAGTCGTTATCGGCGACGTTGATGAAAAACTGCGCCGTCGCCGAGTGCGGAGCCTGGGTGCGCGCCATCGCGACCGTGCCGGTGACGTTCTTCAGGCCGTTGTCGGCTTCGTTCTTGATCGGTTCGCGAGTCGGTTTCTGCACCATGCCGGGTTCGAAACCTCCACCCTGGATCATGAAACCCTTGATCACGCGATGAAAGATCGTGTTGTCGTAATGGCCGGCCCTGACGTAGGCGAGAAAATTCTCGACCGTTTCCGGAGCCTTCTCCGCATCCAGTTCGAGGGTGATCGTGCCGTGGTTGGTGTGAAGCTTGACTGCCATGGAAAGCTCCTGGTTGGGCTTGCTACTTGGTGGTGGATTTTGCCGGCGCCGCGTCCACGATGCGGACCGATTCGATCGTGACCGGCTGCTCGGGAACGTTCTGCATGCCATTCACGGTGTGCGTCGGAAGCCGGCCGATTTTCTGCACGACGTCGAACCCTTCGGTGACTTTGCCGAAAACCGCATACCCCCAGCCATCGCGGGACGGGTAGTCGAGAAAGCGGTTGTCGACGAGGTTGATGAAAAATTGCGCGCTCGCCGAATGAGGATCGGCAGTGCGGGCCATCGCGAGCGTGCCGGCTTCGTTGCGCAGGCCGTTCTTCGCTTCGTTCTCGATCGGGGCACGAGTAGGCTTCTGTCGCATCGCCGCGTCGAAGCCCCCGCCCTGAATCATGAATCCGTCGATGACGCGATGGAAAATCGTGCCGTTGAAGTGACCGCTCTTCACGTACTCGATGAAGTTCGCGACCGACTTGGGCGCCTTGTCGGCGAAAAGTTCGATCACCACCGGACCTTCGCTGGTCCGCATCTCGACAAGCGGGTTGGCTGCGCCGGCGGAAATGAACCAGCCGAACAGAAAGAGAGAGGCGAGCAGGCGCTTCATTGTCGGTTTTCCAGGAGTGAGGAATGGAGGAGGGGAGAAGAAATCTTGTCGGGCGAGGCCTTCGCAGTGATCGTCGAACGCTGCGCCGGGGCGTGCCGAAACCCGCACGGGTGAGTCGTGCAACGAAAGCGATTCGGATCGGCTCCGGCTCGGAACATGTCGTCGCTGTGCTAGAATCACCGCGACTTTCCGCGAAATCCGCGCGGATCGAAGCACATTCTATCAAAGAAAACTGCGCCGCATCGCAATCGAGTGATGGAGGCGAAACGGCTGGGGCGGACCGACGGGTACCGCCTTTTTTGTTGTATCGGTGGAGGTTGCCGATTCCATTCGCGAAGCAGCGAATCGGCTGACCAGAGCCCCGAGCAGGCGGAAGAAACATGCTGCACATTCACAATACGTTGACACGAAGAAAGGAAACCTTCGTTCCGATCGATTCGGGCAAGGTGCGGATGTACGTCTGCGGCATGACGGTCTACGACTATTGCCACCTCGGGCATGCGCGCGTGATGGTGATCTTCGACATGGTGGCGCGCTGGTTGCGCGCGAGCGGTTTCGAACTCACGTATGTGCGGAACATCACCGACATCGACGACAAGATCATCAGGCGGGCGGGCGAGAAAGGCGAATCGATCCGCACGCTGACGGACCGGTTCATCGCCGCGATGCACGAGGATGCGGATGCCCTCGGCGTGCTGCGGCCCGACCACGAGCCGCGCGCGACCGAATATGTGACGCAGATGCAGTCGCTGATCGGCCGCTTGCGGGACAAAGGGCTCGCCTATGTAGCCGGCAACCACGACGTGTGCTACTCGGTCCGCAAATTCGACCGCTATGGGCGGCTTTCCGGCAAGTCGCTCGACGAGCTGCGCGCCGGCGAGCGCGTCGAAGTCGCAGGCGACAAGCAGGACCCGCTCGATTTCGTGCTGTGGAAACACGCCCGCACCGACGAGCCCGACGAAGTGAAGTGGGCGTCCCCGTGGGGAGCGGGGCGCCCGGGCTGGCACATCGAGTGCTCGGCGATGAGTTCGGACCTGCTCGGCGAGCAGTTCGACATCCACGGCGGCGGCCAGGACCTGCAGTTTCCTCATCACGAGAACGAGATCGCGCAATCGGAGGGCGCGCACGGCCATACGTTCGTCAATTACTGGATGCACAACGGGTTCGTCCGCGTCGACGACGAAAAGATGTCGAAATCGCTCGGCAACTTCTTCACGATCCGCGACGTCCTCAAGCGCTTCGACCCCGAAGTCGTGCGTTTTTTCATCCTGCGCGCGCACTACCGCAGTCCGCTGAATTATTCCGACGCGCACCTCGAAGACGCTCGCCAGGCGCTGACCCGCCTCTACACTGCGTTGCGCAACGTCGAACCGTGCGATGCGGGGGTCGATTGGGACGAACCGCACGCGGTGCGATTCCGTGCTGCGATGGACGACGATTTCAACACGGCCGAGGCGGTGGCGGTGCTTTTCGAACTCGCGAACGAAGCGAACCGTACCGGATCCGCCGCGACCGCAGCGCAACTCAAGAGTCTGGGAGGCGTGCTCGGACTGCTCGCGCGCGCGCCGGCGAGCTTCCTCCAGCACAAGATCGCCGGCGCACCGGACGAGGACGGCGATATCGCGATCGAGACGATGATCGAGCGCCGCGCGCTGGCGAAGAAATCGAAGGACTATGCCGAGGCTGACCGGATCCGCGCCGAACTGCTCGCGTCGGGAATCGTCCTCGAGGACACGCCGCAAGGCACCGTCTGGCGCCGCGCCTGAACGGGCTGCCCGGAGACTCGCGAAGCGAGCCTGCGGGGCAGGTTAACGGTTGCGACGATGAGCCCGGCGCTCACGCGCCGAAGAAGTCCTTGACTTTGTCCATCCAGGATTTTGCCTTGGGGTTGTGGCGGTCCGCGTCCGAACTGGACACTTCCTCGAATTCGCGCAACAGCTCTTTCTGACGTTCGGTGAGATTGACCGGGGTCTCGACGACGACATGGCACATCAGGTCGCCGTGGCCCTGCGAGCGGACGTTGCGAATTCCCTTCCCGCGCAGCCGGAACACTTTGCCGCTCTGCGTCTCGGCGGGAATTTTCAGCCGCGCCATGCCTTCGAGCGTCGGGATTTCGATCTCGCCGCCGAGCGCGGCGGTCGTGATGCTGATCGGCATCTCGCAGTGCAGGTCGTCGTGGTCGCGCTGGAACACCGGGTGGGCGCGGATATGGATCTCGACATACAGGTCTCCCGGCGGCCCGCCGTTGACACCCGGTTCGCCGTGACCGGCATGGCGCAGGCGCATTCCTTCGTCGATTCCCGCCGGGATTTTCACTTCCAGCGTCTTCTGCCGCTTCACCCGGCCGGCGCCGCCGCAGTCGCGGCATGGGTCGGGAATGATCCGCCCCGTGCCGTGGCACTTCGGACAGGTCTGCTGGATCGAGAAGAAACCTTGCTGGATGCGCACCTGGCCGGCGCCGCCGCAGGTGGGGCAGGGCTTTGGCTGCGTGCCGGGTTTCGCGCCGCTGCCGTGGCAGGTTTCGCATTCCTCGACGGTCGGGATGCGGATTGTCTTGTCGGCGCCGCGGGCCGCTTCTTCGAGAGAGATTTCGAGGTTGTAGCGAAGATCGGCGCCGCGATACACGTTCGAGCGCCCGCGTCCGGCGCCGCCTGCGCCGCCGAAGATGTCGCCGAAGATGTCCGAGAACGCGTCGGCGAACCCATCGAAACCCTGCCCGCCCGGCCCGGCCCCGGCAGACGAATCCACGCCGGCATGGCCGTAGCGGTCGTAGGCGGCGCGCTTTTGCGCATCGGACAGGATCTCGTACGCGTTTTTGGCTTCCTTGAAGTGGTCCTCGGAGTCCTTGTTGTCCGGATTACGGTCCGGGTGATGCTTCATGGCCAGCTTGCGGTAGGCCTTCTTGATTTCGTCATCCGAGGCGTCGCGGTTGACACCCAGCACCTCGTAGTAATCCCGTTTTGCCATCTTGGTCCGCTCAGGCTGTGAGACCGGGAGGGTCTCCAGATCATGCAAAAGGCCGAGCCGGCCGGTGCGAGGGGCACCGGCAGGGGCTCGGCCGACATCTCGCCTTCCGGCGAGCGATTACTTCTTGTCTTTGACTTCGGTGAACTCGGCGTCGACGACGTCGGCATCCGCAGCCTTCGAGCCGCCCGCGGTGCCGCCGCCGCCGGCTGCCTCGCCCGTGGGACCGCTTTCGGCGCCCTGCGACTGCGCGTACATCTGCTCGCCGAGTTTCTGACTGGCCGTCGCCAAAGCCTGCATCCGGGCTTCGATCGTGTCCTTGTCGTTGCTCTTCAGCGCCTCTTCCGCGTCCTTGATCGCCTGTTCGATCTTTTCCTTCTCGTCGGCGCTGATCTTGTCGCCGTATTCGGTCAGCGATTTCTTCACCGAATGCACGAGTGCGTCGCACTGATTGCGCGTGTCGACCAGCTCGTGGGCTTTCTTGTCTTCCTCGGCGTGCGCCGCAGCGTCCTGCACCATGCGCTGGATCTCGTCCTCGGACAGGCCCGAGTTCGCCTGGATCTTGATCTTGTTCTCCTTGCCGGTCGCCTTGTCCTTCGCCGACACGTGCAGGATGCCGTTCGCGTCGATGTCGAACGTGACTTCGATCTGCGGCATGCCGCGCGGCGCCGGCGGGATGTCGGACAGGTTGAACTGGCCGAGGCTCTTGTTGCCGGAGGCCATTTCGCGCTCGCCCTGCAGCACGTGGATCGTCACCGCGTTCTGGTTGTCGTCCGCAGTCGAGAACACCTGGCTCGCCTTGGTCGGCACCGTGGTGTTCTTCTGGATCAGCTTCGTCATCACGCCGCCGAGCGTCTCGATGCCGAGCGACAGCGGCGTCACGTCGAGCAGCAGCACGTCCTTGACTTCGCCTTGCAGCACGCCGCCCTGGATCGCCGCGCCGACCGCGACCGCCTCGTCCGGGTTCACGTCGCGCCGCGCTTCCTTGCCGAAGAACTCCTTGACCTTCTCCTGCACTTTCGGCATCCGGGTCTGGCCGCCGACGAGGATCACGTCGTCGATGTCGGTGATCTTGAGGCCCGCGTCCTTGAGCGCGATGCGGCACGGCTCGATCGTGCGCTGGACGAGCTCCTCGACGAGGGACTCGAACTTCGCGCGCGTGATCTTCACCGCGAGGTGCTTCGGACCGGACGCGTCAGCCGTGATGTACGGCAGGTTCACTTCGGTCTGCTGGCCCGACGACAGCTCGATCTTCGCCTTCTCGGCCGCTTCCTTGAGGCGCTGCAGCGCGAGCACGTCCTTCTTCAGGTCGACGCCCTGTTCCTTCTTGAACTCGGTGACGATGTAGTCGATCAGGCGCTGGTCGAAGTCCTCGCCGCCGAGGAAGGTGTCGCCGTTCGTCGCGAGCACTTCGAACTGGTGTTCGCCGTCGATGTCCGCGATCTCGATGATCGAGATGTCGAACGTGCCGCCGCCGAGGTCATACACTGCGATCTTCGAGTCGCCCGGCTTCTTGTCCATGCCGAACGCGAGCGCCGCGGCGGTCGGCTCGTTGATGATGCGCTTGACTTCGAGGCCGGCGATGCGGCCGGCGTCCTTCGTCGCCTGGCGCTGGCTGTCGTTGAAGTACGCCGGGACAGTGATGACGGCTTCGGTGACTTCCTCGCCGAGGTAGTCCTCGGCGGTCTTCTTCATCTTGCGCAGCACTTCGGCGGAGACCTGCGGCGGCGCGATCTTCTTGCCGCGCACTTCGACCCACGCGTCACCGTTGTCGGCCTTGACGATGCTGTACGGCATCAGGTCGATGTCCTTCTGCACTTCCTTTTCTTCGAAGCGACGGCCGATCAGGCGCTTGACCGCGAACAGCGTGTTCTTCGCGTTCGTGACTGCCTGGCGCTTGGCCGGCGCGCCGGTCAGGATCTCGCCGTCTTCGGCGTACGCGACGACCGACGGCGTGGTGCGTGCGCCTTCGGAGTTTTCGATGACCTTCGGCTTGCCGCCTTCCATCACCGCGACACAGCTATTCGTCGTGCCGAGGTCGATACCGATGATTTTTCCCATTGCCGTTCCTTTTGAGTGAGGGGCGAAGGATGGGCGGAGGACGCCTGGCGTCGCTGCCGTAACCACACTTCACCGGATTTTCGTTGTTCAGTAGATCGGGGCGCCGCGCCGGATTTCAAGCATCCGTGGCGAGGCTCATGCGCCCTTGGCTTTCGAAACCATGACCATTGCCGGGCGGATCACGCGCCCGTGCAGCAAGTAGCCTTTCTGCAGCACGTTGAGGACCGTGTTCGGCTCGCCTTCGGCTTCGATCGCGCTGATCGCCTGGTGCTTGTTCGGATCGAACTTTTGCCCCGCCGGGTCTTCTTCGGCAAGGCCCGCGTTCTGGAACGCAGCGTTCAGCTGCTTGAGCGTCAGTTCGACACCTTCGCGCAGGCTCTCAAGAGTCTGCTTCTCGCTCGCGAGCGCGGCTTCGAGGCTGTCCTTGACCGGAAGCATGCCGGCAGCGAATTTCTCGGCGGCAAACTTCGACGCCTTGGCGATGTCTTCCTGCGCCCGACGGCGGACGTTCTCGGTTTCGGCGCGCGCGCGCAGCCACGCGTCGTGGTGTTCGGCGGCTTTCAGTTCGGCCTGGCGCAGGGTTTCCTCGAGGCGCGGCATCGTGTCCATTTCCGGCTGCGCCTGTTCATTCGTCGGCTGCGGCGGCACGGACTCGCCCTCGGAACGCTCGGGCAGTTCGCCCTGGATTTCGGAAGGCTGCTTGTTTTCCTGCATGGGTGGAATCTCCCTTTGTTCTTCGACCGTGCCCAATTGGGGGCATGATTCCATTTTTCAAGGGAGGTCGAGCGATTTTTCGAAGGTTGCCGGTTCGCCGGTGGGTGTGTCACGATTCGGTCCCTCTCGGCGTGAATGGCGGGGCAGGGCTTACTGCGGGCGGGAAGGCATGGAACGAGGATGAGCGAGATTCCGCACAGCATCGGAAAATACCGAGTCCTCGAGGAGGTCGGGCGTGGTGCGACTGCCACTGTTTACAAGGTGGAGTCCCCGGATGACCCTGAGCCGCTGGCCGTCAAGCTCGTCCGCTTCCAGGACAAGGCCAGGGACGAGGCGAAGTGGAACCGTCGCCTGCTCAAGCTGTTGAAGGCCGAGCAGGCGGTCGTCAGCCGGCTGGACCATCCGAACATCGTCCGCATCCATGAAGTCGTCACCGAGCCCGACCAGGCTTACGTGGTGATGGAGTATTTCCCCGGCGAGTCGCTCGAACGGTACTGCAGCTTCGAATGCCTGCTGCCGATTCATCGCACGATCGGCATCGTCTTCAAGTGCTGCATGGCGCTCGATCACGCCTACCGGCAAGGCGTTGTCCACCGCGACATCAAGCCGGCCAACATCCTTGTCGACGAGAACGACAACGTGAAGATCACCGACTTCGGCCTGGCGTTGAACATCAACAAGAAGGTCGAAACCGACTCGACGTTCATCATGGGCGTCGGTTCGCCCGCCTATATGAGCCCCGAGCAGATCAAGGGCTACCCGCTGAACCAGAAAACCGATCTGTATTCGCTCGGCGTCGTGCTGTTCCACTTACTGACGGGTCGCTTGCCGTTTCGGGCCGCCAATCCGGCACAGCTGATCTACAAGATCATCAATGCGGACCCGCCGCTGGTGTCGCAGCTGAACCCTGACATGCCGGAGTTGATGAATATGGTGCTGCGGAAGGCGCTGGAGAAGGATCTTTACTCGCGCTACCGCAACGGCGCCGAGTTTGCGAAGGATCTGTCCGCGGTGCGCTACAAGATCGTCGTCGACGAGGACGTGCCTCAGGACACGACGCGGTTCACGACGCTGCGCAAGCTCGCGTTCTTCACCGAGTTCGACGATGTGGAACTGTGGGAGGTGCTGCGCACTTCGACCTGGCGCAGCGTCGGGGCTCGGACGACGCTGATTCGCGAGCGCGACGCCGACCAGCGCTTCGGCGTAGTGATTGCCGGCGAGGTGGAGCTGTCCGTCGAAGGGCGCCGGGTGCAACGGCTCGGCCCGGGCGAGGTCTTCGGCGAGCTGGCGTGGCTCGATACGATCGACCACCGCCATCCGCTCACCGTGGTGGCGGTGGCGCCGACGACTTATATCGAGATCAACCCGGCCGCGCTGGCCCTGGCGACCGAAGAGGTCCTGGAACTTTTCCGCCGGCTGCTCGCGACGACGGTTGCGCGGCGACTCGCGGGGGTCGCGCGGGAAGTCGCCCGGCATTGCGAGCCGGCCGTTATTGGTGATCTGACCGCCACGGGCGGGCTCGACCTGCAGATCCTCGACGACTGAGTCGCGAAAAACGCGGCGCCGGCGAGACGGGGGCGATTATTGTCAATGATTCCGCCGCCGCCCGGCGACAATGCGGACCTGTCTGCCGTCGCGCCCGTTCAGCGCGACGCTTGCGAGCCAGGTGAGCAGGCTGTAAAGCAGCGCGGCCCAGAAGGCCGTCCAGAAGTCCGGGACGTATACGCCGCCGACCAGACTCGCGACTGCCCAGAACAGCAAGGCGTTGATCACCAGCGTGAACAGCCCGAGTGTCAGCAAGGTGATCGGCAGCGTGATGAAGATCAGGATTGGCCGGATCAGCGTATTGATCAGCGCGAGCAGCAACGCGGTGACGAGCGCGGCGGCATAGCTATCGACGCGCAGGTCGGTGATGACTTCCGGGAGCAGCATCAGCGCGATCGCGTTGAGCAGCCACTGCAAGGCGAGTCTGAAACGGGGATCCATTTAGCGCTCCGCTCCTGCGGCCCGTGCCCGTTGGGCTGTCGCCGCGAGGCGCTCCGCCGCTGGCGCCGGTTCTTCCAGCCAGTCGCCGATTCGGCTGCGGACGATGTCGGTCAGTGCGGCAATCCAGTCATGTCGCTCGTTGAGGCAGGGAATGTAATGAAAGGCCTTGCCGCCGGCACCGAGGAACGCCGTCCTGCATTCGAGGGCGATTTCCTCGAGGGTTTCGAGGCAGTCCGAAGCGAACCCCGGGCAGATCACGTCGACGCGCCCGGTCCCTTTGCGGCCGAGCGCTTCGAGGATCGGCTGGGTGTAGGGTTTCAGCCATTCCGCTTTGCCGAAGCGGGACTGGAACGTGAGCTGCCAGCGCTCGGGCGGCAGGTCGAGCTTCGCGGCGAGCAGGCGCGCGGTGACATGGCACTCGCAGTGGTAAGGATCACCCAGATCGAGCGAACGCTTCGGTATGCCGTGAAAGCTCATCACGAGCTGGTCGGGCTCGCCGTGCTTTGCCCAGTGGTCGCGTACGCTCTTCGCGAGCGCTCCGACGTAGCCGGGGTGATCGTGAAAGTTCCGCACATAGCGGATCTCGGGCAGGTTGCGCCAGCGGGTCAGGCAGCGCGCGACTTCGTCGATGACGCTCGCGGTGGTGCTCGCCGCATACTGCGGATACAGCGGCACGACGAGAATTCGGCTGCAGCGGTCGGCTTTCATGCGGCCGAGCACGTCGGATATCGAAGGTGCTCCGTAGCGCATCGCCCAGTCGACGACGAGGCCGGTGACTCCCGCGTGGCCGAGATAGCCGGCAACGAGTTTTGCCTGTCGTTCGGTGTGGACTTTGAGCGGGGAGCCGGCGTCGCTCCAGATGGCCGCATATTTCTCGGCCGATTTCTTCGGACGCAGGTTGAGAATGATCCCGTTCAGAATCGGCCACCAGATCACCCGCGGGATCTCGACGACGCGCGGGTCGGAGAGGAATTCCTTGAGATAAGGGCGAACCGCTGCGGCTGTCGGCGCCGCGGGGGTGCCGAGATTGACGAGCAGGACGCCGGTGCGCTCGGGGGTGCCGTGGGTGTGCTCGGGTTCGGGCCAGTAACGGGCCATGCAAGTCCTTTGGGGGGGCGCGCCGCAGCGTTCAGCCAGGGTTCGACAGCGCGTTCGACAGCAGGCGGGCCGTGATGTCGACGATCGGGATGACTCGATCGTAGGCCATGCGCGTCGGGCCGATGACGCCGACCGAGCCAACCACTTTGCCGTTGACTTCGTAGCCCGCGGTGACGACGCTGCAGCCGTCGAGTTGCGTGAGCCCGGATTCGTCGCCGATGAAGATCTGCACGCCCTGCGCGCGGTTCGACAGGTCGAGCAGCTGCATCAGGCCGGTCTTCTGCTCGAAGAGCTTGAACAGTTCGCGCAGGCGCGCCATGTTCGACGACAGGTCCTCGACGTCGAGCAGGTTGGTTTCGCCCGACAGCACGTAGCTCGCACTGTCCTCTTCGGCGGCCGCATTGCCGGCCTCGACGGCGGCGGTCATCAGTTCGCTCATGTCGCTGCGCAGCTGCTTGAGTTCGTCGCGGATGCGCGCGCGGATGTCGTCGAATCCGAGTCCGGCGAAGTGCTCGGTGAGATAGCTTGCCGCTTCGGCGAGTTCGGCGGGCGAATAGGCGCGGCGCGTGATCAGGATGCGGTTCTGCACGTCTCCGGCCGTGGTCACGATGATCAGCAGGATGCGGTTCTCGGCGAGGCTGATGAACTCGATCTGCCGGATCTTGACGGTATCGCGGCGCGGCGACACGACCACGCCGGCGAATTGGGTGAGTTCGGACAGCAGGTGCGACGCCGAATTCATCAGGCGCTGCGGCTGGTCGGGCTGCAGCTGGCCCTTGAGTTCGCGCACGCGCGCCTGTTCGAGCGGCTGCACGGTCAGCAGCGAATCGACGAAGAAACGGTAGCCCAGCGCAGTCGGGATGCGCCCGGACGACGTGTGCGGGCTGGTGATGAACCCCATCTCCTCGAGGTCGCTCATCACGTTGCGCACCGTCGCCGGCGACAGCTCGAGGCCGGAATAGCGTGAAAGCGCACGCGAGCCGACCGGCTGACCTTCGACGATGTATCGTTCGATCAGGGTCTTCAGCAAGATCTGTGAGCGGGGGTCTAGCAGCTTCATGGTCCGTTACGCACTGTTGCGGTGATTCTAACAGCCTGAGGACAAGCGCTGTCGTCTGCCAAGGCATTACGCGATGTGGTTTAATCCGCGCATGAGCAAGAACTTCCGCGTCGTTGCACTGATCGGCAAGTACCAGAGCCCCGACGTGGCGGAGGCGGTGCTGCGCATCGCCGAATTCCTGCGAGTGCGCGGACTTGACGTGTGGATCGAGCAGGGCACCGCAAGTTCCATTGGCATGGCCGGTCAGTTCGCCGTCGCGAGCTACGACGAGATCGGCGCCCAAGCGGACCTCGCGGTCGTGCTCGGCGGCGACGGCACGATGCTCAACACCGCGCGCCGGCTGTCCCAGCACGGTGTGCCGCTGGTCGGAATCAACCAGGGCAGGCTCGGTTTCCTCACCGACATCTCGCGCGACGAAGCGCTGCCGAAACTCGCCGAGATTCTCGACGGACGCTACACCGAGGAATCGCGCGCGATGCTCGACGCCGAAGTGTTGCGCGCGGGCCACCGCGTATTCCAGACGCTCGCGCTCAACGACGTCGTGATCAACAAGGGCGATCTGGGCCGGATGATCGAGTTCGATCTGTCGATCGACGGGGAATTTGTCTACACACAGCGCTCGGACGGGATGATCCTGACGACCCCGACGGGTTCGACGGCATACGCGTTGTCGGCGAACGGGCCGATCCTCCATCCGAACGTCGGCGGGATCGCCCTGGTGCCGCTGTGCCCTCACGCGCTCACCGCGCGTCCGGTCACGTTGCCGGACACTTCCCATATCGAGATCGTGCTGTTGCCCCAGCATGATGCGCGGGTGCATTTCGATGGCCAGGCCCGCTTCGACGCCCGTGCAGGCGACCGGCTGCGGGTCACCCGGTCGCCCGATGTCGTCCGCCTGCTGCATCCGCAGGGCTACAGCTATTTCGCGATGCTGCGCGAGAAGCTCCACTGGAGCGCGACGCCGCGTCGTCCCTGACCGACTTACCACGAACCTTTTCCAACCCTGCACCGCTCATGCTCCGTCGCCTGACCATTCGGGATTTCGTGATCGTCGACCGCCTCGAGCTCGAGTTCGACGCGGGGTTCGGCGCGCTGACCGGGGAAACCGGGGCGGGCAAGTCGATCCTGCTCGATGCGCTCGGCCTTGCCCTGGGCGGGCGTGCCGATGCGGCCGCAGTGCGCACGGGATGCGGCAAGGCGGATATCGCGGCCGAGTTCGACCTGCCGCCGTCGAGCCCGCTCGGCGACTGGCTCGCGGAGCAGGATCTGGCGGCCGATGACGCAGTGGTGATCCTGCGGCGGGTGGTCGAGGCCGGCGGGCGCTCGCGGGCATGGCTCAACGGCGTGCCGGTCACGCAAGGGCAGTTGCGTGAAGCCGGTGACTGGCTGGCCGACATTCACGGCCAGCACGCCCATCACGCGCTGCTCAAACCCGACGCGCAGCGCGCGCTGCTCGACATGCACGCGGGAGCTGCGCCGCTCGCCGCGGAAGTCAGCGCTCGTTTTCACGCGTGGCAGCGTCTCGTCGAACTGCGCCGCGCGGCGGACCACGATTCGGCGGCGTCCGAGCGTGAGCGGGAACTCCTCGCGTGGCAGATACGCGAACTCGACGAGCTCGCGTTCAACGCCGAGGAGTGGGACCGGATCAATGTCGAACACGCACGTCTTGCCCACGCGGCGGGGCTGATCGAGGGTGCGGACGAAGTGCTCGCGACGCTTGGCGAAGGCGATCTCGCGGTCGCTTCGCAGCTGCGCCACGTCAGCGTCCGGGTCGACGGGATGGCCGAGATCGATTCCGAGCTCGCCGATGTCCGTGACCTCGTCGCCGGCGCGGCGATTCAGGCCGACGAGGCGCTGCACGCGCTGCGGCGCTACCGCGAGCGGCTCGACCTCGATCCTCAGCGTCTTGCCGAGATCGAGCGGCGCATCGAGAACGTCATGACGCTGGCGCGCAAGCACCGCGTGGCCCCCGACGAGTTGCCGGACCTTCGCGCCGACTGGGCGCGAAAGCTCGACGATCTCGTCTCGCGCGCGGATCCGGTCCGCCTTGCCGAAGAGGAAAAGCGCCTCCACGGCGAATACGATGCAGCGGCACGGCGTCTTTCCGCGGCACGTGTGCCGGCAGCCGAAGCGTTGTCGCGCGGCATCAGCGACGCGATGCAGACGCTGGCGATGGCGGGCGGAAAGTTCGAAGTGGCGCTCGACGCCTGTGCGTCACCGATGGCCTACGGCCTCGAGTCGGTCGAATTTCGCGTCGCCGCGAATCCGAACCAGTCGCTGCGCCCGCTCGCGAAAGTTGCGTCGGGGGGCGAGCTGTCGCGCATCGGACTCGCAATCCAGGTCATCACCAGCCGCGACTCGGCAACGCCGACGCTGATATTCGACGAAGTCGATGTCGGGATCGGCGGGCGGGTCGCCGAGATCGTCGGCCAGTTGCTGCACCGGCTCGGGCAGGAGCGCCAGGTGCTGTGCGTGACGCATCTGCCGCAAGTGGCCGCGTGCGCCGACTGGCAATGGAGTATTGCCAAGGCGCGACGCGGCCCGGAAGTGCTGAGCACGGTGTGTGTGCTCGACAGGGAAGCGCGAGTCGAGGAGATTGCCCGCATGCTCGGCGGCGTGAACATCACCGAGACGACCCGCCGTCACGCCGCGGAAATGCTCGGGACGGACTCGTCCGGACGTTGATCGCAAGGTCCGCCTGCCGCGACCGCAAAAACGGTCGGGAAAGGGATCTTGCTGCTCAGTCTTCCTCTTCCAGCTTGCGGTTCGGGCAGTCCTTTCTCAGGCAGTCCGCGTACAGATAAAGCGCGTGTTCGCGGACGATGAAACCGCGCTCTTCGGCGATCCTGTTTTGCCGTCGCTCGATTTCCGCATCGAAAAACTCTTCCACCTTGCCGCACTGCACGCACACGAGGTGATCGTGGTGGCCGCCTTTCTTGAGTTCGAACACTGCCTTGCCCGACTCGAAATAGTGCCGTTCGAGCAGTCCCGCCTGCTCGAACTGGGTGAGCACGCGGTAAACCGTCGCCAGCCCGATATCCATTCCCTCCGCAATCAGGAGACGGTAGACGTCTTCGGCGGTCAGGTGGCGCAGATCGGATGTCTGGAACAGATCAAGGATCTTCAGGCGCGGATAAGTGGCCTTGAGGCCGATGTTTTTCAGGTTTTCCGAATTTTCTGACATGGTCGCCCCGCTGGCTGGCCCCGGAGCCAAGAAGTCATGGCTGGTGCCCGCATATGATATATTTTTTCGCCTTTGCCTGAACGATACGCCGTCTGGCACCACCGACCAAGAACTCCATCCATGCGCTTCGTGACTCTCCTGGCGGCTGTTGCCGCCGTCGGCCTGTTGGCCGGTTGTTCCATCAGTCCGCTCACCAACCAGATCACTCCCTATCGTATCGACGTGCGGCAGGGCAACTACGTGGATCAGGAAATGGTGGCCAAGCTGAAAAAGGGCATGACGCGCGAGCAGGTGCGGTTCGCGCTCGGCACGCCGCTGATCGTCGACGTGTTCCATCCCGATCGCTGGGACTACGTTTACCGCTTCCAGCCCGGCAGAGGCGAGCCGCAGCAGCGCACGCTGAGCGTTTTTTTCGTCAGCGACCGCCTCGATCACGTCGAAGGGGACATCGAGTCCGGCGATGCGCAAGCTGCAACGGCGGCGCCCCAGGCCGAGCGCAGCCGCGTCGTCGAGATCGCGCCGGCCGTCGAGGATTGAACCGGGTGGCCGGGAAGCGGCCGCGCATCGCGCGAGGCTTCCGATCCTATCGAGCAAGAGGAATTCATTGATGTCGCCATTGCGCATTGCCATAGCGGGTGCGTCCGGCCGGATGGGCCGGATGCTGATCGAGGCCACGCTGCAGGATGAGGAAGCCGCGCTCGCTTCGGCCTTCGACCGTCCCGGCGCGACCTTCATCGGACGCGACGCGGGCGAACTGTCCGGAAGCGCGACCGGGGTTCTCATCACCGACGATCCGCGCGCCGCGGTCGCGGCGGCCGATTGCGTCATCGATTTCACGCGCCCGGAAGGCACCCTCGCGCACCTTGCGATCGCGCGCGAACTGGGCAAGGCGATGGTCATCGGCACGACGGGCTTCTCGACGACCGAGAAGGAAGCGATCGCCGCTGCAGCACTAACCATTCCGATCGTGTTCGCGCCGAACATGGCAGTCGGCGTGAACGCGGTGTTCAAGCTGCTCGAAGTGGCTGCCCGCATTCTCGACGACGGCTACGACGTCGAAGTGATCGAGGCGCATCACCGCTTCAAGGTCGATGCCCCGTCGGGGACCGCCCTGCGCATGGGCGAAGTGGTCGCACGCGAACTGGGGCGCGATCTGGAAACCTGCGCGATTTACGGGCGCGAAGGGGTGACCGGGGAGCGCAAGGCCGAGACGATCGGTTTTTCGACGATCCGCGGCGGCGACATCGTCGGCGATCACACGGTTCTGTTTGCCGGTATCGGCGAGCGTATCGAGATCAGCCACAAGTCCGGCAGCCGCATGCCGTATGCGTCCGGCTCGCTGCGCGCGGCGCGTTTCCTCGCGGGGCGTTCGAGTGGCCTGTTCGACATGCAGGACGTGCTCGGCCTGCGCTGATTCGGCCACGGCTGCGCGGGGCGCGATTGCCTCGGCAGGCGTGCAACGCTATAATCAGCGGCTTCTTGAAAGCGGGATTGGCCAGTCGGCTCGTCCCGTTTTTTTCACGTTCGGGGTGGCTCGATGGCTTTTCCCGTGTCTTTTCGGCTGAACTCAGGAGTTTGTCGTGACTGCTTCCCCGCCCGCCCTACTAGCGCTTGCCGACGGGACGGTATTTTTTGGCAAGGGAATCGGTGCGGCTGGCAGCACGGTCGGTGAGGTGGTGTTCAACACCTCGATGTCCGGTTATCAGGAAATCCTCACCGACCCGAGCTACTGTCGCCAGATCGTAACGCTGACTTATCCCCACATCGGCAACACCGGCATCAATCGGGAAGACGTCGAAGCGGGACGTGTTCATGCCGCAGGTCTGGTGATCCGCGACCTGCCGATACTGCCGTCGAACTTCCGCATGGACCAGCCTCTCGATGCCTATCTCAAGGCCGAGAACGTCGTCGCGATTGCGGGGCTCGACACCCGCAAACTGACCCGCGTGTTGCGTGAAAAAGGCGCGCAAGGCGGCTGCATCGTCACTGCCGCCGACGGTGCCACGTTGAACCCCGAGGCTGCGATCGCCGAAGCGCGCGCGTTCCCCGGGCTTGCCGGCATGGACTTGGCCCAGGCGGTCTGCGTCGAAAGCCCGTATCAATGGACCGAGGGCGAGTGGGCGCTCGGCAGCGGCTACGGCGAGCGGCGAGACGGGCGCTTCCACGTCGTCGCGTACGATTACGGCGTCAAGCGCAACATCCTGCGGATGCTCGCGAGCCGGGGCTGCAGGCTCACTGTCGTGCCGGCGCAGACCCCCGCTGCGGAAGTCTTCGCGCTCAATCCGGATGGCGTTTTTCTGTCGAACGGTCCGGGCGACCCGGGCGCCTGCGACTATGCGATTGCGGCAGTGCGCAAGTTCCTCGAGCGCGGCATCCCGACGTTCGGCATCTGCCTCGGCCACCAGTTGATGGCGCTCGCGGCCGGCGCCAGGACGGTCAAGATGAAGTTCGGCCACCATGGTGCGAACCATCCGGTCAAGGATCTCGAATCCGGGCAGGTCCTGATCACGAGCCAGAACCATGGCTTCGCGGTCGATCCCGATACGCTTCCGGCGAATGTGCGCGCGACGCACGTGTCGCTGTTCGACGGCAGCCTGCAGGGGCTCGCGTGGAACGACGTGCCGGCGTTCTGCTTTCAGGGCCATCCCGAAGCGAGTCCGGGCCCGCATGACGTCTCTTACCTGTTCGACCGTTTCATCAGGATGCTCGAGACGCGCGTCAAGTAATTCGCCAGCGGCAGCCGGAGCTGCCGCTCATCAACGCAAGACCGAGGTTAGGCAATGCCTAAGCGTACAGACATTCAAAGCATACTCATCATCGGCGCCGGCCCGATCATCATCGGCCAGGCGTGCGAGTTCGACTATTCCGGCGCACAGGCGTGCAAGGCGCTGCGCGAGGAAGGCTACAAGGTCATTCTCGTCAATTCGAATCCGGCGACGATCATGACCGATCCGGAAACGGCCGACGTCACGTACATCGAGCCGATCACCTGGCAGGTCGTCGAAAGTATCATCGAGAAGGAGCGGCCGGACGCACTGCTCCCGACGATGGGCGGGCAGACGGCGCTGAACTGCGCGCTCGACCTCGCGAAGAACGGCGTGCTCGAAAAGCACGGCGTCGAACTGATCGGCGCGTCGCGCGAAGCGATCGACAAGGCCGAGGACCGGCTCAAGTTCAAGGACGCGATGACGAAGATCGGGCTGGGTTCGGCCCGTTCGGCGATCGCGCACAGCATGGAAGAGGCGCTGCAGGTGCAAGGCGGCATCGGCTTCCCGGTGATCATCCGCCCGAGCTTCACGCTCGGCGGCACCGGCGGCGGCATCGCGTACAACATGGAAGAGTTCGACGAGATCTGCAAGCGCGGGCTCGAGGCGAGCCCGACCAGCGAGCTGCTGATCGAGGAATCGTTGATCGGCTGGAAGGAATACGAGATGGAAGTCGTCCGTGACCGTGCGGACAACTGCATCATCGTCTGCTCGATCGAGAACCTCGACCCGATGGGCGTGCATACCGGCGACTCGATCACCGTCGCGCCGAGCCAGACGCTGACCGACAAGGAATACCAGATCCTCCGGAACGCCTCGATCGCGGTGTTGCGCGAGATCGGCGTCGACACCGGCGGCTCGAACGTGCAGTTCGCGATCAACCCCAAGGACGGTCGCATGATCGTCATCGAGATGAACCCGCGCGTGTCGCGTTCGTCGGCACTCGCGTCGAAAGCGACCGGTTTCCCGATCGCGAAAGTCGCGGCGAAGCTCGCCGTCGGCTACACGCTCGACGAATTGAAGAACGACATCACCGGCGGTGCCACGCCGGCGTCGTTCGAGCCGTCGATCGACTACGTCGTCACGAAGATCCCGCGTTTCGCGTTCGAGAAGTTCCCGATGGCGAACGACCGCCTGACGACGCAGATGAAGTCGGTCGGCGAAGTCATGGCGATGGGCCGCACCTTCCAGGAATCGTTCCAGAAGGCGCTGCGTGGGCTCGAAGTCGGCGCCTACGGCCTCGACGAGGTCGAAGCCGACCGCGAGGACCTCGAGCACGAGCTCGCGAACCCCGGCGCGCAGCGCATCTGGTACGTCGGCCAGGCGTTTCGCGAAGGTTACACGCAGGAGCAGGTCTTCAACCTGACGAAGATCGACCCGTGGTTCCTCGCGCAGATCGAGGACATCGTGCTCACCGAGAAGGCGCTCACCGGCCGGTCGCTGAAAGCGCTCCAGGCGGCGGAGCTGCGCGAACTGAAGCGCAAGGGCTTTTCCGATCGGCGCCTCGCGAAACTGCTCGGTGTCGACGAGACTGCAGTGCGCCTGCACCGTCACGCGAGCGGCGTGCGGCCGGTGTACAAGCGCGTCGATACCTGCGCGGCCGAGTTCGCGACCTCGACTGCGTACATGTACTCGTCGTACGAGGACGAGTGCGAGGCACGCCCGACCGACAAGAAGAAGATCATGGTGCTCGGCGGCGGGCCGAACCGGATCGGGCAGGGGATCGAGTTCGACTACTGCTGCGTTCATGCCGCCCTCGCGCTGCGCGAAGACGGCTACGAGACGATCATGGTCAACTGCAATCCGGAAACCGTCTCGACCGACTACGACACGTCCGACCGCCTGTATTTCGAGCCGATCACGCTCGAAGACATTCTCGAAATCGTGCATATCGAGAAACCTGTCGGCGTCATCGTCCAGTTCGGCGGCCAGACGCCGTTGAAGCGCGCGAAGGCGCTCGAAGACAACGGCGTGCCGATCATCGGCACGACCCCGGACATGATCGATGCTGCCGAGGACCGCGAGCGCTTTCAGAAGCTGCTCAACGATCTCGGCCTCAAACAGCCGCCAAACCGCACGGCCCGCACGCCCGAAGCCGCAGTGCGGCTCGCGGCGGAGATCGGCTATCCGCTCGTCGTGCGTCCGAGCTACGTGCTCGGCGGGCGCGCGATGGAGATCGTGCACGAACAGAAGGATCTCGAGCGCTACATGCGCGAGGCGGTCAAAGTCTCGAACGAATCGCCGGTGCTGCTCGACCGCTTCCTAAACGACGCGACCGAAGTCGACGTCGATGCGCTGTCCGACGGCAGGCAGGTCATCATCGGCGGCATCATGGAGCACATCGAGCAGGCCGGCGTCCACTCCGGCGACTCGGCGTGCTCGCTGCCGCCTTACACGCTGTCTTTGAGCCTCCAGGACGAGCTGCGTCGTCAGACCGAAGCGATGGCGCGGGCGCTGAACGTCTGCGGCCTGATGAACGTGCAGTTCGCGATCCAGGGCGACGGCGACGAGGCGACCGTCTACGTGCTGGAAGTCAATCCGCGCGCGTCGCGCACCGTGCCGTTCGTGTCGAAGGCGTGCGGCCTGCAACTGGCGAAGATTGCCGCGCGCTGCATGGCCGGACAAAGCCTGGCCAGCCAGGGCGTGACGACCGAGATCGTGCCGCCCTACTACGCGGTCAAGGAAGCCGTCTTCCCGTTCGTCAAGTTCCCGGGCGTGGATACGATTCTCGGACCGGAAATGAAGTCCACCGGCGAAGTGATGGGCGTGGGGCGCAGCTTCGCCGAAGCATTCGTCAAATCGCAGCTCGCCGCCGGGGTACGCCTGCCGCAGTCCGGCACGGCCTTCATCAGCGTCAAGCCGACCGACCGGGGCGTCGCGGTCGAAGTCGCGCGCGAGCTCCACGAGCTCGGCTTCGGACTGGCCGCGACCCGCGGCACGGGCTCGGCGATCGAGGCAGCCGGCCTTCCCGTCACGATGGTCAACAAGGTCAACGAAGGCCGTCCGCATATCGTGGACATGATCAAGAACAACGAAATCAGCCTCGTGATCAACACCGTCGAGGAAAAGCGCCAGGCGATCATCGATTCGCGCTCGATCCGCACCAGCGCGCTCGCGGCGAAGCTCACGGTATTCACCACCATCGAAGGGGCACGCGCCGCGTGCATGGGGATGCGCCATCTCGAGGGGCTGCAGGTGTACGGGTTGCAGTCCCTGCATGCCGAACTGAACAATAAATCATGATCAAGACTCCTCTTACCGTCGCGGGTGCGGAAAAACTTCGCAACGAACTGCACCGGCTGAAAACCGTCGAGCGTCCCAACGTGATCGCGGCGATCGCTGAAGCGCGCTCCCATGGCGATCTGTCGGAAAACGCCGAGTACGACGCCGCCAAGGAACGCCAGGGATTCGTCGAGGGCAGGATCAAGGAGATCGAAGGCAAGATTTCGAGCGCCCAGATCATCGATCCGAAACTGCTCGATGCGGACGGTCGATGCGTATTCGGCGCTACCGTCGATCTCGAGGATATGGACACCGGACAGACGGTGACCTATCAGATCGTTGGCGATGACGAAGCGGACCTGAAGGAAAACAAGATCTCGATCAGCTCGCCGATCGCTCGCGCGTTGATCGGCAAGTTTGCCGGAGACATCGCCGAAGTCCAGGCGCCGGGCGGCGTGAGGGAATACGAGATCATCGACGTCCGCTACGTGTGAGCGGAGTGCCCGTTCCGCCCTGGGAGCTTCGTTCGGGCATCAGCCGGGAAACATCGTGAGCCGCCTCTCCGAGCATCTGCTGGTCGTGTTGATCACGCTGTGGGCCGGTGCGCTGTGGTCGATCGGTTACATCGTCGCGCCGACGCTGTTCGGCATGCTGTCCGACCGCGCCCTGGCCGGCAACGTCGCCGGCCGCCTCTTTGCGCTGCTGGGGTGGATCGGGCTCGGCTGTGCGGTCTACGTGCTCGGTTTCATGCTCGCACGCTGGCGATGGCGGGCGTTCCGGAACGGCCTGTTCTGGCTGGTCGTGGCGATGCTGCTGGCGACCCTCGCGAGCCAGTTCGGCATCCAGCCGCTGATGGCGCAGATGAAAGCGGATGCGTGGCCGCGCGAGGTGATGGACACCGTGATGCGGGACCGCTTCGCCACTTGGCACGGCGTCTCGAGCGTGCTCTATCTCATCCAGAGCGTGCTCGCGTTGCCGCTGGTGCTGGGTGTCCGCAAATTGCTCGGCCGCTGACGGGTGTCCCGTCAGGCGGACTATTTGCGGCCGGTCGGTTCGGTTTTGCGGGTATAGGTCCGGCTGCGCTTGGCCGCCAGACGCTTCTTGTCCGACGCGGCCTTGATCAGTGCGGTGCGACGCGCAGCGGCTGCAAAGGCGCGCGCGGATTTCGCCCTCGCGACGCCCGTGTTCGCGCTGGAGGTGGCGGGCTTCGCCTGCACGGATTTTTCGGTTTCTTCCCGGCGCTGGCGCCAGATGACGAGAATCGTGCCGATGTGCTGGACCGGGGACGCATCGAGAGCCTCACAGACGGCTTTCATCAGGGCTTCGCGTGCAGCGCGTTCGGCCCCGTGGACCTTGATCTTGATCAGCTCGTGAGCCTGCAGGGAGCGATCGATTTCGCCCAGCACGGCTGGCGTCAAGCCGTTTCCGGCAATGCTGACGACGGGGTTCAGGTGATGGGCGCCGGCGCGCAGTTCGCGCCGCCGGACAGGGGTGAGCTCGCTCATACTTTTCTCAAATCTTTCAGGGGCATGGATTCTACTCCGATGAAGCGAACCAAGACCAGCAAGGCGTGGATGCAGGAGCATGTCAACGACCCGTACGTGCAGCGCGCAAAAAGCGAAGGTTACCGGTCACGGGCGGCGTTCAAGCTCATCGAGCTCGATGAGCGCGATCGCCTGATGCAAAGCGGAATGGTCGTTGTGGATCTCGGCGCTGCCCCGGGATCGTGGAGCCAGGTCGCGCTACGGCGGGTCGGACGCGACGGGCGAGTCTTCGCGCTGGACCTGCTGCCGCTGGAGCCGCTCGGCGGCGTCGAGTTCATCCAGGGCGACTTTCAGGAAGAGCCGGTGCTTGCCGAGCTCGAGTCGAAGCTCGGCGGGCTTCCCGTCGACGTCGTGCTGTCGGACATGGCACCGAACATGTCCGGCATCGACACGACCGACCAGGCCCGCTCGATCTATCTCGGGGAACTCGCGCTGGAGTTCGCCGCGCGCCATCTCAAGGCCGGCGGGAGTTTCGTCGTGAAAGTGTTTCAGGGACAGGGGTTCACCGAGTATCGGAACGAGGTCGCGCAGCATTTCAACGCGCTGCACGTGCGAAAACCGAAGGCATCGCGCGACCGCAGTGCGGAAGTGTATCTGGTGGGCGTCGGGCACCGTGCCAGTTAGACTTCTTGTCATAGCGTCGAAACTGCGGAACTCCGCAGGCGGGCTTCGAGTCTTCCAGTGGAGATGCCGGACGCGACAAACTTTTGCTTGGTCATATTGCAATTGGGGTCGACGGCCCCATATCGGAACCGTTGCGGCGTGCCAAACAGGTGATTGAAACAGCGCATCGGGCCTATTGGTTTACGCCGCGGAACGTTCGCCACTAGAATGAGTCCATCTGTCGCTGCCCCCGTTGGGCTTTCAAGGAAAGAAGTTGAATAATCTCTTCAAGAATCTCGCGATCTGGATGGTTATCGGCGTCGTGCTGATGACGGTATTCAACCAGTTCAATACGCGACAGGTTTCGGCCAGTACGATGGAGTACTCCCAGTTTCTGGAGGAAGCCAGGGCCGGGCGCATCGCGAAAGCGACCATCGACGGCCGCCTGGTGCGTGCAACGACGCAGGAAGGCCGGCAGATCACCGTATATACGCCGGGCGTGCAGGATATCTGGATGGTGTCGGACCTGATCCGCGCCGGCGTCGCCGTGAACGCATCTAAGCCCGAAGAAGAGCAGTCCTTCCTGATGAGCATCTTCGTTTCCTGGTTCCCGATGTTGCTGCTGATCGGGGTGTGGGTGTTCTTCATGCGCCAGATGCAGGGAGGCGGACGGGGCGGAGCGTTTTCGTTCGGCAAGTCGAAAGCCAGAATGCTCGATGAGAGCGCCAATTCGATCACTTTCGCGGATGTCGCAGGCTGCGACGAAGCGAAGGAAGAAGTGTCCGAACTCGTCGATTTCCTGCGCGACCCTTCCAAGTTCCAGAAACTGGGCGGCCACATCCCGAAAGGGGTGCTGATGGTCGGTTCGCCCGGTACCGGCAAGACTTTGCTCGCGAAGGCGATCGCCGGCGAGGCGAAAGTGCCGTTCTTCTCGATTTCCGGCTCCGATTTCGTCGAGATGTTCGTCGGGGTCGGCGCGGCGCGCGTGCGCGACATGTTCGAGCAGGCGAAGAAACACGCGCCGTGCATCATCTTCATCGACGAGATCGATGCGGTCGGCCGCCAGCGTGGCGCAGGCATGGGCGGCGGCAACGACGAACGCGAACAGACGCTCAACCAGTTGCTCGTCGAGATGGACGGCTTCGAAGGGCAAACGGGGGTCATCGTGATCGCCGCGACGAACCGCCCTGACGTGCTCGATCCGGCGCTGCTGCGCCCGGGACGGTTCGACCGGCAGGTCGTCGTCCCGCTGCCCGACATTCGTGGCCGGGAGCAGATCCTCAAAGTCCATATGCGCAAGGTGCCGATCGCGCCTGACGTCGAACCTGTCGTCCTCGCCCGCGGCACGCCCGGATTTTCCGGCGCCGACCTCGCGAACCTCGTTAACGAAGCGGCGTTGTTCGCCGCGCGGGGCGGCAAGCGACTCGTCGATATGGAAGACTTCGAGCGCGCCAAGGACAAGATCATGATGGGGTCCGAACGTCGTTCGATGGTGATGCCGGAAGAGGAGCGCCGCAACACCGCGTACCACGAATCCGGGCACGCGCTGGTCGCGAAGTTGCTCGACAAGACCGATCCGGTGCACAAGGTGACGATCATCCCGCGCGGTCGTGCGCTGGGCGTGACGATGCAGTTGCCGGAGCAGGATCGTTACAGCCAGGACCGCGAACGGCTGCTGCAGACGATCGCCGTGCTGTTCGGCGGCCGGATCTGCGAAGAGATCTTCATGAATCAGATGACGACCGGCGCGTCGAACGACTTTCAGCGGGCGACCGACCTCGCACGCCGAATGGTGACGCAATGGGGCATGTCGGACAACCTCGGGCCGATGGTGTATGGCGAAGAAGAGGGAGAGATCTTTCTCGGACGCCAGGTGACGACACACCGGAACGTTTCCGAGGCCACGATGCAGAAAGTCGATGCCGAGATACGCCGCATCATCGATCAGCAGTACGCGCTGGCGCGGCGCCTCATCGAAGACAACCGCGACAAGATCGAGGCGATGACGCGCGCATTGCTCGAATGGGAAACGCTGGATGCGGAACAGCTGAACGACATCATGGCGGGACGTGCTCCGCGCGCACCCAAGCCGATCCCGCCGGCGCCAAGCCGTCCGAAGGACGACGCGCCGGGAGCCGAGCCGACGGCGCCTGCGCCGGCAGCGTAAATACGCGGCCGACAAGAGTTCGACTTTCCCTCGGGCCGGCATTTAGCCGGCCCGAGTTCATTTGAGGACTGATATGCAGGTTTTGAGATGCGGTCGATTCCGCCTGGAACTCGACCGCCCCCACATCATGGCGATCGTCAATGTCACGCCCGACTCGTTTTCGGGGGACGGTCTCGGTCGGGATCTGGATGCGGCAGTGCGACGGGCCGAGGCGGCGGTCGAGGCGGGAGCGGATCTCCTCGACATAGGGGGCGAATCGACACGCCCCGGCTCCGAGCCCGTCTGCGAGCAGGAGGAACTCGATCGCGTCATCCCGCTCGTCGAGCGTCTGGCTGGCTGGGCCGTGCCGGTTTCGGTCGACACCGTGAAGCCCGCGGTGATGCGGGAATCGCTGCGGGCGGGGGCGAGCCTGATCAACGACATCAACGCGTTCCGCGCCGCGGGCGCGATCGACGCGGTGCGGGATAGCGAAGCGGCGCTGTGCGTGATGCACATGCAGGGCGAGCCCCGCGGCATGCAGTCCGATCCCCGCTACGATGATGTCGTTGCGGAGGTGCTCGAGTTCCTGAACGGCCGTGTTCGGACGCTTGCGGACGAGGGTGTGGGCAGGGACCGGATCCTCCTCGATCCCGGGTTCGGATTCGGCAAGACCCTCGCGCACAATGCCGCGCTGTTTCGCGCCCTCGACCGCTTCGTCGCGCAAGACTATCCGGTGCTCGTCGGGGTGTCGCGAAAGTCCATGATCGGGGCGATCACGGGACGAGCCGTCGCCGAGCGCGTGCATGGCAGCGTCGCCGCCGCGCTGATCGCTGTCGAGCGGGGAGCACGGATCGTCCGAGTCCATGACGTCGCCGCGACCCGCGATGCACTGAAAGTGTGGCAGGCGGTAACCGACGTCCCGGTATAAGCAGGAGCGCACGAAGTCTCCCCGTCGTTGATGCGATAATTCGCTTTTCGACGAATGTCGCGAGGGAAAAATGGGGAGAAAGTATTTCGGCACCGACGGCGTACGGGGGCGGGTCGGCGATTCGACGATCACGCCCGAATTCGTCATGCGCCTCGGTTACGCGGCCGGGGTGACGCTGGTGGGGCGAGAGCAGTTGCCTGCCGGAGAGCGGCCCGCGATTCTCATTGGCAAGGACACCCGCATTTCCGGCTACATGCTCGAAGCCGCTCTCGAAGCCGGCTTTGCAGCGGCGGGCGTCGATGTGATGCTTGCCGGCCCGGTGCCGACGCCCGCGGTGGCCTATCTCACCCGTGCCCTCCGACTGCAGGCCGGAGTCGTCATCTCCGCCTCGCACAACCCGTACGACGATAACGGCATCAAGTTCTTTTCGGCGAACGGCACCAAGTTGCCCGATGCGCTGGAGGAAGAAATCGAGTTACGTGTCGACCAGCCGATGGTCTGCGCCGAAGCGTCGCGCCTGGGCAAGGCACGCCGTATCGCCGATGCGGCGGGGCGTTACGTCGAGTTCTGCAAGAGTGCGTTTCCGAACGAGTTCGACCTGCGAGGTTACCGCATCGTCCTCGACTGTGCCCACGGCGCGGCCTACCACATCGGACCGAGCGTATTTCACGAACTGGGCGCGGAAGTGATCCCGCTCGGAGTCGAGCCGAACGGATTGAACATCAACGACCAGGTCGGCGCGACGCATCCGCAGACGCTGCGTTCGGCAGTACTCGCGAACAAGGCCGACTTCGGCATCGCCCTCGACGGCGATGGCGATCGCGTCGTGATGGTCGATGGAGAGGGCGAACTTTACGATGGCGACAAGCTCCTGTACGTGATCGCCGCGGCACGGCAGGCGGAAGGGCGCGTCGAGGGCGTCGTCGGCACGCTGATGAGCAATCTCGGCCTCGAGCGCGCGATCGGCCGTCTCGGTCTTGCCTTCGCGCGGGCAAAAGTCGGCGACCGCTACGTGCTCGAAACCATGCACGAGCGGGGCTGGAAGCTCGGCGGGGAAAACTCCGGCCATATCATCTGCCTCGACCGTCATACCACGGGCGACGGCATCGTCTCCGCGCTCCAGGTGATCGCGGCGCTGATCAAGGGCCGGTGCACGCTGGCGGCTGCCTGTGCGGACCTCGTCTTCTATCCGCAGAAACTGATCAACGTGCCGCTCGCCGCAGGATTCGACTGGCGATCCGACAAGCGCATCGAGCAGGCGCGCAGCGACGCCGAAGTGGAACTCGGCGAGCAGGGCCGGGTGCTGCTGCGCCCTTCGGGAACCGAGCCGCTGCTTCGCGTCATGGTCGAAGGGAAGGACGGCGCGCAAGTCGAGCGACTGGCGGAGCATATCGCCGACTGCATCCGGCACGCGAGCGCCTGACGGGGGCATCCAGGCTTTGAGGCCTTCGGCGATGAGGGCTTCGACGGCTTCGCTGTCGCCGATTCTCCTGATTGCGGCGAAGCGCGGAGCCTCCCCTGTAACACTGCTGAAATATTGCGTACCTACACTTCGCCCGCCGGAGCTGCATCGGAGCCCGATCTTTTTCTGCGAGGGAAATCGGCGCTTCGCGACGGACGCAGCGGCTCGGTGCTCGCCAATGTCATATTTCTGACATTTTTGGCGAGGATGATTCGAGGCGCCCGAAGCCGCGGCAACATCGCAGCGGCACCGGGCATCGTTCATTTACCAGGAGATTCCGTATGTCGGGTTTCAAGCCGGTCGCCTTGGCGGCCGCTCTCGTCCTGTTCGGTTCGAACGCTGCTTACGCCCAGTCCATCGTGAAGGTGGATGGTTCCAGCACCGTGTTCCCGATCACGGAGGCCGTCGCCGAGGATATTCAGAAGGCCAGGAAAGGCTCGGTGAAGGTCACGGTCGGTATCTCGGGCACAGGCGGCGGTTTCAAGAAATTCTGCCGCGGCGAGATCGATGTTGCGGGGGCTTCGCGTCCGATCCTGAAAAAGGAGATGGAAGCATGCGCGAGCGCCGGCATCAGGTATTACGAACTGCCCGTTGCGTTCGACGCCTTGACGGTCATCGTCAACCCGAAGAACACCTTCGTCAAACAGCTGACCGTCGAGCAACTGAAGAAAATGTGGGAGCCTGACGCGCAGGGCCAGGTCACCAGCTGGAAGCAGATCGACTCGTCGTTCCCGGATGTGCCGCTGAACCTTTTCGGCGCGGGCTCGGATTCCGGCACCTTCGATTATTTCACTGAAGCCGTCGTTGGCAAGGCGAAAGCGTCGCGGGGTGACTTCACGGCGTCGGAAGACGACAACGTCCTCGTTCAGGGGGTGTCGCGCGACCAGAACGCGATCGGCTACTTCGGTTATGCCTACTACGCGGAGAACCAGGGCAAGTTGAAGGCCGTGCCGATCGTGAACAAGGAAGGCAAGGCGGTTTCCCCCGGCCCCGACTCGGTGATCAGCGGCGCCTACAATCCGCTGTCGCGCCCGATCTTCATTTATGTCAGCGAAAAGTCGCTGGAGAAGCCGGAAGTGCGCGACTTCGTGACTTATTACATGAAGAACGCCTCCGATCTTGCGACCGAAGTGAAATACGTTCCGCTGCCGCCGAAGGCGTATGAAATCGCGATGGAGAATATGAACAAGAAGAAGGTCGGCACCGTTTTTGGCGGAGAGGCTGAAGTCGGCGTCACCATCGAGGCGCTTCTGAGCCGCGAAGCAAAGCTCTGACGTCCGGGTGCGCGGGCAATGCTCGCGCACCTTTTACCCTGTCAACGGGCCAAGAATGCAAGACGCAAACAGCATCGAATCGCTCGAAGGCGCATCCTTCGAGCCACTGCGGGTCAGCGACCGGCTGGCCAGGAAGGCGCTGCGCCACACGAAGGAACGCGTCATCGAGGCGCTGCTTTTCGCCGCAGCCGGTGTCTCGGTGCTGACGACCGTCGGTATCGTGTGGGTGCTGGTAAGCGAGTCCTACCACTTCTTCACGGTCGTGCCAATCTGGTCCTTCCTGACCGACACGATGTGGACGCCGCTTTTCGCCGACGCGCATTACGGCATCCTGCCGCTGCTTGCCGGCACGCTTACGACTTCACTGGTCGCGCTCGTGGTCGCGATTCCGCTCGGGACGACGATCGCGATCTACCTCTCGGAGTTTGCACGACCCGCCGTGCGGGAAGCCGTGAAGCCGTTCCTCGAGCTCCTCGGCGGCATCCCGTCGATCGTCTACGGCTACTTCGCGCTGGTCGTCGTCATTCCGCTGTTGCAGCTGTTCATCCCGGGCTTGCCCGGGTTCAACATGCTCGGAGCGGGCATCGTGATGGGCATCGCGATCATTCCCTACGTCAGTTCGCTTGCGGAGGACGCGATGCGAGCCGTGCCGATGAGCATGCGCGAAGGTTCCTACGCGATGGGCGGCACGAAATTCCAGACCGCCGTCCGGGTCGTGATCCCGGCGGCGCTTTCGGGCATTTTGTCGGCCTACATCCTCGGGGTTTCGCGCGCCGTCGGCGAGACGATGATCGTCGCGGTCGCCGCGGGAATGCAGCCGAACTTCACGATGAATCCGATGGAGCCGGCGCAAACGATTTCGGCGTACATCGTGCAGGTCGCACTCGGCGACCTGCCTCACGGTTCGATCGGCTACCAATCCATTTTCGCCGCAGGGCTGAGCCTCATGGTGATGACGCTGCTCCTCAATGTCGCCGGTCACTTCGTGCGGCGCCGCTATCGTGAAGCCTATTGAGAGGATGAGCATGATTCCCGCGGATCTCTCCGGCATCCAGCGCATCATCCGGCGCAACAAGCGCCGCGACCTGGTTTTTGCGATTTTCGGTTTCGTTGCGCTGCTGATTGGCGTGCTGACCTTTCTCGCCCTGTTCCTGCAGATGGCCTTCGCGGGGTGGGAGCGCCTGACTCCGGACTTCTTCACTTCTTTCCCGTCACGACGTGCCGGCCAGGCCGGGATCCTCTCCGCGTGGGTCGGCTCGGTGCTCGTGATGCTGGTGACGGCGGTGTCGGCAGTCCCGCTGGGCGTCGCTGCCGGCGTGTACCTCGAGGAATACGCGACGAGGAGTTGGGTCACCGATCTCATAGAAATCAACGTGACCAATCTCGCGGGCGTCCCTTCGATCGTCTACGGACTGCTCGCGCTCGGTGTCTTCGTCTACGCTTTCGGCTTCGGCCAGAGCATCCTGTCGGCGGGCCTGACGCTGGGCCTGCTGATCCTTCCCGTCGTCATCGTTGCCACGCGCGAGGCGATACGCTCGATTCCGCAGCACATCCGGGAAGGGGCCTATGCGCTGGGCGCGACGCGCTGGCAGGTCACGCGCGACCACATTGTGCCCTATTCGATGCCCGGCATCCTTACCGGCGTCATCATCGGCATGTCCCGTGCGATCGGCGAAACCGCGCCGGTCATCACGATCGGCGCGCTGACCTTCATCGCCTTCCTGCCGGAGTCGCCGATCGGGCCGGAGTTTCCGTGGGTGAACTTCGATTGGCTGAAATCGGGTTTCACCGTCATGCCGATCCAGATGTTCAACTGGACTTCCCGTCCCGAGGAGGCTTTCCAGCAGAATGCCGCCGCCGCCGGTTTCGTGCTGGTTCTCATGACCCTGGCCATGAACGCGATTTCCATCTGGATTCGTTATCATCTGCGCAAGGACATCAAATGGTAGGCAACATCGCAATGCGTTCAATTGATCTACCTGACGGGCAGGCGGCAAGACCGGCGATCGGGAATGTCGCCGGCGCATCGGGCGCGCAGCCACGCGATGCCCGGGCCTTGCCCGACACGCCGCCCGTCAAGGCCGCGGCGGAAAACTTCAGTTTTTATTACGGCCAGTACCAGGCGCTGAAGTCCATCACGCTGCCGGTCTATGAGAAGCACGTTACGGCGCTCATCGGGCCGTCCGGATGCGGCAAGTCGACGCTGCTGCGGGCGTGCAACCGGATGCACGACCTCTATCCGGGCAACCGGTACGAAGGTGCGATCCGGCTGCTGCCGGACAACACCAATCTGCTCGACCCTGCCGTCGATCCGATCGAAGTGCGGATGCGGATCGGCATGGTGTTCCAGAAACCGAACCCGTTCCCGAAGTCGATCTACGAGAATGTCGCGTACGGACTGCGCATCCGCGGGGAAAAAAACCGTTCCGTCCTCGACGATCGGGTGGAGGAGGCTCTCAAGGGCGCGGCGCTGTGGGCGGAAGTCGCGCATCGCCTGAACGAGCCGGCATTTGCCCTGTCCGGCGGGCAACAACAGCGACTGTGCATCGCGCGTTGTCTCGCGACCGATCCCGAAGTGCTGCTGTTCGACGAGCCCACTTCGGCGCTCGACCCGATTGCCACCGCCAGCATCGAGGAACTCATCGACCAGCTGCGGCAGAAGGTCACGATTCTGATCGTCACGCACAACATGCAGCAGGCGGCGCGGGTGTCGGACTTCACCGCGTACATGTATCTCGGCGAGCTGATCGAGTTCGGCCCGACCCGCCAACTGTTCGTGAATCCTGTTCGACGGGAAACCGAGGACTACATCACGGGACGCTTCGGCTAGGGTTCAGGCGGCCCACCGGCTTTTCTGCGGTGCGCGCCTGTCCCGGTGGGACGGGTGGTCGAGAGCGTCGCCTTTACCCCGTAGGGCCGGGCACGATAGAATGGCTCGATTTGACGGGTTCGAGTGCATGGAACGCAAGCTTGTCGTCGGCAACTGGAAGATGAACGGCGATCTGGTAGGCAATCAGGCGCTCTTCGAACAGCTGGTCGACCGCAGTCCCTCCGGCGTCGATACTGCCGTGTGCGTTCCGTTTCCTTATCTGGCGCAGGGTCAGCGAGCGTTGTCGGGGAGTGCGATGATGCTCGGCGCACAGAATCTGTGCGAATTCGATGCCGGAGCGTATACGGGCGAAGTCAGCGGGCGGATGCTCGCGGACTTCGATTGCCGCTTCGTCATCGTCGGCCATTCCGAGCGGCGTACGCTCTTTCGGGAGGATGACCTGCTGGTGGCGCGAAAGGCACGTGCCGCGCTGGCGGCAGGTCTCGTGCCGATCGTGTGCGTCGGCGAGTCGCTTGCCGAACGGGACGCAGGCCAGGCAGAAAATGTCCTGTTGCGCCAGCTCGGTGCACTGGCCGAGCTGCTCGATGGCGCGTCGCTGGCACGGCTGGTAATCGCGTACGAGCCGGTGTGGGCGATCGGCACCGGACGGGCAGCTTCTCCCGAGCAGGTCCAGCTGATCCTGTCATTCGTGCGCGGCTGGCTGGCCCGTCGCGTGGGAAATTCTCGTGCGGTCAGGATCCTGTACGGGGGAAGCGTGAAGGCGGATACTGCCGCCGCATTGTTCAGTCTGCCGGATTCGGATGGCGGGCTGATCGGCGGCGCGTCGCTGGTCGCCGAGCAATTCCTGGACATCTGCGCAGCTGCTGCCACAGCTACGCAGGACGACGATGTGGGTGATTTCAAAGGTTCTCGATGAGTAACTATCTTTTTTCAATCGTTCTGACGATTCACGTGCTGGTCGGCCTGTTCATCATCGGACTGGTGCTGATGCAGCACGGCAAGGGGGCGGATGCCGGAGCGGCATTCGGCGGCGGCGCGTCCGGAAGCGTGTTCGGATCCTCCGGTTCTGCGAATTTTCTCAGTCGCACGACCGGCATCCTTGCCACGGTGTTTTTCATAACCAGTTTGGGTCTCAGTTACCTCGCGAGCAACAAACCGAGCCAGCCTTCGAGCGTGATGGAAGGCGCTTCGACCTTATCCGCGCCCGCGACGGACGCGAATCCTGCTGACGGCGACGCGGAGGATTCGAAGGCGAAGGCGATTCCAAAATAAGTTCATTTTGGGTTTGCGCACTGCGGAAAAAGTCGTATAATTTTTTGGCTGTAACAACGTGGCCGACGTGGTGAAATTGGTAGACACGCCATCTTGAGGGGGTGGTGGCGAAAGCCGTGTGAGTTCGAGTCTCACCGTCGGCACCAGGTTTTGAAGATCGCCCGCTAATGCGGGCGTTTTCATGCCGTGCAACAGCGAAGTCAGAGCAAATCTAATATTCAAAACGGGGTGTTTCGATGCTGGAAAACTACTTTCCTGTCCTGATGTTCATCCTCGTTGGTCTGGGATTCGGTCTGGTTCCCGTGATTCTCGGGCGTATTCTTGCTCCTTACCGGCCGGACGGCGAGAAGCTGTCGCCTTATGAGTGCGGCTTCGAGGCGTTCGAAGACGCTCGCATGAAATTCGATGTGCGCTATTACCTCATAGCCATTCTTTTCATTCTCTTCGATCTCGAAATCGCCTTTTTGTTTCCGTGGGCGACGGTATTTCAGGAATTCATTGCGGCCGGCGAAATTGCCTGGTTTGTATTCGGTTCGGTAATGGTTTTTCTTGCCGTGCTGGTTATCGGCTATGTCGTCGAGTGGAAGAACGGTGCACTCGACTGGGAGTGATGCATGAGCATTGAGGGCGTTTTTCGCGAGGGATTTGTTACCACCTCGCTCGATGCGGTGATCAACTGGACGCGCACCGGTTCTCTGTGGCCAATGACCTTCGGCCTGGCCTGCTGTGCCGTCGAAATGATCCACGCAGGCTGCGCACGATACGATCTCGACCGCTTCGGCGTGGTGTTTCGTCCCAGTCCCCGGCAGTCGGATCTCATGATCGTGGCGGGCACGCTTTGCAACAAAATGGCGCCGGCATTGCGCAAGGTTTATGACCAGATGGCCGAGCCTCGCTGGGTGATCTCGATGGGCTCGTGTGCCAATGGCGGCGGCTATTATCACTACTCGTATTCGGTCGTCAGAGGGTGCGATCGCATCGTGCCGGTCGACGTCTACGTGCCGGGCTGCCCCCCGACTGCCGAAGCGCTGCTGTACGGGATCATTCAGTTGCAGAACAAGATCAAGCGCACTAACACCATTGCGCGCTGACAGGTGGCCCATTTATGAGTTCGAAGCTGGAACGTCTG
This sequence comes from Azoarcus sp. PA01, assembly GCA_001274695.2. Taxonomy (NCBI): domain Bacteria; kingdom Pseudomonadati; phylum Pseudomonadota; class Betaproteobacteria; order Rhodocyclales; family Zoogloeaceae; genus Azoarcus; species Azoarcus sp. PA01. The sequence goes on along the minus strand of LARU01000004.1, from coordinate 1,024,275 downwards.
AGCAGTTCGCTGCAAAACATCCTGGGTGCGAAGGTGCGATCGGTCGTCGTTGATCGTGAGGAGGTCACGCTCGAAGTTGCGGCAGCCGATTACCTCGCCGCGGCACAAATGCTGCGGGATCACCGCGATCTGCGATTCGAGGAGCTGATCGACCTGACCGGTCTGGATTATTCGGCTTACGGAAACGGAGCCTGGGCGGGGAGGCGCTTCGCCGTTGCCGTGCATCTGCTTTCGATCACGCACAACTGGCGCATCCGGTTGCGTGCATTCGCCGATGACGATGCCTTTCCGATGTTCGAGTCGCTGGTCGGAGTGTGGGCGGGGGTCAACTGGTACGAGCGCGAGGCCTTCGATCTCTACGGCATCATGTTTGCCGGCCATCCGGACCTGCGCCGGATCCTGACAGATTACGGCTTCGTCGGTCATCCGTTCCGCAAGGACTTTCCTGTTTCCGGCTACGTCGAGATGCGTTACGACCCCGAGCAGGGAAGGGTGGTGTACCAGCCCGTGACCATCGAGCCGCGTGAGAACACGCCGCGCATCGTGCGCGAAGAGAACTACGGGGATGTCGGCAATGGCTGAGATTCGCAATTACACAATCAACTTCGGCCCGCAGCATCCTTCGGCCCACGGCGTGCTTCGCCTGGTGCTTGAGCTCGACGGCGAAGTCGTCGTGCGCGCCGATCCGCATATCGGCCTGCTCCATCGCGGAACGGAGAAGCTCGCGGAGACCCGCACCTGGGTGCAGTCGGTCCCCTATATGGACCGGCTCGACTATGTGTCGATGATGTGCAACGAGCACGCCTACTGCATGGCGATCGAGCGCCTGCTGGGCCTCGAAGTGCCGATTCGTGCCCAGTACATCCGGGTCATGTTCGACGAAATCACGCGGATTCTGAATCATCTCCTCGGCATCGGCACGCACGCGCTCGATATCGGCGCGATGACGATGGTGCTGTATACGTTCCGCGAGCGTGAAGATTTGATGGACGCCTACGAGGCGGTTTCGGGCGCGCGGATGCATGCCGCCTATTACCGCCCCGGCGGCGTCTATCGCGATCTGCCGGATCGCATGCCGCAGTATGCGGTTAACAAGTTCAAGAATGCGAATACCGTCCGGGAACTGAATGAGAACCGCCAGGGCTCGTTGCTCGATTTCCTGGAGGATTTCACCGAACGGTTCCGCGGCTACTGCGACGACTACGAAACGCTCCTCACTGACAACCGGATCTGGAAACAGCGTACGGTCGGTATCGGTGTCGTCACGCCGGAGCAGGCCAAGGCCTGGGGCTTCACCGGCCCGATGCTGCGCGGTTCCGGCGTCGCATGGGACCTGCGCAAAAAGCAGCCTTACGAAGTCTACGACCGCATGGACTTCGACATTCCGGTCGGGAAGAACGGCGACTGTTACGACCGTTATTTGTGCCGCATGGAAGAGATGCGCCAGTCGAACCGCATCATCAAGCAGTGCATCGAGTGGCTGCGCAAGAATCCGGGGCCGGTCATCGCGGACAATTACAAGGTCGCGCCGCCGCCGCGCGAGCGGATGAAGGGCAACATGGAGGAGTTGATCCACCATTTCAAGCTCTTCACCGAAGGTATGCATGTCCCGAGCGGCGAGGTATATGCGGCAATTGAACACCCGAAGGGCGAATTCGGCGTCTATGCCGTCTCGGACGGCGCGAACAAGCCTTACCGTCTGAAACTCAGGGCGCCGGGGTTCGCGCATCTCGCGGCGATGGACGAAATCGCCCGCGGCCACATGATCGCCGATGTGGTCGCGATCATCGGCACGATGGATGTGGTGTTCGGCGAAATCGACCGCTGAACGAACTGGCATGACAAACGTCGGCAGGCAATCCGGGAAGACGAACACGAAATGCTGAGTCAGGAATCGCTCCAACAGATCGATCGCGAGATCGCGAAATATCCGCCCGATCAGAAACAGTCGGCGGTAATGTCGGCGTTGCGCATCGCCCAGGTTGAAACGGGCTGGCTGGCGAAAGAGACGATCGAATTCGTCGCCGGCTATCTCGACATGCCGGCAATCGCCGCTTACGAGGTGGCGAGCTTCTACAACATGTACGATCTTCAGCCGGTGGGACGCCACAAGATCACGGTGTGCACGAACCTCCCGTGCGCGCTGTCGGGGGGCGTGCATGCAGCCGATTATGTGAAGCAGAAGCTCGGGATCGATTTCAACGAGACCACGCCGGACGGCAAATTCACGCTCAAGGAGGGTGAATGCATGGGCGCCTGTGGCGACGCTCCGGTGCTGCTGGTGAATAATCACCACATGTGCAGCTGGATGACGACGGAAAAGATCGATCAACTCCTGGCCGATCTGGAAAACAAATGAGCGCACGCGGACTTATTCTCGCCGGCGTCGACGGCGACCGTACCTGGCGGTTACAGGACTATATCGGACGCGGCGGTTATTCCGCGCTGAAAAAGATCATTGCGGAAAAGATTCCGGCCGAAACGATCATCGCCGAATTGAAGGCTTCCTCGCTGCGCGGACGCGGCGGTGCCGGTTTTCCCACCGGGCTCAAATGGAGCTTTATGCCGCGGTCATTCCCGGGAGCGAAATATCTCGCCTGCAATTCGGACGAGGGCGAGCCGGGCACTTTCAAGGATCGCGACATTCTTCGCTACAACCCGCACAGCGTCATCGAGGGCATGACGATCGCGGCGTATGCGATGGGATGCGAGCGCGGCTACAATTACATCCACGGCGAGATTTTCGAGATCTACGAACGCTTCGAGGAGGCGCTCGCCGAAGCGCGTGAAGCGGGACTGCTCGGGCAGAAAATCCTGGGTTCGGATTTTTCGTTCGAACTGTTCGCCCACCACGGCTACGGTGCGTACATCTGCGGTGAAGAGACCGCGCTGCTCGAGTCGATCGAAGGCAAGAAAGGCCAGCCGCGCTTCAAGCCGCCCTTTCCGGCGAGCTATGGCCTTTACGGCAAGCCCACGACGATCAACAACACCGAAACATTCGCGTCGGTGCCGTTCATCGTCAATATGGGCGGCGAGAATTTTCTCAACCTCGGGAAGCCGAACAACGGCGGCACGAAGCTGTTCTCGATCTCCGGGCACGTCAATCGTCCGGGGAACTACGAGATCGGGATGGGCACTCCCTTTGCGGAGCTGCTCGAAATGGCGGGCGGAATGCGCGGCGGGCGCAAGCTCAAAGCCGTCATTCCCGGCGGGTCGTCGTCCCCGGTGCTGCCGGCAGCCGTGATGATGGACTGCACGATGGACTACGACTCCATCGCCAAGGCCGGCTCGATGCTCGGTTCGGGCGCGGTGATCGTCATGGACGAGACCACCTGCATGGTGAAGGCGCTGGAGCGCCTGTCGTATTTCTACTTCGAGGAATCCTGCGGGCAGTGCACGCCGTGCCGCGAAGGAACCGGTTGGCTTTATCGGGTGGTTCATCGGATCGAGAACGGACTGGGACGTCGCGACGATCTCGATCTGCTCAACTCGGTGACCGGCAATATCATGGGACGCACCATTTGCGCCCTCGGTGATGCCGCGTCGATGCCGGTGCAGAGTTTCATCAAGCACTTCGGCTCGGAGTTCGAGTACCACATCGAAAACAAGAAATGTCTAGTGCCGCCCGAGGTCCAGCACCAGGGCAGCCAAATTTACGTGAGTCCGTGATGCTAGAGATCGAAATCGACGGCAAGCAGGTATCGGTCGAGGATGGCAGCACCGTGATGGATGCCGCGACCAAGATCGGTGCATACATTCCGCACTTCTGTTATCACAAGAAACTGTCCATCGCGGCCAATTGCCGCATGTGCCTCGTTCAGGTCGAAAAGGCGCCGAAGCCGCTGCCCGCGTGCGCGACTCCGGTCACCAACGGCATGAAGGTGTGGACGCGGTCGGATCAGGCGATCAAGGCGCAAAAGGGGGTGATGGAGTTTCTGCTCATCAACCACCCGCTCGATTGCCCGATCTGCGATCAGGGCGGCGAGTGCCAGCTGCAGGATCTGGCAGTGGGTTACGGCGGCAGCCAGTCGCGCTACGAGGAAGAAAAGCGCGTCGTGTTCAACAAGAACCTCGGACCGCTCGTCGCGACCGACATGACGCGTTGCATCAACTGCACGCGCTGCGTGCGATTCACGACCGAAATTGCAGGCATGATGGAACTCGGCCAGGCATTTCGTGGCGAGCATGCCGAAATCATGCCGTTCATCGAAAAGACGCTGGACTCCGAGTTGTCGGGCAACATCATCGACCTTTGCCCCGTCGGTGCGCTGACGTCGAAGCCTTTCCGTTTCGCTGCGCGGACGTGGGAGCTTTCCCGGCGCAAATCGATCAGCCCGCACGATTCGCTCGGCTCGAACCTCGTCGTTCAGGTCAAGCACGACATCGTCAAACGCGTGCTGCCGCTCGAGAACGAGGCGATCAACGAGTGCTGGCTGTCTGACAAGGACCGTTTTTCGTACGAAGGCCTGAACAGCGAGGATCGGCTGACGGTCCCGATGATCAAGCGGGATGGCGAATGGAAGGAAGTCGACTGGCAGACGGCGCTCGAATTCGTCGCGAACGGCCTGCTCGCGACAGCAAAGGAGAATGGGCCGGCGACGATCGGCGCCCTGGCGTCGCCTCATTCGACGCTCGAAGAATTGCACCTCTTGCAGAAGCTCGCCCGCACGCTCGGTACCGACAACATCGACTTCCGGCTGCGCCAGTGGGATTTCCGCGCGGACGGTCACCGCAGCGGCGCTCCGTGGCTCGGGATGGCGATCTCCGAGGTCGCGGAGCTGAATCGGCTGCTCATCATCGGCAGCTCGTTCCGTAAGGATGCGCCGCTGCTGGCGCAGCGTGTGCGCCAGGCCGCCAAGCGTGGGCTGCACGTGAATGCGATTCATGCCGCGAGCGACGACTGGTTGTTGCCGGTCAGGAACCGGGCGTTGGTTGCTCCGTCGGCAATGGTCGGCATGCTGCTGCAGGTCGCCGGAGCGCTGGCGGCCGAAAAAGGCGCGACGGTCGCGGACGAGATCGCTCCCCTCGTGCCCGCCGAGATCTCGGATGAAGCGCGCGCGATCGCGCAGAGCCTCTCCTCGGGCGCTCGCGTCGCGGTGTGGCTGGGCAATTTTGCGGAACAGTCCGAATTCGCCGCCGAACTGCAGACCGTCGCGCAGGAGATCGCCCGGTTGAGCGGCGGATCGCTGGGTTTCATCGGCGAAGCGGCGAACAGCGTCGGCGGGTATCTCGCGAAGGCGGCGCCGATCGTCGGCGGCTTCAATGTGCGGCAGATGGTCGAGCAGCCGCTGAAGTCCTATGTGCTGCTCAACGCCGAGCCGGATCTCGATTTTGCGAATCCTGTCGCGACGATGGCGGCGCTGCGCGGCGCGCGACTCGTCGTGGCGCTGTCGGCATTTACGTCGCCTGCGCTGCGCTCCTGTGCCACCGTGCTGCTACCGATTGCTCCTTTCAGCGAAACGTCCGGCACGTTCGTCAATTGCGAAGGCAGGGCGCAGAGCTTCAATGCCGTTGCGCGTCCGCGTGGTGAGGCCCGCCCCGGCTGGAAAGTCCTTCGCGTTCTCGGCAACCTGCTCGAACTGGAAGGGTTCGACCAGAACGATTCCGAGGCGGTCGCCGCGGAAGTGCTGTCGACCGACGTTGCCGAGCGCCTCGGGAACGGTGTGTCGGACATCGAGCTTTCGGCGCGTTCTGCTGTTCCAGGCGCGCTGGAGCGGGTGAGCGACGTGCCGATCTATTTCGCCGATCCGCTGGTGCGTCGGTCGCCGCCGCTGCAGAAGACGCGCGATGCCGCCGCCCCGTCCGTTCGGGCGAGCGCGGCGACCCTGGCGCGCCTGGGGTTCGAAGCGGGTGCGCGGGTTCGCGTGAAGCAGGGCGGGGCCGCCGCTGAACTGACCGTCGTCGTCGACGAAAACGTCGCCGACCAGTGCGTTCGCATTGCTGCCGCTCATCCTGTAACCGCAGCCCTCGGCCCGATGTGCGGCGAAATCAGCCTGGAGCGTGTCTGATGGAAGCGTTGCTCGACCCCGTCGTGCAGTTGTTCGGGCCTGCGTGGCCCGCAGTGTGGACCCTCACGAAGATCGTCGCGATCATCGCGCCGCTGATGCTTTGCGTAGCGTATCTGACGCTGGCGGAGCGCAAGGTCATCGGCTACATGCAGGTGCGGATCGGGCCGAACCGGGTCGGCCCGAAAGGACTGCTGCAGCCGATCGCGGACGGCATGAAGCTCCTGTTCAAGGAAATCATCGTCCCGTCCGGCGCCAGCAAGGGGCTGTTCATCCTCGGCCCGATCCTGGCGATCGCGCCGTCGCTGGCAGCCTGGGCGGTGGTGCCGTTCGGCGACGGAATGGTGCTCGCCGATGTCAACGCCGGGCTGCTGTTCCTGCTGGCCATCACGTCGGTCGAAGTGTATGGCGTGATCATCGCGGGGTGGGCATCGAACTCGAAATACCCGTTCCTCGGTTCCATGCGTGCCGCGGCACAGATGGTGTCGTACGAAGTGGCGATGGGCTTCGCGCTGATTTGCGTGCTGCTGATATCCGCGAGCCTCAACCTCACCGACATCGTCCGCTCGCAGGGACAGGGTCAATTCCACGACATGGGGCTGTCCTTCCTGTCTTGGAACTGGCTCCCGCTGTTTCCGATGTTCATCGTGTTCCTGATTTCGGGCATTGCGGAGACCAACCGCGCGCCGTTCGACGTCGTCGAAGGCGAATCCGAAGTCGTCGCCGGCCACATGGTCGAGTATTCGGGCATGGCATTCGCGCTGTTCTTCCTCGCCGAATACGCGAACATGATCCTGGTTTCGATCCTGACGTCGGTGCTGTTTGTCGGCGGCTGGCTGTCCCCGGTGAGCTTCCTGCCTGACGGGTTCTTCTGGCTGGCGTTGAAAACGGCATTTTTCCTGTTCGTGTTCCTGTGGGCGCGAGCAACGTTCCCGCGCTTCCGCTACGACCACATCATGCGGCTGGGCTGGAAGGTATTTATTCCCATCACCCTGGTGTGGGTGATCGTGGTGGCAGTGTGGATGATGTCCCCGCTGTCGATCTGGAGATGAGAGGCTGAAGATGGGTGCGAAGGATTACATCGGTAGCCTGTTCCTCACGGAACTGATCAAGGGCATGGCGCTGACCGGGCGTCACCTGTTTGCACGCAAGATCACCGTGCAGTTCCCGGAGGAGAAGACGCCGGCGAGCCCGCGATTTCGCGGACTGCACGCGCTGCGTCGCTATCCGAACGGAGAGGAGCGGTGCATCGCCTGCAAGCTTTGTGAAGCGATCTGCCCGGCGCTGGCGATCACGATCGAATCCGAGCAGCGGGACGACGGGTCGCGGCGCACCAGTCGCTATGACATCGACCTCACCAAGTGCATCTTTTGCGGCTTCTGCGAGGAAGCGTGCCCAGTCGATGCGGTGGTTGAAACCCGGGTGTTCGAGTATCACGGTGAAAAACGCGGCGATCTCTACTACACGAAGCAGATGCTGCTTGCCGTGGGCGATCGTTATGAAGCGCAGATCGCAGCCGATCGCGAAGCCGACGCCAAGTATCGCTAAGGGAGGGCGCTGACGGGCGCCACGAAAAGAAAATGGATTTCAAGACTTTCGTCTTCTACGTTCTCGCCGCGATCATGGTTTTCGCGGCGTTGAGGGTGATCACTGCGCGAAACCCGGTCCACGCGGCCTTGTTCCTGGTGCTGTCGTTCTTTTCGGCGGGCGGGATCTGGCTGTTGCTGACGGCCGAGTTTCTCGCGATCGTCCTCGTCATGGTGTACGTCGGCGCAGTCATGGTGCTGTTCCTGTTCGTCGTCATGATGCTGGACATCAACCTCGACCGCCTGCGACAGGGATTCTGGAGCTACCTGCCGGTGGGCGCGCTGATCGGCGTGCTGCTGGTGGTCGAAATGGCGCTGGTGCTCGGCGGACGGTACTTCGGACTGGAAGCGATGCCCGAGCCGCCGGTCGCGCAGGCGGGGTACAGCAACACGCGCGAGCTGGGGCGGTTGCTGTATACCGATTACGTGTATCCGTTCGAACTCGCTTCGCTGTTGCTGCTCGTGGCGATGATCGTCGCGGTGACCCTGACGCTGCGCAAGCGCAAGGGCGTGCGCTATCTCAATCCGTCCGAGCAGATCTCGATCAAGCGTGGCGACCGCGTCGAACTGGTTTCGATGTCCGCCGAGAAAGAATAAGAACTGCTGCCGCTGTTAGGCCGATGCAATCAGGGAGTCATTGATGCTTTCGCTTTCCCACTATCTCGTTCTGGGCGCGATCCTGTTCGCGATCAGCGTGGTCGGGATTTTCCTCAACCGGAAGAACCTGATCGTCCTGCTGATGGCTATCGAGTTGATGCTGCTCGCGGTCAATCTGAACTTCATTGCCTTTTCGCATTATCTCGGCGATCTGGCAGGGCAGATCTTTGTTTTCTTCATTCTCACCGTGGCAGCAGCAGAATCGGCAATCGGTCTTGCGATTCTGGTGGTGTTGTTCCGCAATCTGCGGACGATCCATGTGGATGATCTCGACAGCCTCAAGGGTTAAGGAAGCGGCTCGATGACGGACATGCAAAAGCTTTATCTCCTGGTACCGCTGGCACCGCTGGCCGGCGCACTTCTCGCCGGACTGTTCGGCAAGCTGATCGGACGCGCGGGCGCGCACATCGTCACGATCCTCGGGGTCGCCGTGGCGCTCGCGGCATCGGTGGTGATCTATCAGGACGTGCAGGCCGGGAACACGTTCAACGGAACCGTGTATACGTGGATGACGACCGGAAATCTGACCCTCGAGGTCGGTTTTCTGATCGACTCGCTGACCGTGATGATGATGCTCGTCGTGAGCTTCGTGTCGCTGATGGTGCATATCTACACGATTGGCTACATGCACGACGACCCGGGCTACCAGCGCTTCTTCAGCTATATCTCGCTGTTCACCTTTTCGATGCTGATGCTGGTCATGTCGAACAACTTCCTCCAGTTGTTCTTCGGCTGGGAGGCAGTGGGCCTGGTCTCGTATCTGCTCATCGGCTTCTGGTACGAGCGCCCGACGGCGATCTATGCGAACCTCAAGGCGTTCCTGGTCAACCGCGTCGGCGACTTCGGCTTTCTGCTCGGCATCGGCCTGATCGCCGCCTACGCCGGAAGCCTCGATTACGCCGAAGTGTTCGCCAAGGCGGGCGAGCTCGCCGCGCAGGACATGGCGGTCACCGGCTGGCCGCTGATCACCGCGATCTGCATCTGCCTGTTCATCGGCGCGATGGGCAAGTCCGCGCAGGTCCCGCTGCATGTCTGGCTTCCCGATTCGATGGAAGGTCCGACTCCGATTTCCGCGCTGATTCACGCGGCGACGATGGTGACGGCCGGCATTTTCATGGTCGCGCGCATGTCGCCGCTGTTCGAGCTGTCGGATGTCGCGCTGTCGTTCGTGCTCGTGATCGGCGCGACCACCGCGCTCTTCATGGGTTTCCTCGGCATCGTCCAGAACGACATCAAGCGCGTCGTCGCGTACTCGACCCTCTCGCAGCTCGGCTACATGACCGTCGCGCTGGGTGTGTCGGCGTATTCGGCGGCGGTGTTCCACCTGATGACGCACGCGTTCTTCAAGGCGCTGCTGTTCCTCGGCGCCGGTTCGGTCATCATCGGCATGCATCACGACCAGGACATGCGCAACATGGGTGGCCTGTGGAAATACATGCCGGTGACCTGGTTCACGTCGCTGCTCGGGTCGCTCGCGCTGATCGGTTTCCCGTTCTTCTCGGGTTTCTATTCGAAGGACTCGATCATCGAGGCCGTGCATGCTTCGACGATTCCGGGTGCCGGCTACGCGCTGTTCTGCGTGCTGTTCGGTGTCTTCATCACCGCGTTTTATTCGTTCCGCATGTATTTCCTCGTTTTCCACGGCAAGGAGCGCTTCGGCGCGAACCACGGCCATCACGATCACCACGGCGACCACGAGGACGAGGAACCGAGCGCGGATCACCACCACGGTCTCGCCCCTGGCCAGAAGCCGCACGAGTCCCCGTGGGTCGTCACGCTGCCGCTGGTGCTGCTCGCGATTCCGTCAGTCGTGATCGGGTTCTTCACGATCGAGCCGATGCTGTTCGGAGAATGGTTCAAGGGCGTGATTCACGTCGGCGCGAACCATGTCGGTCTGTCCGAACTGGCCGAAAACTTCCACGGGCCGGTGGCCATGGCGATCCACGGGCTGCAGACCGCGCCGTTCTGGCTCGCGATGGGCGGTGTCGGACTTGCGTGGTTCTTCTATATGGTGCGGCCGGACATTCCGGCAGCGATACAGCGCACCTTCCGGCCGCTGCATGCACTGCTCGAGAACAAGTACTTCTTCGATCGTTTCAACGAGATCATTTTTGCCGGCGGCTCACGTCAACTCGGCAAGGGACTGTGGAAGGGCGGCGACCAGGGGTTGATCGACGGAATTGCGGTGAACGGGACCGCCAGGCTGGTCGGCTGGGTCGCACAGATCAGCCGGCTGTTCCAGACCGGTCACCTTTACCAGTACGCGTTCGCAATGATCATCGGGGTCTTCATCCTGCTCACCTTCTGGTTCAACCTCGGTTGAACGGGCCGGAACAGTGAATAACGATAAACGCGCGTCGGTCGTCGACGCACTTGACGGAAAGTAACGATGACGAGTTTGCCATTCCTGAGCCTTGCGATCTGGGTACCGATCCTGGGGGGGTTGCTCGTGCTAGCGACCGGGTCGGATCGTAATGCGCCGCTGGCGCGATTCCTGGCCATGCTGGTCGCCATTGCCGGTTTCCTCGTGACGCTGCCGCTGTACTCGCAGTTCGACGCGAGTACCAGCGCGATGCAGTTCGTCGAGGTCCTGCCGTGGATCCCGCGCTTCAACATCAACTACCACCTCGGGGTCGACGGGATTTCGGTCCTGTTCATCCTGTTGAACGCGTTCATCACGATCATCGTCGTGATCGCCGGATGGCAGGTGATCCGAGAGAAGGTGGCGCAGTACATGGCTGCGTTCCTGATCATGTCGGGCCTGATGAACGGCATCTTCTCGGCACTGGATGCCGTGCTGTTCTACACGTTCTTCGAGGCGTCGCTGATTCCGCTCTATCTCGTCATCGGCATCTGGGGCGGCGCGAACCGCGTCTACGCGGCGATCAAGTTCTTCCTCTATACGCTGCTCGGCTCGCTGCTGATGCTGATTGCGCTGCTGTATCTGTTCATGGAAGCGGGCGGCAGTTTCAACATCCTCGACTGGCACCAGCTGCCGCTCGGGATGGGGCCGCAGACGCTGATTTTCTGGGCTTTCCTCATCGCGTTCGCGGTGAAAGTGCCGATGTGGCCGGTCCATACCTGGCTGCCCGATGCGCACGTCGAGGCGCCGACCGGGGGGTCGGTGGTGCTGGCGGCAATCGCGCTGAAGCTCGGTGCCTACGGTTTCCTGCGTTTCTCGCTGCCGATCGTCCCGGACGCGGCGCAGGCGATGGCGCCCGTGATGATTGCGCTGTCCCTGATCGCGGTGATCTATATCGGCTTCGTCGCCCTCGTGCAGACGGACATGAAGAAGCTGGTCGCGTATTCGTCGATCTCGCACATGGGCTTCGTCACGCTCGGGTTCTTCATGTTCAACACCATCGGCCTCGAGGGCGCGCTGGTGCAGATGATTTCGCACGGCTTCGTCTCGGGCGCGATGTTCCTTTGCATCGGGGTGCTGTATGACCGCATGCACTCGCGCAACATCGCCGACTACGGCGGCGTGGTGAAGGTGATGCCTAAGTTCGCCGCGTTCTTCATGCTGTTTGCGATGGCCAACGCCGGGCTGCCCGGCACCAGCGGCTTCGTCGGCGAATTCATGGTCGTTCTCGGTGCGGTCCAGTTCAATTTCTGGGTCGCGTTCGGCGCGGCGATCACGCTGATTCTCGGCGCTGCCTACACCCTGTGGATGTACAAGCGCGTGGTCTTCGGCGTGATCGGCAACAGCCACGTGGCCCAGCTGAACGACATCAACGGGCGAGAGTTCGCGTTCCTCGGGGTTCTGGCCCTGTGCGTGCTGGCAATGGGCTTGTACCCATACCCCTTCACCGAAGTCATGCATGCTTCGGTCAATGAACTCCTGCGGCACGTTGCCGTAAGCAAGCTCTAATCGAGCGGGCGAGACTTTTTTCGGACTGGTCAGAAGATGAATTTTGTTATTCCCGACTTCTACCCCGCGGCGGCCGAGATTTTTGTTGCCGTGATGGCGCTCATCGTCATGATGGCGACGACCTTTGCGCGGCGGATTGCGCGCGGTCTGGCCTATTATCTGACCCAGGCAACCCTGGTCGCGGCCGCGTTCATCACGATTGGAACGATGGACGGTGAGGTCACGTTGACGTTCAGCAACATGTTCATTTCGGACCTGATGGGCGATTTCCTCAAGGTGATGATCTACTTCACCGTCGCGATCGCCCTGCTGTATGGACGCGGCTATCTCGCCGACCGCAACATCGATCGCCCCGAGTACTATCTGCTCACGCTGCTGATGACGCTCGGCATGATGGTGATGGTCACGTCGAACCACATGTTGTCGCTGTACATCGGACTGGAGATGATGTCGCTGTCGCTGTACGGGATGGTGGCGTTCGACCGCGAGTCGGCTCGTTCGACCGAAGCGGCGATGAAGTATTTCGTGCTCGGCGCGCTCGCGTCCGGCCTGCTGCTGTACGGCATGTCGATGGTTTATGGCGCGACCGGCAGTCTCGAGTTCTCGGGAATCGCGCAGTCGATCTATCACCAGGCCGCCAACAGGACCGTGCTGCTGTTCGGCGTGGTGTTCCTGGTCGCGGGCATCGCGTTCAAGCTGGGGGTGGTGCCTTTCCACATGTGGGTGCCTGACGTCTATCAGGGCGCGCCGACGGCCGTGACGCTGATGATCTCGTCGGCACCGAAGCTTGCCGCGTTTGCGATGACGATGCGCTTGCTCGTGTATGGCCTGTTCGAACTGGCGGAACAGTGGCAGTCGATGCTGATGTTCCTCGCCGTGCTGTCGATCATTCTCGGCAACTTTGCGGCGATCGCCCAGTCGAGCATCAAGCGGATGCTCGCGTATTCGGGCATTTCGCACATGGGCTTCGTGTTGCTGGGCCTGCTTTCCGGCGTCGTCGAGGGCGACCGCCATTTCGCGCTCAACGCCTACAGTTCGGCGATGTTCTACGCCGTGTCGTACGTGATCATGAGCCTCGCGTCGTTCGGCATGGTGATCCTGCTGTCGCGGGCGGGGTTCGAAGCCGAGAATATCGACGACTTCAAGGGGCTGAACAAGCGCAGTTCGTGGTTCGCGGCGATGATGATGGTCGTCATGTTCTCGATGGCGGGCATCCCGTTCTTCATCGGGTTCTTCGCGAAACTCGCGGTGCTCCAGGCGGTCGTCGCAGCGGGCTATGTGTGGCTCGCCGTGCTGGCGGTGGTGATGTCGGTGATCGGGGCGTATTACTACCTGCGCGTCGTGAAGGTCATGTATTTCGATGAGCCGGCCGACTCCGCGCCGATCCGTGCTCCGGCCGAAGTCCGCGTGATGCTTTCGGCCAATGGTCTGGCGATCGCGGTACTCGGCCTGCTGCCCCAGGGGCTGATGTCGGTCTGCGCGTATGCCTTGCTCGCCTCCCTCTGAGCGGGACCCCCTGGAAGAACTCGAACTCGAATCCGAGGCGGTTTTCGACGGGGCATTGCTGGAAGTCAGACGCGACCGCGTCAGGCTCCCCGATGGGGCGGAATCGCTGCGCGAATATGTGCGCCATCCAGGCGCGGTGGTGGTGCTTGCAGTGCTTCCGGACGGCAGGCTGCTGTTCGAGCGCCAGTATCGCTACCCGCTTCGGCAGGCCTTTCTCGAGCTGCCGGCCGGAAAGATCGATGCCGGCGAAGACCTCCTCGGTTGTGCACGCCGGGAACTGCGCGAAGAGACCGGCTACGAGGCGGACGAATGGCAGTATCTGGGTGTGATGCACCCGTGCATCGGCTATTCGGACGAACGCATCGAGATTTTTCTCGCACGCGGTCTCACCCACGTCGGTAACGCGCTCGACGACGGGGAGTTTCTCGAGGTCCTGACCCTTTCCGTCGAGGAGGCGCTGGAAGCGTCCCAGGACGGACGCATCACGGACGCCAAGAGCATTGTCGCGCTGTTCCGGGGCTTTCGTGCGCTGGGCCTGGCGGTGGGACCGGCGGGCGGCAGCTGAAAGCTCTCTGGCGGCGATCCTGCCTCGCTGTGCCGCTTGTCGCTTCTGTGGCGCCTGTTCCTTTGCGATGACCAAAACCCCGCGAGTTTCCGCTCGCGGGCTTTTGTTTTGCTCTTCAGCCGCAGGTTCCGACGGCGCCGCAGGCAGTGCAGAAATCGCAGCCGTCCTTGCGGATCACCGAATAATTCCCGCATTCGGCGCACAGCGCACCCTGCATGACTTTCGGGTCGCTGTTCTCGCGCGGCGCCTCGAGAATCCCCATCTCGCGGACCGGATAACCCTTTTCATCGAGAACGCCGAGCATCGCATAGCGATGGATGATCAAGCGCGCCATGTACGCGACCGTGCTCGGGTAGTTCTGCTGGCGCTTTGTCCCGGGAACGAACGCCATGAAGTCGCCGAGAGGTTCCGGGTAGTTCAGCAGCTTGCGCAGTTTCATGCCGATCCACGCCGGGTCCATGACCCGCATGTCGAGCGACAGGATGCGGGTCAGCCCGTCCAGTGCGCGGGGGTAATTGCCCGAGAGCCACAGTGAATACGGCCGGGTGACGCCCACCGAGAAGTCGTCCTGGGCCGGAAGCGTGATCTCCTTCATCCCGAGGACGAAGTCTTCACCGGTAGCGGGGTTCTGGATGTCAACAGTCCAGGACAGCGTGCCGTCGGTGCCGGTCTTCGGCTCCTGCAGGCTGAACAGCGTGTCGAGCACCGGCGTCGGGCCCTCGACAGCGAGTGCGCCGAGCCGTTCGCAACGATAGCGCACGACCTGAGCGAACGCGGAAACAACCCCCGGGAAGAGTTTTTTCTCCCCGTGAGGCGGGAACGGCATCTCGAACGACTTTTCGCCGATCGTCATCGCCAGCGTCTCGAGCTTGAGCTTGAGCCAGCCGTGGTCGTTGGCGCGCATGTCCATCGACAGCGTCTTGGCGACCGCGCCGAGTCCGCGCGGCTGGTCGGCGCCGTTGACCCAGACTTCGAACGGGAAACCGCCGATGCCCAGGGTTTCGGTTTCGATGTGGCCGACGAACAGCGCGAACTCACCTTGCGGCGTGCCGAGCATGTAGGTCCACGCGAGATTGCCGTCAGGCAGCTCGGGGCGGCCGGGCCAGCGCAGGCTCGACAGTACCGGCGCAGGCAGGCTCTTGATCGCCAGGCGCTTGTTCGGACCGGAGAACTCGATGTCCTGCGGTTGCTTCGGTCCGGCGGATGGCGTCACCGACAGCACCGAGCCGAGCACCGAGTTCGGGCGATAGGTCGCCAGGCCCTTGAGGCCGGCTTTCCACGCGGACAGGTAGAGATCCTCGAACTCGGCATACGGGTAGTCTTCCGGCACGTTCACGGTCTTCGAGATCGACGTGTCGACGTACGGCGCGACCGCTGCGACCATGTCCTTGTGCGCCTGGGCGGAAATCTCGAGAGCGGTGACGAAATAGGGCGGAAGCTCGTCGATATTGCCGCCGAGGTGCCTGAAAAGCCGCCACGCGTAGTCCTCGACCGCGTATTCCTTGTAAGTCCCGTCGGCCATACGCTTGCGCCGCGTGTAGGTGTAGGAGAAGGGCGGCTCGATGCCGTTCGATGCGTTGTCGGCAAAGGCGAGCGAGATCGTGCCGGTCGGGGCGATCGAGAGGAGGTGGGAGTTGCGCAGCCCGTGCTTGCGGATCTTGTCCTTGAGGTCCGCGGGCAGGCGCGATGCGAAGTTGCCGCCCGACAGGTAAAGATCGGCGTTGAACAGCGGAAAAGCGCCGCGTTCCTTCGCGAGCTCGACCGACGCCAGATAGGCCCGGTCTCGCATGTACTCCGAGATCTTGGTCGCCACGGCGCGCGCTTCGGGCGAATCGTAGCGCTTGCACAGCATGATCAGCGCGTCACCGAGTCCGGTGAAGCCGAGGCCGACGCGCCGTTTCGACTGCGCTTCGTTCTCCTGTTGCGCCAACGGCCAGTGGGTCACGTCGAGCACGTTGTCGAGCATGCGGATCGCGACGTCGACGACCTTGCCGAACGCCGGGTAATCGAATTCCGCCTTGTCGGTGAACGGATGCTTGACGAATGGGGTGAGGTTGATCGAACCGAGGTCGCAGCAGCCGTAGGGCGGCAGCGGCTGCTCGGCGCAGGGGTTGGTCGCTTCGATCGTTTCGCAGTAGTGAAGGTTGTTGTCCTGGTTCATCCGGTCGAGGAACAGGATCCCCGGCTCGGCGTGGTCGTACGTCGAACGCATGATCTGGTCCCACAGCTCGCGCGCGGGGAGCTTGCGGTAGACCCACAGGCCGTCGTCACGCTGATACGCGCCGGCCGCCTTCAGCTCCTCGATCGGCTCGGCCTTGTGCGCGAGTTCGACGTCGGCATCACTGTCGACCGCCTTCATGAACGCGTCCGTCACGCCCACCGAGATGTTGAAGTTGGTCAGGTCGCCATGATCCTTGGCGTGGATGAATTCCTCGATGTCCGGATGGTCGCAGCGCAGCACCCCCATCTGGGCACCGCGACGGGCGCCTGCCGATTCGACGGTTTCGCAGGACCGATCGAACACGCGCATGTAGGACACCGGGCCCGACGCATTCGACAGCGTGCCGCGGACAAGTGCGCCCTTCGGCCGGATGCTGGAAAAGTCGTAGCCGACGCCGCCGCCGCGGCGCATCGTTTCTGCTGCCTGGGCGAGGGCGGTATAGATGCCGGGGCGTCCATCGACCGCTTCGGTCACCGAATCGCCGACCGGCTGGACGAAGCAGTTGATCAGCGTCGCCTGAAGATTCGTTCCGGCAGCGCTGTTGATGCGGCCCGCGGGCACGAAGCCTTTTTCCTGGGCTTCGAGAAATTTCGCTTCCCAGTGCGGGCGCTTGTCTTCGGCTTCGACAGTCGCCAGCGCCCGTGCCACCCGGGCGCGCACTTCGCCCACGCTCCGCTCGTCACCCTTGGCGTATTTTTCGACCAGAACTTCGCCAGAAATCTCCTGCGGCGCCAGCGTGGATGCGTCGGTCTTGCCCTTGGCCTGATGATGGATAGCGATGCTCATGGTCTTTTTTGGAGTTGTCTGAAGGTGACCGAAGAATAGCGTGTAAAAGGCGATAAGGCAAAAAAATAAAACGGTTAAAAAACAAGATATTGATGTTTATTTCGGTATGTCAACCGCTAGATTCGCACTATATGTAGTAGGTCCGGGGACGGCATTTTTCCCCGAATCCCGCTTCCCGCAAGGCTCTTGCGGGGTTCGGCCGGAAGTGACGGCGCAGGTCCGGTGAAAAGAATTCCTGCCGCGTCGGGGGCCGGCTGAAAGCGAAAAGACGGCATCCGTCTTGCACGCCGGGAAGGACGGGGTGATCGCGCCCGCACTGTGATTCGGGCAACCGGGTGGTCCGGAGACTCGTCGCGAGGCGGGGTTCCTCCGCCGCGAGCCCCGTCTCCGTCGTGCTCAGTGCGGTCCGCGGGGCGTGTTCGAGTTTGGGGCGGGGGGGCGCGACGAAAAGGTGACGATCCGGCCCGGCAAGGGTTCAGGTTGGAGCGTTGCATGGTCGATGCCGAACTGGTCGGCGAGGAGCCGTTGCAGCGCAACGAGGGTTGTCGGCCAGGCATGCGATGAGTGCAGGACGACATGCGCCGAAAGTGCGACATGGTTCGAGTCGAGGCTCCACACATGCAGGTCGTGAATCGAATGCACGCCTTCGACTTCCGCCATCGCCTGGCCGATCGCCGCCAGAGAGAGATTGTCCGGCACACCTTCGAGCAGCGTGTGGGTGGCGACGCGAAGCAGTTTCAGCGTCGAGGCGAGGATCAGCCCGCAGATCAGCATCGACAGCAGGGGGTCGGCCGGGTACCAGCCGGTGTAATGGATCACGATCCCGGACGTGAGTGCGGCGACAGACCCGAGCAGGTCCCCGAACACGTGAAGCAGCGCGGCGCGCGTGTTCAGATCGGCGTCGCCGTGCGACAACATCCACGCGACGATCACGTTGATCGCCAGCCCGAGCGTGGCGACGCCGATCACCGTGCCGGCCTCGACCGGTTGCGGCGTGATCAGGCGCTCGATCGCGTGCCATGCGATCAGCGCCACGACGAACAGCATGAACAGTCCGTTGAGCATCCCTGCGAGCGTCTCGACGCGGCGCAGTCCATAGGTGTGGCGGGGGCTGGAGGGACGGCGGGCCAATATGCTCGCTGCAGTCGCCAGGGCCAGCGCGAGGCTGTCGGTGAGCATGTGTCCGGCATCGCCGAGCAGCGCTAGCGAACCTGACCACCAGCCTGCGATGGCTTCGACTGCGGCGAAACCCAGGGTCATCGCGAGCGCCCAGGGCAAGGCGCGGTTGGGGCGCCCGTCGGGATGGAGGGTGTCGCCGTGCCGGTGGTGCGCGTGATCGTGGATCGCCGTCATCCTGTTCGTCGTTGTCGGAACGTGTTCCCGCGCTGCGCTGCAGGGATGCCTAGAATGAGTGTGTTTCGTGTCCGATCCTCGCCGCGGGCCGCGCGGCGAGCCTGCATGATCGTCCGGACGCCGGAGTCCGGGCGGGTCAACCGGAGTCCAAGTATGCGCATTGTTTCGTGGAACATTCAATGGGGCCGCGGCGCGGACGGGCGCGTCGATCTGGCGCGGACCGTCGCCGCGATCCATGACATCGGCGACGCGGAAGTGATCTGCCTGCAGGAAGTGGCGCAGAATTTCCCCGGTCTCGAAGGCGGCAACCGCGAAGACGAAGTGGCGCTCCTGGCTGCCGCGTTCCCCGGCCATGAAGCGATCTATGGGGCGGGCATCGATGTGCCCGATGGGGCCGGCGGACGGGCGCGTTTCGGCAACCTGATGCTGTCGCGCCTGGAGATCGGCCCCGTGTTCCGGCATCTGCTTCCGTGCCCTGCCGACCCTGGGCAGCCCGCGATGCAGCGCTGCTGCGTCGAGGCCGTCCTGCAGGCGCCGTGGGGCCCCGTCCGCGTCCTGACGACGCATCTCGAATACTATTCCGCGCGACAGCGCGCGGCGCAGGTGGCGATGGTGCGCGCGCTGCAGAAGGAGGTTGCCGGACATGTCGACGCCGGCCCAGCCGGGCGGGAGGCCAGCCCGGCTTTTGCCGCGGGGCGCGGGCCCTTGGCTGCGGTCGTCTGCGGGGACTTCAACTGCGAGCCGGGATCCGGCGCCTACACGTTGATGGCGGCCGAGATCGCGTTACACGTCCCGCCGTGGCGGGACGCTTGGCGCGTCAAGCATGGCAGCCGTGCACATGACCCGACGGTCGGCCTTCACGGGGCCGAATGGCCGGGGCGAACCTATTGCTGCGATTACGCCTGGGTGTCGGAGGATCTCGCCGCCCGTGTCGCGCAGGTCGAAGTGTACGCCGCGACTGCGGCGTCCGACCACCAGCCGCTGGTGCTCGAGCTGAACGATTGACGACGTTCTTCAGCCGGCCGGAGCGGTCGGTAGCACGAGGTCGCGATACGCGTGCCAGCTTGCGTGGCCGACGATCGGCATCAGCACCACCAGTCCGAGATGGAAGGTCATGAATCCGATCACCGTCAGGCCGGCGATCATGAACGCCCAGAGAATCATCGCGCCCGGGTTGCGCATCAAGGCCGCGACGCTCGTCAACATCGCCGAGATCGCGTCCTGGTTGCGGTCGAGCATCAACGGCACGGAAATCACGCTGACGGCGAACACGATCGTCGCAAAGATCAGGCCGACGCCGAAATACACGAGCAGGAACTCAAGGTTGTCGAGGGCCAGCAACTGCGTCAGGAAACCGGACAGGTTCGGCATCTCGTTGGTGTAGAACAGCGCGAATACGACCATCGACGCGCGCGCCCAGACGAGGAACACGATGCCCAGCACGACCGCGAAAATGCCGATGTTGCCGGCGTTGCGCTTCCACACCGTCAGGGTCGGGAGGAGCGCGCAGGGCGCGCCTTGCTCGCGTCGCCGGCTGATCTCGTACAGACCCATCGCGAGAAACGGTCCTAGGAGGAGAAAGCCCGACGTGAGCGCGACCGTGTACGCGTAGGCGTGCTCGAAAACCATCGTGACGAGCAATCCCATGGCGGCAAAGCAGAATCCGTAGAACAGGCTCGGTATCGGGCAGGCATGGAAATCCGCCCAGCCGCTCCTGAGCCAGTGCAGCGGTGCCCCCGCTCCGACGTCCCGGACAACGGGAAACGCCCACTCCTCGGTCCCCAGCTTGACATCCTCCGGCTGCGACATCTCTCTCTCCTGTTGTGGACTTTGTTGTCGATGCAGCGCACGGATTGCCTCTTTGTCTTGTCAGCGGCCGGTGAGGAAGCTCCGTATCGCATTGCTCACGGCATCGGGGGCCTCGGCCAGCATCGCGTGGCCGGCGCGAGGAATGGCTATCATACGTGCGCTTTCCGCTCCCCGGCAAGCGCTTCGTGCAAAGGTTTGACTGCGCGCCGCGGCGTCATCTGGTCGCGCTCGGCGCAGAGCAGCAGCGTCGGGCAGCGGACCGCCGCCGCGGCTGCGAGACCGTTTTCGTAGGCGTTGCAGGCACCGAGGTCGGTGGCCAGCACGCTGTCGCCCTGTCGTTCCATGAGGCGGCGATTCAGCCCCGTGAGCGAGAGTCCCGGCACGGCGCTCGCGCCGAGCTGCGACGCGAAAGTGTAGGACCACTGGTTGATCATCGCATGGGCCGTGGCCCGGTCGTCGTGGGCCGCGGACAGCAGCGGTGCGGCCACCGGCATCGGTGCGACGCTTCCGAGCAGAATCAGCTGCGTGATGCGGTCGGGGAACTGTGCCGCCGCCTGCAGCGCGACGAGCGATCCCATGCTGTGTCCGGCGATCGCGGCACGCCGGACGCCGGCCGCTTCGAGCAGCGCCGCGACCCAGCCTGCGAGCGCTTCGATCGATGCGAGCGGGGCGCCACCGGAGCGGCCATGTCCGGGGAGATCCGGGGCGAGCACCGAAAAGCCGTGGCGCGCGAAGTGGCGCGCCTGGAAGGTCCACACACTGTGATCGTGAGCGGCGCCATGCAGCAGCACGACGACCGGCTGGGCGGGCGCGAAACTCCGCCCGCCGGTGTAGATGAAGACCGGGAGCCCGGACACTGTGAGCTGCACGGTTTCTATCCTCCGACGACCCGGCCCGCCGCATACAGTCCGCGGTCCAGGTCTTCGATCAGATCGTCGACATGCTCGAGTCCCACCGACAGTCGCAGCGTGCCTTCGCCGATCCCGGTGGCAGCGAGCGCAGCGGCGGACAGGCGGCAATGCGTTGTGCTCGACGGATCGCTCACGAGCGATTTGGCATCGCCGACGTTCGCCAGATGCGAGAACACTTTCAGGCTGTCGATGAAGGCGCGAGCCGCGTCGCGTCCGCCGGTCAGCTCGAACGACAGGACCGCTCCCGAGCCATCCGGTAGCAGTCGGCTCGCCAGTTCGTGATCGGGATGGGTCGCGAGTCCGGGATACGCGACTCGTGCGACGCTCGCTCGATCGGCAAGGTGGGCGGCCACCGCGCGCGCGTTCGCGACGTGCGCCTGAATCCGCAACGGCAGCGTCTCGATGCCCTGGAGGATCTGGAACGCGTTCATCGGCGAGAGACAGGCGCCAAAGTCCGGCAGCGCCTCGCAGCGGGCGCGCAGCAGGAAAGCCGCGACCGAAGATTCCTCGGTGAAATCCACGCCGTGAAACCCGTCGTACGGCTCGGTGAGCGTCGGAAACAGGCCCGACTGCTCCCAGTCGAACTGCCCGCCGTCAACGAGCAGGCCGCCGACGGCAACGCCGTGGCCGCCGAGAAACTCGGTCGCCGAATGCAGGACCAGATCCGCGCCGAGCGACAGCGGGCGCTGCAGGCAGGGTGTGACCAGCGTCGCGTCGACGAGCAGCGGGACGTGCCGGGCATGGGCGATCGCGGCGACGGCGGGAATGTCGAGCACCTCGAGGCCGGGATTGCCGAGCGCCTCGCCGAACAGGAGACGGGTTTCCGGCCTGATCGCGTCGCGCCATTCGTCCGGGCAGCGCGGATCCACGAAAGTCGTCCGGATGCCGAAGCGCGGCAGCGTGTGGGCCAGCAGATTGCGCGCTGCGCCACCTAGCGCACGCGGCGCGACGATATGATTGCCGGCACCCATCAGCGTCACGATCGCGACATGCAGCGCGGACTGGCCGCTCGCCAGCGCAATCGCGCCGATTCCCCCTTCGAGCGCGGAGACGCGCTCCTCGAGGACTGCGCTGGTCGGGTTCGAGACGCGCGTATCGACGTGCCCCGGGCGTTCGTGGTTGAACAGCGCCGCGGCGTGCTCGGTATCCGGAAAGACGTAGCCGGCGCTGAAATAGATCGGCGTCGCGCGGGCGCCGAAGGCCGGGTCGGGGGACTGCCCGGCATGGAGAGCGAGCGTCGCGGGAGCGGTGGGTCCGTACTGGGTCATGGGCGCTCCGGAATCCTCGTCATCCGGCTTCAGGCTCGCTCGTCGGGCTCGAGCATGCGTTCGACGACGGCGATGCGGTCTTTCAGCGCGAGCTTGCGCTTCTTGAGGCGGCGCAACAGCAATTCATCTTCTTGCGGTGAAGCATCGAGGTGGCTGATCGCCTCGTCGAGGTCACGATGCTCGGCCCTGAGTTCGGCCAGCCTCACCTGCAGGCTGGTAACGTCGTCGAATGCTTCCTCGCTCATCGTATACCTGTTCAATTTAGTGGGATTGCATGCCGTCCATAGGGCGGGGCCGGTAACGCTGGATGGTATGCCGCGGAACGGGCAATGACAACTCCGGCCGGGCTTCCGGGACGCGGAAAACGCCCCGTCCACAACAGGGAATGCGGGATCGGGGACCGTGCCGGGCACGAAAATGGCGAGGGGTGCCGCCGGTTGCCTCGCTCCGCCATTCGTGTCAGGCTCGCGTCCGAATCACGTCCGCCCCGTTCGCCGCTGTCCGCCCTTGCCCGAGCCGTTCCACAATGATTCTCCGACGCTTCTCCGCCTGGTCCCTGCTGTGTGGCGCGCTGCTCCCGTTTCACGCCGGCGCTCAGGAGTCCTTTGCCCGTTGCCTCGAAGCGTTGCGCGGCATGGCTGCCACCCACGACATTGCGCCCGCAACTTTCGAGCAGCATGTGGCCGGTCTCGAGCCGGACATGGCGGTGATCGGCCTGCTCGATTACCAGCCCGAATTCCGCACGCCGATCTGGGATTATCTGGCCGGGCTCGTGGACGACGAGCGCGTCGCCGACGGTCGTGCGATGGCGGTCCAATGGGCCGGAACGCTGCAGGACATCGAAGCGCGATATGGCGTCGATCCGGCTACCGTCGTGGCGGTGTGGGGTGTCGAGAGCAACTTCGGGCGCAATTTCGGCAAACGCCCGCTGCTCGTTTCGCTCGCCACCCTGTCCTGCCTGGGCCGGCGCCAGGACTACTTTCGCGGTGAATTCTTCACGGCGCTGAAGATCATCGAAGATGGCCATGTCGCCCCCGAGCGCCTCGCCGGTTCGTGGGCCGGAGCGTTCGGCCACACGCAGTTCATGCCTTCGACTTTCCGGCGCGTCGCAGTCGATTTCGACGGCGACGGTCGGCGCGACCTGATCGACAGCATTCCTGACGCGCTCGCCTCGACGGCGAACTTTCTGCGTGAGGCAGGCTGGCAGCCGGGCCGACGCTGGGGTTTCGAAGTCGCTCTGCCATCCGACTTCGATGCCGGGCTTGCCGGGCGCCGCAACAAACGGGCGCTGTCCGAATGGGTGGCGCTCGGCGTGCGTCGCGCCGACGGGAGCGCGATCGAGCCGGGCGCCGAAGCGGCCGGCCTGCTGCTCCCTGCCGGCGCGCACGGCCCGGCGTTCCTCGTCCTGCGCAACTTCGATGCGTTGTACTCCTATAACGCGGCCGAAAGCTACGCGCTCGCGATCGCCCATCTGTCCGATCGCCTGCGCGGCGGCGAGCCGTTCCGCGCCTCGTGGCCGACCGACGACCCGGGCCTGTCCCGCGTCGAGCGGCGCGAAGTGCAGACGTTGTTGTCGCAGCTCGGCTACGACACCGGAGAGGCCGACGGCGCGCTCGGTGCCCGTTCGCGCGCAGCGGTGCAGCAGTTCCAGCGCGCGCAGGGGCTCGAGCCCGACGGCCGCGCCGGTCGGCGGGTGCTCGAATTGGTGAGAAAGGCGTACGCTGGACGCTGACGACCGGCTATCGCATTCCTGCGAGCTTTAGCCGAAGAACTGGATGCCCATCGTGAACAAAGCCTTTGTGACCGAAAACGACGGCGCCGACGATGACGACGAAGTACCCGTCGCGGCGCGCCTGCCGGCCGGTGCGAAAAACTACATGACGCGCCGTGGCTACGAGAGCCTGCGCCGCGAACTCGATCACCTCGTCCGCGTCGAGCGGCCGAAGATGGTCGAGACCGTCGCGTGGGCGGCGTCGAACGGCGACCGCTCCGAGAATGGCGATTACATCTACGGCAAGAAACGGCTGCGCGAGATCGACCGGCGCATCCGTTTCCTGATCAAGCGCATCGAAAGCGCCGAAGTCGTCGATCCCGCCGACCAGCGGGAAATCGACCAGGTGTTCTTTGGCGCCACGGTCAGCATCGTCGACGTCGACAGCGACGACGACAGCGAGCAGATCTGGCAGATCGTCGGCGTCGATGAGGCGGATGCCGGCGCCGGCCGGATCAGCTGGATCTCGCCGCTGGCCCGGGCGCTGCTCAAGGCGCGCGAAGGCGACATCGTGCGCTTCATGAGTCCCGCGGGGCCGCGCGAGATCGAGGTCGTCGAGGTTCGCTACGTCTGAGCCCCCGCAAACGGCTTTGCCGTCTCCTCGCCGCGGCGGGACAGGAAAACTCGCGGCGGGCCGACGTTTTCCCGAGAATGCGCGCGGGGGCTTGAAATACGAGCGCTCCGCTCCCATCTGCTGCGCGTTAATCAGCAGATGGAGTTCACCCGATGACCACCGAGCACGCCGCAGGCGCTCAGACCCTCAATTTCCAGGCCGAGGTGAAGCAGCTGCTTCACCTGATGATCCACTCGCTGTACTCGAACCGCGAGATATTCCTGCGCGAACTGGTTTCCAACGCGTCGGACGCGTGCGACAAGCTGCGTTTCGAAGCGCTCGACAACCCGGGGCTGTTCGAAGGCGACAGCGAACTGGCGATCCGCGTCGGCTTCGACAGCGAGGCGAAGACGGTCACCGTGACGGACAACGGCATCGGCATGAGCCGCGATGAAGTGATCGCGCACCTCGGCACGATCGCCAAATCCGGCACGAAGGAATTCTTCTCGCAGCTCACCGGCGACCAGAAGAAGGACGCCCACCTGATCGGCCAGTTCGGCGTCGGCTTCTACTCGGCGTTCATCGTCGCCGACAAGGTGACTGTCGTCACGCGCCGCGCGGGCCTGCCGGCGGCCGAAGGCGTGAAGTGGGAATGCGCGATGACTGGCGACGCGGCGGGGGAATACACCGTCGAAGCGATCGACAAGGCGGCTCGCGGCACCCAGATCACGCTGCACCTGCGCGAAGGCCAGGAAGACCTGCTGTCGGGATGGAAGCTGCGGGGCCTGATCCGCAAGTATTCCGACCACATCGTCCAGCCGATCCTGATGAAGAAGGAAGAGTGGGACAAGGACAAGAACGAGCAGGTCACGAGCGACGAAGACGAGACCGTCAACCAAGCGAACGCGCTGTGGACCCGCTCCCGCAACGACATCAGCGAAGAAGAGTACAAAGGCTTCTACAAGCACGTCGGGCACGACTTCGACGAGCCGCTGGCGTGGACGCATGCGCGCGTCGAAGGCCGCCATGAATACACGCAGCTGCTCTACATTCCGTCGCACGCGCCGTTCGACATGTGGGACCGCAACGCGCGCCACGGCATCAAGCTGTACGTGAAGCGCGTGTTCATCATGGACGACGCCGAGAAGCTGATGCCCGCCTACCTGCGCTTCGTGCGCGGCGTCGTCGATTCGAGCGATCTGCCGCTCAACGTGTCGCGCGAAATCCTGCAGGAAAGCAAGGACATCGACACGATCCGCTCGGGCTGCACGAAGAAGGTGCTGGGCCTGCTCGAGAGCCTCGCGACGAGCGACGAGGCCACCGACAGGGAGAAATACGCGACTTTCTGGAAGGAATTCGGCCGTGTGCTGAAGGAAGGCGTTGGCGAGGATTTCGCGAACAAGGACAAGATCGCCGGCCTGCTGCGCTTCGCCTCGACGCACGCCGACACGCCGGACGAAGTCGTGTCGCTCGCCGATTACATCGGCCGCATGAAGGAAGGCCAGGACAAGATCTATTACGTCACGGCCGAATCGTTCAACGCGGCGAAGAACAGCCCGCATCTCGAGATCTTCCGCAAGAAGGGCATCGAAGTGCTGCTCTTGACCGACCGGATCGACGAGTGGGTCATCGGCAACCTGCCTGAATTCGACGGCAAGCCGCTGGTATCCGTCGCGAAAGGCGGCCTCGACCTCGGCAAGCTCGAAGACGAGGCCGAGAAGAAGGAAACCGAGAAGGCCGCCGACGAGTACAAGGACCTGCTCGAGAAGATGAAGGCGAGCCTTGGCGAGCGCGTCAAGGAAGTGCGCGTCACCCACCGCCTGACCGATTCGCCGGCCTGCCTGGTGGCCGACGAGCACGACGTCGGGATGAACCTCGCGCGGATCCTGAAAGCCGCCGGCCAGCAGGCGCCGGCCTCGAAGCCGATCCTCGAGATCAACCCGCAGCACCCGGCGGTGATGCGTCTCAAATACGAGGAACGCCAGTTCGACGACTGGGCGGCGGTGCTGTTCGACCAGGCATTGCTCGCCGAGGGCGGCACGCTCGACGACCCGGCGACGTTCGTCAAACGAATCAACCAGCTGATGATGGCGATGGGCGGTTCAGCCGGCGCCGAGTGAGCGCCGCGGCGCGCGGCGCGCCCGCGTGATGCGACAACGCCCCGTACCCGTGCGGTATGGGGCGTTTTTTATCTCATGGAACTGCGACTGCCGGCTGCCAGCGCTGCGCTTTCGTTCTGCACCTGCACAGTGGCCTGGCGCAGCGCCGGATACGAGAGCGCGTGGTAGAGCGGGATCGGCGCGACCGATTTCGAAAAGGCGTGAGACACGACTGCGGTCGCCATCAGCGGCAGCAGCATCTCGTGGTTCGCAGTCATCTCCATGACGATGACGAAGGACGTGATCGGCGTCTGTGTCATGCCCGCGAGGAACGCGACCATGCCGAGAACCAGGATCACCGCGCTGTGTTCCTCGGGCAAGAGGATCGCGAGGTCGGCCCCCAGGCCGGCGCCGACGGCGAGCGCCGGAGCGAAGATGCCGGCCGGAATGCGGCTGAGGAACGCGAGCCAGATCGCCGCCATCTTCGCGATCAGGAAGTAGAAAGGCAGCGTCGCCGAGCCTTCGAGGGCGGCTTTCGATTCCGCATAGCCGGTGCCATACGTAAGACCGCCGCTCATCAGGCCGATGATCGCTGTGCCGAGGCCGCAGGCGGCGGCGAAAGCGATCGGCCGCTTGCGCGAGAATTCTCCGATCGTGCCGGGCAGCCCGCGCGACGACGCGATCAGCAGGCGGCTGAAGAGTCCGCCGAGCACGCCGCCGGCGGCACCGCACATCAATACCGGCCAGATCCCCGCAGGCCACGTCAGCGCTGCGGGCGTGCGGCCGAAGTAGGTGTAGTTGCCGAGCACGCCGAGCGACATCAGTCCGGCGAAGATCACGGCGATGAGCGTCGTGCTGTTCGCGTGAAAGGGCCGGTGGCGGCACATTTCCTCGATCGCGAACATGATGCCGCCGAGCGGAGTGTTGAACGCCGCGGCGATCCCGGCGCCGCTGCCGGCGACGATCAGGTCGCGGCTCGACGCGATGCGCGCCTTCTTGCGTCTGGCGAGCATGTGCATGACCGAAGCGCCGATCTGCACCGAAGGCCCTTCGCGGCCGATCGAACCGCCCGACAGGAGTCCGCCCAGCGTCAGCACGACTTTCGCGATCGCGATCCGGAACGACAGCAGTTTGTGGCGAATGCGCCTGTCGTCGGTCATCGACGCGGCGATCGCCTGCGGGATGCCGCTTCCTTGCGTGCCGGGGAAAAATCGCCGGGCGATCCACGCCATCGCCGCGAAGCCCGCGGGTGCGATCAGCAGCGACAGCCACGGCGACACGTTCATGATGTGCTGATGGGCGTCGATCGCGAGATCCGCGCCGATCGCGAAGAGGATCGCGATGAGGCCGGCCAGCAGCGCTGCGCCGACGAGCAGGATGCGCTTGCCCAACGGCCGACTGACAGCCATGGCAGCGCATAGCGGCGGCTGCCCGGGCGAACTGCCGCAAGGCGCGGCCGGAAGCAGTCTGGTTATTGCCTGGTGGATCGAAGGACACGATAAGAGGAGTCAGTCAGTGTGCCGCACAGCCGGCGCGCGGCCTTGCAGCGCGGGAGAGAGTGAAAACCTGCCTGCACGGGAAAAGCGGTCGTTGAGGTTCCTGCTTACCACGTTCTCGGGCAGATCGGGAAAGGTGTCGTCTTTTACCCAAAACAGGGTACGGCGAGAATCCCCTTTCCGCTACGATACCGCGGCCCGTGCAGCTGTTAAATCTTTTGACAAATATTTCCTGAATAAATATAGTTGGAGCCCTGATTCATGTCGCAAGAGCAGTCTTCGACCTTGACAAAATCCCCGGAACGCAAGTCATCGGTTTCGCCTTTGTCGGTTTTGCAGCGTTTTCGCGTCCTCATCCGCACGGCGCAGCGTCATTCGCAGTGGATCGAGCGCAAAAGCGGTGTCACCGGCGCCCAGCTGTGGCGTTGCAGGAACTCAATGAAGCGGAGGGGCTGCGAGTCGGGGAACTGGCGGGGAGAATGGCGCTACACCAGTCGACCGCGTCGAACATGGTGGACAAGCTCGAGTCGGCAAAGCTGATCCGGAAGGAGCGCACGAGCGTCGATCAGCGCGTCGTCCGTCTGTACCTGACCGACGCAGGGCGCGATCTGCTCAAGCGTTCTCCGTCGCCCGCGCGCGGGGTACTGCCCGAAGCGCTGCGCCTGCTCGACGAAGATGCGCTGATGCGCCTGCAACGTGAACTCGACAGTCTGCTGCGGCAGATCAAGGATCTGGACGAAGGCTTCGGCATGCAGCCTTTGCCCTTTACCGAGTAGCAAACCGCGCCGACGGTCTATCCCGGCAGTGTCTCGCGAACGTGCGGACAGCAGTTCGAAAGCGGCCTTCGGGCCGCTTCTTTTTTGCTTTTACTGCTTCTTTGACAACTGCTGCATCGCCCGCTCGAGACCGCCGAGCGTCATCGGAAACATCCTCCCGCCCATGATCTGGTCGACGATCTCGATCGACTTGCGGTACGGCCACAGGTGTTCCGGTCCGGGATTGAGCCATGCCGCCCCGGCCAGGTGTCGAGCAGGCGGCGCAGCCACGCCGCGCCCGGCTCGCTGTTCATGTGTTCGATCGAACCGTGCGGGTGCAGGATCTCGTACGGGCTCATCGTCGCGTCGCCGACGAAGATCAGCTTGTAGTCTGGGCCGTAGCGGTGGAGCAGATCTGAAACGGCGATGTTCTCGCTGTGGCGCCGCGAGCTGTCGCGCCAGACTTTTTCGTAGACGCAGTTGTGGAAATAGAAATACTCGAGGTGCTTGAACTCGCTGCGGCACGCCGAGAACATTTCCTCGCACACCTTGATATGGTCGTCCATCGAGCCGCCGACGTCGAGAAACAGCAGCACTTTTACTGCGTTGTGCCGTTCCGGACGCATCATCAGATCGAGCCAGCCGGCGTTTCGTGCCGTTGCGGCGATGGTTCCATCCAGATCGAGTTCGTCTGCCGCGCCTTGCCGGGCGAACCGCCGCAGCCGCCGCAACGCGACCTTGATGTTGCGGGTGCCGAGTTCGACCGAATCATCGAGGTTGCGGTATTCGCGCTTCTCCCAGACCTTGATCGCGGTCCGGTTGCCGGCCGATTCGCCGCCGACGCGGATGCCTTCCGGATGGTAGCCGTTGTTGCCGAACGGCGAGCTGCCCCCGGTGCCGATCCACTTCGAGCCGCCCTGATGGCGCTCCTTCTGCTCGCCGAGCCGCTTGCGGAACTCTTCCATCAGCTTGTCCCAGCCGAGCTTCTCGAGCTTCGCCTTGTCCTCGGGTGAAAGATGCTTCTTCATCATCGCCTGCAGCCATTCCTGCGGCAGCTCGGCTTCGAGCCCGGGAATTTCGGTGACGCCGTTGAAGTAGCTCCCGAACGCCGCGTCGAAACGGTCGTAATGGGATTCGTCCTTGACGAGACAGGTGCGGGCGTAGAAATAGAATTCGTCGATGCTGTGGCTGCAGGCGCCGTCACGCAGTCCTTCGAGCAGCGTCAGGAACTCGCGAGTGGACACCTTGAGCTGCCCCGCTTTCAAATGCAGAAAAAAGTCGATAAGCATGATCCGCTCCGTTCCCGAAATCCCCCGGGCCTCGACTTCGGGCACCGGGAGAAGACTTCGAGATGATTGCTTGTGGCGAGCGCAGTGGCGATGCCGGAAAAACAGTGGGGAAACGCCCGGACGTCAGCGGTTGCTGCGTGCCATGAACACCAGCCGTTCGAACAGGTGAAGGTCCTGCTCGTTCTTCAATAGTGCGCCGGCAAGCGGCGGGACTGCGGCCTTCTGGTCCTTTGCCCGCAGTGCTTCGGGCGGAATGTCCTCGGCGACGAGGAGCTTGAGCCAGTCGATCAGCTCCGAGGTCGACGGCTTCTTCTTCAGGCCGGGCACGTCGCGCAGGCCGAAGAACACTTCCAGCGCCTCGCGCAGCAGGTCGCGCTTGAGTCCGGGGAAATGGACGTCGACGATGCGCTGCATCGTGTCGCGATCGGGGAAGCGGATGTAATGGAAAAAGCAGCGGCGCAGGAACGCGTCCGGCAGCTCTTTTTCGTTGTTCGACGTGATGAAGACGATCGGACGATGACGCGCGCGCACCCTCTCGCGTGTCTCGTAGACGTGAAACTCCATGCGGTCGAGTTCGCGCAGCAGGTCGTTCGGGAATTCGATATCCGCCTTGTCGATTTCGTCGATCAGGACGACCGTCGGCGTTTCGGCGTCGAAGGCCTGCCACAGCACGCCTTTGAGGATGTAGTTGGCAATGTCCTTGACGCGGTCTTCGCCGAGCTGCGAGTCGCGCAGGCGGGACACCGCATCGTATTCGTACAGCCCCTGCTGGGCCTTGGTCGTCGACTTGATGTGCCACTGCAGCAGCGGAACGCCGAGCGCGTCGGCGACCTGCTCGGCGAGCATGGTCTTGCCGGTACCCGGTTCGCCCTTGATCAGCAGCGGGCGCTGCAGTTTGATCGCGGCATTGACGGCCAGCATCAGGTCGGGAGTGGTGACGTAGTCTTGTGAACCTTCGAAGCGCATCGGGGAATCCTCTGAGTAAACCGGGCCGATTATAGGGCCAGCCTGCGCGGGCATGGGCCTGCCGGACTGACGGATTTACGGAGCTTTTCGAAGAATGACAGGTATTTGCATTCCGCTTTGGGCGACGTAGAATTTTTTGCGGCCGTTTCAGCCATACTTAAAACAAACCGAGGAGACGCCATGCACGGACGACATTTGCTTATCGCCGCCTGTCTTGCGCTGGGTGGACCGGCTGCGTTGGCGCTGGAAGGCGATGCCGAAGCCGCCCAGGCCAAGGTATCGATGTGCATGGGATGTCATGGGATTCCGGGCTATCGCACCGCGTTCCCGGAAGTCTACCCGGTGCCGAAGCTCGGTGGACAGCATGCGGCCTACCTCGTACGCGCGCTGCAGGCGTATCGCGACGGCGAACGCAGCCATCCGACGATGCGCGCGATTGCCGCAAGTCTGTCGGAGCAGGACATGGCGGACCTTGCGGCCTACTACAGCGCCGCGGGAGGAGAGACGCAATGATGAGGCGAAATTTCACCCTCCCGGCGCTGGCGGTCCTTGCGCTCGCAGCTTTCCCCGCACACGCGGGCGATGCTGCCGCAGGCAAGGAGAAGTCGACGGTCTGCGCAGCGTGCCACGGCCCGGACGGCAACAGTCCGTCGCCGGAGTTTCCGCGTCTGGGCGGGCAATACGAAGACTATCTCTACCAGGCGCTGCTCGACTACAAGACGGGCAAGCGGAAGAACCCGATCATGGCCGCGCAGGTCGAGAACCTGTCGCCTGCGGATCTGGGCGATCTTGCAGCGTACTTCGCGACCCAGTCCGGCCTGTACCAGAAACGCTGAAGGAAGATGAAGGGTACGCCGGCTAGTTCGAACCTGCCCGGCGCAAGACACACGAGACGTAAGCCGGGCCGTCCGGTTGCGTGTTGTTGCGCTGCGCGTCGAAAAGCGTTTCGCCGAGGCATTCGAGCACGTCGTGCAGTGCATCGTGACGATTGCCACGCCGACGCTGACAGGCTTCGAATGCGGCGCGCAGGCCCGGCGGCTGGTCGATCGACAGCTGCTCCTCGATCGCGAGGTGGAACGACAGGTGCAGGAACGGATTGATCTGTCCGTCCTCCGGCAGGAAATCGCGCGACAGCGAATCCGGGTCTTCGAGCAGCGCCTGATATTCGGGATGCAGGAGCACGAGGTCGGAAGCGATGTGTTCGAGCGGCGTCAGCACTTCCTTCGCCTGATATTTCCGCCAGCTCTCGATGAAGAAGCTGCGTACCTGCTCACGTGAGGGATTGAACATCTTTTGGACTCGGTTGCTCTGGGTTAGACGGTCTTGTCGCGGAACTCGCACAGGTCGCGCACGAGGCAATCCTTGCAGCGCGGCTTGCGCGCGGTGCAGACGTAGCGCCCGTGCAGGATCAGCCAGTGATGCGCATTGTGCAGGTATTCTTTCGGCACGCGACGCATCAGGGCCTGCTCGACGGCGACAACATCCTTGCCAGGAGCCAGACCGGTGCGATTCGCGACGCGGAAAATATGCGTGTCGACCGCCATCACCGGTTCGCCGAAAACCGTGTTCAGCACGACGTTGGCGGTCTTGCGGCCGACGCCCGGCAGCGCTTCGAGCGCCTCGCGGTTGCGCGGCACTTCGCCACCGTGGCGCTCGAGCAGCAGCCGCGACAGCGCGACGACGTTTTTCGCCTTGTTGCGGTAAAGGCCGATCGACCTGAGGTGCGCGACGACGTTTTCCTCCCCGAGGCTCAGCATCGCTTCGGGGGTCGGCGCGACGGCGAACAGCTCGCGCGTCGCCAGGTTCACGCTCTTGTCGGTGGCCTGTGCCGAAAGCACCACGGCAACCAGCAGCTGGAACGGCGATCCGTACTCGAGCTCGGTCGTCGGGCTCGGATTCGCCGCCGCCAGGCGGCGGAAAAATTCGCGAATCGCGTCGCGTTTCATCCGTCGGTTCAGGGCGCCGCCGAAGCCGGGGCTGCCCCTTCGCTCGTCACGGCCGTGGGCTTGCCGGCCGGCGCACGCATGCGGATCCGGTTCGACAGTGCGATCAGGCAGCCGAGCGCGAAGAATGCGCCAGGAGGCAGCACGCCGATCAGGAAACCGGGGTAATCGTCGCCGAACACCGACAGCGGAGACAGGCCCGGGATCAGCATTTCGATACCCGAAAACAGCGTGCCGTTGCCGACCAGTTCGCGAATGCCGCCGAGCACACCGAGCAGCCACACCAGCCCGACGCCCATCATGATGCCGTCGATGGTGGACGACACCGGATCGTTTTTCGCCGCGTAGGCCTCGACGCGCGCGAGGACGATGCAGTTCGTGACGATCAGCGGAATGAAAATGCCCAGCACCAGGTAGAGATCGTGCAGATAGGCGTTGAACGCGAGGTCGACGATCGTCGTCAGCGCGGCGATGATCAGGATGAACACCGGGATGCGGATCTCGTACGGAATGAAGTTGCGCAGCGACGCGACCGCGAAGTTCGACACCGCCATCACGACTACCGTCGCGATCCCGAGGCTCACCGCATTGACGACGCTCGTGCTGACGGCGAGGATCGGACACAGGCCGAGCAGCTGCACGAGACCGGTGTTCTGCTTCCACAGGCCGTTCCAGGCGTTTTCACGAAAAGTCTGGAGATTCATTGCTGTTCTTCCATCAGAGCGCGCTGCCGGTCGACGCCGCAAACAGCGCATCGCGGTGCTCGGCTGCATATTCGAGGACGCGTCCTGTCGCGTTCGTCACGGCGCGTGCACTGATCGTCGCGCCGATGCGATACGCGAAGACACCGCCGTCGCGCTTGACTTTCCACTGCGCGGGCGCAACGTCCGCGAGCGACATCCCGGCGAATTGACTGATCCACGGCTGAGTCTTGTTGCGATCCTTTCTGGGGTCGATGTAGTCGCCGAGGCCCGGCGTTTCCTTGTGCGCAGTCACGCGAACCCCGCCCAGACGACCGTCCGCGCCCACCGCAACGACGAGCTGGATCCTGCCGCCGTAGCCGTCGGGCGCACCCGCTTCGAACACGAGGGCCCCGGGAACGCCGGCGCGACGCGCGCGATAGATGCGCCCGCTCCGATCGAGGCCGAGCTCGGGCGTCGGTCCGGCGACGACGAAGTCCTCGAGGAGCGCGTTGTCGTAGCTGCCCGGCGGGAGCACGTCGTTGATCAGGCGCATCTTCTGCTCCTGCTCGGACGCTTCGATCGCCGGACGGGTCGCGCGGTACGTCTGCGACATCATCGCGGTGAAGGCGAGCGTGAACACGATCATGATGCCGGCAGTGCGCAGCGAGGTACGGGTGGCGGTATAGCGGTCGCTCATGGCCGGCTCCCGCGGTGACCGAACACCGCCGGTTGCGTCTTCATGTCGATCAGCGGCACGCACAGGTTCATCAGCAGCACGGCAAACGCGATGCCTTCGGGGAAGGCGCCGAATACCCGGATCAGGTAGGCAATGACGGCGATGCCGGCGGCGAAGATCAGCTTGCCGCGCGGCGTCGTCGCACCCGAAACGGGGTCGGTGACGATGAAGAATGCAGCAAGCATCGCGCCGCCGCTGGCGAGGTGGAACAGCGGCGGCGCAAAGCGCGCGGGTTCCGCGAGCCAGAAGATGCCCGACACGACGGCCAGCGTCGCGATGAACGCGACCGGCATGTGCCAGGTGATGATGCGGCGCGCGAGCATGAAGAGACCCCCGGCGACGTAGCCGAGCGCGAGCCATTCCCAGCCGCGGCCGCCGACCGCGCCGAACGCGCCGTCTTGCTGCAGCACGCTCTCGACGCTCGCGCCGCTTGTGCGCAGCCCGGTGCGCATCGCGTCGAGCGCGGTCGCGCCGGTGATCGCGTCGAGCTGCCGGGCACCGCCGAGCACGAGGTCGAGCTGCGTCTGGAAGTCGAGCTGTCCGGCCGGCGGCCACTGCGACATCAGTGACGGGAACGCGACGATCATCGCGCAGTACGCGACCATCGCGGGGTTGAAGGGATTCTGGCCGAGCCCGCCATAGAGATGCTTGACCGCGACGATCGCGATCAGCACGCCGAGCACCGTGACCCACCACGGCAGGATCGGCGGAAAGCACAGGACGACGAGCCAGGCGGTGACGACGGCCGACAGGTCGGACAGCGCCGGGGCGATCTGCCGCCGGCGCAGCGCGAGGATCAGCGCTTCGGCGGCGAGCGCGGTCACGGTCGCGATCAGCAGGTTGACGACGACGACCGCGGCGACCTGCATGACGTAGGCGGTGATGCCGGGAAGGAGCGCGAGCAGCACGGTGAGCATGACGCTCTGGACGCTCGCCGGCTTGCGAATGTAGGGAGAATGGATCATGTCAGGAGGTTGCGTCGCTGTCGTGCGGGTGCGGCTGCTCGCGCCGGTTCGTGCTGTCCGGGGCGCCCGGCCCGTTCGCGTGAGAAGCGGCTGCAGTGCCGGATTCGGCGGTCGCCGCCTGCTGCTTGGCCCGTGCGAGCGCCGCCGCGATGAGGGCTTTTTTCGGGTCGTCTGCGGCTGCGGTGTCGGTCGCAGCGGCCGACCCGCTCAGCTTCGCCCGCGTTTCGGCGGCTTTGGCCGCGAGTTTGGCAGCTTTTTCTTCCTTTTCCCGTTCCTGCCGGTAATTGCGGAACTCGAAACGCTCGCGCGCCTGATCGGACGCCTTGAGCTCGCGCTCGCGCGCCCAGATCTCGCTCTTCGAGAAGCGGAAATAATCGACGAGCGGAATGTGCGAAGGGCAAACGAAGGCGCAGGAACCGCATTCGATGCAGTCGAAGAGGTGATATTCCTGCGCTTTTCCGACGTTCTTCGCGCGCGAGAACCAGTACAGCTCGAACGGCTGCAGGTCTGCCGGGCACGCGCGCGCGCACGCGCCGCAGCGGATGCACGGCAATTCCGGCGGCGGGGGCGGGAACAGCGCCGGCGAGGCGGCAATGATGCAGTTGCTCGTCTTGCCGATCGGCACCGACAGGTCGGCAATGGTGATGCCCATCATCGGCCCGCCCATCAGATAGCGGTCGGTGTCCGGCTTCGGCCCGGCGAGCGCGAGCAGCGTCTCGACGGGGGTGCCGAGCGCTACTTCGTAGTTGCCCGGATGACTGACGTTGCCCGTCAGCGTCACGACGCGCGACACCAGCGGTTCGCCGTAGTGGATCGCGCGGTGGACGGCGTGGGCCGTGCCGACGTTGAAGCATTGCACGCCGAACTCCGTGCCGAGCTTGCCGTGTGCGATCTCGATGCCGGTCAGCACGCGGATCAGCTGCTTTTCGCCGCCCGCGGGATAGCGCGTCGGAATCGCGACGATCTCGACGGGTGCGGTGAGATGCGCTGCCGCTTCGCGCATCGCAGCGATCGCTTCGCGCTTGTTGTCCTCGATGCCGACGAGCGTGCGGCGGGCGCCGATCAGCTCGTGCAGGATCGCCGCGCCGGAAAGGACTTGGGCCGCGCCCTCGCGCATCAGCCGGTCATCGCAAGTGATCCACGGTTCGCATTCGGCGCCGTTGATGATCAGGGTTTCGATGCCGCGGCCGTTGCCGAGCTTGATATGGGTCGGAAAACCGGCGCCCCCCATGCCGACGATACCGCAGGTGCTCAGGTACCGCAGTGCGGCATCGCGCGGCACGGCACGGTGGTCGAATGCGCGGCGCTCGATCCATTCGTCCTTGCCGTCGGGCTCGATGACGACCGCCAGCGTGTCGAGGCCCGACGCGTGGGCCATCGCGCACGGGGCGAGCCCGACGACGGTGCCCGACGTCGAGGCGTGGACGTCGGTGCCGAGCGGGCCTTCGCCGGCGCCGATGCGTTCGCCCTTCAGCACGCGCTGACCCGGCGCGACGAGGCAGCGGGCGGCCGAGCGCACGCTCTGGCGCAGCGGGATCGTCAGGCGCGGCGGCAGCGGTGCGTTGGCGATCGGCAGCGACGAGGATTCGTTTTTGTGCGAGTCGGGCTTGATGCCGCCGTGAAAGTTGAACAGACGGGCGATCATGCCGCGGACCTCAGATCAAACACCGGGTATTTCCATTTCCAGGTCTCGAGCGTTTCCGGAAGGGGTGTCATCGCGATGCAATCGACGGGGCAGGGCGCGACGCACAGTTCGCAGCCGGTGCATAGCGCAGGGACGACCGTATGCATGTGCTTCGCCGCACCGACGATGGCATCGACCGGGCAGGCCTGGATGCACAGCGTGCAGCCGATGCACAGTTGCTCGTCGATCCGCGCGACCGATTTGGGTTTTTCCTCGCCGTGCTCTTCGGACAGCGGCTTGAACTCGCGCCCGAGGAGGTCGGCGAGCTTGCGTATGCCTTCCTCGCCGCCCGGCGGACACTGGTTGATGTCGGCTTCGCCGTTCGAAATCGCCTCCGCATACGGCTTGCAGCCCGGGTAGCCGCACTGGCCGCACTGGGTCTGCGGAAGGATCGCGTCGATTTTTTCGACCAGCGGATTGCCTTCGACCTTGAAACGGATCGACGCGTAGCCCAATGCTGCGCCGAGCACGATGGCAATCCCGGTCATGACGAGGAGGGCGGTCAGCATGATGAAATGTCGCTCAGTGAGGCGCAGCAGCGTAAACGTTCGCGCCCGCCCGCGTGTTGCGTCCTGTCAGGAATGGGGGCGTTGGTTTTCAATTACTGGAACCGGTCCAGCCCCGCGAAGCCCATGAACGCGAGGCTCATGAACCCGGCAGTGATCATCGCGATCGCGGTTCCCTTGAAGGGCGCGGGCACGTCGGCGCCGTCGAGGCGTTCGCGGATGCCGGCGAACAGGATCAGCGCGAGCGTGAATCCGATCGACGAGCCGAAGCCGAACAGCAGCGACTCGAGCAGGTTGTAGTCGAGCGCGACGCTCAGCAGCGGGATGCCGAGCACTGCGCAGTTCGTCGTGATCAGCGGCAGGTAGATCCCCAGCACCTGGTGCAGCAGCGGGCTCGTCTTCTGGATCACCAGCTCGGTGAGCTGCACGATCGCCGCGATCACAATGATGAACGACAGCGTGCGCAGGTAGGCCAAGTCGTACGGCTGCAGCAGATAATGGTCGATCAGGTAGCTCGTGCCCGAGCCGAGCGTCAGCACGAACGTCGTCGCCGCACCCATGCCGATCGCCGTTTCGAGTTTTTTCGACACCCCCATGAACGGACACAGCCCGAGGATGCGGACGAAAACGACGTTGTTGACCAGGACCGCGCCGATGACGACAAAGATGTAACTACTCATGATCCAGTACCGGGTGTAATCGCGGGATTATCGCCGCCATCAGTCCGCTGCTCAAGCGCGGTCGGGTTATAGGCTTATGCCCATTCGTGCCGCTGGGCGGCCGCTCAGGCGCCGAAGGGAGCGGACGCGGCGGCGTGGCCGGAAGCGGCGAAGTCCGTCGTCGCCCGCACGCACTCCCCGACGAGCGACGGGCCGCGGTAAATGAGGCCGCTGTACACCTGCACCAGCGACGCCCCGGCCGCGAGCTTCGCGCGGGCGCCGCGCCCGTCGAGGACGCCGCCTGCGGCGATGATCGGCAGCTCGCCGGCGAGCGCCCGGGAGAGCTGCGCGACGACCGCAGTCGAGGCTTCGAAGACGGGCGCGCCCGACAGCCCGCCCTGCTGTTCGGCGTAGCGCACGCCCTGGATCTTGTCGCGCGCGATCGTGGTGTTCGTCGCGATCACGCCGTCGATGCGGTGGCGGCGCAGCGCGTCGGCGATGTTGACGACCTGCGCCGGCTCGAGATCGGGAGCAATCTTGAGCGTCAGCGGCACGTAACGCCCGTGCCTGTCCGCGAGCTGCTGCTGGCGCGCCTTGAGCCGTCCGAGAAGCTCGTCGAGCTCGGACTCGCCCTGCAGCTGCCGCAGGTTCTTCGTGTTCGGCGACGAGATATTGACGGTGACGTAGCTGGCGAGCGGGTAAACCTTGTCGAGGCAGGCGAGGTAATCGTCGGCCGCGCGCTCGATCGGCGTGTCGAAGTTCTTGCCGATGTTGATGCCGAGGATGCCCCGGTATTTTGCCGCCCTGACATTCGCGACCAGCGCGTCGACCCCGTGATTGTTGAAGCCCATGCGGTTGATGATCGCGCGCACTTCAGGCAGGCGGAACATCCGCGGGCGGGGGTTGCCGGGCTGCGGCCGCGGCGTGACCGTGCCGATCTCGAGGAAACCGAAGCCGAGGCGCGCGAGGCCGTCGATCGCCTCGCCGTTCTTGTCGAGTCCGGCGGCCAAGCCGATGCGGTTCGGAAAGGGCAGCCCCATGACGTCGACCGGGTCCGATTCCGCCGGAGTTCCGGCGGGCAGGACGCGGCCGAAGAAATGCAGCGCGGCGAGGGTGAGTTCGTGGGCGGTTTCCGGGTCGAGCGAAAACAGCAGCGGGCGGGCGATGTCGTAGAGCATCGCGCGATTTTACCGGTTTGGCCGTCCTCTCGCGCCAGGGTTTTTGCCCGCTGCGCCGCGATGCCTCTTACTCGGAGGCGCGATCGCGCAGCGGATCGATGTCGCGCCATTCGCCGCGCACCCGGCCTTCGAGCGGGTGGAAGCGGACTTTGTACGCCATCTTGCGGCTTTCCTTGATCCAGTAGCCGAGATACAGGTACGGCAGCTTGAGGCGGCGGCACACTTCGATCTGCCACAGGATGCCGTACGTGCCGTAGCTCGCGTGCGTCTGGTCCGGATCGTAGAACGTATAGACGCTCGACAGGCCGTCGCTGAGCCGGTCGATGACGCTGACCATGCGCAGCGCGTCGCCTTCGCGGAATTCGACGAGGCGGGTGTCCACGTGACTCTGCAGCAGAAAGTGCGCGTACTGCTCGCGGTTGTCCTGGTCCATTCCGCCACCGGCGTGGCGCGACGCCTGGTAGCGCTGGTAGAGCGCGTAATGCTCTTCGGAATACGCGAGCGGCTGCTCGTTGGCGCGCAGCTCGTGGTGCATTTTCCACGCGCGACGCTGGCTGCGGTCAGGCTCGAAACGCTTGACCGGGACCCGCACCGGTACGCACGCCCGACAGTGGTCGCAGTACGGGCGGTAGGTGAACATGCCGCTGCGGCGAAAGCCGTTGCGCACCAGCTCGCTATAGACCGGCGTGTCGATCAGATGGCCGGGCGTCGCGACCTGCGAGCGCGCGACACGATCCGACAGATAGGAACAGGTGTAGGGCGCCGTGGCGTAAAACTGGATCAGCGCGTAGGGATAGTCCTTTTGCATGTTCGACCCGTCATGAGAAATTTCGCGAAATCTCCGCCGCGCCCTCGCAGCTCCAGCGTCCGGGCGCGGGGCCTTCGTTCGTCCAGCCTGCCAGGCCGGCGCAGAATCTGGCGCGCGGCATCTCTTCGGCGCCGAGCGACAGCAGGTGGGCTGTCGTCATCTGGCAGTCGATCGCGGCGAAGCCGAGCCGTTCCAAATGCACCGCGAGGTGCGCGAGCGCCACTTTCGATGCGTCGCTTCGACGACTGAACATCGATTCGCCGAAAAACGCCCTTCCCAATGCAATGCCATACAACCCGCCGACGAGAGTCCCATCGACCCACGATTCGACACTGTGCGCATATCCGAGTTCGTGCAGGCGTAGATAGGCTTGCCGGATTTCGGCGCTGATCCACGTACCGCCGCCCGGCTCGCGGGGTTCGGCGCATGCGGCAATGAGGTCGGCGAAGGCGGTGTCGAAGCGGACTTCGAAGCGTTGCTGCCGGAGCGTGCGGCGCAGCGAGCGGCTGAGCCTGAGCTGCGCGGGGATCAGCACCAGTCGCGGGTCGGGGCTCCACCACAGGATCGGCTGGTCTTCCGTGTACCACGGGAAGATTCCCCGGCGGTACGCGGCCAGCAGCCATGCCGGCGAGAGCTCGCCGCCTGCGGCGAGCAGGCCGTCCGGATCATCGAGCGCCTGCTCGACAGGCGGAAAATCCGGTCGTCCCGAGAGCCACGGAATCATGCCGCGATGTGGACGAGCCGGTGCTCCTGGCGAGTGTGCACCGCGTCCTGCGAGTCTTTCTGGAACGTGACGACGTGATCGACATCGAGGCGGATGCCGATTTTCTCGCCGATCGCGTGATTGTGGTGACTCGGCACCAGCGACAACACCCGCGCGCCGCTCGCCAGCCGCAACGTATACAGGATGTCTGCCCCGCGGAACGCCTTGTGCACGACTTCGGCCTTCATTGCGCTCGCGTCGTCATGGACGATGTCGTCGGGACGCAGCAGCACTTCCACCGTGCAGTCGCGGTCGCAGTTCGCGCAGCCGATTCCGCACTCGACGGGGATCGCGCTGTTCAGGACGCCGAGTTCGACTTTCACCTGGCGATCGTTCAGCACCACGCCGGGCAGGAACACGCCCTGGCCGATGAAGTCCGCGACGAACCGGTTCGCGGGCCGGTGGTACAGGTTGTACGGCGTGTCCCATTGCTGGATGCGCCCTTCGTTCATGATGCCGATCTCGTCGGCGACCGCGAAAGCTTCGTTCTGGTCATGCGTCACGAGGATCGCCGTGGTGCGTGTCGCCTTGATGATGTCGCGCACTTCGTGCGACAGGCGCTCGCGCAGTGCCACGTCGAGATTCGAGAACGGTTCATCGAGCAGCAACAGGCTCGGGCGCGGAGCCAGCGCGCGCGCCAGCGCCACGCGCTGCTGCTGGCCGCCGGACATTTCATGCGGGTACTTGTGCCCCTGCTGGTCGAGGCCGACGATGCGGAGCAGTTCGGCGACGCGCTCCCGCCGCTGCGTCTTGTCCATGTCGCGCAGGCCGAACGCGATGTTTTCCGTGACCGAGAGGTGGGGGAACAACGCGTAGTCCTGGAACACCATGCCGATCCGGCGACGTTCCGGCGGCAGGTGGTGACCATTGCCGCTGACGACCACGCCATCGAGCCGGATCTCGCCCGCCGCGACCGGTTCGAAGCCGGCGATGCACCGCAGCACCGTGGTCTTGCCGCAACCGGACGGCCCCAGCAGACATCCGATGCTGCCTTTTTCGAGTCGCAAGGAGAGCTTGCGCACGACGCGCTGCCCGCCGTAGGCGAGGTCGATGTCGGCGAGTTCAAGGTGAGACATGACGGATTCGATACAGTAGAGGATTTCGCACGGATCATTATTGCATCGCGGCAATCCAAATGCGATCAATTATAATTTGTCGCAGTTTGCTGAGCGGAAGGGTCCGCGGCACCGTGCGCGGGAGTGTGATGAAGTCGCTAGGAGGGCTGGAGAGACTGATACGGGATGCATCGTGGCTGACGCTGGGCGCGCTGCTCATCGCCGTGCTGATCGCGACGCCGGTGATATCCGTGTTCTCGAACGTCTTCACCGGAGGCACTTCGGGAACCTGGTCGCACCTCGCAGGCACGGTGTTGCCCGAGTTCATTCGCAATACGGTGATCCTGTGCGTCGGCGTCGGCCTGGGCGTGGCGAGCATCGGCATCACGACGGCCTGGCTGACGACGATGCTCGATTTTCCGGGGCGGCGTTTTTTCCAGTGGGCACTCGTCCTGCCGCTTGCGGTTCCGGCATATGTGATGGCCTATGTGTATACCGATTTCCTGCAGTTCGTCGGGCCGGTGCAAAGCTGGCTGCGCGAGACATTCGGCTGGCGCGCCGGGCAATACTGGTTTCCCGACGTGCGCACACCGGGCGGCGCGGTCGCGATGTTCATGTTCGTGCTCTATCCGTACGTCTATCTGCTCGCCCGCACCGCGTTCCTCGAGCGGGCTTCGGGCATGCTCGAAGCCGGACGTTCGCTCGGCCTCGGGCCGTGGGGCTGTTTCTTCCGCGTGTCGCTGCCGCTGGCGCGCCCGGCGGTGATCGCCGGCACCGCGCTCGCCCTGATGGAGACGCTGGCCGACTTCGGCACCGTTGCGTATTTCGGCGTGCAGACTTTTACGACCGGCATCTACCGGGCGTGGTTTTCGCTCGGCGATCGCATCGCCGCGGCGCAGTTGTCGGCGGCGTTGCTCGCATTTGTCGTGCTGGTCCTCGTGCTCGAACACGCCAGCAGAGGCCGCGCGCGCTTCAATAACACCTCGCGCCAGCAAACGACGCCGATCCCGATCCGCCTGTCGCCGCTCGTCGGGCTGATGGCCGCGCTCGCCTGCTTCATGCCGTTGCTGCTGGGTTTTCTGCTGCCTGCCGGGCTGTTGCTCGACATGGCCTTCTCGGACGGCGACGTCCAGTTCGGCTCGCGCTTTGTCCACCTCGCGCGCAACAGCTTCGTCCTCGCTTCGGTGACGTCGGTGCTGGCAGTGGTGCTGGCGCTGGTGCTCGGGTACGCCGCACGGCTCGCCCGTTCGCGACTGCCACAGATGCTCAACCGGGTCGTCGGCCTCGGCTATGCGGTGCCCGGGTCGGTGATCGCGGTCGGCGTGCTGATCCCGGTGACGCGCCTGGACACCCAGCTCGCGGCCTGGTGGCAGGACGTGTTCGGCGTCAATCCCGGGCTGTTGCTGACCGGGGGCATCGCGGCGCTCGTGTATGCTTATCTGACGCGCTTCCTCGCGGTCGCGCTGCACACGGTGGATTCGAGCCTCGGCAAGATCACCTCAAGCATGGACGACGCGTCGCGTTGCCTGGGGCTCGGACGCTTCGGAACCCTGCGTCGGGTCCATGTGCCGATCCTGCGCGGCAGTCTCC
Source organism: Azoarcus sp. PA01 (assembly GCA_001274695.2). Classification (NCBI taxonomy): domain Bacteria; kingdom Pseudomonadati; phylum Pseudomonadota; class Betaproteobacteria; order Rhodocyclales; family Zoogloeaceae; genus Azoarcus; species Azoarcus sp. PA01. Next base: position 980,238 of record LARU01000004.1, on the reverse strand, counting down.
TGACGGCGTGCCTGCTGGTTTTCGTCGATGTGATGAAGGAGCTTCCCGCCACGCTGGTGATGAGGCCGTTCAATTTCGACACGCTCGCGACGCAGGCGCACACGCTCGCAGCGGACGAACGCCTGACCGAAGCCTCGACGGCAGCCTTGACGATCGTCGCGGTCGGGCTCTTGCCGATGTTCCTGATTTCGCGCCAGATCGTCCGCGGGCGACGACGCACGCTGGAGGAAGCGGAAGTCTAGCCGCGGCGGTGAGACCGCGCTTAACGATGTGGAGTAGAACATGAAAGTACTGATGTGGTGTGACAACTTGGCGAGCCGCAGGGACCTGGAAGCGGCGTGGACGGCAGCCGGACTGACGGTGCTGAAGAAAAACACGACCGAGGTGCCGGACTGTATCGTCATCGACATGGCGGTGCGCAACCCGTGCGTGCGCATCGCCGAGCTTCGGGCGGCGCATCCGCAGGTCGACATCATCGCGTTCGCCTCGAAGTTCGACGCCGAGGCGTTTGCGGCAGCCCAGGAGGCCGGCGCCACTGAAATGGCCGCGCAAAACTCGATCGTGGAGCGGGTCACGCGGCGCGCGCCCAAGTGAACAGGGCGGGCCGGCTGCGGTCATGTCACGGGTTTGTGGTCCGTTCGACACAACAGGGCGACTTTGAAAGCATGAATTCAGCGAACGATGAGATAATGCCGCGATGAACGCACCACAACCGACTTCCCCTCGCCGCCGCATGCAGGAACTCCTGGAGATCCCTGATAGCCAGCGTACCGAGGCCGAGTGGGACGAACTCATCGAACTCGAAATTTCAATGGCTCCGGGCAACCGTGAAGGTGCTCCGCAGCCGGGCGCACGGCGCATGGATTCGGGAACGGGAGGGCCCCGCAAGCCGGGGCGGCACGCGAAACCGGGCGGCAGCCAGCCGCGCTCCGGGCCTCAGGGCCCGAGACCTCCGGCCCAGCCGAAACCGCAGGGCCAGGCGAAACCGGCCGAAGACGGACAACCCAGAAAGCCGGCAAGAAAGTTCCGCAAGCGGCCGCCGAAGGAAACGCCGCCGCAATAAGCGTATCGCCGGGGTCCCGTTCAGGGGGAACACGATCCTGATCATCCCCGGTTTGTCGCCGCAGGCCGCATGACGGTCGATAATGCCGCCGTCCATGCGAACGTCGCCGGCCAGCGACCGAAGCGCATGGAGAAAAAGCGTTTGAGCATCAGGAGCGACGTGCCGCCTTGAACGAAGGGCGCATATTACTCCTTCGGTTGCGAATGCAGGAATACGGTAGAGAATGACGAAAAAAAGCCGCCCTGCAGGGCGGCCTTGGTATCAGCAATACCGGATACGGCTTAGCGGAAACCGGCGCGGTCGTAGATGCGCTGGGCTTCGGCCGCAGTCTTGGCCAGATCGCCGACCGGCAGCGTATCCGCCTTGAAGTCGCCGAGCGCGTCGAGTGCGGGGTTGGTGACTTTCACATTCTTGACCACCGGCCATTCATTGTTGCCGTTGGCGAAATATTTCTGTGCACTGTCCGAAGCGAGGTATTCGAGGAACTTGACGGCGGCTGCCTTGTTCGGGGCGTGCTTCAGCATGCCGGCGCCGGAGATGTTGATGTGCGTGCCCCAGGTGTTCTGGTTGGGCCACACCGTACCGATCTTCGCGACGACCGCCTTGTCCTCTTCCTTCGTCGAGTTCATCAGCCGTGCGAGGTAGTAGCTGTTCGCGATCGCGACACCGCACTCGCCGGCGGCGACGGCCTTGATCTGGTCGGTGTCGCCGCCTTTCGGCGCGCGGGCGAAGTTCGCGACGAGATCGCGCGCCCACTTCTCGGTCTTCTCGGCCCCCTCGTGATTGATCATCGCGGCGCCGAGAGAAATGTTGTACGGATGGCTTCCGGAGCGCGTGCAGACCTTGCCTTTCAGCTCGGGGCTGGCAAGGCTGGCGTAGGTCGCGACCTGTTCGGGTTTCACCGTTTCCTTGTTGTAGACGATCACGCGCGCGCGGGTCGAATACGAGAACCAGTTGTCGGTGCGCAGGTGGTTAGGGATCCGCTCTTCGAGCACCTTCGACTTCACCGGAGCGAAGACGCCGAGCTCGTCGGCCTTTGCCAGGCGCGATGCGTCGACGGTGATGAACACGTCGGCCGGGCTGTTCGCGCCTTCATTGCGGATCCGCTCCAGCAGTTCGTCTTCCTTGCCCTCGATGCGGTTGATCTTGATGCCGGTCTGCTTCGTGAAGTCCTGGTAGAGGGCTTCGTCGGTCTGGTAGTGACGGGCTGAGTAGAGGTTCAGCTCGTTGTCCGCTGCCTGTGCCTGGACAGCGGCCAGGCCGAGGCCAATCAGGACGGAGGCAAGGAGGGTCTTCTTCATAACTGGGCGCCTTTATGGGTGGATTGACCGTCGCATAATAACGATAACGATTCGCAGTTGCAATCCACTGGTATTAGGTGCAATATGGATGCGAATAATTCTCAACAAGGAGATTCGCATGAACGCCCTGATCGTCGGCGCCGACCGCCTCGGCAACATCCCGGACGTCCTCGCGGGGTTCGGCATCCGTATCGCGGCACACGTCAGCGGCCGCGACAGCGCGCACCAGCGCCGCAGCGCACCGTTGCCGGCCGGCATCCAGATGGTGATTCTGTTTACCGATTTTCTCGGCCACAACGTGATGCAGCGTTTTCGCGAGGCCGCCAGCCGCGAAGGGGTGATGCTGGTGTGCTGCCGCCGGTCGGTGTGCGCGCTGCAGCAGGCGCTCGGACGCCGCATCGAGCAGGCCGACTGCGAAGGCTGCCGGGGCGGTTGCGCGACGGGCAGGAAGTGATCGACCGCCGCTAGCGGGGCAGCATCGCGCCGGCTTCCGGCAGCAGGCGACGCGCGCCGTTGAAACGCTGGCTCCAGTAACGCTCCCCGATCTCGTCGATGCGCACCCGGCCGCCGCTCGCCGGCGCATGCAGGAAGCGTCCCTCGCCCATGTAGATGCCGACGTGCGAGAACGTGCGCCGCATGGTGTTGAAGAACACCAGGTCGCCCGGTTTCAGGTCCTGCCGGCCCACCTTGTCGCCGAGGCGCGCCATTTCCCGCGCGGTGCGCGGCAGGTTGAGGCCGAGCGCGTTGCGAAACACGTTCTGCACAAGGCCGCTGCAGTCGAGCCCGGTCGCCGGGGAATTCCCGCCGAAGCGGTAGCGGATACCCAGATACTCCATGCCCTGGTTCATCAGTTCCTGGGCGGCGTTGCCATAGCGCTCGATCAGGTCGACCGAGCCGTTCTCCGCAAGGGCGTCGCGTTCTTCCGCGGCCATGGCGGGCATCGCGACAGCCAGTGCGAAGGCGGTCAGCAGCGCGGCGAGGACGCTTATGCGCGACAGCGTCCCGCCGGGCGGAGCGCCCGGATCTTTCATCATGTCTGGCGTCTCAGCTGGCGGCACGAGCGCTCCAGTTCGGCGAGGCTGCGCGGCGTGTTGAGTCCGAGCGTGAGCGCGCGTGCCTGGGCGGCGAGCATCAGCTGGGCGATCGCCCACGCGTCGCCGAGTGCGTGGTGGCGCTGGAAAGTCTCGATTCCGAACGCCTTCATCCAGTCCGCCAGGCGCGCGGGACGGTCGATGAGCTCGCCGTACAGGGCCGGCAGCAGCCAGTGAAGATCGAGCCAGGTCCATTCGGGCTTGATCCCGAGGTGTTCGCCAAGGGCGCGTTCGAGCAGAGTGCGGTTGAAGCCTGCATTGAAAACCACGACCGGACCGGCCCCGGAGAACGTCAGCAGGTTGATCAGGGCGGTCGCCGGATCGGGTTCGAGCCTTGCGTAATAACTCGCGGTCGGCGACAGCAGTCCGCCGTCGACTGCGATGGCGCCGACCGCGAGGAGACGGGCGGCGTCCAGATCCAGCCCGGTCGCCTCGGTATTGACGATGACATAGCGCGCTTCGAAGTGCGCGACGCCCAGATCCGGCTCGGGCGCCGCCTGCCAGTACGCCAGCGTCTCGCGCAGCGCGAGGTCGAGCGCCCTGATGTCGGCGCGGTTCGAGAGCAGTCGCGTGAACCAGTTCATAGCTGGTAGTCGAGCTTCAGCCGGAGCTGCAGCTTGCGGGCCTGGCGAAACGCTTCCTTGAGGATGCGACGGTCGAGTTCGTTGAGTTCGTCGGGATTGATGCGGTTGTCGCCCGGCGAATCGTGTTCGGTCTCGAGATGCTGCGAGCGCAGGCGCAGCAACTGGATGAAGTGGAAGCCGTCGATCAGCGCCGCGATTTCCTCGGCTTGCATGCCCATCTTCGCGCCGGCCTGGCGCAGGCGCTGGACGGTGCTGCTCGACGCGACGCCGGTGCGCAGCGCGAGGATGCGGGCGACGTCGACGAACAGGCGGGCGCCGCATTTTTTCAGGTCGATCGTGCCATCGTCGTCCAGCACGAAATCGCGAATGCGCCCGAGCGGCGGGGCGACCTGCAGCGCGTTCACCGCCATCATGCGCAGGAAAGCGGTATTCGCGCGTGCGGTATTGTTCAGCCACGCGCGCAACTGGTCGCCGAGCCGTTCGTTGCCGCACAGCACGCGGTAATCGAAGAAGATCGACGCATTGAGCAGCGCCTGCGGGTCCGGTTCGCGGATCCAGTCGCCGAAACGCCCTCGCCATTCCTCGACCGTCAGGCACAGCTCCGGGTTGCTCGCCATGATGTTGCCCTTGCACAGCGGGAAGCCGCAGGCCGCGAGGTTTTCGTTCACCTCCCGGGCGAATGCGAGCAGGCGCTTGCGCACGGCTTCTCTGCCGTCCGGGGGACTGACGAAGATCACGCCGTTGTCCTGGTCCGACGACAGGGTCTGTTCATGCCGTCCTTCCGAGCCGAACGCGAGCCAGGCGTAATCGATGCCGTGAATGTCGTGGCTGGCGGCGGCAAGGTCGATGATGCGGCGCGTGAGCGCGTCGTTGAGCGCGGAGATGAACTGGGTCAGCTGTTCGGCGCCGACGCCCTGGGCGATCAGGTTCAGCGCGAGCTGGCGAATGTCGCGGCTCGCCCGCTGCAGACCCTCGACATCCGCCGCGCCTTCGATGCCGGCGCGAACCTGGCGCAGGCTAATGCGCTGCAGCGAGAACAGGTCTCGCTCGGACACGACGCCCGTGAGCCTATCGTCGCTGTCGGTGACGAGCAGGTGACGCACGCCGTGCGTCGCCATCTCGAGCGCCGCGTCGTACGCGGACGCCGAGGCCGGCATCCGGTGCGGGTCACGAGTCATCACCTCGCTGATCGGGCGCTGCAGGTCGATCGCCGGCAAAACGATGCGCGACAGCAGGTCGCTCTGCGTGAGGATGCCGACCGGGCGCTGTTCGCCGTCGACGATGACCATGCAGCCGAGGCGCATTTCGGACATCTTTTCGAGCGCCGCGCGGATCGTCGTGCCGGGTGCGACGAAGATCGCTTCCTTCTTCACGAGTTCGCCCAGCGGCGTCGTCATCGTCTGCTGCTCGGCGGCGCGCTGCGCGAAGCTGGTCTGCAGCTGCTGGCGCGACTGGTTCAACAGGCTGGCGATGTATTGGGTGCAGAACAGATGGAACACCGGGCTCATCTGCATCAGCTTGAGAAAGTCTTCGGCCGACAGCTGGTAGATGAAGCTGTCCTCGACGGCGACGTAGCTGTTCGTCGAGGGACGCTGCGCCGAGATCGCGCCGATCGGAAAGCATTCGCCCGGCCCGAGCGTCATCGTCGTGTAATCCGTGACGGTCGCCGGGCTGAACTGGCGCGCCTGCACCTTGCCGCGCTGGACGATATGGAAATGCCGTGGCTGCCCCATTTCCGGCGTCAGGATCTCGCTGCCCCGGACATGAAATGCCAGCACTGCGCGCTCGGCGAGGAAGTCGAGCGCGGGCGGCTCCATCCCGTTGAACGGCGAGAAGCGCTTGAGAAAATCCGAGCTGGCGCCGATCAGCATTCCGGCGGCGGTGGCGGTCATGGGGGCTCTTCCGCACAAAAAACCCGCGCATTATAGGCCGCGTACCGGTTAATCGGGATGATCCGGAAATGTTTCAGAGGCGGAGGTGCGCCCGCCGCTGTGGCGGGCGCCCGCGCCTACAGCACGTCGGCCGCGTGATCCGCGAGCCGCGAACGTTCGCCGCGCTGCAGCGTGATGTGGCCCGAGTGCAGCCAGTCCTTGAAGCGATCGACGACGAAAGTCAGGCCCGAGCTGCCTTCAGTCAGATAGGGGGTGTCGATCTGCGCGATGTTGCCGAGGCACACGACCTTGGTGCCGGGGCCGGCGCGCGTGATCAGCGTCTTCATCTGCTTCGGCGTGAGGTTCTGCGCTTCGTCGATGATCAGGAACTTGTTGATGAACGTGCGCCCGCGCATGAAGTTCAGGCTCTTGATCTTGATGCGGCTGCGGATCAGGTCGCGCGTCGCGGCGCGGCCCCAGTCGCCGCCTTCGCCGGCCGTGCCGTTCAATACGTCGAGGTTGTCCTCGAGCGCACCCATCCACGGCGCCATTTTCTCTTCCTCGGTGCCGGGCAGGAAGCCGATGTCCTCGCCGACCGGCACGGTGACGCGCGTCATGATGATTTCTGAATAGCGCTTGGCTTCGAGCACCTGGGTGAGGCCGGCGGCGAGCGTCAGCAGCGTCTTGCCGGTGCCGGCCTGGCCGAGCAGCGTGACGAAGTCGATTTCCGGGTTCATCAGCAGGTTGAACGCGAAGTTCTGCTCGCGATTGCGCGCGGTGATGCCCCACACGTTGTTCTTGGTGTGCGCGTAGTCGATCAGCGTTTCGAGCAGCACGCTGCGCCCGTTGCGCTCCTTCACCCACGCCTGCAGCGGCGCCTCGCCATTCTGGAACAGGAACTCATTGACCAGCAGTTCCGGGGCCAGCGGACCGCTGAGGCGGTAATAGGTGCGGCTGTCCTCCTTCCACGATTCCATGCCCTTCCCATGGGTGTCCCAGAAGTCGGGCGGCAGTTCGCGCCAGCCGCTGTAGAGAAGATCGGTATCCTCCAGCACCTTGTCGTTGAAGTAATCCTGCGCGTCGAGGCCCAGCGCGCGGGCCTTGATGCGCATGTTGATGTCCTTGGAGACGAGGATCACCGGGCGCTGCGGGAAGCGCTCGGCCAGGTGCATCACGACCGCGAGGATGTGGTTGTCGCCTTTCGCGGTGGGCAGCGCGGCGGGCAGGGCGACGTTGATCGCTTCGGTCTGCAGGAACAGCTTGCCGGTCGCCAGCCCCCGCGACGGGCCGTCGAGGGCGATGCCCGCGTGGATGTCGTCCGGGCTCCCGCTGACGATGTCGTCCATCATGCGGCTCGCCTGGCGAGCGTTGCGGGCAACTTCGGACATCCCTTTCTTGTTCGCGTCGAGCTCTTCGAGCGTCATGATCGGGACGAAGAGGTCATGTTCCTCGAAGCGATAGAGGCTCGTCGGATCGTGCATCAGCACGTTGGTGTCGAGGACGAACAGCTTGGTCTTCTGGGTGCGGGGCGCGCGTTTGGTCATGGAGTGCGGAGTAGGTGGGAGGAGTCCGGCCGGATCTAAAGGGTGGTGACGAAGTCGAGCACTTCCTGGACGTGTCCGGGCACCTTGACGCCGCGCCATTCGCGCCGCATCGCGCCCTCGGCGTCGAGGACGAAAGTGCTGCGCTCGATGCCGCGCACCTGTTTGCCGTACATGTTCTTCATCTTGATGACGCCAAACGCGTTGCAGGCGACTTCGTCGGGGTCGGAAATCAGCTCGAACGGCAGCGCGAGCTTGGCCTTGAAGTTCTCGTGAGACTTGAGGCTGTCGCGTGAGATGCCGAAGACTTCGCAGCCGGCGGCGCGAAACGCCGCGTAGTGATCGCGAAAGTCCGCCGTTTCATTCGTGCATCCGGGCGTGCTGTCCTTCGGATAGAAGTACAGCACGACCTTGGTGCCGCGCAGGGCGGCCACCGCAACGGTGCTTCCGCCGGTGGCGGGCAGGCTGAAGTCGGGGGTGGTGGACGAAGTGACGCTTGCGCTCATGGACCCTCCAGCGAAAATGGATGGCTGCAGCGTAGCGGACAAACGTTGCAGCTGACAATGCGCGCCGGAAGGCGGGCGCGGCATTCAGGGCGCGTCGAAAATCAGTGCGGCCGCGACGGCGCGACCTTCGGTGGCGAGAATATTGTAGGTGCGACAAGCCGCTGCGAGATCCATGACTTCGTAGCCGATACCGGCGTCGATCAGCGGGCGCAGCACGCGTGGCGACGGGAAGCGCAGCCGCGCCCCGGTGCCGAGGAGCACGACCTCGGGTCCGAGTTCGCGTAGCGCGACGAAATCGTCGGCAGCAAGCTCGTCGAATCCGGCCGCTCCCCACTCCAGCACGCGCTCGCTCATCACGATGAGGTTGCCCTCGTGGCGCACCTTGTTGACCATCACATGATCGACGGCATAGCCGGTGAAGAGGTTGAGGTTCGGGTTCTGTTCGAGATTCAGCTTCATGACGGTTCGCTCGGTCGGCAAAATTGCCGGGGGGGGCGGGCTTGGATAAGATAGCTTCTTTTCGCTCGCCGGTCCGGCACGAGGCATTCTACCCCGGCGAGCGAAAACCTTGCGCGCCGCTGCCGTGGTGCGGAGTATCCAGATCATGCGAAAGAAAGGACGGATTGCGATGAGCCTCGAGCCCAAACTGCGCGTTGCCCCTCTGGTGGCGCAAACCCAGGCGTCCGCGCTGGTGCCCGACACGCGGATGGTGCGCAAGTCCGCAAAACTCGCCAACGTCTGCTACGACATTCGCGGGCCGGTGCTGGTCAAGGCCAAGCAGATGGAGGACGAAGGGCACAAGATCATCAAGCTGAACATCGGCAACCTCGCCGCATTCGGCTTCGATGCGCCCGAGGAAATCCAGCTCGACATGATCCGCAACCTGCCGAATTCGGCAGGCTACTCGGATTCGAAAGGCATCTTCGCCGCGCGCAAGGCGGTGATGCACTACACGCAGCAAAAGCACATCAAGGGCGTGACGCTCGAGGACATCTACATCGGCAACGGTGTGTCCGAGCTGATCGTGATGGCGATGAACGCGCTGCTGAACATCGGCGACGAGGTGCTCGTGCCGGCCCCCGATTACCCGTTGTGGACCGCCGCGGTGAGCCTGTCGGGCGGTACGCCGGTGCATTACATCTGTGACGAAGCCAACGAATGGCTGCCCGACCTCGACGACATGCGCGCGCGCATCACGCCGAACACGCGCGCGATCGTCGTCATCAACCCCAACAACCCGACCGGCGCGCTGTACCCGGACCACATCCTGCAGGGCATCGTCGACATTGCCCGGGAGCACGGCCTGATCCTCTACGCCGACGAGGTGTACGACAAGGTGCTGTACGACGGCGCGACGCACCGGTCGATGGGTTCGTTCTCCGAGGACGTGCTGACGATCCTGTTCAACGGCCTGTCGAAGAACTACCGTTCGTGCGGCTACCGCGCCGGATGGATGGTCGTGTGCGGCGACAAGCGCCATGCGCAGGACTACATCGAAGGGCTCAACATGCTAGCGTCGATGCGGCTGTGCGCGAACGTGCCGGGGCAGTACGCGATCCAGACCGCGCTCGGCGGCTACCAGAGCATCGACGACCTGGTCGCGGAAGGCGGGCGCATGCGCCGCCAGCGCGACCTCGCGCACGAGCTGATCAGCGCGATTCCCGGCGTCAGCTGCGTCAAGCCGAAAGCGACGCTGTACATGTTTCCGAAACTCGACCCGAAGCTTTACCCGATCGACGACGACCAGGCGTTCATCGCCGAACTGCTCGAAGAAGAGCGCGTGCTGCTTGTGCAGGGCAGCGGCTTCAACTGGCCATACCCGGATCATTTCCGGCTCGTCTTCCTGCCGCACGAGGATGACCTGCGCGACGCGATCGCACGGATCGCGCGCTTCCTCGAGCAGTACCGCAAGCGGCACGCGCCCTGAACGCGGTCGTCTGACTCGAGCGGCGCATCCGACCGGCTCACTCAGCCGAATTTCCAACCGAATCTTATCGAACGAGCTTTTATGAAACCGATCAATGTTGGCCTGCTGGGCATCGGTACCGTCGGCGGCGGTACTTTCACCGTTCTGAAGCGCAACGAGGAAGAAATCACCCGTCGCGCCGGTCGCCCGATCCGCGTCACCGCAGTGGCCGACAAGAATCTCGAACTCGCGCGCACCGTCGCAGGCAGCGGCGTGCGGCTGACCGACGACGCGTTCTCGGTCGTCGCCGACCCCGAGATCGACATCGTCGTCGAGCTGATCGGCGGTTACGGCGTCGCGAAGGAACTGGTGCTGAAGGCGATCGACAACGGCAAGCACGTCGTCACGGCGAACAAGGCGCTGCTCGCGGTGCACGGCAACGAGATCTTCGCCGCGGCCCAGAAAAAGGGCGTCATGGTCGCGTTCGAAGCCGCGGTCGCGGGCGGCATCCCGATCATCAAGGCGCTGCGCGAAGGCCTGTCGGCGAACCGCATCCAGTGGCTCGCCGGCATCATCAACGGCACGACGAACTTCATCCTGTCGGAGATGCGCGACAAGGGGCTGCCGTTCACTGACGTGCTCCGGCAAGCGCAGGCGCTCGGCTATGCCGAAGCCGACCCGACCTTCGACATCGAAGGGGTCGATGCCGCGCACAAGGCGACGATCATGAGCGCGATCGCGTTCGGCGTGCCGATGCAGTTCGAGGCCGCGCACGTCGAAGGCATCACGAACCTCGACAGCGTCGATATCGCCTACGCCGAACAGCTCGGCTATCGCATCAAGCTGCTCGGCATCTCGCGCATGCGCCCCGAAGGCATCGAACTGCGCGTGCACCCGACGTTGATTCCGGCCAAGCGCCTGATCGCGAACGTCGAGGGCGCGATGAACGCCGTCGTCGTCCATGGCGATGCGGTCGGCGCGACGCTGTACTACGGCAAGGGCGCCGGCGCCGAGCCGACCGCGAGCGCGGTGATCGCCGACCTCGTCGATGTCACCCGCCTGCACACTGCGGACCCCGAGCATCGCGTGCCGCATCTCGCTTTCCAGCCCGACCAGGTCCGCGACCTCAAGGTGCTGCCGATCGACGAGGTCGTGACCTCCTATTACCTTCGCATGCGCGTCGAGGACAAGCCGGGCGTGCTCGCCGACATCACCCGAATCCTCGCCGACAGCGGCATATCGATCGAAGCGATGATCCAGAAGGAAGCGCCGGAGGGCACGTCGCAGACCGACATCATCATGCTGACCCACATCACGATCGAGAAGAACGCCAACGCGGCGATCGCGAAAATCGAAGCCCTGCCGGTCGTGCAGGGCAAGCTCACGCGTCTGCGCATGGAAAGCCTGCAGTAAGCGCGGCCGTCAAAAAAAACGCCCCGGCTGCCGGGGCGCAAGCGGATCGTCCCGGGCCAGGTGGAGGAGACCGGACCCGTCAGCGGCGACCCGCGCGAATGTACCGATGCGAAACTGGGCCATGCGGCCGGGTGGTTTCCCGGTCGCCGCACTACCGCCCGGCCGCGCGCGGAAACCCCGCTACGCCTTCATGATCTTCAGCGTCTGGATCGAAGTGTATTCCTCGAGCCCGTAGCGGCCGAACTCGACGCCCAGGCCCGACTGCTTGACGCCGCCGAACGGCGCGTCGGGTTGCACGGCGCCGTGCTCGTTCACCCACGCGGTGCCGCATTCGAGGCGCAACGCGAGCTCGGCGGCTTTCGCACGGTCTTTCGACCAGATCGAGCCGCCCAGTCCGTTTTCATTGTCGTTCGCGCGCGCGATCACTTCCTCGAGGTCGGAGTAGCGGATCACCGGCAGCACCGGGCCGAACTGCTCCTCGTCGACGACGCGCATGCCGTCCTTCGCGTCCGCGATCACGGTCGGCTCGAAGAAGAAGCCGCCGCCGGCCCGTGCCTTGCCGCCGGACAGGATGCGCGCGCCCTGCGCCCGCGCGTCCTCGACGAGTTCCTGCACGAAATCCATCTGCGCCTTGTTCTGCACCGGTCCGAGCTGTGTCCCTTCGACCAATCCGTCGCCGACGACCGTCTCCTTGGCGATACGGGCCAGCTCCGCGCACACTTCGTCGTAGATGCTGTCGTGCACATAGAGGCGCTTGAGGCACGCGCAGGTCTGGCCGTTGTTGTGGAAGCCGACGCCGAAGAGCTTCGGCGCGATCGCTTTCGGATCGACGTCGGGCAGCACGATGCCCGCATCGTTGCCGCCGAGCTCGAGCGTGAGCCGCTTCAGGTTGCCGGCGGCGTTCTGCATGATGTTCTTGCCGGTCGGTGTCGAACCCGTGAACACGATCTTGTTGATGTCCGGGTGCTTCGCGATCGCCGAGCCGACGCCGGATTCGCCGGTGACGATGTTCAGCACGCCCGGCGGCAGGATCGCATTGGCCAGCTCGACGAAACGGATCGTCGCGGTCGGCGTCAGGCCCGACGGCTTGATGACGACGGTGTTGCCTGCGCGCAGCGCCGGGATCACGTGCCAGATCGCGATCATCAGCGGCCAGTTCCACGGCGTGATCGAGCCGACCACGCCGAGCGGCTTGCGATGCACTTCGATGCGCGCATCGTCGTTGTCCTGGATCACCTCGACGGGCAGCTCGAGGTCGGCGGTGACGTGCGTCCACGCGATCGCCCCCCCGACTTCCATCCCCGATCCGACGCCGTTCAGCCCGCCGAGCGGCTTGCCCGCCTCTTTCGTGACCAGTTCCATCAGCTCCGGCATGTTCGCTTCGAGCGCCGCGCCGAGCGCGTGCATCAGGCGCTTGCGCTCGGCGTCCGGAGTGCGGCTCCACGCGGGGAACGCTGCGCGCGCCGCTGCGACAGCCTGGTCGACGTGCGAGGCGTCGCCCGCCTGCACCTGCGCGAACACTTCGCCGGTCGCCGGATTGACGACGTCGAAGGTGCTGCCGGCACGCACCGGCCGGCCGTTGATGATCATGTCGAAAACCTGCATCTCGTCTCCTTCACGCTTGCGTCGAAGCGAATTGTTGTAAGTCACCGGCCATCGCGGCGGGCGATGGTCGCAAGCCTATGGGACGCGACGCCCACAGTGTTATCCGAGATCGGCAAGCGCGCGCTCGGGACGGCAGGAGCGGTGCCCCGCGCGGCCCGCGACCGGCGACTCCATCCGGCTCGCGCCGTGTGGTCGGTAGCCCAGCGAGCAGCGAACACGGAAGGGACGCTCGCGCAGATCCGCTGCCGATCGGCTAAAGGTTGCGCGGAAACGGACGATAGACAGCATCAGGCCGGAGATCGACGGTCGCGCTTCAAGTGGAACTGGACAACTGCGCCGTCGATGAATTCCGAAAACAAGACCCAGGAGACTTCATGAATTCGAATCCGCGCAGCGGTCTTGCTGCATCGTTGTTCCCGTTTCTGCGCAAAAGCCGCGACGAGACCTCGCGCTCGCTGGCGGATCTCGGTGGGGAACGTCCGGATATCGGCGAGAAGGCGACCGGCGTGCGAAGCGGGTTTGTCGCGCAGGTCCGGGAGACGATCGCCGCGCTGCGCGGCAAAGGTTCGAGCATCGCCGTCGAGGCGGCGAAACTGAACCTGCGCATTCATCAGACCACGGTCAGCGCGAACCGCCAGCGTGAGCTCGCGGCGCTGGTTTTCGATGCGAGTCAGACCACTCGCACGGCCGTATCGCGGGTGAGCGCGCACGCCGACGAGATCGACGTCGCGACCGCCGCGAACCTGGAGGCGGTGCAGACGAACTATCGGGAACTGCTCGAAGTCGCCGAACGTATCAGCGGGATCAGCGAGAAAGTGCAATCTTTCGATCGCATCGTCGCCGAGCTGAACAATCATTCGGCAAAGATCCGGGATATCGGGCTGCTGATCAATCACATCTCGGACCAGACCAACCTGCTCGCGCTCAATGCGGCGATCGAAGCGGCGCGCGCCGGCGAATCCGGTCGAGGCTTCGCAGTGGTTGCGGATGAAGTGCGCAAGCTCGCCGAAAAAGTCAAGGTCGCGACCGGCGTCATCACCGAGAACTCGGACCAGATGCTCGGCCTCGTCGCCGACACCGAAGTCGAAACACGCGGCATTGCCGACGACTCGCAACTCGCGCGGCAGGTGGTGCAGAAGTCTTCGGCGAATTTCGCCGCGATGATCGGAGAATTGCAGCGCGTCGGCGCCCAGATGAAAGTCATCACCCACTCGATTCACGAGATCCGCAACACCAACGAGACGGTGCATGAGCGGGTGAACGAGATCAACTCGCTATCCGGGCAGGTGTCGACGCAGATGCTCGAATCGGAACGTTTCTCGAAGGATCTCCGGGAGCATACCGAAGGTCTTCACGCGCTGTCGTCGCGCTTTCGCATCGGCGAGTCGGCCTATGACAGGTTGGCCGCGGTGGCCGAGGAAAGCCGCAACGAGATGGTCGCGTTCCTCGAGGACAAGGCGCGCACGCTGAACATATTCGACACGCGCTACCAGCCGATCCCGAACACGCACCCCCCGAAGTTCCACACCAGCTACGACATGGCGATCGGCAAGGAGCTGCAGGATATTTACGAGCGCGCGCTCGAACGGTTTCCGGGCCTGGCGTTCTGCGCAGCCGTGGACACGAACTGCTACATGCCCGTCCATAATCGGCGTTTTTCCGCCGAGCCCAACGGCGATCCTGAGCATGACCTGCTGTTCAGCCGGCAAAAGCGCATCTACGACGATCCGACATGTCGCCGCGCGCTCGCCAACACGGGGCACGCGCTGCTGCAGACTTACGTGCGCGACACCGGCGAGGTGTTGTGCGATCTTTCGCTGCCGCTCGTCGTCGGCGGCCGCCACTGGGGCGCCTATCGCTTCGGCTTCGCGCCGGCGTTGCTGCAGGATTGAACCGGGAAAGGGGCGTCCGCCCGAATGGACTGGGTCGGCCGGCTGGCGGATAATGCCGCGTTTGTGCCGCCGGCAAGACCGTGCGCCGGCGTTGCAGCGGCCCGCCGACCGTTCCATTTGAACCTGCTCATCTGAAGGACCCCACCGTGAAGTATCTCTCCACTCGCGGCCACGCCGCGCGCCCCGAGTTTTGCGACATTCTGCTTGGCGGCCTTGCACCCGATGGCGGGCTGTACCTCCCCGAAAGCTATCCGCGGATCTCGCGCGCCGAGCTCGACGCGTGGCGCTCGCTGTCGTATGCGGAGCTCGCGTTCGCGATCCTGTCGAAGTTCATCACCGACATTCCCGCCGCCGACCTGAAGACAATCTGCGACCGCACCTACACTGCCGACGTCTATCGCTTCGCGCGCCCGGGTGACGATGCCGCCGCGATCACGCCGGTGCACTGGCTTGAAGCCGGCAAGCTCGGTCTGCTGGAACTGTCGAACGGCCCGACGCTCGCGTTCAAGGACATGGCGATGCAGCTGCTCGGCAACCTGTTCGAGTACGTCCTCGAGCGCCGCGGCGAGACCATCAACATCCTCGGCGCGACTTCCGGCGATACCGGCTCAGCGGCCGAATACGCGATGCGCGGCAAGCACGCCGTGCACGTCTTCATGCTGTCGCCGCATGGCAAGATGAGCGCTTTCCAGCGCGCGCAGATGTATTCGCTGCAGGACGAAAACATCCACAACATCGCCGTCACCGGCATGTTCGACGACGCGCAGGACATCGTCAAAGCGGTTTCGAACGACGCCGCGTTCAAGGCGAAATACAAGATCGGCGCGGTCAATTCGATCAACTGGGCGCGCGTGGCAGCACAGATCGTCTATTACTTCAAAGGCTATTTCGCGGCGACGCGGTCGAACGACGAACAGGTCGCGTTCTGCGTGCCGTCGGGCAATTTCGGCAACATCTGCGCCGGCCACATTGCCCGCCAGATGGGGCTGCCGGTCGCGCGGCTGATCCTCGCGACGAACGAAAACGACGTCCTCGACGAGTTCTTCCGCACCGGCGTCTATCGTCCGCGCAAGGCTGCCGAAACGCACGTCACGTCGAGCCCGTCGATGGACATTTCGAAGGCGTCGAATTTCGAGCGCTTCGTGTTCGACCTCGTCGGGCGCGACCCGCAGCGCGTCGCCGAACTGTGGAAAGCGGTGGATGCCGGCGGCGCTTTCGACCTGTCGACGTCCGCCGATTTCGCCCGCATCGGCGATTTCGCGTTCGTGTCGGGCTGCAGCTCGCACGCGGCGCGGGTCGCGACGATCCGCAAGGTGTTCGAGCAGTACGGCACGATGATCGACACGCACACTGCCGACGGCGTCAAGGTCGCGTGGGACTGCGCCGGCAGCGTGCCAGCGGGCGTGCCGCTGCTGGTGCTCGAAACCGCATTGCCGGCGAAGTTTGCCGAAACGATCCGTGAAGCGCTCGGGCGCGAGCCGGAGCGGCCGGCCGAGCTCGAAGGCATCGAGAATCTGCCGCAGCGCGTCGAACTCATGGCGCCAGACGTCGAGGCGGTCAAGCGCTTCATCGCCGAACGCGTGTAGCCTTGCAGCATAGGGAGGCCGCGAACGGGAATCCGTCCCGGCCTCTGTCAGGCTGTCCGCGTCCTGTTGGGAGAGCGGCTGCTCCGGTGGTTCGTACCTGTCTAACCCGAAGCGGCTTTCATTCCTCGACGTGGCGCAGCGACAGGTCGATCGCCCGGACGTCCTTCGTCAGGCTGCCGATCGAAATACGGTCTACGCCGGTTTCGGCGATCGCGCGCACTTTTTCCAGATTCACTCCGCCCGATGCTTCGAGCTCGGCGCGCCCGTCGGCGATGCGCACCGCTTCGCGCATCGTCTCGAGGCTCATGTTGTCGAGCAGGATCATCTTCGCGCCGGCGTCGAGCGCTTCATGAAGCTCGTCGAGCGTCTCGACCTCGATCTCGATGAACACGTTCGAAGGCGCGATCGCCTGGGCCTGCTCGATGACGCGGGCGATGCTGCCGGCGGCGATGATGTGGTTTTCCTTGACGAGGATGCCGTCGTAGAGTCCGACGCGGTGGTTCACGCCGCCGCCCACCGTCACTGCGTATTTCTGCGCGAGGCGCAGGCCGGGCAGCGTCTTGCGGGTGTCGACGATCTTCGCCCGTGTGCCGGCGATCGCGTCGACGAAACGCCGGGTCGTGGTCGCGGTCGCTGACAGCAACTGCAGAAAATTCAGCGCGGTGCGCTCGGCGGTCAGCAGCACGCGGGCGCTGGCGACGACTTCGCACAGCACCTGGCCCGGTTCGATCCGGTCGCCGTCGCGGACGTGCCAGACGACCGCGGCAGCGGGGCTCATTATCTCGAACGCGGCGTCGAACCACGCGGTGCCGCACAGCACTGCCGCTTCGCGCGTGATGACCCGACCGCGTGCGTCGGTTTCCCACGGGATCAGGCGCGCGGTAAGGTCGCCCGTGCCGACGTCTTCCGCCAGCGAGGCGGCGACGTTGCGCTGGATTTCGATGCGTAGCTGTTGTGACAGATTCATTGGCGTCGGCCTTCGAAGTGGAGCGGGGATTCTAGCGGTTCCGTCCCTTCGATGGCGCGAATCTCGTTTGTCCCGGTGCGGGTCCGGCTGCCGTCGCAAGCGCCTCGTGCCGGCGCTGCGCGATACGGCGGCCATCGACGGCGATCAGCACGCCTGCGCCGCCGATCGTCACGATGCCGACCAGTCCCCAACCGTCCGGCAACTGGCCGAAGCCGAACCAGCCGATCAGGGTCGCCCACAGCAACTGCACGTACAGGATCGGCGACAGCATCGAAGCCGGGGCGTCGCGGAACGCGCGGATCAGCAGGAAATGCCCGCAGCCGCCGTAGATGCCGAGCGATGCGATCAGCAGCGCATCGAGCGCTCCGGGCATCGGGCCCTGCCACAACCACGGCAGCGCGAGGCTCGTGACGCCGGTGCCGACCAGCGCCGTGTAGAACAGCATGTTGACCGGAGTTTCGGTCGGGGAAAGCTGGCGGGTGAGAATCTGATAGGCCGCGTAGCTCACGGCCGCGCCGAGGGCGAGGGCGACGCCTTCGGCCACCAGCGCGCCGCCGGGTCGCGCAATCAGCAGGACGCCGACGAAACCGGTGACGACGGCGACCCAGCGCAACGGGCCGATGCGTTCGCCCAGCAGGGGTCCGGCCATCAGCGTGACCAGCAGCGGCGCGGCGAAGACGATCGCCGTCGTTTCGGCCAGCGGCATCACCTGCAGTGCGGCGATATTGAAAAAAGTCACGGCGAGCAGGCAGGTGGCGCGAACAATCTGTCGTCCCGGCCGCTTCGTCGTGATGAGCTTCAGTCGCATCGACGGCGCCAGGAACACCACCATCAGCAGGAAATGCAGCGCGTAGCGCGACCACACCAGCATCGGGACCGGATAGGTCGCGGCGAGGCGTTTGGCAGTCGCGTCGAGGAGCACGAACAGGAACAGCGCGCCGAGGAGCAGCACGATGCTGCGCAGCGCATGGGGGTGAGTGTCGGCCATGGGGCGGGAGTTCGATTATTGTGGAGGCATACACCCGGAAGTCGCGGACCGAAACACCCGCATCCGCCTTGATTTCAGCGCCCGCGGACGGACTTCACGATCCAGCCGTTGAACACGCCGCGCGCGGCTTCGGAGACTTCGCTCGCCGTCAGGCCGATCGGGCCGATGCCTTCGCGGGCCAAGCGGTCGGCAGCCGCACCGTGCAGATGCACCGCCGCAAGCAGCGCCGAACGGGCGGGCCAGCCCTGGGCGAGCAGGCTGGCGATCAGGCCGGTCAGCACGTCTCCCATGCCCGCGCTCGCCATGCCGGGATGGCCGGTGGTGTTGATGAACCATTGTCCTGTCGTCGTCGCAAGCACGCTGCCGCCTCCCTTGATTACGACGTCGGCGTGAAAGCGCGTCGACAGTTCGAGCGCCGCGGCAACGCGGTCAGCTTGCACGGCAGCGGTGCCGATGCCGAGAAGGCGACCGGCTTCGCCCGGGTGGGGGGTAAGCAGGGTTGGCGCTTCGCGAGCGGCGACCTGCGCTTTCAGGGGTGGCGCCTCGGCCAGCAGGTTGAGCGCGTCGGCGTCAAGCAGCACGGGGCGATCGGAGCGGACCGCACGCTCGAGCAGCGCCAGCGCGGTCGCGCTCGTACCCAGGCCGGGCCCGAGCGCGAGGACGCTGGCCTGTTCGAGAACCTGTTCCGGCCGCTTCAGCATCAGTTCGGGCTGAGTGTGGTCGACTGGAAGCGCGTGATCGTCGACGAGCCCGACATACACGCGGCCGCTCCCGAGTTTCAGCGCCGCGCGGCCCGCGAGCAGCGCTGCGCCGGTCATCCCCGGTGCGCCGCCGATGATGCCGACGTCGCCGTAGCTGCCTTTGTGCGTGTTTTGCCGTCGCGGCTGCAGGAACTCGCGCATCATCGCAGGGCGGATCTCGAATCCCGGCGGCGAAACCCACGCAGCGGGGTCGATGTCGAGTCGATGGACGTGCACCGCGCCGGCGCAGTCCGGCCCGTCGAGCGTCAGCAACCCGGGTTTGAGTGCGATGAAAGTCAGCGTCGCGGTGGCCTGGAACACCGTCCCGAGGATTGCGCCGGTGTCGGCGTCGAGGCCGCTCGGGATGTCGATCGCGAGCCGCGGCGCCTGCTGCGCGTTCATCGTGTCGATCCAGCGGGCGTAGCGGCCTTCGACCGGCCGGCGCAGCCCGATGCCGAACAGCGCGTCGACGACGAGCGCCCAGCCGTTCGCCGGCGCGCCGGGAAAGTCCGAAACCGTTTCGCCGCCCGCGGCGCGCCACGCGGTGAAGGCGGCCGCGGCATCGGGCGGCAGAGTGCCTGGATTTTCGGCGAATGCCACCGTCACCGGCCGCCCGGCCTGCAGGAGCCGGCGGGCCATGACCAGTCCGTCGCCGCCGTTGTTGCCCGGTCCGCACACGATAAGCACCTGTCCTGCGCGGTCCTGCGTCAGGCGCACGGCTTCTTCCGCCGCGGCGCGGCCGGCCCGCTCCATCAGCGACGGCTGGGCGAGCGGTGCGACGCGTGCTTCGATGGTACGGATGCCGGCGACCGGATAGATCGGACTGGGCGGCTGGAACATGGGGTCTCCGGATGACGAGGGAAAGCCCCGATTCTACCGCCCGGCGATTTGTCGATGATGCGTAACGGGTGATTCCTGCGATATCGGAAAGGGTCGGCAGGCCGTGCGTGCGGCCGCCTGCGCTCCTCGCAGCGACGCGTGCCGCTGCGTCGGTCAGTTGTCCGGATGACCGCGGCGCTTCTCGATTCTCGTCTCCTGCACCAGTTCGACAGTACCGTCCTCGTGCTGCGTCTCGAGACGCACGGTGAACCCCCATAGCCGCGCCATGTGCTTCATGACTTCGTCAAGCGTGCCGCCAAGCGGCCGGCGCCGGTATTCCTGATGGCGCAGCGTCAGCGAGCGGTCGCCGCGCAGATCGACGTTCCAGACCTGGATGTTCGGCTCGCGGCTGCCGAGGTTGTACTGGTCGGACAGGATCTCGCGCACGCGACGGTAACCGCGGTCGTCGTGTATCGCGGACACCCTGAGCTTGGACTCGTGCTCGTCGTCGAGAATCGCAAACAGCCGCAGATCGCGAATCACTTTCGGTGACAGGTACTGGGCAACGAAGCTCTCATCCTTGAAGTTCTTCATCGCGAAATCGAAAGTCTCGTGCCAGTCGCTGCCGGCGATGTCCGGGAACCACGCTCGATCCTCCTCCGTCGGCGATTCACAGATGCGGCGGATGTCCTGCCACATCATGAAACCGAGCGCGTAAGGGTTGATGCCGTTGTACCAGCGCTCGTTGTACGCGGGCTGATATACGACGTTGGTGTGCGACTGGAGGAATTCGAGCATGAAGCTGTCGGCCAGCAAGCCCTCGTCATAGAGCCGGTTGAGGAGCGTGTAGTGCCAGAAGCACGCCCAGCCTTCGTTCATCACCTGCGTCTGGCGTTGAGGAAAGAAGTACTGCGCGATCTTGCGCACGATGCGCACGATCTCGCGCTGCCACGGTTCGAGGAGCGGCGCATGCTTCTCGACGAAATACAGCAGGTTCTCCTCGGGTTCGGGCGGGAAGCGGGGCCGCGAGGCCCGGCCGGGCTTGGCGTCATGAAGCGGCAACGTCCGCCACAATTCGTTCACCTGGCTCTGCAGATATTCGGTGCGTTCGCTTTGGCGCAGCTTCTCCTTCGCCAGCGAGAGCTTCGGCGGGCGCTTGTAGCGGTCCACCCCCAGGTTCATCAGCGCGTGGCACGAATCGAGCAGCAACTCGACTTCTTCCTCGCCGTGGCGCTCCTCGCATTCGGCAATGTAGTGCCGCGCGAAGATCAGGTAGTCGACGATCGCGTCGGCGTTGGTCCAGGTGCGGAAGAGGTAATTGCCCTTGAAGAAGCTGTTGTGGCCGTAAGCCGCGTGGGCGATCACCAGCGCCTGCATCGTCAGCGTGTTTTCCTCCATGAGGTACGCGATGCAGGGGTTGGAGTTGATGACGATCTCGTAGGCGAGCCCCATCTGGCCGCGCCGATAGCCTTTCTCCGTCGTCAGGAAGTGCTTGCCGAACGACCAGTGGTGATAGTTCACCGGCATGCCCACCGACGCATAGGCGTCCATCATCTGCTCGGCGGTGATCAGCTCGATCTGCGGCGGATAGACGTCGAGGCCGAATTCGCCGGCGACCCGTGCGATTTCAGTGTGGTAGGTGTCGATCGCCTCGAACGTCCATTCCGACGTCGCGGTCAGCTGCTGGAGTTTTTTCACGGCGGCACGTTTCATACGAGCGTCTTCTTGAACAGTTCGCGGAATACCGGATAGATATCGGCCGGCGCTTCGATTCTCTGCATGGCGAAGTTCTTGTGTGCCCCCATCAGCTTCTCGTATTCGCGCCAGAGATTCTGGGGTTCGCCGGGCGTGATCTCGATGTACGCGAAGTACTGGCAGTACGGCAGGATTTGGGCATCGAGCAGTTCGCGGCAGATCGGCGAATCGTTGTCCCAGTTGTCCCCGTCGGAAGCCTGGGCGCCGTAGATGTTCCAGTTGCCGCGCGCATACCGCGAGGCGATGACTTCGTGCATCAGCTTGAGTGCGCTCGACACGACCGTGCCGCCCGACTCGCGCGAGTGAAAGAACTCATCCTCGTCGACTTCCTTCGCGATCGTGTGGTGGCGGATGAACACCACCTCGATGTGCTCGTAGGTGCGATTGAGGAACAGATAGAGCAGCATGAAGAAGCGCTTTGCGGTCGCTTTCTTCTCTTCGTCCATCGATCCGGAGACATCCATCACGCAGAACATCACCGCCTGCGTCGTCGGCTTCGGCACCTTGATGCGGTTGTTGTAGCGCAGGTCGAAGCTGTCGATGAACGGAATCGCCTCGATCTTCGCCCGCACCCGCGCGATTTCCTCCCGCAGCGCGATCGCTTCCGGGCTGTCTTCGCCGCAGGCTTCGGTGACGTCGTCGAGTTCTTTCTGCAGCTCCCGCAGTCGCACCGTGAACGGCGAGCCGAGCGCCAGCCGGCGCCCGAGCGCGCCGCGCATCGAGCGGATGATGTTGATGTTCGCCGGCGTCCCGTCGGCGGTGAAGCCGGCCCGCTGGGTCTTGTAGTCGGTGATCTTCGCAAGCTGCGTGCGGATCAGGTTCGGCAACGCGAGGTCGTCGAAAAAAATGTCGAGGAACTCCTCGCGCGACAGGTGGAAGACGAAGTCGTCCTCGCCTTCGCCCTCGTTGCTGGCCTTGCCCTGGCCGCGACCTCCGCCGCCGCCCGAGGGCGGACGGTTGATCAGGTCGCCGCTCGAGAACTGGTCGTTACCCGAAAAGACCTGCTCCCATACGCCGCCGCGACCGTGCTGGAATTGCGGTTCGCTCAGATCCTTCGACGGGATCGATATCTGTTCGCCGTTGTCGAGATCGCGGATCGAACGATCCTGGATCGCATCGCTGACCGCGCGGCGAATCTGCTGCTTGAAGCGACGCATGAAGCGCTGGCGATTGACCGCGCTTTTCTTCTTGCTGTCAAACCGTCGATCGATGATGCGGGTCATGGGTTCCTCCCGTGTTGGACTCCGCCCGCCGCCGCGCGCCGGGCGGAACGTCGCTTACGACGACTTGCGGACCCGCAGATACCACTCGCACAGCAGCCGAACCTGCTTCTCGGTATAGCCTTTTTCGATCATCCGGTTGACGAAGTCCTGGTGCTTCTTCTGCTCGTCGCCGCTCGCCTTCGCGTTGAAGCTGATGACCGGCAGCAGTTCCTCGGTATTCGAGAACATCTTCTTCTCGATGACCGCGCGCAGCTTCTCGTAGCTCGTCCAGCTCGGATTCTTGCCGTCGTTCTTGGCCCGCGCACGCAGCACGAAGTTGACCACCTCGTTGCGGAAATCCTTCGGATTGCTAATGCCGGCCGGCTTCTCGATCTTCTCGAGCTCGTCGTTGAGCGCCGAACGGTCGAGGATCTCGCCGGTATTCGGATCGCGGAATTCCTGGTCCTGGATCCAGAAGTCGGCGTAGGTCACGTAGCGGTCGAAGATGTTCTGGCCGTACTCGGAATAGCTCTCGAGATAGGCGGTCTGGATCTCCTTGCCGATGAACTCGGCGTAGCGCGGGGCGAGGAACTCCTTGATGAAGCCCATGTAGCGGGCTTCGACTTCGGGCGGGTACTGCTCCTGTTCGATCTGCTGTTCCAGTACATACATCAGGTGCACCGGGTTGGCGGCGACTTCGCGGTGGTCGAAGTTGAACACCTTCGACAGCGCCTTGAACGCGAACCGTGTGGACAATCCCGTCATTCCCTCGTCCACGCCGGCGTAGTCGCGGTATTCCTGGTAGCTCTTCGCCTTCGGGTCGGTGTCCTTGAGGTTCTCGCCATCGTACACCCGCATCTTCGAATAGATGCTCGAGTTCTCGGGCTCCTTGAGCCGCGACAGCGTCGCGAACTGCGCCATCATCCGCAGCGTGTCGGGCGCGCATGGCGCGTCTGCGAGCGAACTCTCGGTCAGCAGCTTCTCGTAGATGTGTATCTCGTCCGACACGCGCAGGCAGTACGGCACTTTCACCGTGTAGATGCGGTCGAGGAACGCTTCGTTGTTGCGGTTGTTCTTGAACGCGACCCACTCCGATTCATTTGAGTGCGCCATCACGATGCCGTCGAACGGGATCGCCCCGAAGCCTTCGGTGCCCTTGTAGTTGCCTTCCTGCGTCGCGGTCAAGAGCGGATGCAGCACCTTGATCGGCGCCTTGAACATCTCGACGAATTCGAGCAGGCCGCGGTTGGCGAGGCACAGGCCACCCGAATAACTGTACGCGTCCGGGTCGTCCTGCGAATATTCCTCGAGCTTGCGAATGTCGATTTTTCCGACGAGTGAAGAAATGTCCTGATTGTTCTCGTCGCCGGGTTCGGTCTTCGCGACCGCGATCTGTTTGAGGACCGACGGGCGCAGCTTGACGACGCGAAAACGGGTGATGTCGCCACCGAACTCGTGCAGACGCTTCACGGCCCACGGACTCATGATCGTATTCACATAGCGGCTCGGGATGCCGAAGTCGTCTTCGAGCAGGCGGCCGTCCTCGTTCAGGTCGAACAGGCCGAGCGGCGACTCGTGCACCGGCGAGCCCTTGATCGCGTAGAACGGCACTTTCTCGATCAGCGACTTCAGTTTTTCGGCAAGCGACGACTTGCCGCCGCCGACCGGGCCGAGCAGGTAAAGGATCTGCTTCTTCTCTTCCAGACCCTGCGCCGCATGGCGGAAGTAGGAAACGATATGCTCGATGACCTCTTCCATGCCGTAAAAGTCACGGAAGGCCGGGTACAGCTTGAGCATCTTGTTGGAAAAGATGCGCGACAGTCGCGGATCGACGCGGGTGTCCACCAGTTCGGGTTCCCCGATGGCCATCAGCATCCGTTCCGCGGAGGTGGCATATGCCGAGCGGTCCGACTTGCACAGCTCGAGATACTCCTGGATCGACATCTCTTCTTCGCGGGCTGCCTCGAATCGCGCCTGGTAGGCATTGAAGATGGTCATCTGGATATCTCCCTTCATGATCGAATCAGTTGAAACACAGAGCGGCAAACACGCTCTTCGACGTTTGGCGAACGACCCGGCACCCTCGGCCCGGCGCGTCTCCAGCCCCTGCCGTCACCCGTGAGAGGCACCTGGACGCAGCAAGTTCCATGCAATGTGCACCGTGCCGGGAAAGATTCCTCGTGGCATTTTGCCGCCGAAAGCCGGCTGGAAGGAAGCTCCGGAGGCTGTGTTAGAATTGAATTTTTACTCCTAATCTGCCTGTTGAACTCACCTTGATCGGCATCGCGCCGCTTGCTGGTCGGGAGTCGATTTTCAGGGCAAACTTTGACTCGTCAGGGATCACTTTAATGCAGACCAACCAGGAAACGCAGGGCGCGCTCGAGCGCCGCATCGACATGTCCGTGCCCATGGCCGAGATCGACAAGGAAGTCGATTCCCGGTTGAAGCGGATGGCCCGCACCGTGAAGATGCCGGGTTTCCGGCCGGGCAAGGTCCCGATGAAGATCGTCGCGCAAACCTACGGCTCGCAGGCGCGTTCCGAAGCGATCGGCGCGGCAGTGGAAAAAGCTTTCGGCGACAAGGTGCGGGAACAGAATTTGCGCGTCGCCGGCTACCCGCGGATCGAGCCGCGCGAAGCGGCCGCCGAGGGGGCGCTGGAATTCAGCGCAGTGTTCGAAGTCTATCCCCAGGTGCCGCTGGGCGACTTGTCGGGGCAGAAAGTCGAGCGGCCGGTGCTGACGGTGGGCGACGCCGAAGTCGACAAGACGATCGAAGTGCTGCGCAAGCAGCGCACGACCTTCGAGGCCGTGGATCGGCCCGCCCAAGACGGCGATCGGGTGGTGATCGACTTCGCGGGACGCAAGGACGGGGAGCTCTTCGAAGGCGGGAAGGCGGAGGATTTCCCGTTCGTGATCGGCGCCGGTTCGATGCTCAAGGATTTCGAGAGCGCCGTGCTGGGTCTCAAGGTCGGGGAAACGAAGACTTTTGAAATGACGTTCCCGGAGGACTATCACGCAGCGGAGCTTGCCGGACAGAAAGTGGAGTTCGAGATCACGGTGAAAGGCGTCGAAGCGCCGGTCCTGCCCGCCGTGGATGCGGATCTCGCCCGCGCGCTCGGCGTGGCCGACGGTGATGTGACGAAGCTGCGTGACGAAGTCCGGGCGAACCTGGAGCGCGAAGTGAAACGTCGCATCCAGGGGAAGGTCAAGGAACAGGTGATGGAGGCGCTGCTGGTAGCGAATCCGATCGAGGTGCCGAAAGCGCTGGTCGAGGCCGAGTCGAGGCAGCTCGCCGAGAACGCGAAGCGCGACCTCGAGATGCGCGGCATGAAGACCAAGGACATTCCGGTGGAGCCGTCATGGTTTGCCGACCAGGCGGTTCGCCGCGTCAAGCTCGGTCTCATCATGGCAGAGCTGGTGAACGCGAAGGAACTGTACGCGAAACCGGAGCAGGTTCGCGCGATGATCGACGAGATGGCGCAAAGTTACGAGGATCCCGCGGAACTGGTGCGCTGGTACTACGCTCAACCCGAACGTCTGGGTCAGGCCGAAGCGGTCGTGATCGAGGACAACGTTGTTGCGTGGGTGGTGTCCCAGACTCAAACTGAAGACAAGCCGGTGAGTTTCGACGAATTGATGGGTAACGCGGCCTGATGCCGCAAGGGGCATAGCGATGAACAGTGCAGCGCCACAGGGAAGCAGCAACTGGGATCCGGTCGGCCTCGGACTGGTCCCGATGGTGGTCGAACAAAGCGGTCGGGGCGAGCGCGCTTACGACATCTACTCGCGTCTGCTGAAGGAACGGGTGATCTTTCTGGTTGGTCCGGTCAACGACGTGACCGCGAACCTGATCGTGGCGCAACTCCTGTTCCTCGAATCCGAGAATCCGGACAAGGATGTCTATTTCTACATCAATTCGCCGGGCGGCTCGGTGTCGTCGGGCATGGCGATCTACGACACGATGCAGTTCATCAAGCCGAGCGTGAGCACCTTGTGCATCGGCCAGGCGGCGAGCATGGGTTCGTTCCTGCTCGCGGCCGGCGAAAAAGGCAAGCGCTTCTGCCTGCCCAATTCGCGCGTGATGATCCACCAGCCGCTCGGTGGATTCCAGGGGCAGGCTTCCGACATCGAAATCCACGCCCGCGAAATCCTCGGCATCCGCGCGAAACTGAACGAGATGCTGGCCAAGCATACCGGCCAGCCGATCGAGCAGATCGAGAAGGATACCGACCGCGACCGGTTCATGTCGGCTGCCGATGCCGTGGAGTACGGTATCGTCGACAAGGTGCTGACCAATCGCGCCGACAGTTGATATAAGAGAGGAAGACCATGACGGATAAGAAGGCGGGTGGCGAAAAGCTGCTGTACTGCTCGTTTTGCGGGAAGAGCCAGCATGAGGTTCGCAAACTCATTGCGGGGCCGTCGGTCTTTATCTGCGACGAGTGCATCGAACTGTGCAACGACATCATCCGCGACGAGATTGCCGAGACCGTCGACGCGGAAGGGGCGCGCACGACGTTGCCGACCCCGCAGGAAATCTGCGAGATCCTCAACCAGTATGTGATCGGACAGACCCAGGCCAAGCGCAACCTGTCGGTCGCCGTATATAACCACTACAAGCGCCTGCGCCACCTCTCCGGCCGCAAGGAAGAGGTCGAGTTGTCGAAGAGCAACATCTTGCTGATCGGTCCGACCGGTTCGGGCAAGACGCTGCTCGCGCAGACGCTGGCGCGCCTGCTCAATGTGCCTTTCGTCATGGCCGATGCGACGACGCTCACCGAAGCCGGTTACGTCGGCGAGGACGTCGAGAACATCATCCAGAAGTTGCTGCAGAAATGCGACTACGACGTCGACAAGGCGCAGCACGGCATCGTCTATATCGACGAAATCGACAAGATTTCGCGCAAGTCGGACAACCCGTCGATCACGCGGGACGTTTCCGGCGAAGGCGTGCAGCAGGCGCTGCTGAAGCTGATCGAAGGCACGGTCGCGTCGATTCCGCCGCAGGGCGGGCGCAAGCATCCGAACCAGGATTTCATCCAGATCGACACGACGAACATCCTGTTCATCTGCGGCGGCGCGTTCGACGGCCTTGAAAAAGTCATCCGCAACCGCACCGAAAAGATCGGCATCGGTTTCGGCGCCGAGGTCAAGAGTCGCGAGGGAAAGAACGTCTCGGAGTCGTTCCGTCAGGTCGAACCCGAGGATCTCATCAAGTTCGGTCTGATCCCGGAATTCGTCGGTCGGTTGCCGGTTGTCGCGACCTTGCAGGAACTTGACGAAGAAGCGCTGATCCAGATTCTGGTGGAGCCGAAAAACGCGCTCGTCAAACAGTACCAGAAGCTTTTTTCGATGGAAGGCGTCGACCTCGAGATCCGTCCCGCAGCGCTTCATGCGGTCGCTCGCAAGGCGATTCGGCGCAAGACCGGGGCACGTGGCCTGCGCTCGATTCTCGAGTCCGCGTTGCTCGATATCATGTATGACCTGCCCACGCTGGAAGGGGTGGAAAAGGTGGTGGTGGATGAAGGCACCATCGAAGAGGGCGCCCAGCCCCTTCTGATGTATGCCGAGCAGCCGAAGGTTTCGGGCTCGAACTAGCCCGGACCAATCGGTCGCGCGCCGCTTGATTTTTCCCGGTCGGGCCCCCATGTGGGCTCGACACGTCCCATCGAGGTAACAACAATCATGTCAGGCCCGCTCGACCTCCCCAACGAACAAATGGAACTGCCGCTTCTGCCGTTGCGCGACGTGGTGGTGTTTCCCCATATGGTGATCCCGCTCTTTGTCGGGCGTCCGAAGTCGATCAAGGCTCTCGAGAACGCGATGGAAGCGGGCAAGGGCATCTTGCTGGTGGCGCAGAAGTCGGCTGCCAAGGACGAGCCGTCGGCCGAAGACCTGTACGAAATCGGCTGCATCGCGAACATCCTGCAGATGCTCAAGCTTCCGGATGGCACGATCAAGGTGCTCGTGGAAGGCGTGCAGCGCGGCCGCGTCGATTCGGTCGAAGACCAGCGCAGTGTATTCGTCGCGAAAGTTACGCCGGTGCCGGTGCCCGAAACCGACACCAACGAACTCGAGGCGATGCGCAGGGCGATCGTCGCGCAGTTCGACCAGTACGTGAAACTCAACAAGAAGATCCCCCCGGAGATCCTCGCGTCGCTCGCGGGCATTGAGGATCCGGGCCGGCTCGCCGACACGATCGCAGCGCATCTGCCGCTCAAGCTCGAGCAGAAGCAGGAAGTGCTGGAAATGTTCGGCGCGGGCGAACGACTCGAGCGCCTGCTGACGCAGCTCGAAACCGAACTCGACATCCTGCAGGTCGAAAAGCGCATCCGCGGCCGCGTCAAGCGCCAGATGGAGAAGAGTCAACGCGAGTACTACCTGAACGAGCAGGTCAAGGCGATCCAGAAAGAACTCGGCGAAGGCGAGGAAGGCGCCGATCTCGAGGAGATGGACCGCAAGATCAAGTCCGCCGGCATGCCGAAAGATGCGCTCGCGAAGGCGCAGGCGGAGTTCAAGAAGCTGCGCCTGATGTCACCGATGTCCGCCGAAGCGACGGTGGTGCGCAATTACATCGAGACGCTGATCGGGTTGCCGTGGAAGAAGAAATCGCGCGTCAGTCGCGACCTCGCCGAAGCCGAAAAGATACTCGACAAGGATCACTACGGTCTCGAGCGGGTCAAGGAACGCATCCTCGAGTACCTCGCAGTCCAGCAGCGCGTCGACAAGGTCAAGGCGCCGATCCTGTGCCTCGTCGGCGCTCCGGGCGTCGGCAAGACGTCGCTCGGCCAGTCGATCGCGAAAGCGACGAACCGCAAGTTCGTGCGCATGGCGCTCGGTGGCGTGCGCGACGAGGCCGAAATCCGCGGCCATCGCCGCACTTACATCGGTTCGATGCCCGGCAAGATCCTGCAGAACATGCAGAAAGTCGGCGTCAAGAACCCGCTGTTCCTGCTCGACGAGGTCGACAAGCTCGGTCAGGACTTCCGGGGCGACCCGAGTTCCGCGCTGCTCGAAGTGCTCGATCCGGAGCAGAACCACACGTTCCAGGATCATTACATCGAGGTGGATTTCGATCTGTCCGACGTGATGTTCGTCGCGACCGCGAATACGTTGAACATTCCCCCCGCGCTGCTCGACCGGATGGAGGTGATCCGCCTGTCCGGCTATACCGAGGACGAAAAAGTCAATATCGCGCAGCGTTACCTGCTGCCGAAGCAGATGAAGAACAACGGCCTCAAGCGCGACGAGCTGTCCGTGACCGAAGAGGCGTTGCGCGACGTGTGCCGGTATTACACGCGCGAGGCAGGGGTGCGCAGCTTGGAACGCGAAATCTCCAAGATATGCCGCAAGGTCGTGAAATCGCTGGTGTTGCGCAAGCGCGCAAGCAAGATCATCGTCAATGCGCGCAATCTCGACAAGTATCTCGGCGTGCGCCGCTACTCCTTCGGCATGGCGGAAAAGGAAAACCAGGTCGGGCAGGTGACCGGCCTGGCATGGACGGAAGTGGGTGGAGAATTGCTGACCGTCGAAGCGGTGGTGTTGCCCGGCAAGGGCAAGGTCGTGACGACCGGCAAGCTCGGCGAAGTGATGCAGGAGTCGATCCAGGCCGCGTTGTCGGTGGTGCGCAAGCGTGCTCGCTCGCTCGGCGTTCATGAAGACTTCTATCAGAAGAGCGACATTCACATCCATTTGCCGGAAGGCGCAATTCCGAAGGACGGGCCTTCCGCCGGTACGGCGATCTGCACGGCCCTCGTGTCGGTGCTGACCGGCATTCCGGTGCGCTGCGATGTCGCGATGACGGGCGAGATCACGCTGCGCGGTGAAGTCCTGCCGATCGGGGGCTTGAAGGAAAAGTTGCTCGCAGCGGTTCGCGGGGGCATCCGGGTGGCGCTGATTCCTGAGGAAAACGTCAAGGATCTGGCCGAGATCCCGGAGAACATCAAGAATACGCTCGAACTGATCCCGGTACGGTGGATCGACCAGGTGCTCGAGCACGCCCTCGAGCGACAGCCGCAACCGCTGACCGAAGCCGAACTCGCGCAGGAAACGGCGGCGGTAGCGGAGCCGGCTGAAGGCGTGGCGGGCAAAAGCGGCGCCAGAGCCCACTGAGCGCTCTCTCGCCGTTTCCCTCGCACCGAAGACGCGGCGCAGCCTGATTTTCATGCTGCGTCGCGGTCGTCCTCGCCTTGTCCGCATGCCAAGGGACCAAGGCGAAATCGCACTGGCAAAGCGGCGAAGGATGGTTTACAGTTCCCCGCTTCTTCGAGTCTGCTGCTACGGGTGCTTAGCTCAGTTGGTAGAGCGCCGCCCTTACAAGGCGGATGTCGGCGGTTCGAGCCCGTCAGCACCTACCAGATACGAATAACAACCAGTGTCACGCAGTACCATAACCCGCACGGCTCAAGGCTTTGCGGGTTTTTTGTTGTGTCAGCCGGCGAAGTCCTGCCTCTTATTGGTGCATTCATCTTCGGTTCAGGCGACAAAATCTGGACTCGGCCCATGTTTACAGCTATCGGCTCTGTCATGAAACGTCACGCCGCAACTTCGATGCTGCTTTTTTCAACGCTGCTTGTTGCGCCTCCTTTGGCCCTGGCCGACATCGAATCGGGCCGCCCCGAACTTCCCGCGGAGCGTCCCGTCGCGCCCGCCGAGGAGAAGTTTCATCAGGACTGTGCGAGATGCGGTGAGCGAATCTCGCGGCTCATCGCTGCCGGACGCGAGGAGTGGCACTATCATTAACATGCGTGCGGCCTCGAGCAGGCAGCGCAGCGGCTTCTTCGCTCACAACCAGAGTCCCGTGCAGCGCGGTTTTTTCCGACGCCGACCGGCTGCCTCCCCATCCCTACAGGAGCAAGCACATGCAGATCACGGACATCCTTGCGCAGACAGGCGGGCTGCAGTCGCTCGCGCGCGAACTGGGCCTCAGCGAGACGCAGGCGGCGAAGGGCGCCGAGGCGCTCGTCCCGGCGATTCTTGGCGGGTTCAAGAAGCAGGCGCTGCAACAGCCTGCCGGTGTCGCAGGACTCGATGGGCTGCTCGGACAACTCGGCGGCGGGGCGCTTTTCGACCAGGTGCTGGCGCCGCAACCCACGGACGTGAGCCGCGGCGACAACGTGCTCGGCGAGATATTCGGCTCGAAGGACGTAAGTCGTGCGGTCGCGCAGAACGCGTCCGACCGGTCGGGCCTCGATCCCTCCCTGTTGAAGAAGATGCTGCCGATGCTTGCAATGCTCGTCGCAGGCTACCTGGCGAAACAGCGGGGCGCCGGCGACGTGGGGAACTCCTCTCCGATCGGCGGCGGGCTCGGGGGCCTGGGAGGTCTGTTCGGTGACCGGACGGGAGCCGCCGGCGACGCCTCTGGCCGCGCTGCTCCGGGACTCGCTTCGATGCTCGACCTGGACGGCGACGGCAACATGCTCGACGACATCGTGCGGATGGCCGGCAAGGTGATGCGCTGATGAGCAGGACACGTTCGCTGATTCTCGGTCTTTCGGCGCTCGGCATGAGTGCGGCAGGATATGCAGCCGATATTCGGCCCGGGTTGTGGGAATTTCGCTCGACGCGGATGAACATCGGCGGTCTGCCCGACATGTCGTCGCAGATGGCGCAGATGCAGCAGCATCTGAAGAGCCTTCCTCCGGACATGCGGCGCATCATCGAGCAGCAGATGACCGAACGCGGCGTGACGCTGGGTCAGGATGGCGCGGTGCGCAGCTGCATCTCGCCGGAACAGGCGAGGGAGGACAACATCTACTCCGGCAAGATCGAGGGCAGCTGCACGTTGGGCAACGTGACAAAGACCGGCGACCGCGTGACGGGACAGCTGACCTGCACGCAGCCGCAAGCAACGGGCGATTTTGCGGCGCGGGTCAGCAGTCCGGAACACTTCACGACGCGCGTCAATATGAAGTCGGCGCACGGCAACATGCAGATGGAAACGGAAGCGCGCTGGCTTTCCGCACACTGCGAGGTTTCACAACGCGCCGTGCCGCCGACGGCACGATAAGGTCAGGCGGCAGGCACAGGAGTTGCCGGCGAAGGAATCGGGCGGCTGGGGCGAGGCACAGCGCCGGCCGTCGCGAAGTTTGAATCGTTATTGACCGAGTCGAACAAATTGGAAGAGAACTTCTTCATCGATCCCGAAGCGATCGTGCCGGCCGGGCAGGACCCGGAAAGCGACGACGCGCTGCTCGACGTCGCCCGCGAGTTGCACGCCTACCTGCAGGGATTCGGCGCCCGGCTGGTGCACAACGACGGCGCGGTCGCGGTCGAGGTCGCCGGCAACGTCGAAGTCGATGGCCGCCGCTATCCGTTTCGCCTCGTGCCCGAGCGCTGCGTCCTCGCCCGCGTCCAGAAGTGGCGCAAGCTTACTGCCGAGCGCCATCTGGCGCTGGTCCGCGAGCGGCTCAACGAAGCTTCGGTCGCGGAGTTCGAAAGCGAGGTGCACCGTTTTGTCGCGCGTGTGCTGCGCGAGGCCGAAGCCGAGGGCTGGCCGGGGGGCGCTTCCTGCGCGCGCTCGAAACCGGCAAGGAGCTGGCGAGCCGGCGCTTTCGCATCGTCGAGGACCGCCTCGCCGATGCGGCTTCGCGCCGCCGCGCCGAGACGCTTGTCGAAGTCGCCCGCGGCACGGTCCAGCTCACCCGTTACCCGGAGTCGTTCGAGACCGCATTCATGATGCGGCGACGCTTCGTCGCGATCCTCGGGCCGACGAACTCCGGCAAGACGCACCAGGCGATGGAAGCGCTCGCGCAGGCGGCGACCGGTGTGTACCTCGCGCCGCTGCGCCTGCTCGCGCTGGAGAACTACGAACGCCTCGCCGACCGGGGCGTCGCGGTGAGCCTCGTGACCGGCGAGGAGCGCCGCATCACGCCCGGCGCGACGCATGTCGCGAGCACGATCGAGATGCTCGACACGTCGCGCGCGGTCGAAGTCGCGGTGATCGACGAGATCCAGATGCTCGAGGATCTCGAGCGCGGCTCAGCGTGGACCGCCGCCGTGTGCGGAGCGGCGGCGAAGACGGTGTATCTGCTCGGTGCGCTGTCGGCGCGTCCGGCGGTCGAGGCGCTCGCCGAGCGCCTGGGCTGCGAGCTCGAAGTGACCACGCTCGCGCGCAAGTCGCCGCTCGAGATGGCGCCACGCGCCGTCGGCAGCATCGGCCAGCTGCGTCGCGGCGACGCCGTCATCGCGTTCTCGCGCCGCGACGTGCTCAACTGGGCGACGAACATCGCCGCGGCCGGGTTTCGCGTCGCGACGATCTACGGCAACCTCTCGCCCGAAGTCCGTCGCGCGCAGGCGCAGCGCTTTCGCGACGGCGAGGCCGACATCGTCGTCGCGACCGACGCGATCGGCATGGGGCTCAACCTTCCGGTCGCGCGGGTCGTGTTCTCCACCGCGAAGAAGTTCGACGGCATCTCCGAGGACCTCCTGCCGCCGTGGCTCACTCACCAGATCGCCGGCCGGGCGGGACGTTTCGGCCTGCACGAGGCCGGGCTCGTCGCCGGATTCGACGACCATACCCACCGCATCATTTCGCGCCTGATGCGCACGCCGGCCGATCCGCTGTCGAACCGCGGCTTCTACGTCACCCCGTCGCTGCGCCACGTGAAGAGCATCGCCGCGGCAACCGGGGAGCGCACGCTGGCGCGGCTGCTCGAACTGTTCTCGCGCAACATCGACCTCACCGACGACTTCTTTCTCCCCGGCGACCTCAGCGAGCAGACCGAGCGCGCGCAATGGCTCGACTCCCTGCCGCTGTCGCTCGAGCACCGCTTCACGCTGTCGCTCGTGCCGGTGTCGACACGCGTTGAAACGCTCAACCAGGCGTGGCAGGGATGGGCGCGGGCGCTGGCGAAGGAGCGTAGCTCGCATCTGTCGATCGAACCGGTCGGCGACGCGCGCTACGCGCTGCAGGCAGCCGAGGACGCCTGCAAGAAGTACTCGGCGTATGCGTGGCTCGGCTACCGCCTGCCCGACTACTACCCCGATGCCGAAGCGGCGGTGGCGCTCGCCCGCAGCATGTCGGAGACGGTGGATGAAATGCTCGCCCGTCAGCACGGCCGGCGGCGCGACGACAAACGCCCGCCGACCCCCGCCCGGCGCGTTCGCCGCGGCCCGGCAGCGCGCGGCGATCGACGAGAAGGGCGGGCGCGCACCGGGGGATGAGCGGCATCCGGCGAGGCGCTCCGGGGCACCCGTCGCCATTCGGAGTGCATTGAACACCGACGTGCCGGCCACCCTGCATCTCGGCAGCGACGACAAAAAGTTGTATCTACAATTGCTTGATTCCCACCAAACCAACTGCTATTGTTCCGCCCGTTTTGGGCCGTCCGATCCGGGTTGCTTCCAGCGAGGCCTCCCGAAAGGCGTGCGACGCGCAGCGAGCGCTCGCGGCGGCGCATGAAGTGAAAACGGCAAGCGATCAGGAATTCAACGGAGACAAGTTCATGCTGCAAAAATCGTCCCCCGGCGGGGCGCCCGTCGACATCGGCCGGGTCCTCGACCACGGACCCTTCACGTCGATGCAGATGCTCGCGGTCATGCTCGCCGCGTTCGCGATCGTCATGGACGGATTTGACGGACAGCTGATCGGGTTCGCGCTCCCGATGCTGATCAAGGAGTGGGGCATCACCCGTGCGGCGTTTGCGCCGGCGGTGGCCGCAGGGCTGGTCGGCATGGCGGTCGGCAGCGCGTGCGCCGGCATCGTCGCCGACCGCATTGGCCGGCGGCTCGTCGTCGCCGCGAGCGTGTTCCTGTTCGGCATCGCGACCTGCGCGATCGGCTTCGCGCCCGACGTGGTGACGATCTCGGTGCTGCGGTTCATCGCGGGCCTGGGAATCGGCGGCGCGTTGCCGAGCGCCTCGACGATGACGGCCGAGTTCACGCCTGCACGTCATCGGACTCTCGCGGTCACCGGCACGATCGTGTGCTACCCGCTCGGCGGCATGCTCGCGGGCCTCTTCGCGAGCGCGATCCTTCCGGTGTTCGGCTGGCGCGGCCTGTTCTGGATCGGCGGGGCATTGCCGGTCGCGTACAGCTTCGTGCTGCTCGCAACGCTCCCCGAGTCGCCCCGTTATCTCGCCCGCAAGCCGGATCACTGGCCGGTGCTGAAGAAACTGCTCGCGCGCATGGCCCGTCCGACCGCCCCCGACACGACTTTCGTCGATGCGGCGGAGCGTGCCGCCGAGCAGCGCGCCGGATTCACTTCGCTGTTCGCTGGCGGGCTGGCACGCGACACGCTCGCGATCTGGTGCGGATTCTTCATGGTCATGCTGGCGACTTACACCGCGTTCAGTTGGCTGCCTGCGATGCTCGCATCCGAGGGGCTCCCGGCAGCGCTGGCCGGCTCCGGTCTGACGGCCTACAACCTTGGCGGCGTCGTCGGTTCGCTGGGCTGCGCGATCGCGATCACGCGCTTCGGCTCGCGCTGGCCGCTGATCCTGTGCTCAATCGGCGCGGCCGCGAGCGCGTTCCTGCTCAAATACGTCGATATCGCCGAGAACGGGACTTGGCTGATGATCGGCCTCGGCGTGCACGGCATGTTCGTCATCGCGGTGCAGGCGACGATGTACGCGCTGTGCGCGTATGTTTACCCGACGATCGTGCGCGCCACCGGCACCGCTTCGGCGCTGTCCTTCGGCCGCCTCGGCGCGATCCTGAGCTCGTTCGCCGGGGCCGCAGTCATCACTTCCGGCGGCGCGTCGTCCTACCTGTCGATGCTCGGCTTCACGATGGTCTTGACGCTGGTCGCGCTGGCGCTCGTCAAACGCCATATCCCGAGCGTGAACGCACAACCGCCCGTCGTCGCGCCGGCCGCGGCGACCGCAAAAGGCTACGCCTGATCGC
Organism: Azoarcus sp. PA01; assembly: GCA_001274695.2. Lineage (NCBI taxonomy): Bacteria > Pseudomonadati > Pseudomonadota > Betaproteobacteria > Rhodocyclales > Zoogloeaceae > Azoarcus > Azoarcus sp. PA01. The sequence continues at coordinate 943,564 of LARU01000004.1, read as the reverse complement.
ATCAGGCCGGGCCCGGACTTCGCCTGTTGCGGTGACCGGGCCTTCCGCTGGTGCGGAAAGAGCCGCTGACGGGCAGGGCATTGCTCGCCGCCTTCATCCCTTGTTCCATATGCGATCCACGCCCGGCCTGGGGCCGAGTGCCTGGTGTATTCGACGATTGCGCGTGCGCCAGCAGCGGCTCACGTTGCTGTTGTTGCTGTTGGGGGCGTCGATATCGCCGACGCTCGCCGCCCCCGACATGTGAATTTCGCCTCGTGCGCGATAGTGCGCGCCTCGCACGCAACTTCCATCACCCCGCCGGATACCCGGCGCCGGCTCGCCTCACGTTCGGAAGCGCAGTACCTCACGGTTCGTCTTCAATCGCGTTTGACAACATGTAATGAGTGAACCATCATTCGCACGCATTGGCCGACGGGCCATCGGTGCGGACCTTTCGCGGATGTGCGGCGGTACGCGGCCGATCCCCCGCAGTTCCTGTGCTGCTTTTCCCTGGTCGTTCCGCTGTATCCGGTTCGGACGGTCGGTCATCGCCGAAGCCGGTTCATTCCACGTGCAGAAAGGAAAAACGATGAAGACTCGCACCGCGCTCACACCGCTTTTCGCATCCGCCCTGATGACGTTCGGCGCCGCCTACGCGCAAGGGGACAAGGTCGTCACGTTGCGCGTGCACCACTTTCTGCCGCCTTCGTCGAATGCCCAGGTGAAACTCATCGAGCCGTGGTGTGCGAAGATCGGCGCGGAATCGGCAGGCCGGCTCAAATGCCAGATCTATCCGGCGATGCAGATGGGCGGGACGCCGGCGCAACTGTTCGACCAGGCCAAGGATGGCGTCGCCGACATCGTCTGGGCGGTTCCCGGTTACCAGGCCGGGCGCTTCCTCGTGTCGGAGGTATTCGAACTGCCGTTCATGGGCATCTCGGGTGAAAAGTCGAGCCGGGCGTTGTGGGCCTATGCGACGAAAAATGCGACGGACGAATATCGCGGCGTACGACCATTGATGTTCCACGTCATTGCCGGAATGGCGCTGCACACGACGAAGAAGCCGATCAAAACGATGGCCGATTTCGACGGCATGAAGCTGCGTGCCCCGACCCGTCTTGCGACGAGGATGGTGAGCGCACTCGGCGGGACACCCGTGCCGATGCCGATGCCCCAGGTCTCGGAGAGCCTCGCCAAAGGGGTCATCGATGGCGCAATGATGCCGTGGGAAGTGGTGCCGGCGATCAAGGCGCAGGAGATCGTCAAGTATCACAGTGAGACCGATCCAACGATGCCGCTGCTGTCGACGACGACTTTCGTGCTAGCAATGAACCCGGCGAAATACGACAGCCTGCCGGCGGAACTGAAGAAAGTCATCGACGCCAACAGCGGCGCCGACGTGTCGGCGTGGGCGGGCAAGGTTTTTGACGAGGTGACGCTGACCGGGCGCCAGTCGGGTGTGGATCAAAAGAACACGTTCTACATGGTGCCCGCGGACGAAGTGAAGAAATGGCAGAAGGCCTCGGACGGCGTCGCGATGGAGTGGGTCAGCGAAGTCACCGCGAAAGGCCACGATGGACAGAGGCTCCTCGCGGAAGCCAAAGCGCTTCTCGACAACTGACGCGTCCGTCATGCGTGCGCAAGCGCGCCGGTAAGCAGTCATCGACGCTGCGAAGAACGCCGCGGAGGCGCACGGGCGAGGAGGGGACTCCTTGCCCGTTTTCATGCTGATCCGCTCCCGAATTGACGTCCCTTCGTTCACTGTCTTACAATGTTTCGAAAATAGTGGAAATGTAGAACCATGGATCAGAAATCAGCGCTTGCAGTGTTCGAGAGCCTCTCGTCCGGAGTGCGGCTGGATGTGTTTCGATTGCTCGTCAAGGCGGAGCCGACAGGCATCGTCGCCGGCGAGATCGCGTCAGCACTGGATGTGGCGCCGAGCAGCCTGTCTTTCCATCTGCGCACGCTCACCCAGGCAGGCCTGCTGACCGTGGAACAGGAAGGGCGCTTTCTGCGCTATCGGGCGAATCTTCCTCTGATGGCCGAAGTCATCGGTTTCCTCACCGAAAACTGCTGCGCCGGCGTTCCCGGGCGTTGTGTGGCGGTATGCGACGTCGAGGCGCAGCTCGCGGACTGCTCCGGCAGCTGCGGCACGGGTACGGAGTCCCGGGCATGAAAGTGCTGTTCCTGTGCACCGGCAACTCGTGCCGCTCGATTCTCGCGGAAGCCACGTTCAACGCGCTCGCCCCGCACCGGCTGAAAGCGCTCAGCGCGGGCAGCCGCCCCGCCGGCTACGTCCATCCGCGCGCGCTCGCGCTGCTGGCGCGTGAAGGGATCTCGACCGAAGGACTGTCGAGCAAGGCGTGGGACGGACTCCCGGGCACGCCCGACGTCGTGATCACCGTGTGCGGCAGCGCAGCGAGTGAAACGTGTCCGGCCTATCTCGGGCCGGCAGTGCGCGCGCACTGGGGCGTCGAAGACCCCGCCGGGGCGAGCGGCAGCGATGCCCGGATCGACGCCGCCTTTGACCATGCCTATCGCACGCTGCGTGCGCGCATCGAAGCGTTTCTCGCGCTGCCCGAAAACCTTGCCCGACGCGATCCGGCCGCATTCCGCGCGGCGCTCGAACGCATCGGGCACATCGCTGCCTGACCCCGTTCAACTTCCAAGGAATCCGTCATGACCACGATCCAGATCTTCGATCCCGCGCTGTGCTGCAGTTCCGGGGTGTGCGGCACCGATGTCGATCAGCAGCTCGTCAACTTCGCCGCCGACGTCGAGTGGGCGAAGCAGGAGGGCATCGCGATCGAGCGCTACAACCTCGCCCAGCAGCCGCTGGCGTTTGCCGGCAACACGGTCGTAAAGGGTTTCCTCGAGCGTTCGGGCGCCGACGCGCTGCCGCTGGTGCTCGTCGATGGCGAGGTCGCGCTCGCGGGGCGCTACCCGAACCGCAGCGAGTTGTCGCGCTGGGCGGGAGTGAAGGCGAAGCTCACGCCGTTGCCGGCGAGCGAGTGCTGCAGCGGCGGTCGCTGCTGCTGAGCGCGGGAATCGCGATGCGCTTCCTCGACCAGCCTCCGCGCTACCTCTTTTTCACCGGCAAGGGCGGCGTCGGCAAGACTTCGCTCGCGTGTGCGACCGCGATCCACCTCGCGGCGACGGGTCGCCGCGTGCTGCTCGTCAGCACCGACCCCGCGTCGAACGTCGCGCAGGTGTTCGAACAGGAGATCGGCAGTCGCATCACGCCGCTGACGGCCGTGCCCGGCTTGTCGGCGCTCGAGATCGACCCGCAAGCCGCTGCCCAGGCTTACCGCGACCGCATCGTCGGTCCGGTGCGTGGCGTGCTGCCCGAGGCCGTCGTGCGCAGCATCGAGGAACAGTTGTCCGGGGCGTGCACGACCGAGATCGCGGCGTTCGACGAGTTCACCGGACTGCTCACCGATGCGACGTTGACGGCCGGATTCGACCACGTCGTGTTCGACACTGCGCCGACCGGCCACACGATCCGCCTGTTGCAGTTGCCGGGCGCATGGTCGGGTTTCCTGCAGAACAATACTGACGGAGCGTCCTGCCTCGGCCCGTTGGCCGGGCTCGACAAGCAGCGCGAGCAGTACGGCGCAGCGGTCAGCGCGCTCGCCGACCCGGCGCGCACGCGGCTGGTGCTCGTCGCGCGCGCGCAGGCTTCGACGTTGCGCGAAGTCGCCCGCACGCAGATCGAGCTCGCCGCGATCGGCCTCGCGCGGCAGTTCCTCGTCATCAACGGTGTATTGCCCGCAGCGGAAGCGGCGGACGACGCGTTGGCGGCGGCGGTGCTGCGACGCGAAGCGGCCGCGCTCGACGAGCTGCCGACCGGGCTGCGCGGCCTGCCGACCGATCGGGTGCCGCTGATGCCGTTCAACCTGGTCGGCCTGCCCGCGCTGCGGGCCTTGCTCGGCAGCGCCGACGCGGCAACGGTAGCCTCGGCCCCGCCAGCTGGGTTGGAGGAGCGTCCGGCGCTGCCGGACCTGGCGAGCCTCGTCGATGAACTGGCCCGGGATCGTCACGGACTGGTGATGCTGATGGGCAAGGGCGGCGTCGGCAAGACGACGCTGGCAGCGGCGATCGCGGTCGAACTCGCGCAGCGCGGCTTCCCGGTGCATCTGACGACGTCCGACCCGGCGGCGCACCTCGCGGACACGCTCGACGGCTCGCCGGCGAACCTCACCGTCAGCCGCATCGATCCGCAGGCCGAGACGGAACGCTATCGTCGCGAGGTGCTCGACACGCGCGGCGCGAGCCTCGATGCGCAAGGCAGGGCGCTGCTCGAAGAAGAGCTGCGTTCGCCCTGCACCGAAGAGATCGCGGTGTTCCAGGCGTTCTCGCGCGTCATCGGCGAGGCCGACCGCAAGTTCGTCGTCATGGACACTGCGCCGACCGGCCACACGCTGCTGCTGCTCGACGCGACCGGGGCGTATCACCGCGAAGTGGCGCGGCACATGGACAAGAGCGGCGTCGCGCAATTCACGACGCCGATGATGCAGCTGCAGGACCCCGCACAGACGAAAGTGCTGGTCGTGACCCTCGCCGAGACGACACCGGTGCTCGAGGCCGCGCGCCTGCAGGCTGACCTGCGCCGCGCCGGCATCGAGCCGTGGGCGTGGATCATCAACAACAGCCTGGCTGCGACGACGACCGCAGCATCGATGCTGCGCCGGCGCGCCGGGCAGGAATGGGCGCAGATCGAGGCGGTGCGCGAACATCACGCGAAGCGGCTCGCGCTCGTCGCGATGCAGGCCGACGAGCCGACCGGAATCGGGCGGCTGCGGGCGCTCGCCGGAACGGGTGCGAATTGAAGGGAGGCAGTGCTTGGCATGTCTGCGCAGTGTGAAGTGATGGCGAAAAACGAGGCGGACATTCCGCTCGGGCGATTCGAGCGTTACCTCAGCGTCTGGGTGTTCCTGTGCATCGTCGCAGGCACGGTGCTGGGGCAGGTCCTGCCGGCAGCGGCGCAGGCGGTGGGGCGCCTCGAAATCGCGCACGTCAATATCCCGGTCGGGGTGCTGATCTGGGTGATGATCGTGCCGATGCTGATGAAGATCGACTTCGCGTCGCTGCACGAAGTGCGCGCGCAGGGGCGCAGTATCGGCGTGACGCTGTTCGTCAACTGGGCGGTCAAGCCGTTCACGATGGCGTTGCTCGGCTGGATCTTCATCCGCCACGTGTTCGCGCCGTGGCTGCCGGCCGAACAGCTCGACAGCTACGTCGCCGGGCTGATCCTGCTCGGCGCCGCGCCCTGCACGGCAATGGTTTTCGTCTGGAGCAACCTGTGCCGGGGCGATGCGAACTTCACGATCAGCCAGGTCGCGCTCAACGACCTGGTGATGGTGTTCGCGTTTGCGCCGATCGTCGCGCTGCTGCTCGGCGTGTCGTCGATTCCGGTGCCGTGGGACACGCTGCTCCTGTCGGTCGTGATGTATATCGTCATCCCGCTGGCGATCGCGCAGTTCTTGCGTCGGCGCCTGCTCGCGCGCGGCGAGCAGACTTTCCGCGACGTGATGGAGCGCATCGGCCCGGTCTCGATCGTCGCGCTGCTGGCGACGCTGGTGCTGCTGTTCTCGTTCCAGGGGCAGGCGATCATCGAGCAGCCGCTCGTCATCGCGATGCTGGCGGTGCCGATCCTGCTGCAGGGAATACTCATCGCGGCGCTCGGCTACTGGCTGAACCGCAGGCTCGGCGTCGCGCACAGGGTGGCCGGACCTTCGACGATGATCGGCGCGTCGAATTTCTTCGAACTGGCGGTCGCGGTCGCGATCGTCCTGTACGGCTTCGACTCGGGCGCGGCGCTCGCGACCGTCGTCGGCGTGCTGATCGAAGTGCCGGTCATGCTGTGGCTGGTGCGCATGGTCAATGCCAGCAAGGGCTGGTACGAAGCCGGCGCCGCGCCCGCCAGGCTCGCTGCCGCGGCGCCTCGTCGCCCATCGCGTTGAACTGGCGCTGAATTCGCGCGCCGCGCCGCGGCAGGCCGATTGTCGCCGAGGTGGCGGGGCCGCATAATTTCGCCGCTGCACGGACCTTCCTTGCGTAACCCGTGACCGCCCGGGTTCCGTTCATGATGCGGTTTTTCCGAGGCAATCGATGAGAGCGATCCTGCTGGCTGCGCTGACCGCGGCTGTTTTGCTGACCGGTGGCTGTGCCGTCTTCACCGTTGCCGACGCGGCGGTATCGGTCGTCGCGACGACGGTGAAAGTCGGCGCCAAAGTCGTCGGCGCGGGCGTCGAAGCGGCGCTGCCCGATGACGACGACGAGGACGACTGACGCGCCGGCAGCGGGCCTCGTGAAGGGGTACTGGCGGCCGGCGAAAACGCCGTCCCGTCCCATGCGCGCCGTCGGGAAAACAGATTGCTTCGGCCCGGCCCCGGTGCTACTTTCAGGAACGCAAAAGCCGGATCGGCGAACGCAAACGCCCGCAGCCGGACCCCCTCGGCGCCAGGCAGTCGAAAGCCCGTTGGCGATGCTCGTAGTCCCGAAAACGTGTCACAGCCCGGAGGAAATCATCGATGTGGAAATCGCTTCACATTGACCCCGCCAAGTGTACCGGCTGCCTGCAGTGCGAAATGGCATGCTCTTACGAACACACCGGCGTCATCAATCCCAGCAAGTCGCGGATCAAGGTCTTCAGCTTCGAACACGAAGGGCGCAAAGTGCCCTACACCTGTACGCAGTGCACCGAAGCGTGGTGCCTGCACTCCTGTCCCGTCGATGCGATCCGGCTCGACCTGACGACCGGCGCGAAGATGGTGTTCGAAGACACTTGCGTCGGCTGCAAGGTCTGCACGATCGCCTGTCCGTTCGGCACGATCAACTACAACCAGGACACCGGCAAGGTGCAGAAATGCGACCTGTGCGAAGGCGATCCGGCGTGCGCGAAAGCCTGTCCGACCGCCGCGATCACCTACGTCGATGCCGACTGGACCGGCCTCGCGCGGATGCAGGCCTGGGCGGCGAAAGCCAACACGCCGGCTTCGGCGGCCTGAGAGGAGCGGACATCATGGGATGGAATCGCAAGGTCCTGCGCGTGAACCTCGCCGCAGGCACGTGCACTGCCGAGCCGCTGAACATGCAGTGGGCCGACGAATACCTCGGGTCGCGCGGGCTGGCGACGAAATATCTCGTCTCCGAGATCGATCCGAAAGTCGATCCGCTGTCGCCGGACAACAAGATGATCATGGCGACCGGCCCCTTGACCGGCACGCTGGCCTCGACCGGCGGGCGCTACACGGTGGTCACGAAAGGGCCGCTGACCGGCGCGATCGCCTGTTCGAACTCCGGCGGCTTCTTCGGCGCCGAGATGAAGTTCGCCGGCTGGGACATGGTGATCTTCGAAGGCCGATCTTTGAGGCCGGTGTACCTCTTCATCGAGAACGACCGCGCCGAACTGCGCGACGCGTCGCACCTGTGGGGCAGGAGCTGCTGGGAAACCGAGGAGACGATCCGCGCGCAGCATCAGGACCCGCTGATCCGTGTGTCGTCGATCGGTCGCGCGGGCGAGAACCAGGTGATGTTCGCGTGCATCGTCAATGACCTCCATCGCGCGGCGGGGCGTTCGGGTGTCGGCGCGGTGATGGGTTCGAAGAATCTCAAGGCGGTCGCGATCCGCGGCACGAAAGGCGTCGCGGGCATTCGCGATTTCCCGGAATTCGTCAAGGCGACGACCGAGGCGAAGAAAGTGCTCGCCGGCAATGCGGTGACGAGCGAGGGGTTGCCGAAATTCGGCACCCAGGTGCTGATGAACGTCATCAACGAGATGGGCGCGCTGCCGACGCGCAACCACCGCGACGTGCAGTTCGAGGACGCGTCGAAGATCTCCGCCGAAGCGATGCACGAGAAACGTCCGAGCGACGGCAAGCCGCAGCTCGTGACGAACGCCGCATGCTTCGGCTGCACGATCGCGTGCGGGCGCATCTCGGCGATCGACAAGACGCACTTCACGGTAAAGAACAACCCGAAATACTGGGGCGCTTCCGGCGGCCTCGAATACGAGGCGGCGTGGGCGCTCGGGGCGGCGAACGGCGTCGGCGACCTCGAAGCGCTGCAGTACGCGAACCTGCTGTGCAACGAGCAGGGCATGGACCCGATCTCGTTCGGCGCGACGGTCGGCGCGGCGATGGAGCTATACGAGATGGGCGTGCTGACGCAGGAGCAGCTCGGCGTCGACGCGCCGTTCGGCTCGGCCGAGGCGCTCGCGAAGCTCGCCGAAATGACCGCGACCGGCGGAGGGTTCGGGCGCGAGATCGGCCTCGGTTCGAAGCGCCTGTGCGCGAAATACGGCCACCCCGAGCTGTCGATGAGCGTCAAGGGCCAGGAATTCCCCGCTTACGACTCGCGCGGCATCCAGGGCATCGGCCTCGCGTACGCGACGTCGAACCGCGGCGCCTGCCATCTGCGCGGCTACACGGTCGCCTCGGAAGTGCTCGGCGTGCCGGTCAAGACCGACCCGCACGTCATCGAAGGCAAGGCCGAGCTCGTCAAGGCGTTCCAGGACGCGACGGCGGTGTTCGATTCGGCCGGCATCTGCGTGTTCACGTCGTTCGCGTGGACGCTCGCCGACGTGCAGCCGCAGATCGCCGCGGCTTGCGACGGCGACTGGTCGATGGACAAGCTCGCGACGGTCGGCGAGCGCATCTGGAACATGGAGCGCCAGTTCAACAACGCTGCCGGCCTGGCCGCGCGGGACGACAACCTGCCGCCGCGCCTGACGAGCGAAGCGGCGAAGACCGGGCCTGCGAAAGGCATGGTGAATCGCCTCGCCGAGATGCTGCCCGAGTATTACGAGGTGCGCGGCTGGACCCCGGAAGGCACGCCGACGCCGGAGACGCTGTCGCGGTTGGGGCTGTCCTGACCGCCGGATGATGCGCCCTGCGGGACGCGGCGAGGTGGCCTTTACGGGTTGCCTTGCCGCCTCCCGCTTACGCGGTCGCCCGTCCGGGCCGCGCCTACCGACGCGAACGAGGATTGTCCCGATGAAACACGTGATACTCGGCAACGGCCCGGCGGGCGTGATTGCCGCCGAAACCCTGCGCCGCGCCGCGCCGAACGACGACATCCTGCTCTTCGGCAGTGAAGACGCGCCGCCGTATTCGCGCATGGCGATTCCCTACCTGCTCGAAGGAAACATCGACGAATCCGGCACGTGGCTGCGCAAGTCGCCGGGCCATTTCGATCGCCTGCGCATCCAGGAGGTGCGCGGCCGCGCGGTGTCGCTCGACAGCGACCGGCGCCGCATCCTGTTCGATGACGGCCACTTCGAATCCTGGGACCGGCTCTTGATCGCGACCGGCTCCCACCCGGTGCGGCCGCCGATTCCCGGCGTCGATCTGCCGGAAGTGCAGACCTGCTGGACGCTCGAGGACGCGCGCGCGATCGCCCGCTTCGCGACGCCCGGTGCGCGCGTGCTGCAGCTCGGCGCGGGCTTCATCGGCTGCATCATCATGGAAGCGCTCGCCGCGCGCGGCGTCGAGCTGACGGTCGTCGAGATGGGCGACCGCCTCGTGCCGCGGATGATGACGCCGCAGGCCGGCGGCATGATCCGCAAATGGGTCGAGGACCAGGGCGTGCGCGTCGTGACGAACGCCGGTGTCAGCCGCATCGACCGCCGCGCGAGCAACGACGCGCCGCTCGATGTGACGCTGTCGACCGGCGAAGTCGTCGTCGCCGATCTCGTCATCGTCGCCGCCGGCGTCGCGCCGAACATCGCGTTCCTCGAATCGACGCCAGTGCATGTCGCGAAAGGCGTGCTCGTCGACGACCGGCTCGAGACCAGCGTCCCCGGTATTTTCGCCGCCGGCGACGTCGCCGAGGCCCCGGATCTCTTCACCGGTGCGCATCTGGTTGCCGCAATCCAGCCGAACGCGGCCGACCAGGCGCGCGTCGCGGCGCTCAATATGGCGGGGCACGAGACGCGCCTGAAAGGCGTGCTCGCGATCAACGTACTCGCGACGCTCGGCCTTGTATCCTCGTCGTTCGGCCAGTGGTGGGGCGAGCCGCCCGAGAGCGGCGGCGCGGGTGTCGAGCACGTCGATGCGTCCGCATACCGTTATCTCAGCCTGCAGTTCAAGGACGATGTCATGATCGGCGCGACGTCGATCGGGCTGACCGAGCACGTCGGCGCGCTGCGCGGCCTGATCCACGGCAGGGTGCGCCTCGGCGAATGGAAGGAGCGGCTCCTGCGTTCGCCGCTGCAGTTCGTCGAGGCGTACATCGCGCGCGCGCAGCAACCGATCGCGCTCGCGCGATGATCGGCGCAGCACGCGCGTGCTGCCGTGCGCCAGGGAGGAGTGCGGGATGAGAGTCGCGTTCAAGCTGTTCGCGTCGCTGACGGACTACCTCCCGCCCGAGCGCGACGGCAACCGCATCGAACTCGACGTCGAGGCAGGCACGACCGTCGCGGAGCTGATCGCGCGTTTCCGGGTGCCCGAACGCAGCGCGCACCTCGTGCTCGTCAACGGCCACTTCGTGCCCCCGGCGGGGCGTGCCACGCGCCGGCTCGCCGATGGCGACGAACTCGCGGTGTGGCCGCCGATCGCCGGTGGTTGAGCGCGCGACGAGCGGACTTCGGACTCGTGGCGATTGACGCGTTCGAGCGTGAAGTCACCGCGTCGCCGCAGCAGTTCGAGCGCGAATTGCGCAAGGCGTGGCCCGCCGGCGTCGTGACGCTCGCCCCCGGGCGATTTGAATCGCCCCGGGTTTCGCGGAGGCCGTTTTGTGTGAGTCAGGCGGCGACCGCCTGCTCGCCAAGGCTGCGGTAATAGTTTGCCTCGGCTTCGGCTGGGGGAATGTACCCGATCGGCTCAAGTAACCGGTGATGGTTGAACCACGAGACCCATTCGAGGGTGGCCAGCTCGACCGCTTCGACGCTTTTCCAGGGCCCACGCCGGTGAATGACTTCTGCCTTGTAGAGCCCGTTGATGGTTTCGGCGAGCGCGTTGTCGTAGCTGTCGCCCCGGCTGCCGACCGACGGCTCGATGCCCGCTTCTGCCAGTCGCTCGCTGTATCGGATCGAGACGTACTGCGAGCCGCGATCGCTATGATGAATCAAAGCATTACGTTCGGGTTGGCGCGCCCACAGGGACTGTTCCAGCGCATCGAGGACGAACTCCGTGCGCATGGACCGGCTGACGCGCCAACCTACGATGTAGCGGGCGAAGACGTCGATGACGAAGGCGACGTACACGAAACCCTGCCAGGTCGAGACATAGGTGAAGTCGGAAACCCAGAGCTGGTTCGGGCGCTGCGCGGCGAACTGACGATTGACGCGATCGAGCGGACAAGGAGCAGCAGGATCCGGCCGGGTAGTCCGCATGACCTTGCCGCGCATGGCGCCGCGCAGCCCTTTGACACGCATCAACCGCTCAACCGTGCAGCGGGCGACCTCAAGGCCTTCGCGCCGCAACTGCCGCCATACCTTGCGCGCTCCATACACCTGCAGATTCGCCTGCCAGATCCGCTCGATGTGGTCCTCCAGCATCGCGTCGCGACGGGCCCGCGCACAGCGCAAAGCCGGATCGCGCCGGCGCGCCACGGCACGTCGATAAGCCGACGGGGCGACCTGCAGCACCTTGCAGATCGGCTCGACCCCGAAGTGCTCGCGGTGCGTGTCGATGAAACCGTTCATCACTTGTTGCGGCGGTCGAGCTCCGCCTGCGCGAAATACGCGCTGGCCAGGCGCAGGATCTCGTTGGCCTTCTTCAGCTCGCGGACCTCGCGCTCGAGTTCCCTGATGCGTTGCTGCTCGGCGTTCGTGAGCCCCTCGCGCTGGCCGGTGTCGCGCTCATGCTGGCGAACCCACCGGCGCAGTGTCTCCGCCGTGCAGCCAATCTTTGCCGCGATCGAGACGATCGCCGCCCACTGGGATTCGTACTGACCCTTGGCCTCACACACCATACGCACGGCGCGCTCGGTGACCTCGGGGGAGAACTTCGCTGTCTTTTTCATGGGCTCCATCTTCTCAAGAGTTGGAGCCTCCGCAAAACCCGGGGCGATTCAATTCCGCGTGCGGGAAGGTCACACGCAGCTCGACATCGAAACGGAATCGCGGGGCATGCGACGGCTCGGCCGGTTGGAGCTGCCGGTCGTCGTCGTGCGCTATCGCTTCGCCGGGGGTGACGCGGTGACGCGTCGCGCGTTGCTCGCCGCGCTCGACCGGGCGATGCAGCGCGGCGGCGGCTGAGCGACGCAGCTCGGCGACAGCGCTCCAGACGAGCGCGGCATTGATGACGCCGAGCGCGACGCCGGGGCGCGACCAGTGCCACAGCGCGCGGGGTGGCCGAGCCAGGGTGTCAGCCAGCGCAGCCATCGATTGGCGACGAGGGTCTTGCGCTTCGGGATTCGGCGTCGTTCGAATTGCCGTTTAGCTGCCTGCCGGAGGTGGATTCTTGAATCGGATCCGGTCGGGAGCGGTCGTGCCGCCGGTCATGACGAAAGTCATCGCTTCTTCCATCGTCCAGTCCGTCTGCACGACGTCGACGAGGGGGACGATTTCAATATAGCCCGAAGTCGGATTCGGGGCCGTCGGCACGTAGACTGCCGCGAGCTCCGCGCCGCTCGTCGTGTCCCGCATCACCTTCGTCACGAAGCCTATCGTCTTCATCTCCGGTGTCGGAAAGCTGATCAGAACGACGCGCTGACCCTTGACCGGCGGCTTCTGCAGCGTTTGCAGGAAACGCTTCGTGCCGCCGTAGATCGTTTGCACGAGCGGCAGGCGCGCGACCATCGCTTCGGCGGCGTCAAGTAGCTTGCGTCCGATCACGAGCGAGGCCATGACGCCGATCGCATAGAGGCTCGCGAGCGTCAGCAGCACTGCGACGAGCTTCTGGAAGTCGGAGTCGAGCAGCCATGCGGCAAGGGTGTCCGAAATCGGCTCGACGAGCCGTGCGGACGCGCGCAGCAGCGGCGTTCCCATCGCGGCGAGGATGCCGAGCAGGAAGTCGAACACGAGCCAGGTCACCCACAGCGGCGCGACGGTGAAGAATCCGATCAGCACGCGCCGGCCGAAATGACGGCTGGCGCGTCCGGGATGCGGAAAAATCGGGTCCTCCGCGGTCATCGCGTCGCGCCAGGCGCGTTCGGGTTCCCCCCGGCCCGCGGCATCGATGCGGCCCCGGCCGCCAGGCGGTGGTGAGCGTCGATCGTTGTCGAGTGAATCTGCCTGTCCTCCCACTTCGCGTGCCGCCCGAGCGGCGCCTCGGACACTGCGCATGCCCGCCAACGGCCGATTCGGTTCGTCGCTGCCAGCTTCGATATTGTATTGTCGCCCGCGTTCCGGTTGCTTTGCGAAGGAAGATATTCGTCACGGTCCGGTGAGAAAGGCCCGGGCGCTGCCGAAACGCCGCCGTTCCGCTATCCTCCCGCCGATGTCCCTGTTCGCCGCGACCTTCTCCGAAGCATTTTCACTGCTCGCCACGTTCGACGACCGCGTCGCGGAGATCGTCGTGCTGTCGCTGCGCGTCAGTGGCGGTGCGGTGCTGATCGGCATGCTGTTCGGGTTGCCGCTGGGGGCGTGCCTCGCGATCGGCAATTTCCCCGGCAAGCACACGCTGTCGGTGCTGATGAACGGGCTGATGGGAGCGCCGTCGGTCGTCGTCGGCGTCATCGTCTATCTGCTGCTGTCGCGCTCGGGCCCGCTCGGCGATTACGGCCTGCTGTACACGCCGGCCGCGATGGTGTTCGCGCAAAGCCTGCTGGTCATTCCGCTGATGGCGGCGATCACCCGCCAGGTCATCGAGGACGCCTGGCAGCGCTGCGCCGAGGAACTGCGCGTGATGCGGTTCTCGTGGTGGCAGAGCGTCACGACGCTGCTGTACGACTGCCGCCATTCGCTGGTCGTCGCGGTGCTCGCGGGACTGGGGCGGGGGATGAGCGAAGTGGGCGCAGTGATGATCGTCGGCGGCAACATCGACGGCGCGACGCGCGTGATGACGACGACGATCGCGCTCGAGACGAGCAAAGGCGACCTGCCGCTCGCGATCGCGCTCGGCATTGTGCTCGTCGTCGTGATCCTGGCGCTCAACGCGTTCGCGTTCGCGATGCGCGGCTGGGCGATGCGGCGGTACGGATGAGCGCAATGTTCCCGCTGCGGATCCGTGACCTGCGTTTCCAGCCGAACGGCCGGGCGGTGCTCGACGGCGTCGATCTCGAACTTGCAGGCGAAGGCATCACGCTGCTGCTCGGGCCGAACGGCGCCGGAAAAAGCGTGCTGCTGCGCACGCTGTGCGGCCTGATCGAGCCGAGCGGCGGGACGATCGACTGGGGCGGGACGGTGCTGCCGAAGTTCGGCGTGACGATGGTCTTCCAGCACCCGATGATGCTGCGCGCATCGGTGCTGGAAAACGTCGCGCTCGCGCTGAAGCCGCATGGCATCGGCCGCGCCGAACGCCATCGCCGCGCCGCAACAGTGCTCGCGCGCGTCGGGCTCGGCGGGCGCGAAGCCGACAGCGCGCGTTATCTGTCGGGCGGCGAGAAGCAGCGCCTCGCGCTCGCCCGCGCGTGGGTCACGGCGCCGCGCCTGCTGCTGCTCGACGAACCGACCGCGAGCCTCGACCCGTCGGCGACGGGCGAAGTCGAGCGCATCGTGCGTGAGATCCGCACCGACGGCACGCGCATCCTGATGGCGACGCACAATCTCGGCCAGGCGACGCGCCTCGGCGACGATGTCATTTTCATGAGCGCCGGGCGGGTGCGCGAGCACGCGCCGGTGCAGCGGTTCTTTGCGAAGCCGGCGTCCGAGGAGGCGCGCCTGTTCATCCAGGGCGAATTGCCGTGGCGGATGAATTTCTGAGCCGCATGGCGCGGCAGCCCCGTTGCCTGACCGCGGCGCTCGCTCAGGCGCTGACGCGCGGCACGGCGCGAGTCCAGTACGGCGTCGGGCCGAACCGTTCCGCGAGGTAATCGACGAGCACGCGCACGCGGTGCGGCACGTAGCGGCTGCCGGGGAACACCGCGTAGATCTGCAGCTCGGTGGCGGAATAGTCCGCCAGCACTTGCTCGAGCAGGCCCGCCTGCACCGCCTGCGCGCTGAGGAAAGTCGGCTGGTTCGTGATGCCGAGGCCGCGGATCGCCGCTTCGAGCAGCGCGTCGCCGTTGTTCATCTGCAGGCGCCCCTTGACCGGAACCGTGCGGTGTTCGCCGTCGATGCGGAAACTCCAGCCGGACGACGGCGCGAGCGTGTAGCTCAGGCAGTGGTGCCCGAGCAAATCGTCCGGGTGCTGCGGGCGGCCGTGGCGGTCGAGGTATGCAGGGGCGGCGACGACGGTTAGTTCGCTGGTGCTCAGGCGGCGGATGACGAGCGTCGGGTCGATGTGCTGCGAGATGCGCACCGTGAAGTCCAGCCCCCCTTCGATCAGGTTGACGCGCTGGTCGGTGAATTCGAGGTCGACGGTGACTTCCGGGTAAGTGGTGATGAAGTCGGAAATCAGCGGCACGAGGTGGCGGATGCCGAAGCTCATCGGCACGCTGATGCGGATCGGCCCGCGCGGGGCGCGCTTCTCGCCGGCGAGATCGCCTTCGGCAGCTTCGACCATCGCGAGGATCTCGCGGCATTTTTCCAGGTACGCGGCGCCGGACGACGTGAGGCTCAGGCGTCGCGTGCTGCGGGCAAGGAGCTTCGTGCCGAGGTGCGCTTCGAGCCCCGCGATCTGCCGCGTGATTGCCGAGCGCGCGACGTTGAGGTGATCCGCGACCGCCGTGAAGCTGCCGGCTTCGGCGACCCGAACGAAGACATCCATTGCCTGCAGACGGTCCATTGTTTTCCTGGTCGCAACAAAGAATTTGAAAATAGCGCCTGTTTCGATACTAATCAATCGCCTAAAGTACGTCGCTTGAAAGTGGCGGCACGAGAGGAGGGCAGGGTGATTCTGGTGACAGGGGCGAGCGGGCAGTTGGGGCGGCGTATCGTCCAGTGGCTCTCGGTGCGGCTTCCCGAAGGGGGTGCCGGACAGCTCGCCGTCAGCGTTCGGGACCCGGCACGCGTCACCGACTTTGCGGCGCGCGGCATCGACGTGCGGCGCGGCAACTTCGACCGCGGTGAAACCCTGTCCGCAGCGTTCGCCGGCGTCGAGTGCCTGGTGCTGGTGTCGACCGACGGGCCGGCAGACGCCTGCATCGGCCGCCACCGCAACGCGATCCAGGCAGCCACGGCTGCGGGTGTGCGGCGCGTTTGCTACACGAGCTTTCTCGACGCCGATGCGACGTCGCCATCCGCTTTCGCCCGGATCCATGCGGCGGCCGAAGCCGACCTCGCCGCGTCCGGCCTCGCCTGCACCGTGCTGCGCAATGGCCTTTATGCCGATTTCATGCCGATCGAATTCGCCGCCGCGCTGCGTACCGGAGTGCTGCGGCTGCCGGCAGCGGACGGCAAAGTGAGTCACCTGTCACGCAACGAACTGGCCGAGGCGATTGCCGCTGCGGCCATCGCGCCGCGGCTGGAGAAACAAACGTATGAGCTGACCGGGCAGACCGCCCATGATTACCGCGATCTCGCTGCCCGGGTCGCTGCCGCAGTCGGCAAGACGCTGCGCTACGAAGCGGTGCCTGCGCGGGCCGCTGCCGAGTCGGCCCACCCGGGGGACATGCCCGCAGGGACGGTCCGCGCGCTCGCGCCGCTGTACGCGTCGATCGCCGGGAACCGCCTCGCCCGCACGACGAACGATTTCGCGGCGCTCGTCGGCCACCCGCCGAAATCGGTCGATTGCCTCGTCGCCGAATTCTTCCGCGCGCCCCGCGCGTAGGCGCGCGCCGCACCGCACGCAAAAGGAGAACACCCGATGCCTTCCCGGCCCCACTACACGATACCCGCGCGCACCGCGCACTGGCTGATGGCCGCGCTGATGCTCGCGGCGTTTCCGCTCGGCGTCTATATGCACGACTTGCCGCTGTCGCCATCGAAGCTGCAGCTCGTCTCGTACCACAAGTGGCTCGGCGTCGCAGTGCTGCTGCTGATCCTGCCGCGCCTCGTCGTGCGCCTCGCACACCGCCCGCCCGCGCCGTTGCCAGCGCCGACGTGGCAGCAGAAAACCGCCGCCGCGACGCACCTGCTGCTGTATGCGCTGATGATCGCGGTGCCGCTGACGGGGTGGCTGATGAGTTCCGCGAAAGGCTTTCCGGTCGTCTTCCTCGGCGTGCTGCCGTTGCCGGACCTCGTCGGCAAGAATCAGGAGCTTGGCGAGCTGTTCATGGCCGCCCACGAAATCCTCAACTACACGCTGCTGGTGCTGGTCGGGCTGCACGTCGCCGCTGCGCTCAAGCACCATTTCATCGACCGGGACAGGACCCTGTCCCGCATGCTGCCGGTACTCGAACGGGTCCGCTAAGGAAAATCAAAATGAACACATCGCTGTCATTGAACGCCGCACTGCTCGCTGTCGCGCTGCCGCTCGCCACGGGCGCAGCCCTCGCGGCCGGGCCGGAACAGGTGTTCAACCAGGTCCAGGCGGACAAGAGCCGGGTCGATTTCGTCTTCAAGCAGATGAACGTGCCGATCGAAGGGCATTTCGGCAAGATCAGGACGGATCTCGTGTTCGACGCCGCGGCGCCGGCAAAATCGAGCGTCCGGCTCGAACTCGACCTCTCGAGCATCGATGCCGGTTCGTCCGAAGCCAACGCCGAAGTGCTCGGCAAGCCGTGGTTCAACGTCAAGGACAACCCGACTGCGACTTTCGTGTCCACCGCGGTCAAGCCGCTCGGTGGCAACCGCTTCGAGGTCGTCGGCAATCTCAGCCTTAAAGGCAGGACGCAGCCGCTGACCGCACCCGTCACCGTCACGCGCGAAGGCGATACGGCGACGTTCGACGGGGGTTTCACGCTCAAGCGGCTCGAATTCGCAATCGGCGACGGCATGTGGGCCGACACGTCGGTCGTCGCCAATGACGTCGATGTCCGTTTCCATGCCGTCGCCCGCAGTGCCGCAGCGAAGTAACGCCGGCGCACGCTCTTTCACTCTTTCTTATCCACTCAACGCAAAAGGAATCAACGATGAACGAATTCGTCCGTCTCGCCGTCGCCACCACGTTCGCCGCCGCTGTCGCCGCTCCCGCGCTGGCCGCTCCCGAAACCTTCAGCATCGATAATTCCCACACTTTCCCGCGCTTCGAGTACAGCCACTTCGGCTACTCGACGCAGCAGAGCCGCTTCAACAAGACTTCCGGCACGATCGTGCTGGACCGGGCCGCGAAGACCGGTTCGGTCGACGTCACGATCGACGCGACGTCGGTCGACACCGGTTCCCAGCTTTTCGACGCCCATATCCAGGACGAGAAGTTCTTTCACACCGAGAAATACCCGACGATCACGTTCAAGTCGACGGGCGTAAAATTCGACGGCGACAAGCTCGCGTCGGTCGATGGCGACCTGACGATCAAGGGCGTGACGAAGCCGGTGACGCTCGAGATCAGTTCGTTCCACTGCATGCCGCATCCGATGCTGAAGAAACTCGGTTGCGGCGCGAACGCGACGACGATGATCAAGCGCTCGGAATTCGGCGCCGGTGCGAACGCGCCGTATGTCAGCGATGAAGTGAAGCTCGTGATTGCGGTCGAAGCGGTGCAGAACTAGTAGTCCGTTCCACACCAAACCAGTTACCGTTCGCGGTGAGCCTGTCGAACCGCATTGCCTTGCCGCAACTGGCCTTCGACAAGCTCAGGCCGAACGGATTCATTGGAATGATTTTTCTGGAACGGACTACTAGGCACCCGCTCCGCGCTGGACTCCGAGCACGCAGTGCCCCCGGCGACGGGGGCACTGTCGATTGGACCCGGCGTTTCCTGAGCGGGACGCGCGAGGCGTTTCCTGACAGGGGGCGCGGAATTTAGTGGAGAAGCTGGTGGATCTGAATTCGGGAGCCTCGGGCTCGTCTGCGCTGTCGCAGCCATCGGCAGCCGCTGCAGGGGCATGGCCGTCGTGAGCGGCGATACCTCGATCGTGTGGAACGAGGATGGGGAGGTGCGTTCGGCGCGCTGGCGCTCGGAGAGCGCTGCGCCGGTGCCCAAACGCGTCGTCGTCGCCGACGACCGCCTGAGCGCCGACGCCGCGTACCGGCTGGCGTGCGAGGGGACTGCGATCCTGTGGCGCGGGGACTTCCAGAATGCGCGCCAGCTGCTGCAGGCGATGGCGCGCCGCACCGAGCGCCGTGGCGGACGATCGGGCAAGCCGGGCAAGGCCGCTGCCGGGAGCAACGTCGCCGCGACCGACGCGTTCCATCTGTACCGGCAGGCCCAGGCGCAGCGGGCGCGCACGCTCGGCATGCTGCTGCTGCCGTTCGAGGCCGACTACACTCTTCCGCTGCGCCGTGCCCCCGACGTCCGGCAGGCGTGCGCGCAAGCCTACGGGCCGCCGACCGAGCCTTTCGTCGCGTCGCTGCGCGAGCTGCTCGGCCTGATCGGCGCGCACGAATGGCGCAAGAAAGGAGTGTCGATCGCGGCGCTCGGTGAGCGCATCCACCCGCATTACGGCGTGTTTTCGCCGCTGCGCGGAGAATACGTCGGGCTGGTCATGGAGGCGCCGCTGCCGGTGGGGGCCGCAGAACTCGCGTTCGATATCGGCACCGGCAGTGGCGTGCTCGCGGCGGTGCTCGCGCGCCGCGGCGTTCGCCGCGTCGTCGCGACCGATCAGGATCCGCGGGCGCTGACGTGCGCGGCTGAAAACCTCTCCCGGCTCGGCCTCGCCGCGCAGGTCGAAGTCGTCCGCGCCGATCTCTTTCCCGAAGGTCGCGCGCCGCTCGTCGTCTGCAACCCGCCGTGGGTGCCGGCGCGGCCGAGCTCGCCGGTCGAGTACGCGGTCTACGACCCGGACAGCCGCATGCTGCGCAGTTTCCTCGCCGGGCTGGTCGGGCATCTTGCCCCGGGCGGGGAGGGCTGGCTGATCCTGTCCGATTTTGCCGAGCATCTCGGACTGCGCTCGCGCGCCGAACTGCTCGCGCTGATCGACGACGCGGGCCTGAAAGTCGTCGGGCGTCTCGACGCCCGCCCCGAGCATCCCCGCGCCGCTGATGCGTCCGATGCGCTGCATCGGGCACGCGCAGCGGAAGTGACGTCGCTGTGGCGACTCGCGGCGCGTTGACGCCCGCCCCGGGAACGCAGATTGCTGCACGGATCGGTGACTACGGACTCGACTCGACCGATGAGCTCATCGGTCGGACGGATCCGGTCAAAGAGATCACCCAACCACAAGGAGCGACGAAATGAACTGGGATCGGATCGAAGGCAACTGGAAGCAGTTCAAAGGCAACGTCAAGCAGCAGTGGGGCAAGCTCACCGACGATCAGCTCGATGTCATTGCGGGCCGCCGTGACGAGCTGGCCGGTCGCATCCAGGAGTCCTATGGAATATCGAAGGACGAGGCGGAAAAGCAGATCTCGGACTGGGAAGCCCGACAAAAGGATATCTGAGTCCCTGACGGCGCGGCTGTTTTAGCCGCGGGGCTGCAAAAAAGGCCCCTTGCGGGGCCTCGCCGTGAGGTCTGCGGCAACCGAATCGTCTACGCCGATTTCTTGCCGTACGGCCGCCCTTCAGCTGCTTGCGAAGCGGCTTCGCTCGCGGCGGTGAGGTTGTCCGCGGTCAGCGACGAAAACCGGCGCATGCCGGTGTTGAAAGCTTCGAAGGCGGAATTCCAGTCACCGATGAACGGGTTGCGGCCGGTGAACTGCGGAATCATCGCATTGACGGCTTCCTGCTGGGTACGGGCAAGGATGTCGCACGCCTTGCGGGTGTAATTCTGGGCATTTTCGAGTAACGGCTGGAAGACCATCAGCTGGACGTCCTGAGGATTTCTGGCACGACCCATTTCCTGAATCGCCGATGCACTGATTTCCATCGCTTCGTGCATCGCGCTCATGTTCAATTCCGCGAGCCGCTGCGCGCTGGTCAGATAAAGCGTCGAAATCGTCTGGAACGCCTGGGCGACATTCGCGCCGATCGCTTCGTGCTCATGCTTCGTGGGCATCGTGTTATTCCTCCGGATTCTCGTTGTAGGACGCCGGAGCCTTGTCGACCTCTTCTTGCGTCACGGTTTGTCGCGCCGTGGAGTACCGGGCGCGAAGAGGCTCAGTTTCCTCCGTTCGTCGCCAGAAGCAATCCCTCAATCACTACCGGATGTTTCGAGCGCTGCGACGCGGCTCAGCGCACGCCGAAGAGCCCGATCAGGCCGATGACGATCAGGTAAATCGCGACGATGTAGTTGAGCAGTCGCGGCACGATCAGGATCAGGATGCCGGCGATCAGCGATACCAGCGGGCCGGTGCTCAGATGCAGGTCCATGTTCGAACTCCTTCAGCGTCGAACTCCTTTAGCGACGTTCCAATATAGTAGAAATCCATTACCTTTTTTCCGATACGTGAGCCCGCTCATTCGCGCGACGACGATTTCGCCTCGCGGATGAGCTTCGCGCAGTCGCTGTCGATGCCGGGCCCGGTTTCGACGAGCGGGAGGAGGGCGAGCAGCGGGTTGATCAGGCCCAGCACGACGGCGCCGAGCCCGCGCGCGGCGACCTTGGCGGTGTCGACGGAGGGTTCCGGATTCGCGAACGTCCCCTGGATGTAAATCGGGCTGCGCAGCGCGACAGGAGTCGTGACTTTGGTATCCGATTCCAGCGTGAGATCGAGTTTTTCCTCGCCCAGGTCGACCGTGCCGGAGCCGATGATCCGCATGATGTCGGTGTCGAGCACGAGCGCGTTCGTTTCCATGAGGCCGTCCTTGACGCTGAAGTCGGCGATCAGGCAGCGGATCTCGACGAGTTCATCGCCGGTAAGCTTCAGCTGCAGCATGTCCCACAGGTGCAGCCCGATCGCTTCGACCATGAAACGGCTGATCTGACCTTCGGACAGGATCAGCGCGGCTTTGCCGTCCGCGGTGCCGAGCATGCCCGCAACGGAATTTCCCCGCCCCTCGAGATCGACCTGGCCATTGAGTTCTCCGAGCGTCGGTTTCGCGAGGTCGGACGGAGGGAACAACTTTGCGAGCTTGAGGTTTCGCACCCGAAGCTTGGTGCTCGCTTCGAGCGGTTTTTCCTGGCCATTCATGCGCACGGTGCCGCTGAGCGTCCCTCCGGCAATGCCGAATTCGAGCGGATCGAGCGTCAACACCGAATCCTGCATCTGCAGGCGGGTCACGAGCTTGTCGATCGGCAGCGCGTCGGGGCGGCGGATCCGGTCGGCCCGGAGCTTGACGTCGGCATCGACGGTGTCCCACCGTCCGGTGCGGAACGGAATCTCGGGCAGCACGGTGCCGTCCCGAGCGGGCGCATCGGCGGCAGCGTCTTCCGGCTCGGCCGGCGCTTGCGTCGCCCCGACGAGCGGGCCGAGGTCGGCGAAATCGAGCAGCTTGAACGACAGGTCGCCATGCAGCGCCGGCCGTTCGCCGCCGGTGGCCACCTGGATCGTGCCCGCGACGTCGCTCTTGCCGATCGCTCCCGAAAAGTTCTCGTAGCGCCACATGTTGCCGTTGCGGATCAGGTGGCCGGCAGTGCGGTAAGGCGGTGTTTTCGGCAGCGCGATGCCGATGAGCCGATACAGGTCTGCGATGCTCGCGCCGCGCAGGTCCAGATCGAGGTCGATCGCCGTCAATTTCAGCAGACTGGTGATGCTCCCTTCGGCTTTCACCGCTGTGTCGCCGAAGCGCGCCTGCACGTCGAGCGGGTACGGCGTTTCCTCGTCGCGCAACGCGAGGACTGGACCCCCGGTGCCTTGGGCAGTCATCGCTAGCCCTTTGTATTGCCCTTTTGCATCGAACCGGATGCCGCTTTCGGCCGCGGTGACCGCCGGTGCATCCGCTTCGGATTTCCCGCGGGCTGCGTCGTCCCGCTGGCGTTCGGCGCTGCTGTTTCCGCTGTTTTCGCCCTCGCCGGCCGTCGACAGCGTCGCGTCGATGCGGGTCTTCTGCGCGGGATCGACGTAACGGATGCGTCCGTCGTGCAGCGCGAGGCGGCCGATGCCGACACGCGCGCCTTCGTCCTTCTGTTCCCGGTCGAGCAGCCAGTTTTTCCGGCCGTCCGGGTGTTGTTCGAGAAAGACGTCGACGTGGTCGAGCGTGATCTCCGGCAGCATCACGACGCGTCTGAACAGCTGCGGCAGGCTGACGCCGACGCTGATGTTCTCGGCGGTGAACATCTGCGGTTCCTCGGCCCACTCGGGGTTCGCGAACGTCACGCCCGCGGCGCTCAGGCGCGTGACCGGCCAGCCCCAGTCGATGTCCAGATCGCCATTGATCACGAGCTCGCGGCCGGTCTTCTCGGTCGTCTGGCGCATGATCGGGCCGCGTAGCCAGTTCGGGTCGAACAGCAGCGCGACGAGCACGATCAGCCCGATCAGGCCGAGAACTGCCACGCCGATGCCCTTGAATACGCGTCCCGCACTCATCTGTCCCTGCCTCCGTGACCACCGGCCACCGCGCGTTCCGTCGTGCCTGCATCGATGCGAGCGCGCAATGTTCCGGCCGTGCGAGTTGCGAGCAATCAGCGTTCCCAGGTATCACGACGCAGGCGACGATCGGCGCAGCTGCGGTGCGGGAGCAACGCTCACGGCTTCTTTTTCGATCGCGATCGCCTCGCACTAGCCGGACGGGGTTCGGCGCTGCGGGCCGGCGGTGCGCCACGATCTTCGGCTGCGATCGCGCCGTGATATGCGGCGCGGGGCGGCCTGAAACCTTCGCCGAGTTCACGATACACGGCGCCGATTGCCGCCTGCACTTCGGGGAGCGTTTGCCAAGCGGGCGGCGCGCGGGCGAGCAGGGCGCCGAGCTCGCGTTCGAGTGTTGCGAGATCGCGAGGTTCATGGCTGAGATCGAGGCGCGCGCAGGCGAGCGCGTCCAGCAGCTCCAGAGGCGACACCATCGCAGCGGCGCTCGCTCCGCCGGGGTCGCCGGCGGACGGCTCGAGCACATGCTCGGGGTCGCCAT
This sequence comes from Azoarcus sp. PA01, assembly GCA_001274695.2. Classification (NCBI taxonomy): domain Bacteria; kingdom Pseudomonadati; phylum Pseudomonadota; class Betaproteobacteria; order Rhodocyclales; family Zoogloeaceae; genus Azoarcus; species Azoarcus sp. PA01. The sequence continues at coordinate 919,673 of LARU01000004.1, read as the reverse complement.
ACGCCTGATATGCGCCAAAGGTGTTGTACCGAGGAAAGCGCTCCCATGTGCTGAGGCGCGCGGCGAACACTGCCGGGCCGAACGGCTGGCAGCGACGCACGAAGCGGTCGAAGAAAGTCGTCGCGAAGACTTTCGCCGCGTCGTCGTTGACCTGCCAGCCGGCGACGACGATGCAGCGTACGCCGATCTCGATCAGCTCGCGCGCCAGGCTGTACGCGAGCCGGTTCGCGGTCTCGCGTTGCACGCTCATCGCCCCGAGGTGGCAGCAATTGAGGAACACGAGCTCCGGCACGGTTTCCATCTGGCCGACTTCGGCTGCCGTCAGCAGCAGCCCGTCGGACAGCACGACGCCGCTGCGGGCACGCCCGTCGCGCGCGACGACGCGAAACACGCCGTGCGCGGCGATCACGAGGATGCGCCACGGCTGATGGAAAAGGCGAGCGAACACATCGAGCGCTTCAAGTCCTTCGCCGTGGGTGACTTCGTAGCCGCATTCGGCGAGCAGATCGCGGATCGCCGCCCCTTCGGCTGCCGCGCCGGGCAGGTCGGGCAGGTGATCGACGTGCGGCGCCAGAGCGGCTGCGGCCGGGTCGCCGAAAGCGGCGTGGTAACCGCGCGTCGAAGGATTCGCGATCACGCATGCGACTTTGCGCGTCAGGATCAGCGGGTTGCGACGGTAACGCGGCGAGGCGAACTTGCGCACGATCGCCGTCTTCAGCGCGAGCGGCTGGTCGTCGGCTTGCACCATCTCCCACGGCAGCTTGGCGGTGTAGCCGTCGACGACGAGCACGAGTTTTTCGGTGTCGCGCGCGGTCGCCTTGAATTCGAGCGGCATCATCAGCTGGAACAGCGTGCGCGACAGGTCCGCGCTGTATTCGTCGCGGCCGATCGCGTTCTTCACCAGCGCTTCGATCAGGCCGGGCTGGCGTTGCTGCACGACGGTTTCGGCGCGGGCGCGCTCCGACAGGAACACGTACTTGAGCCGCGTCGCGAGCGGTCGGGCACGCGGATGCAGGGTCTGGCCCGGAAAGGTTGGCGCTTGCCCGATGTCGTCTTCGCCGTTCGACGTCGATTCGTCGCTGCGATCCGCGTCGGTGACCATCAGGCGCGGCCAGTAACCGAAGCGCGCGAACACCGCCAGGCGCGGGCGCGCGCCTTCACCCTCGCGCAGTTCTTCGGCCGGTGCGACGCGGGCTTCGAGCCGGCGCAGATCGGCGGCGATGCGTTCGGGCAGTTCGCGCACCGCGCGCGCCGCACTGATCGCGGTGTCGAGGAACAGTTCGATCAGCTCGAGACGGGCGACGCGCAGCCGGGTGCCCGGCATCGCGTCGGCGAACTGGCGGTTCGCCGCGATGACGCCGCGCACGATCATCGCAATCGAGTCCTCGATGCCGATATGCGCGGTCGAGTTGTAACCGATCAGCAGGCTCGCGAGCGTCAACTCGGTACCGGTGTCGTCCGCAGCCGCTGCGCTCCCGTCCTGGCGGTCGAGCGAGTGCAGCAGGAAACGCAGCACGCCGGCGCGCACCGTCTCGGCGATGTCCAGTGCCGTCACTTCGCCGAAGCACCCGAGGCCGACGATCACGGCGCCGCGCGCAGTCCCGTGCGACCGGTCTGCGGCATCGCGGGCCTGCAGCACGACTGCGCTCGAGCCGACTTCGCCGGCGTACACGCCGAGCCGTTCGCGCTGCCGCAACGCCCCGTCGACGAGGTAACGGTCGATGCTGGCCTCGGCGCCGGCGATCGTGTCGCCGATGTAGTGGCCGCAGATGACCGGGTGGCGGGCGAAGCGCAGGTCCATCGCCGCGACCGAAACCCGCAGCGACTGCAGGTTCGCCGCCGGCAGGCGAGGTTTCGGCTTGCCGCCGAAGATGCTGTATGCGAGCTCCTCCTCGGTCGGCAGCACGGGCGGAGGGGCGTCGTACGTCGACGTCGCTGCGGCCGCGCCGCGCAACACCGGCAGGCGGCCGAGGCGGGTGGTCGTGCCGGCGTGCAGCAGTTCGACGATTGCCGGAAAGTGCTCCCTGGTGCCGGTCAGGCTGCCGTGATCGACCGGCATGAACCAGCATTGTTCGTCCGGCAGGCCGGCGAGGCGCTCCGACGCCCAGCTCACCGAGCCGTCGCCTTCCGGCGTGCCGACCATCTTCAGCCGGCCGCCGTCGAGCACGAGTCCGCACGGGGTGTTGTCGGCCTTGCCGAACACGCAGACGACGCGCTCGACCGGTTGCGGCGGGGCGCCCGTCGCGAGCGTGGCGCGCCACAGCTCGCGGGCCTGCGCCACCGTGTCCGCATTCGGTCGACCGGCGAGGTGGTTGCCGAACCAGCGGTCCTGGTTCTGCTCGGCAAGCGCCGACCACACTGCGGCGTCGAGATAGTCGGCGTGCAGTGCTGCGCCATTGTCAACGAAGCCCGGCCGCGGCAGGAGCTGCAACGCGCCGGGGAAGCCGGCGATGATATCGAGCACATGCTGCATGTCGTGGCGCAGGTCGAGGCGCGCGAGCTTGCGCACCAGCTCGGACTTGCCGAGCATCGCTTCGACCATCAGGTGCGAGCCGTTATTCGGCGTGCCGAGCATCACCAGCCGGCCGCCCGGCCGGACCACGAGCTGCGCCCACAGCTGCGGGTGCTTCGCGATCATCGTGCGCGCGACGAGGCCACCGAGGCTGTGCGCGAGCAGGCGCACCGGCTGGTTCGGGTGCTCGGCGAGGGCCTGCTTCAGCACCGCCGCGAGATGGTCGGCCGAGGCGCCGTCGGCCTGCATCGGCTGGCGCCAGTCGTACGGGCAGCGGATCACGAAGTGGCTGTCGGCGAGGTAATCCGCGAGCTCGCCGTAGAACATCTCGAACAGCGCTTCCTCGCGCACGTCCGGCCGGTCGAAGCGGATTTTCGTCAGGCCGCCGCCCGCGAGATCGAGAAAGTCGAACCACACCCGGTCGCCGTCGCCCGGCCGCCTGTCCGCCGCGCGGATCTCGAGGTGCGAACCCATGATCCCCGGCAGCAGGATCACGACCGGTCGGGTGTCGGGCGAAGGCGCGGGACGCTTCGCCGCCCGGCTGCGGGCGGTCGCGGCATCCGGCTCGTGGCGTCGGACGAGCGGAGTGAAGGCGGTGAGCGCTGCCGGCTCCTCGGCCGTCAGCCAGTCGCGCAGCGCGCTTCGCGTGCGGCGATGCGAGAAATAGCCGAAGTGATGCACCGACGCCCCCTGGTCGAACAGGTAGCGGGCGTCGTTGCGCGTGGCGAGGCCCGCGTACATCGACTCCGTATCGATGACGAGGTCGTTGTCGGCGCGGTCGAAGAACATCCAGTCGGTGAACAGCACGCCGATCCGCCTGAGCACGCTGCCGCCTTCGATGTCGCCGCTGATGATCGACATCGCGATGCCGTGCTTGCGCTGGGCGTCCGCGAGGAGCCGCGCCATCGGCGCGTCGGTCAGCATCGCCTCGATGCCCGGCAGGAAGCGCGGGTCGATGCGTCGGGCGGCGATCTCCAGCACGATGCGCCGGAAAGCTGAAAGCGCCGCGCTGCCGGCCGGACCGGTCGCCGCGCCGACCACCTTCGTCATCAGGCTCAGCAGGCCGGACAGGAACACGTCGAGGTTGTCCGTCAAGAGCGAGGTGCCGCGTGCCGGACAGGCGACGCGGATGTAGCGCTCGATGCGGAAGTTCTTGTCGGCGAGTTCCTGGCGCAGCGCGCGCAGCGAGTCCTGCTCGCGCGCCGCGACCAATTCGCGCAGGCGCTTTTGCTGCGCCGTCTCGGTCGTGTTCGGCGGCGACTCGCGACGATAGGCGGTGATCGCGGCGTCGGTGAGGCCGGCAAGGCACAGCAGGTCGCCGACGAGGCCGCCGCGCGAATGCGTGACGAGCGACAGCCGGGCGCCTGCGGGCAGCGCCCGCGCGAGCGCGAGCGCGTTGTCGATCGGGCTTTCGGAAAACGTCCGGTGCTCGAAGCCGAACATGCGGCCGCCGAAGCGCCGCGCCAGCGCCTCCCAGTCGCCGGCGGCGCTGCCGCTGCGCAGATCGCCGAAGCTGGCGAAAGTGTGCGAGCCGGTGCCGTGAATGAACAGCAGCATCGGCGCGTCCACGCCGGCCGTGAGCCGCGCGTCACCGGGTTCGCAGCGGTCGGACGCGGCAGGCGCGACGTCGTTGCGCCAGTGGTAGATCCCCGGCGCGCCCGGCAGGCGGCTTTCGATTGCCCACATCAGCGCTTTCGCGCCGAGCCACGACGCGCCGGATTGCGCGAGCTCCGGCGCCGCTTCGCCGAGCCACTCCCGCAGCCATTCGAGCGCCTGGTCGAGCGCCGCGCCGGTGATCGCGTCGCTGCCCAACGACAGCACCGACAATCGCGACCAGATCCACTCGGTCCTGCCGCGTGCCCCCGCCGCCTGGTCGCGCAGCGCAGTGAGGTCGAGCGAGCCGTCGGCGCTTACCGCTGCGGGATGAACTCGGGCGAGATCGTCGCGCAGCTTGTCGGCGCGGATGAAGACCGCCGTGCCGTCCGCCGCTTCGAGCGCAAGCAGACGGTCGTCGGCGACTGCGGTGACGCTTTCCGGTCCGTCCGCCCGTCCGGGTGCGACGAGGCTGAAGGCGGCCTCGACGTGGACGATACGATCGAGAAACGGGTCGGGGAACTGCACGGCAGCCCGGCTTCCGCCTGTCAACGCAGGCGGCAGGGCCGCGGCGGCCGCGTCAGCGGGAAGCGTCTCGCCGGGCAGGTGGACGAGGATCTCGCCCGGTTTCAAGGTGCTCGGCATCGGGCCTCCGTCGGAAATGCGCTCCGTCCGGCCACGCCGGACTGCCGTTCGGACGCAGGCCGCCCGCGACCTCATGTCCCGCCGGACTTTTCACACGCCTTCCGGCTCGTCGCCGCTGTCGTCACGCCCGGATGCGGGGACCGGGGGCTTATTCTTTTTGACTATTCCTGTTTAGAAGCCGGCTCCGATTTTGTCAATCGGGCAGGGCAGAAGCCTTTGGCGGCGCCTCGGCAGGTACGAGCGTGCGGCACATTCGTCATGCTTTTGTCGCCGAACAGCGACAAGCGTCGGACGGCCAAAAAACAATGTCATGTCGGGACGCCTGTCCCGGCTGGCGCTGGCAACGGATGCGGCGGCACGCCGCGAATTCCGCCGCTGCCGGTGTCGTCGGAGTGTTGCTGATCCACGACGGATTCGGTGCGTCGGACGCGCCGAGCGCTCCTCGCATTCCGCCAAACTCTTGTGGTGATGGGGGTTTCCGTCGCTTGGCATCCGATTTGCTCATCGGTCAATGCCGGATTTTCGCCGGCTGCCCACTCGGACGAGAACTCTCAGGAGACCTACCATGAAACGCAAACTCACACTCACGGCCTTGATCATCGCCGCGGCTATGCCGCTCGCAGCGGTAGCCCAGGGTAGCAGCGGCCAAAGCTCGTCCCCCAGCCGGACGACACCTTCCGGCACCACGCCTGCGACCCCGGCGACCCCGGCCACCCCGGGCGCGGCGGGAACTCCGGCCACGCCGGCGACTCCGGCGACTCCGGCTTCGCCTGGTGAGCGGATGGGAGGCGATGTCGCGAAGGACTCGGACGCGACGATGTTCATGGAACTGGACCGTGACAGGGACGGTCAGGTGACCAAGGACGAGGCCAAGCGCTCGGCCGACTTGACCGCGCGCTTCGACCAACTCGACACCGACCGGGACGGCAAGCTGTCGATGAACGAGTGGAACGCCGGCCACAAGAAGACGCCGTGACGAAAACGCCGTTCACGGGAGGGCGAACGTCGTGGTCGGTATCCTGCCGGCCCGTTCGCCTTCCGTTTGAAGGCTCCCGGCGTGCCGGCTCCAGTGCCGGTGCTTCGGGAGCGCTGCCAAGGAGTTCATGATGCCGTCGTTTGCGCGTTCACTGCTTGCTGTCGTGCTGCTGCTTGTGGCGCCGGTGGTCGCCGCCCAGCAGCGGGCGCCCGACGCCTTGGTCAAGGACGTCACTGAAGAGGTGTTGGCGATCCTCAGCGAGGACAAGCAGATCCGCTCCGGAGACAGCACGCGCGCCGCCGAGTTGATCGAGACGCGCATCGCGCCCCACTTCGATTTTCCGCGCATGACGGCGCTCGCCGTCGGTCGCCACTGGACGCAGGCGAACGAGGAGCAGCGCAGGCAGCTCACCGAGGAATTCCGCACGTTGCTGGTCCGCACTTACGCGAACGCGCTGACCGAGTACCACGACGAGACGGTGACGTTCAAGCCGATGCGCAAAGGGCCGGACGCGAAGGAAGTGGTGGTTCAGAGCCAGATCAACAAGCCCGGTGGGCAGCCGATCGATCTCGACTATCGGCTCGTCGACAAGGGCGGCGAGTGGAAAGTCATCGACGTTACCGTGGCCGGTGTCAGTCTCGTGACGAACTACCGCAGTGGCTTCAGCAACGAGATCAGCAGCGGCGGGATCGAAGGTTTGCTGAAGGCGCTGCAGGAGAAGAACCGCAACCCGCAGGCCCCTGCCCGGACCGCAGCCGGGACGAGCTGATCGAGCGCGTCCAATGATGAGGGTAGTCGAGCTTCGTAACCGAGCAGGAGGCGACGACGAGGGGCCGTCTGCCCGGGCGGTTTCCGCTGTTGTCGGGAGCGTTACAGTCCGCCGAGGCGCTTCGCGTTGGCCGTCGCCTTGGCGTGGATCGGCCGAAGTCCACGATGGGCGAGCGTCACGCCCGAAGCGGCGAGCTTCGACATGCTCTGCGCCGATGCCGAAACCAGGTTGAAGAGATCGGCCTGTCGTTCGACCGACTGACCGAGCGTCTGGCTGCCGGCCAGCGAGAGCATTGCGGTGGCGCCCTCGACCATCCGCGCAGACGTCTGTTCCCACAGGCGCTGGTTGAGTTTCATCAGGTGCATCGTCATCGCCTGCGCCGATTCGGCTGCCGCCTCGAATTTTTCCTGCCCCATCAGCGCGAATTCCTGCTGGTCACTCGCGCTCGGCGCAAAGCCCGCGCCGGCCATCCGCGTCGTGCGGTGGCCGATCACCTGCGCGGACGCCATCATCATCTCGATCGTCCTCACGGCGAGGTTGGTCCATTGGAGCATCGGGTCGGCGGACAGGCCACGGGGTCGGACTTGAGTCATCGTGATGTTTTCTTCCATTCAATGAGACGGAGCTGCCGGGACGATGTCTCGGCGATCATCGTAAAGATCAAGAGTAACAAGAAACGGCGGAGGCGCGTGTTACGACTCGTGCCGGTCGCATGTTACGCCTCAAATTTGCGATTCTCCGGGAACCCGACGGCGCAACGCGGCGCGGACCGTGCCCGGAGTCGCGTCACGGGAGCGAAGACTAGGATACGGGGTTGAGCGCGGTCGGAGCAGGCGCTGCGAGCGGCTGCAGCTTTCGCAAGCACCACGCCGCGCCCAGTGCGATCGCCATCGCGAGCGCGATCGCCGCGACGACGCCGGGCCACGCCGCCCATTCCCACGCCAGCCCGGAAAGCGTGCCGAGCATGCTCGCCCCGAGATAGTAGCTGCACAGGTACAGGGCCGCCGCGAGGGCGCGGCGCTCATGGGCGCGCCGGCCGACCCACCCGCTCGCCGCCGTATGTGCGCCGAAATAGCCGAACGTGAACACCGCAACCCCGGCGATGACGCCGGGCAAAGCGCCCGACAGCGTCAGCGCGAGGCCGCAGCCGCTCGCGAGAATCATCGCCCATAGCACGGTGCGCCGGCCGACCCGGTCGACGAGCCGGCCGGTCCACGCCGACGAGGCGGTGCCGACGAGGTAGAGCATGAACACGCCTCCGATCGCACTTTGGCCGAGGGAAAACGGTGCGAGCTGGAGGCGGAAGCCGAGGTAGTTATAGAGGCTCGTGAACGCCCCCATCATCAGGAACGCGATCGCGAAGAGGCTGCGCATGCCGCGGTCGCCGAGCAGCGCCGCGGCGTCCGCGATCACGTCGCCGAGCCCGGCGGCGCGCGGCGCGAAATGGCGTGAGCGCGGCAGCGCATACCAGAACAGCGCGGCGGCGATGACACCGATGAAGCCGAGGGCCGCCAGCGCGAGCCGCCACGAACTCCAGTCGGTCAGCACGGCGACGAGAAAGCGCCCGCTCATGCCGCCGAGCGCATTGCCGGCGATATAAAGGCCGATCGCGCGACCTTGCGCGCCCGCAGCGACTTCTTCGCCGAGATAGGCCATGGCCGCCGCAGGCAGGCCGGCGAGCACTGCGCCGAGCAGCACCCGCAGCACCAGCAGCTGGGTGAAATCCGCGGCGAACGCGGCCGCGAGCGCGACGATCGCGCCGAGCACGAGCGCGCCTTTCATCACCCGCTCGCGCCCGTAACGGTCCGACAGCACGCTCGCGGGGATCAGCATCGCCGCGAGCGCGGCTGTTCCCGCCGCGACGGACAGGCTGGCAGCGGTCGGCGCGACAGCGAAATCGGTGGCCAGGCGCGGCAGGATCGGCTGAGTCGCGTAGAGCATCGCGAACGTCGCAAAGCCGCCGACGAACATCGCCAAGTTCGCTTTGCGGAACGCGCTGCTGCCCGCTTCGATGCGCCCGTCCTCGCGGATCGCGTCGGCAGTGTCGCAACGGCTGGCCATGATCGTCTCCTCGTGCAAATGCGCTGTTCCTGGAGAGGAATGCTAGGTTGTCGCGATGCCCCGAGTCCAATATATTGTTCTAGCCTTATCGATATAAAAAACAGATCATGGAACTGCGCCATCTGCGCTATTTCGTCACCGTCGCCGAAGAGCTCAACTTCACGCGCGCCGCCGCGCGGCTGCATATCGGGCAGCCACCGCTGTCGATGCAGATTCGCGATCTCGAAGCGGAAATCGGCACGCCGCTGTTCGACCGCAGCCGGCGGCGCGTCGCGCTCACCGAAGCGGGGCGACGCTTTCTCGAGCACGCGCGGGAAATCCTCGCCCGGTCGCGCGAGGCCGTCGAGGAGGCGAGGCGGGCCGGACGCGGCGAGGCCGGTGAGCTGAAAGTCGGTTTTGCGTCGTCGCTCCCCTACACCTCGACGCTTGCCGACACGCTCTACACCTATCGTCAGCGCTATCCGAAAGTCGGGCTGCAGCTGCACGAGATGTTCACGACCGAGCAGTTCGGCGCGATCCTGCACGGGGTTCTGGACGTCGGCTTCGTGCGCCACGGCGGCCTCGAAGTCCCCGCCGGCATCCGGGCGCGCGAAATCGGGCGTGATCCGTTGCGGCTCGTCGTGCATGCCGCCCATCCACGGGCCGATCGGGGGGAAGTGTCGCTCGCGGAATTTCGCGACGACGGCTTCATCGCGTTTCCGCCCGACGTTGGCTCGGGCCTGCCGTTCGTCCTCGATCGCCTGTGCCGCAGCGCCGGGTTTGTGCCGCGCATCGTGCAGACGGCGCGCGAGGCGACGACGCAGATCGGACTGGTCGCCGCGGGTCTCGGCACGGCGCTGCTGCCGGCGCCGCTCGAGTGCGTGCGGCTGCCACGCGTACGCTATCTGGCGATCCGCGACGAGGGAGCGCATTTTTCGCTCGCCATCGCGACCCGCGACGCTGCGCCGAGCCCGCTGCTCGCGGGCTTTCTCGAGGTGCTGAACGAAGTCGCCGGATAGGCGGTCAGTCCATCCGGGCCTGCAATACCCAGATCACTGCGCTGATCGTGAAGAACGCACTGACCGTCGCGGCCATCAACGCGGCAGCGCACAGCTCTTCGCGGCCGTATTTCTGCGCCAGGATCGGATAGATGCTCAGCATCGGCATGCACGCGAACGTCACTGCGGCGATCTGCAGTGCGGGGTCGGCGGGCGGAACGAGCAGCACTGCGGCGAACACCGCGAGCGGATGGAGCAGCAGCTTCCCGGCGACGATATACGCGATGTCGCCACGCATCCCCGCGATTTTCAGCCCGACCAGCGTGCCGCCGATGACGAACAGCGCGATGCCCGCCGACGCCAGCGCGAGCAGGTCGATGGCGCGCAGCGCCGGCCCGGGCAGCCGCAGGTCGAGCATCGTGCACGCGAAGCCGGCAGCGATCGCGAGGATCAGCGGATTGCGCCCGAGGCGCAAGAACGTGTTCGACACGACCTTGAGAGCGCTTTCACCGTTGCCGCCGCCGCTCTCCGCGAGCGCCAGCGCGAGAGGCAGGATCAGCAGGTTCTCGACGAGAAAGCACAGCGCGAGCGCGACCGCCGCGGGCGGGCCGAGCAGCTGCAGGACAATCGGATAGCCGATGAAGGCGCTGTTCGACAGCGACATGCCCATCCCGTGCACGGCGCTCAGCTGCAGGCTCCTGTGGCGAAAAAAGCGCGTCGCTGCAACGCCAATCGCGAACGTCGCGAGCGAGCCCAGCGCGTACGCGAGCAGGTAACGGGTGTCGAGGATTTCCGCGAACGGCCGTTCGGTCAGCGCCTTGAACAGCATTGCCGGCAGCGCGATGTTGATCGCGAATTTGCCGAGGATGCGCGTGTCGGACTTCGCGAAAAAACCCGATTGCACCGCGGCGAACCCGAGGGCGATGACGATGAAGACCGGGCCGGTGATCGTGAATACTTGCAGCATGAGTGACATCCGGGCGCAGGCTGTATCCGGAACGGATTGCCAGGCGAGCGCGCGAGGATAACACCGGACTGCAGAGTATCAACGCGGCCGGGCTGTGACGCCGGAGCGTTGCAGCGATGGGGTGAGCGGCGAGAAGGGGGAGCGAGGAAAAAAACAGAGGCAGGTGAACTCCGCGCTGCAGGGTCGATTCCCTGCAGCGGGCGTTCATCTGCCGGGATCGTCACGCCGCGCGACGACGATCGGGAAAGTCGATCACACGGGCGTGGGTGCGACGCTCGAAGAGCACCGGACCGGCGGCGTCGTCGTTCCGTGCCCCGGTCGCGCCGAAAGCGAGCAAACCCATTTCGGCCTGCGCAGCGGCGGTCATTTCGAACCACGAGCGGATGAGTTCGGTGATTCGCTGCGCGTTTTCCGCGTCGAGCGGGCGCGATGCCTGATCGTTCCCTTCAAGGTCCGACGCCGGCGCGCGCGAACGCGACATCTCCGCGATCGCGATGTCCGCAGCCGCGCTCTGCATCTGCAGCGTCCGCTCCCGCAGCGAATCGAGCAGCGTCGTCATCCTGGTGATCGTGCGCATCGTCGGCGCGCACGGCGTACCGCTCACCTGCCGGAACGTCGCCGCGCCGGCGCTTGCCGTTGCGTTCGTCAGCGGGTTCGCTTCCGCATCGCTGCCCGCATTTGCGGCCTGCCACGCGAGCACCGCGTCCAACTGGCGCTCCCACGCCAGCCCCCAGGTTTCCGGCAGATCGAGCGGTGGAACGAATTCGCACTCCATGTTTTCGGTCCGAAGCTGTTCTGTCGGCAAATTCTTCATGTCAGGTCTCCTCATCTTGCGTCGATTCGGGTATCGGTGCAGCACCGGCTGCCTCACCCGCCATACTGATTAATAGTCGTCAAAGAGCGACTGGCCAAGGAGATTATGAGGAGGATCGGGGAGGTTGCCGATACCGCGCTCGGTGTAGCTGGCATCCGGTGAAAACGGGTACCTTGCTGCCCCGAAGCGCGACTATTAATCTAATTGAATACAAGCGTTCGCCCTGCGCGGGTCGAAGGGCACTGCCAGGGCTTCGACGCGCCTGTCCCGAGCGAGGCCGAAAGGCTCAGCCCGAACGGCATTGGGTTGCCGGTTACAGCAATAGGCGGCGATCGTCGCACGATGCTAGCATTCGCGCATTTGATGCGTATCGACGATATCCGCCAGCGCCTGCAGGTCAGCGGCGCCAAACCCTGCCACGAAGAGCGCGTACTGCGCGCCTGGACGCACGCACTCCCGCTCGACGGCGGCCGATGCCGGCCCGAGGATTTTTTCCCGGCGCCGCTGCGCGCCCGGCTGCCCGCGCTGACCGCGGAGCTCGCCGCGCTCGCGCACGTGCGCTCCGAACATCCCGGCCAGGACGGTGCGCGCCTGCTGGTCGAACTGGCCGACGGTCAGACTGTGGAGAGCGTGCTGCTGCCGCGCGACGGCCTGTGCGTGTCGACGCAGGTCGGCTGTGCCGTCGGATGCGCTTTCTGCATGACCGGCCGCGACGGCCTGCTGCGCCAACTCGGCAGCGCCGAGATCGTCGCGCAGGTGGTGCTCGCGCGCTCGCGCAGGGTCGTCCGCAAAGTCGTGTTCATGGGCATGGGCGAGCCCGCGCACAACCTCGACAACGTGCTCGAGGCGATCGCGCTGCTCGGCAGCGAAGGCGGGATCGGACACAAGAACCTGGTTTTCTCGACCGTCGGCGACCGGCGCGTGTTCGAGCGGCTGCCGCAGGGAAAGGTCAAGCCGGCGCTCGCGCTGTCGCTGCACACGACTCGCGCCGCGCTGCGCACGGAGCTCATGCCGCGCGCGCCACGCATCGACCCGGCCGAACTCGTCGAGCTCGGTGAAACCTACGCTCGCGCGACGGGCTATCCGATCCAGTATCAATGGACGTTGCTTGCAGGCGTCAACGACGACGACGAGGAACTCGACGGCATCGTTCGGCTGCTCGCCGGCAAGTACGCAGTGATGAACTTCATCCCGTACAACAGCGTCGCCGGCACGGGTTTCGCCCGTCCTTCGTGGGAGCACGCCGCGGCAATGGCGCGTCACCTGCATCGGCGCGGGATCCTGACGAAGCTGCGTCATTCGGCAGGGCAGGATGTCGATGGCGGCTGCGGGCAGTTGCGTGCCCGCGCGGCGACCTTGGAGGCGACGCACAAGCCGGCCGAAGCCAGGCCCGCTGAAACGGTCCTCGCGCAGCACGGGCAAGCCTGAGCGATCGCGGGAAGGTCCCGCGAACTGCGGAGGTCAGGCGTCGAGGGCGTCGATGAGGGCGAAAAGCCGTCGATAGAAGTCCGGGTCGGCGACGGTTTCCTCGCCGACTTTCACCAGCGCTTCCTTGTGCGCCGTCCACGGCAGCGAAATCGAGCCGACGCCTGCGACGCTGACGCCGGTGCTGTTCGAACTCGACTTCAGCTCGTAACGCGTCTGCAGCGCATTGGCGTACAGGACCGTTCCGACGTTGCTGGGCAGGCACACCAGCGTGATGTGGAGCGTTATCCCATGGTCCGCCTTCGGCTGGAAGAATTTCTCGCCGCGGATGCTCGTCGGATTCGCGCTGTCGATGCGGTAACCCTGGCTGAGCAGCGCGCGCTTGCCCACGTCGCATGCGACAGGCGGTTCCTGCGTGCTCCAGTTGACGAACGGGGACTCGGGTTCGAAAGTTTCGGTACGGTAGACGGGCTGGGGAGACGAGCAGCCGGCGAGGAGCAGTCCGACGACAGCAATGACCGAAAGAAAACGCGTGCGCTGGAGCATGAGGGAAATTCCGGAAAGCAATGGCCGATTCATTGGTGCGAATGTTAGAGCATCCGCGGCCGTTGGGTGGGGTCACTTGGCCGAGGTCCGAAAAAACAGCGTCGCTGCGCGCCGAGGCTTCGCGCCAGTGGCAACGCGGGCCGCTGGCAACGCCGGCCTCGAACAGCTACGATCAACTATCAGCCGATTCGCCGGGGAGAAGCCCGTGAAAAGCGTCGCCGCCATTCTGAAGGAGAAGCGCGATCCGCGCGTCCACACGATCGGCCCCGACGCGTCGGTGTTCGAGGCGCTCGAACGGATGGCCGAACACAACGTCGGCGCGCTCCTCGTCATGGAAGCCGGGCGGCTCGTCGGCATCGTCAGCGAACGCGACTACGCGCGCAAAGTCATCCTGCTCGCGCGTTCGTCGAGGGATCTGCGGGTGCGCGCGATCATGTCGTCGCCGGTCATGTATGTGGGTTTGCACCAGACCAACGAGGAATGCATGGCGCTGATGACCGAAAAGCGGCTTCGCCATCTTCCCGTCGTCGAAGCGGGCAAGGTGGTCGGCATCGTGTCGATCGGCGACCTGGTGAAAAGCATCGTCGCGGAGCAGCGCTTCATCATCGAGCAGCTCGAACACTACATCGCCGGCGACCGCGGCGTCTGAGCGCGGCGCGAGCGCTCCGTCGGCGCCGCCCGCCTCGCGTCGCTGCCGCGGGATTTCCTCCCGCAGGACCCGGAAGACGCTTCAGTGCGCCTTGCGCGCGCGCGAAGGCCTGGCCGCCGCAGCTTGCGGCGGCGTCGACACCGACGGCACATAATCCTCGATCAGGTCGCGCAAAGTCGTGCTGAGCGGCATTGCGCCGGTCGTCTCCCGCAGCGCCGCGGCGGCGTCCCGCTGCCACGTCGACAAAGCTTCCTGCACCGCCGTAACGAAAGCGCTCTGGCTGCCGATCATCGTTTCGGCGAGGTGCTGCACGGCATTGACTTGGTGCTGCGCGGCTTTCCATGGCGTTTCGCCGGCCGCCAGCGTCATCGCCGACCAGTCGCCCGCAGCGAGCATGCGACCGACGACGGTCTCGAGTTCGGCGCTGCAAGTGTCGATCGAATGCGTGCTCGCGTCGATCCAGCGCAGGCTGTTTTCCCGGTGCAGCGCGCACAGGCGCAAGTACAGTTCGAGATTCGTCTTGTACAGCGCCAGCGACGCACGCGTGTCGAAATGCATGGCGACCTCCTTTTTGGAAGGGGCGAACGGGACGGCCATGGAGGCCGGCAAATGCCTATTTTTCCCGCACGTACTGGCCGGGAGCGTCCTCGAGGACGGGGTAACCGGACTGCGGTGCCCCCAGTGTCGGTGGGGCGACGGGGGCCGCCGAGCGCGCCTTCAGCCAGGCAACCCACTCCGGCCACCACGATCCTTCGTGTCGTGGCGCGCTCGCGAGCCACTCGTCCGGTGAGACATAGTTGCCACCAACCGGTCGCTCGAGGATCTGGAAGTGCCGTCGTGCGCGGCCGGGCTCGCTGACGATGCCGGCATTGTGGCCGCCGCTCGTCAGCACGAAGGTGATTTCCGCCGGGGTCAGGTAATGCAGCTTGTGGACCGACCGCCACGGCGCGACGTGGTCCGTGACCGTGCCGACACAGAAAATCGGTGTGTCGATGTCGCTCAGCGCAACGGGCTTGCCGCCGACCGGGTAACGCCCTTCGCTCAGGTCGTCGTTGAGAAACAGCAGCCGCAGGTACTGCGTGTGCATGCGCGCGGGCATGCGCGTCGGGTCGGCGTTCCACGCCATCAGGTCGTTCATCGGCGCGCGCTCGCCCATCAGGTACTCGCCGACCATGCGCGACCACAGCAGGTCGTACGAACGCAGCAACTGGAACGCGCCGGCCATCTGCCCGGCGGTGAGATAGCCGGTTTCGGCCATCTGGGCTTCGAGCAGGCTGACTTCGCTTTCGTCGATGAAAAGCGCCAGCTCGCCCGGCTCGGTGAAATCGGTCTGCGCGGCGAACAGCGTCATCGACGCGAGCCGCTCGTCGCCGTCGCGCGCCATCGCCGCGTTGGCGATCGACAGCAGCGTGCCGCCGAGACAGTAGCCGGCGGCATGCACCTTGCGGTCGGGGACGATCGCATTGACCGCGGCGAGCGCGGCATGGAAGCCGGACTGCACGTAGTCTTCCATGTCGAGGTCGGACTCTTTGGCGCCGGGGTTCTTCCACGAGATGCAGAACACCGTGTGTCCCTGGTCGACGAGATACTTCACGAGCGAATTGTGCGGTGAGAGATCGAGGATGTAGTACTTCATGATCCACGCCGGCACGATCAGGACCGGTTCGGGATGGACTTTTTCGGTCGTCGGCGCGTACTGGATCAGCTCGATCAGACGGTTCTTCAGCACCACTTTGCCCGGCGTCACGGCGACATCGCGGCCGACGACGAAATCTTCGGCGCCGGCCGGAGGGTGGCCGGTCGCGACGCGCTCGAGATCGTCCAGCGCATTCACCAGTCCCCGCCACAGGTTCGTTCCTCCCTGCTCGGCGGTGCGTTTGAGCACGAGCGGATTCGTCGGGAGATAATTGCCCGGTGAAAACACGTCGAGCCACTGCCGTGCGGTGAACGAGATGACGTTCTCGTGATGCCGGGAGACGCCGGGAACGCCGCGCGTCGCCGCCTGCCACCATTCGTCGGCGAGCAGGAAGGACTGGTGCATCAGGTTGAATGGCCAGTGATGCCATTCGTCGGCGATGAAGCGCCGGTCGCGCGCCGGAGGCTCGATGCATTCATGCGCGGGCGAACCCGGCAGCGCACGGGCGAGTTCGCGGACGTAGCGCACCAGGCGGCGGTTCTGTTCGAGGGCGAGGTTGACGAGCTCGAGCCGTTTGCCTGGCGAACCGGCCAGGTGCCCGGCCCAGTCGATGCTCGCGAGCAGCAGGGACATCGGGGAAACCGACGACGTCGCCCGCGCCAGCGCGGCATGGACCTTGATGTCGAGCGGATTGCGGCTGCGTGAGGGCGGTTCCGGAATTGTCGGGGGCGTCGCGGGCGAAGGATTGCGCACGTTCATGGTCGTCTGCTCCTGGAGGGCAACAGCGGGGCGATGATCCGTCGAGCGGGGCTCGCGCGCATAGTGTGGGGCATTCTTTTACCCTGTGTTAGAGTTTTCGCTGCCCGGCCTGGGGCGGACGGAACGTCCAGGCACCCGAACGCGCAGCACCTCAGGATTCAATTCCCTCGAAGGAGACGTCGATGAAGCTCTATCATTCCCCCGGAGCATGCTCGCTGGCGCCGCATATCGTCTCGCGCGAGCTCGGCCTCGCGATCGAACTGGAAAAAGTCGATATCCCGACGAAGAAGACTGCCGGGGGCGACGACTACTGGAAGATCAATCCGAAAGGCTACGTGCCGGCGCTGGTGCTCGACAATGGCGAAGTGCTCACGGAAGTCGGGGTCATCTGCCAATACCTCGCCGACCAGAAACCCGAATCGGGGCTGGTGCCGAAACCCGGCACGATGGAGCGTTACCACCAGATGGAGGCGCTCAATTTCGTCGCCACCGAAATCCACAAGCAGATCGGGGCGCTGTTCAATCCGGCGATGACGTCGGAGTTGAGGCAGGTGCAACTCGGCACGATCGAGCGCCGCCTCGATGCGCTGGAAAAGATCCTCGCCGGAAAGCAGTTCGTCACCGGGGACACTTTCACGGCCGCCGACGCGTATCTGTTCACGGTGCTCAACTGGACGGGGATGCTGAAGATCGACGTCGCGAAGTGGCCGAACATTGAGGCGTTCATCGCCCGCGTCGCGCAGCGGCCGAAGGTGCAGGAGGCGATGAAGGCCGAAGGCCTGGTCGCATAGCGGCGAGGGCTTCCGCTTCAGGCAAAACGGCCGGTCGACGGGATGTCGACCGGCCGTTCCGTTTTCTGCGCACCCCGTCGAAGGGGGGTAAAACAGCGCGCTCAGGCGGCGAAATTCTTCGACGCGAAGTCCCAGTTCACGAGATTGTTCAGGAACGCGGCGACGAAGTCCGGGCGGCGGTTGCGGTAGTCGATGTAATAGGCGTGTTCCCACACGTCGATGCACAGCAGCGGCTTGTCGCCGGTCGTCAGCGGCGTGCCTGCCGCGCCCATGTTGACGATATCGACGCTGCCGTCGGCTTTCTTCACGAGCCAGGTCCAGCCGGAGCCGAAGTTGCCGACGGCGGAGGTCGTGAAGGTCTTCTTGAAGTCTTCGAACGAACCCCACTTGGCCTTGATCGCGTCGGCCAGCGAGCCCGCCGGTTCGCCGCCGCCGTTGGGCTTCATGCAATTCCAGAAGAACGTGTGGTTCCAGACCTGGGCGGAGTTGTTGTAGAGGCCGCCGGCCGGCGCCTTCTTGACGATCGCCTCGAGATCGAGGTTCTCGAATTCGGTGCCCTTGATCAGGTTGTTCAGGTTCGTCACGTACGCCTGATGATGCTTGCCGTAGTGGAATTCCATCGTCTCGGCGGAGATGTGCGGGGCCAGCGCTTCTTTCGCGTAGGGCAGCTGAGGCAGGGTATGTTCCATTTTTCTCTCTCCTGTTGCAATTCAGGTTGTTGGGCTACAAGCCTGACGATTCTAGGCGGGCTTTGATGATAGTGGCAATGCCGGAACGGCGACTCCGTGGACAGGGTCCTGCCACAAGCGCGCGTTGTCCGCGTCATGCGTCCGTGCTGTTCACCGTAGCATGAAGTCGGCCGGTGGCCAGTTCTACCGATACCTTTTCGCCGGCGCCGACGCCTGCCGCGGTGCGCACGATGCGTCCGTCGGCATCCCGCGTGATGCTGTAGCCGCGCGCCAGCACGGCGTGCGGCGCGAGGTGCTGAAGATGGGCGGCGAGGCCTTCCAAGCGTGCGCGAGGCCGGTCGATCAGGCGATCTGCGGCGAGCGCGAGGCGGTTTGCAAGGCGGGCGCAGCGTTCGGCCTCGCGGTCGAGGTCGGGCCGGCGCGCCTCGAGGCGAAGGCAAAGCTGCTCGTTGCGGGCCTGCAGGCGCTCGAGACGCCGGCTCATCGCGGCAGCGAGCCGGACGCGGAGGCGGGCGGTGCGTTCTTGTGCCGCCGCGAGGCGTTCGCGCGGGTGGACGAGGCGCAGGGCGGCGCGGTCGATGCGCTGCGCGAGCGTGTCGAGACGATAGTGCAACGCTGCCGAAAGCGTGCGGCCGAGCGAAGTGATTCGCCCACAGGCTTCGTGGTAGCCGGCGCTCGCGAGTTCGGCCGCGCCGGTCGGAGTGGCCGCGCGCAGGTCGGCAGCAAAATCGGCGATCGTGAAGTCGGTCTCGTGTCCGATGCCGCTGACGACCGCCACCGGGCACGCGCGGATCGCCCGGGCGAGGTTTTCGTCGTTGAACGCCCACAGATCCTCGATGCCGCCGCCGCCGCGCACCAGCAGCAGCAGGTCGATGCCATCCGTTGCGGCGCGCGCCGAGGCAACGCGCAGCGCCTGCGCCAGTCGTGTTCTGGCCGCATCTCCCTGGACCGGAGCCGGGTACAGCACGACTTCGAGGTGGGGCGCGCGTCGTCGCAGCGTCGCGAGCACATCGTGCCACGCGGCCGCTGCCGGCGACGTGACGACGCCAATGCGTCGCGGGTAGCGCGGCAGCGGCCGCTTGAGGGCCGCGTCGAACAGTCCTTCGTCAGCGAGTCTGTCCTTGAGGCGCACGAAAGCTTCGAAAAGATTGCCGACGCCGGCTTGGCGAAGCGCTTCGATGCCGAGCTGGAAATCGCCGCGCACCTCATACAGCGTCACCAGTGCGCGGGCTTCGACGCGCATGCCGTTTTCGGGCCGGAACGGCAGCAACTGGGCGCGATTGCGCCACATCGTGCAGCGAACCTGCGCCTGCGCGTCTTTCAGCGTGAAGTACAGGTGGCCCGACGGCGCGCGAGTCAGGTTCGACAGTTCACCGCCGACCCACAGCAGCGGAAAACGGGATTCGAGCGTCTGGCGCGCGAGCCGGTTGAGTTCGGCGACGCTCAGTACGGTGCCGGCCGAAGGGAGACGGCGCGGATCCCCGTCGCCATGCGGGAGCTCGGTTTGCATGCGCGGATTGTAGCGGAATCCACAAGCGCCGCGCCGTGTCAATCCCGATCAGGAAAACCCTTTCGATTCAAGGTCGTATTTTTAAGTTATTGATAAAAAAGAAGAATTAAGTTGCCCATTTTTTGATCGAAGTGGCCATTGGCTTGACGCGACAGAGTTTCGGGGCGCTATCCGCGAAAAATCCACACACTTATCCACAGCTTTTGTGGATTCTTCGAGGCCCGCTGCCCAACTGTTCGAGCTTGCCCTGCCCGCATGCGAACGCTAGAGTTCCGCCTTTGCAAAGGGGAGTCTTCTCGCGTGTTCGCGCTCATACAGGCCTCGGGCTGGCCGATCTGGCCGCTGTTGCTGGCATCGGTGATCGCCCTGGCGCTCATCATCGAGCGCGTGACGACGCTGCGCCGCTCCAGAATCGCTCCTCCCGACCTGCTCGACAAGGTGCTCGCGGATCTGCGCCAGAAAGGCGTATCGGGTGAAATGGCGAACCGCGTCGCAGCCCATTCGCCGCTCGGGAAAGTGCTCGCCGCCGGATTACGCAACGTCAACAGCTCCCGCGAAGTCATGAAGGAGGCGATCGAGGAAAGCGGGCGCGTCGTCGCGCACGAACTCGAACGCTTCCTGACGACCCTCGGCACGATCGCCGCGATCAGCCCGCTGATGGGGCTTTTCGGCACCATCGTCGGCATGATCGACATCTTCGCGTCGCAAAGCGCCGCCGGGACGAACCCGCAGCAACTCGCGCAGGGCATCTCGACCGCGCTCAACTCCACCGGCCTGGGCCTGATCATCGCGATCCCGGCGACGATTTTCTGGCGCCATTTCCGCGCTCTCGTCGACAGCTTCGTCATCGAAATGGAGCAGCAGGCGATCAGGCTCGTCGAAGTCGTGCACGGCGAGCGTCGCGCCTGAGAACGCACGTGAACTTCCAGCGCGGCCGACGCCAGGAAGAGCCGGAGATCAACCTGATCCCGCTCATCGACATCATGCTCGTCCTGATCATCTTCCTCGTGCTGACGACGACGTTCTCGAAAGTCTCGGGCCTCGAGATCAACCTGCCGACCGGTGAAGCGCAGACGGCCGAGACGATGCCCGACCAGATCGATATCGCGGTGAGCGCCAGCGGCGACATCCTCGTCAACCGGCAGCCGGTCGAAGGCAAGGACATCGACGCGATTGCCGCGGCGCTCGGGCAGGCGGTTCCTGCGGGGAAGGATGAGCCGGTCGTCGTCATCAATGCCGACGCCAAGGCCGCCCATCAAAGTGTCATCAACGCGATGCAGGCGGCGCAGCGTGCAGGCCTGTCGCACATCACGTTCGCGATCCAGGCGCCGCCCCAGTGACGCCGGCCGCTGCCTTTTCCCGCCGGGGACCGGCCCGGTCGTTCTGAGCGATGCCGCGCAACGCGCCGGCGTTCTGGCAGACCCGCTCGCTCGCGGCCGTGCTGCTGCTGCCGCTGTCGGGCCTGTTCCTGCTGCTTGCGGCCGCGCGCCGGCAGTTGTTCAAGCTCCGCGTCCGGCGGGCGGTACGCCTTCCGGTGCCGGTCGTTGTCGTCGGCAACATCGCGGTCGGGGGCAGCGGCAAGACACCGGTCGTCGAATGGCTCGTCGCCCGGCTGCGGGACGCGGGCTTCACGCCGGGCATCGTCAGCCGCGGCTATGGCGGCAAAGTCGCCGGCGCCGTGATCGTCCCGCCGCACGGCGAGGTACGGCTGTTCGGTGACGAGCCGGTGTTGCTCGCGCGGCTCACCGCATCGCCGGTCGCCGTCGGCGCCGATCGCCCGGCCGCGGCGCTCAAACTGCTGCAGGCCCATCCCGAATGTGACGTGATCGTCGCCGACGACGGCTTGCAGCATTACCGGCTCGCGCGCGACGTCGAAATCGCGGTCGTCGACGAACGCACGCTCGGCAACCGCTGGCTGCTGCCGGCGGGGCCGCTGCGCGAAGGGCCGGGGCGGCTGCGCGACGTGGATATCGTCGTCGCCCATGGCGCACTGTCGCCCGCGCTGTCGTCGCTTCTCGGCGGGCGTGCGGTCTTTGCGATGCATCTCGAAGGCGCCGAATTCCGCCGCCTCGACGGCGGCGCGTGCTGCAATGCCGAAACGTTTCGCGGCAGGCGCGTGCACGGCATCGCCGGCATCGGCCGCCCGGAGCGTTTCTTCGCCCAGTTGGCGGCGCTGGGGCTCGACGTCGTGCCGCACCCGTTTCCCGATCATCATCCCTTCACTGCCGCGGACCTCGATTTCGCACCGGGCGAGCCGAAAATCCTCACCAGCAAGGATGCGGTAAAATGCGCGTCTTTCGCGTCCGCCGACACTTGGGAGTTCCCGGTGAAAGCGCATCTCGCTGCGGGCGCCACCGAACGTATCCTGGAGAAACTGACGCATGGACGCCCGACTGCTTGAAATCCTCGTGTGCCCGATCTGCAAAGGCCCGCTCGACTTCGTCAAGGACAAGCAGGAACTGGTGTGCAAGGCCGACCGCCTCGGCTTTCCGGTCCGCGACGGCATCCCGGTGATGCTCGAAGAGGAAGCGCGCCAGCTCGGCGCCGAAGAAGTCGACGCCTTGCGGCGCCGCTGATGGCTGCGTTCCACGTCGTCATCCCGGCGCGCCACGCGTCGAGCCGGCTTCCGGGCAAGCCGCTTGCCGACATCGCCGGCAAGCCGATGGTCGTGCGCGTGCTCGAGCAGGCGCGCCGCGCCGGCGCCGCGTCGGTGTGGGTCGCCACCGACCACCCGGCGGTATTCGACGCGGTCCGCGCAGCCGGCGGCGACGCGCTGATGACGCGCGAAGACCACCCGAGCGGTACCGACCGGCTCGCCGAAGTCGTCGACGCGCTGGGCTGGAGCGCCGACGACATCGTCGTCAACGTCCAGGGCGACGAACCGCTGATCGAGCCGAAGCTGATCGCGGCCGTGGCCCAGGCGCTCGCCGACGACCCGGTCGCGGCGATCGCGACCGCCGCGCACCCGCTGCATGTCGCTGCCGAGTTCTTCAACCCGAACGTCGTCAAAGTCGTCTGCGACGCGCACGACCACGCGCTGTATTTCTCGCGCGCCCCGATCCCGTGGGCGCGCGATGCGTTCGCCACGGCGCGCGACGAGCTTCCCGCCGGCCTGCCGGTGCTGCGCCACGTCGGCCTGTACGCGTACCGCGTCGCGTTCCTGCGCTGCTACGCGAGCCTCGCTCCGTCGCCGCTCGAGCAATGGGAAGCGCTCGAACAGCTGCGCGCGCTGTGGCACGGACACCGGATCCGGGTGATGCCTGTCGAAGTTGCGCCGGCCGCGGGCGTCGACACGCCCGAAGACCTCGAGCGCGTGCGGGCGGCGTTTGACCGGCACGAACGAGTCGGCTAAGTTTTGCGGCTTTTGTTTGCAGTTCTTTTTTGCATAACGACGCGGCCGGCAGCATCGGCCGCCTGACTGGGAGAGAGATGTATGCGTCTGATTCTGTTGGGACCGCCGGGCGCGGGGAAAGGTACGCAGGCGAACTTCATCAAAGAGAAGTTCGGCATTCCGCAGATTTCCACCGGCGACATGCTGCGCGCCGCCGTCAAGGCCGGAACGCCGCTGGGCGTCGAGGCGAAGAAAGTCATGGATGCGGGCGGGCTCGTGTCCGACGACATCATCATCGGCCTCGTCAAGGACCGCCTGAAGGAAGACGATTGCAAGTCCGGCTACATGTTCGACGGCTTCCCGCGGACGATTCCGCAGGCCGAGGCGATGAAGGAAGCCGGGGTGCCGATCGACTTCGTCCTCGAAATCGACGTGCCCGACAGCGAGATCATCGAGCGCATGAGCGGGCGGCGCGCGCACCTGGCGTCGGGGCGCACCTATCACGTCAAGTACAATCCGCCGAAAGTCGCCGGCAAGGACGACCTCACCGGCGAGGACCTCGTGCAGCGTGACGACGACCGCGAGGAGACGGTCGCGAAGCGCCTCGAGGTCTATCATTCGCAGACCAAGCCGCTCGTCGAGTACTACTCGAAGTGGGCCGCGTCGGGGCAGCCGGGCGCGCCGAAAGTGCGCAAGATCAGCGGTCTCGGAGCGGTGGACGAAATCACCGCGCGGGCTTTCGCGGCGCTGAAGTAAACCGGATTTTTCCCGCCTGGCGCGGCGAGCGGCGGGAGTCTTTCCCGTTCCTCGCCGCGTTTGCGTTTCTGGACCGTGATGAACAAAGCCAACCTGCTCTATGCCCAGTCGGGCGGCGTGACCGCGGTCATCAACGCGACCGCGGCAAGCGTCATCGAAGCCGCGCGGGCGCGCGCCGACGCGATCGGGCGGGTGCTCGCTGCGCGTCACGGCATTCTCGGCGCGCTCGACGAAGACCTGATCGACACCGCGCCGCTGTCGGCCGCCGATCTGCGCCGCCTCGCCGGCACGCCGGGCGGCGCGTTCGGCTCGTGCCGCTTCGACCTCGACGCGCCGGAGGCGAACCGCGACCAGTACGACCGCCTGTTCGCGGTGTTCGCGGCGCACGACATCGGTTATTTCCTCTACAACGGCGGCAACGGTTCGATGGACACGGTCGCGAAAGTGTCGCGCGCGGCAGCCGATCGCGGCTATCCGCTGGTCTGCGTCGGGGTGCCGAAGACGGTCGACAACGACCTCGAAGGCACGGACTGTTCGCCCGGTTTCGGCTCCGCAGCGAAGTACGCGGCGACGTCGATGCTCGAAGCCGGGCTCGATCTGGCGGCGATGACGAGCCGCGTCGGGCGCGCGTTCGTCCTGGAAGTCATGGGGCGCAACGCCGGCTGGCTCGCCGCGGCGACCGCGCTTGCCGCGCGCAACGACGACGAGCCGCCGCATGTCATCCTGATGCCCGAAGTGCCGTTCGACGAGGAAGTGTTCCTCGCGGCAGTGCGGTCCACGGTGTCGCGTCTGGGCTATTGCGCGATCACCGTATCCGAAGGCATCCGCCGCGCCGACGGCTCGCTGCTGATGGAGCAGAACGAGGATGCGAAAGGCCATGTCCAGCTCGGCGGCGCCGGGCAGTGCATCGCGCGCCTGATCCACGCACGCTTGGGCTACAAGCATCACTGGGCGATCCCGGACTACCTGCAGCGCGCGGCCGGCCACCTGGTGTCGGCGACCGACTACGCGCAGGCTCGCGCGGTCGGGCAGGCGGCGGTGGAGTACGCGCTGGCGGGGCGCGACGGCGTGATGGCCGCGATCCGCCGTCTCGCCGGCGCGCCGTACCGCTGGGACGTGGCGCCCGTCGCGGTGGCCGCGATCGCGAACCTCGAACGCCAGGTGCCTGCGGCCTTCATTCGCGCCGACGGGCTGCACGTCACCGATGCCGCGCGGGCGTACCTGCGCCCGCTGATCGAGGGTGAAATGCCGGCGTGTTTTGCCGGCGGACTGCCGGATTACCCGCGTTTCGCGCTGCCTGGCGTGCCGCGCCTCCTCGCGCCGTACCGTCCGTGACGGGCGCTTGCGACGCCTGCCTGCGTCACCGCGCGCGGTGCTCCAGCGCGGGATTCAGGCTGTAGAGGCCGGTCAGCTTCGCCTCGGCGAGCACGTGGCCCGCGAGCGCGTTGCGCACTTCGGCGCCGCCGAAGCGGCCTTCGAGCGCGATGCATTCGACGTCGAGCGCGTACAGCGTGAAGACGTAATGGTGCACCAGCTCGTCGTTCCACGGCGGGCAGGGGCCGTCGTAGCCGTAGTAGTCGCCGCGCATCGACTCGTCGCCGGCGAACCATGCCGTGTAATCGTTGATTCCGTGCCGCCCGTGCGGGGCCTGCGGTCCGGGCTTGCCGGCGGGGGTGACGCCCGCCGAGAA
Source organism: Azoarcus sp. PA01 (assembly GCA_001274695.2). Lineage (NCBI taxonomy): Bacteria > Pseudomonadati > Pseudomonadota > Betaproteobacteria > Rhodocyclales > Zoogloeaceae > Azoarcus > Azoarcus sp. PA01. The sequence goes on along the minus strand of LARU01000004.1, from coordinate 894,577 downwards.
GCTGCCGGCGGCGATTTCGCGCAGCTCCGCGGGAAGATCCACCAGCACCCAGTGAAAGAAATCGACGCGCGGCAGACTCGCCGGCACGACGTGTCCTTCCTGATTGACGTCGTCGCCCTTGCTTGGAACATCCGGGTCATGGCAGATCAGCGCGAACGACCGGGTTCCGGACGGGATGCTGGTCCACGCCAGGTGCGGGTTGAGGTTGCGGCCGAGGCATACGTGCCCGGCGGCGGCCGGAATGCAGAAGGCGAATTCGCCGGGAATCGTGGCGTTGTCGGTGAAGCTCTGGCTCGTCAGTTTCATGCCCTTGGGCTCCTTCGGTGGGGCGGCGGGAAAGCCGGGATGGATTCATTGTAGAGCGCGATGCGGTGATCGGCGGCCTGCCTCCGGACCGACGTCGGTCCGGAGGAAGCCCTTGCGCAGCCCTTGTGCAGCCCTTGTGCAGCCCTTATGCAGCCCTTATGCAGCACGGCGGCGAAAATCGCGCAGGCGAAAGCCGAGCGCCAGAAGTGTCGCGAAATATGCCGTCACGCCGGCCGCGACGACTGCCGACAGCCGCAGCACGCGCGCCAGCCCGCCTTCGGCCAGCCACCACGCATCGTCGCCGCGGCCGAACCACAGCACGGTGCCGAGCACCACCAGCCCGCCCGCGAGCCGCAGCCAGAACGTGCCCCACGCCGGCTGCGGCCGGTACACGCCGCGCCGCCTCAGTCCGCGATACAGCAGCCCGGCGTTGAGCAGCGACGCGAGGCCGATCGACAGCGCGAGCCCGGCGTGCTGCAGCGGCACGATGAATGCGAGGTTCATCAGCTGCGTCGCCGCGAGCGTCAGCAGCGCGATCTTCACCGGCGTGCGGATGTCCTGACGCGCATAGAAGCCCGGTGCGAGGATCTTCACGAGGATCAGCCCCGCGAGGCCGACGCTGTACGCGATCAGTGCGAGGCGCGTCTGCATCACGTCGGCGGCAGTGAAGGCGCCGTGCTGGAACAGCGTCGAGATCAGCGGCACCGCGAGCAACGCCAGCGCCAGCGCCGCCGGCAGCGTCAGCATCAGCGTCAGCCGCAGGCCCCAGTCGAGCAGCGACGAAAAAGCTTCGGGCTGTTCGTCGGCATGCAGCTTCGACAGGCTCGGCAGCAGGATCGTCCCGAGTGCTGCGCCGAGCAGTCCGGCGGGGAATTCCATCAGGCGGTCCGCGTAGTACAGCCACGACACGCTGCCGCTGGGCAGAAACGACGCGAAGACGGTGTTGATGATCAGCGAAACCTGGCTCACCGACACACCGAGCATCGCCGGTCCCATCAGCTTCGCGATGCGCCGCACGCCGGGATCCGACAGATTGAGGTCGAAGCGCGGCAGCAGCCCGAGGCGCGCGAGCGGGCGCAGCTGCAGCATCAGCTGCAGCACGCCGCCGATGAACACCGCCCAGCCGAGCGCGAGCACAGGCGGGTCGAAGTACGGCGCGGCGAACAGCGCCATGCCGATGAACGACAGGTTCAGCAGCACCGGCGTGAAAGCGGGAATCGCGAAGCGGCTCCAGGTGTTGAGCACGCCGCCGGCGAGCGCGACGAGCGACATGAACAGGATGTAGGGGAAGGTGATGCGCGTCAGCTCGACGGTCAGCGCGAACTTGTCCGGATTCGCCGCGAACCCGGGTGCCGTGACGTGGATGATCCACGGCGACGCGAGAATGCCGAGCACCGACACTGCCGTCACCGCGAGCCCGAGCGCCGTCGCGACGCGATTGACGAGCCGGTGCGCCTCGTCGGGCCCCTGGCGGTTCCGGTATTCGGCGAGGATCGGCACGAAGGCTTGCGAGAAGGCCCCTTCGGCGAACATGCGCCGCAGCAGGTTCGGCAGACGGAACGCGACGAAAAAAGCGTCGGTCGCGATCCCGGCGCCGAATGCCCGGGCAATGACGAAATCGCGGACGAACCCCAGGATGCGCGACAACAGGGTCATGCCGCTTACGGTGGCGAGGGCGCGCAGCAGATTCATCTGGGGTAGCCAAAAGGGGGGGATGATAACGGCTGAAGGCCCGCGGCGCACTTGCATCGGGCAGCCCGAATCGGTAGACTCGCGCGTTTTCAAGAACCAACCAACGGAAGAACATCTATGGCCAATTCGGCACAAGCCCGCAAGCGCGCCCGTCAGGCGGTCGTGGCCCGCGCTCACAATGGCAGCCTGCGTTCACGTCTGCGTACCGCGATCAAGGCTGTGCAAAAGGCCGTCGTGGGTGGCGACAAGGCGGCGGCACAAGCGACGTTCCGCACCTCGATGAGCACCATCGACAGCATCGCGGACAAGAAGATCATCCACAAGAACAAGGCCGCTCGCCACAAGAGCCGCCTGTCGGCCGCGATCAAGGCGATGGCCGCCTGATCTTCACACCCGGCTGGCAGCAAATAAAAACGGCGACTTCGGGTCGCCGTTTTTATTTTCCGCGTCCCGTCCGCCGCGGCCACGGTTCAATGCCCGCTTCTGCTTCGGGCCGAAAAAGGCCGGGCGGCGGGCAGGGCTGCGCGGAGAATCAGATCTTGACCTGCTCGTCGTCGATCCGGTCGACGACCAGGTCGTTGTCTTTGGCGAAGTTGGTCAGGAATTTGTAGGCGAGCGGCTCGATGTCGTGCAGCCTCGCATCGACCAGCACCGCCTTGTGCCCTTTGAGCGTGCAGCCCGGGCGCACGTAGGGCGAATACATCATGCGGTGATCCGCGCCGAACGCCGACATGATGCCGCACAGGCGATCGGCCCAGTCGCTCGGGCGGAAAGTCTTTCCCTCTCGCGTGACCCCGATGATGACGAAGCTTTCGATCAATTGGCTCATGTGGCGCAACCCGGCGGCTGAGGGAATTTTCAGAAGGCGGTGTCCCGGCTCGAGCCGGTGTTGTGGGGACCGCGAAAGACGCGGCGGATTCTAGCAGAAAACACGCTTTGCGATTTCATGTCGTGGCTGACGGTTTCATGATGCGGGTGTCGTGCCGCGGCGAGCCGGCGCCGCGGCGGAGGCTCGCAATCTGTACAAGGCGCACATTTTTCGCTTAACATCGATCCTTCGATTATTCACGGCGGCGAGTGCCGCCGTGTGCATTTCTGCTTCATCCTGATCGGGGTCCTCCATGTCGCATCTCATGAATACCTACGCCAGATTGCCGGTCGCATTCACGCACGGCGAAGGGGTCTGGCTCTTCGATGAGACGGGCAAGCGTTATCTGGACGCCCTGTCCGGGATCGCCGTGTCGACACTCGGTCACAACCACCCCCGTCTGGTGCGCACGATCGCCGGTCAGGCGGCGAAGGTGCTGCACACGTCGAACCTCTACCGCATCCCCCTGCAGGAAGAACTCTCCGACCGGCTCGCCGCGGTATCGGGCATGGATGAAGTGTTCTTCTGCAACTCCGGCTGCGAAGCCAACGAGGCCGCGATCAAGCTCGCGCGTTTCTATGGACACCGCAAAGGCATCGACCAGCCGGCGATCATCGTCATGGAAAACGCTTTCCACGGGCGCACGCTGGCGACCTTGTCGGCGACCGGCAACCGCAAGACGCAGGCCGGCTTCGAGCCGCTGGTGTCCGGTTTCCTGCGCGTGCCGTACAAGGACATCGGCGCGATCCGCACGGTCGGCGAGCACAATCACAACGTCGTCGCGGTCATGCTCGAAATGATCCAGGGCGAGGGCGGCGTCAATATCGCCGACGAAACTTTCCAGCGCGAGCTGCGCGCGATCTGTGACGAGCGCGGCTGGCTGCTGATCTGCGACGAAGTCCAGTGCGGCATGGGGCGCACCGGAAGCTGGTTCGGTTTCCAGCAAGGCGGCGTGACCCCCGACGTGATGACGCTCGCGAAGGGCCTCGGTTCCGGCGTGCCGATCGGCGCATGCGTCACCGCCGGGCGCGCCGCCGGCCTGTTCGGCCCGGGCAATCACGGTTCGACTTTCGGCGGCAATCCGCTCGCCTGCGCTGCGGGCCTCGAGACGCTCGCGACGATCGAGGACGACGGGCTGATGGCCAACGCCGTCAAGGTCGGCGACGCGATCCGTGCCGGTTTGCACGAAGCGCTCGCAGGGCTTTCCGGCGTCGTCGAGATCCGCGGCCGCGGCCTGATGATCGGCATCGAGCTCGATCGCCCCTGCGGCGACCTGGTCCGCCAGGCGCTGGACGCCGGCCTGCTGATCAACGTCACCGCCGACCGCGTCATCCGCCTGCTGCCGGCGCTGGTATTTACCGAGGCCGATGCCCAGGAACTGGTGTCGCGTCTCGCGCCGCTGGTGCGCAAGCATCTCGAATGAACGGGCGCGCGATGACCAGACCCAGGCATTACCTGCAGTTCAAGGATTTCACGCGCGACGAATACCGGCACGTGTTCGACCGCACGCGCTGGATCAAGGACAAGTTCAAGCGCTACGAGCCGTATCACCCGCTGTTCGACCGCACGCTGGTGATGATCTTCGAGAAGGCCAGCACGCGCACGCGGCTGTCGTTCGAAGCCGGGATGCAGCAGCTCGGCGGTTCGGCGATCTACCTCAATACCCGCGACTCGCAGCTCGGTCGCGGCGAGCCGGTCGAAGACGCGGCGCAGGTGATCTCGCGCATGAGCGACGTCGTGATGATCCGCACTTTCGAGCAGGACATCATCGAGCGCTTCGCCGCGCATTCGCGCGTGCCGGTCATCAACGGGCTGACGAACGAATACCACCCGTGCCAGATCCTCGCCGACATCTACACTTTCATCGAGCACCGCGGCTCGATCCAGGGCAAGACGGTCGCCTGGGTCGGTGATTCGAACAACATGTGCAACACCTGGCTGCAGGCTGCCGAGCTGCTCGACTTCAACGTTCACGTATCGACGCCGCCCGGCTACGAAGTCGAGCCGGAACGGGCCGGACTGTACGGCACCGGTCATTTCGAGCAGTTCGCCGACCCGATGGAAGCGTGCAAGGGCGCGGATCTCGTCACCACCGACGTGTGGACGTCGATGGGTTTCGAAGCGGAAAACGACGAGCGGATGAAGGATTTCGCCGACTGGTGCGTCGACGCCGAAATGATGGCAGCGGCCCGCGCCGATGCGGTGTTCATGCACTGCCTGCCCGCCCACCGTGGCGAGGAGGTCACGGCGGACGTCATCGACGGCGCGCAGTCGGTCGTGTGGGATGAAGCGGAGAATCGCCTGCACGTCCAGAAAGCGCTGATGGAATACCTGGTGCTCGGCAAAGTCGAAGACTAGCCGGCGTCTATGCAAGTCCGGGCTGCAGACCGCACGGCTGCGGCCGGTCTGTTGAGCGGAAATCGGAAAAAGCGGAAATCGACATGAGCGACGTCAAGAAAGCGGTGCTTGCCTATTCGGGCGGGCTGGATACCTCGGTCATCCTGAAGTGGCTGCAGGATACCTATCAGTGCGAAGTGGTGACGTTCACGGCCGACCTCGGCCAGGGCGAAGAGCTCGAGCCCGCGCGCGACAAGGCGCTGAAGTTCGGCATCAAGCCCGACAACATCTTCATCGACGACCTGCGCGAAGAGTTCGTGCGCGACTTCGTCTTCCCGATGTTCCGCTGCAACACGGTTTATGAAGGCGAATACCTGCTCGGCACGTCGATCGCTCGTCCGCTGATCGCCAAGCGCCAGATCGAGATCGCGCGCGCGACCGGCGCCGACGCGGTGTCGCACGGCGCGACCGGCAAGGGCAACGACCAGGTCCGCTTCGAACTCGGCTACTACGCGCTGATGCCGGGCGTGAAAGTCATCGCGCCGTGGCGCGAATGGGACCTGCTGTCGCGCGAGAAGCTGCTCGCGTACGCCGAAAAGCACGGCATCCCGATCGAGATGAAGCACAAGCAGGGCGGCTCGCCGTATTCGATGGACGCGAACCTGCTGCACATCTCTTTCGAAGGCCGCCACCTCGAGAACCCGGCTGCGGAAGCCGAGGAATCGATGTGGCGCTGGACCGTGTCGCCGGAAGCCGCCCCTGATGCCGCTGAATACGTCGACCTCGAATTCGAGCGCGGCGACCTCGTCGCGATCAACGGCACGCGCATGAAGGCGCACGAGCTGCTCGCGAAGCTCAACGAGCTCGGCGGCAAGCACGGCATCGGCCGGCTCGACCTCGTCGAGAACCGCTACGTGGGCATGAAGAGCCGCGGCTGCTACGAGACGCCGGGCGGCACGATCCTGCTGCGGGCGCATCGGGCAATCGAATCCGTGACGCTCGACCGCGAAGTCGCGCACCTCAAGGACGACCTGATGCCGCGCTACGCGAGCCTGATCTACAACGGCTACTGGTGGAGCCCGGAGCGCCGCGCGCTGCAGGCCCTGATCGACAACACGCAGGAATCGGTCAACGGCTGGGTGCGCGTCAAGCTCTACAAGGGCAACGTCATCGTCACCGGCCGCGACTCGAAGACCGATTCGCTGTTCGACCCGACGATCGCGACGTTCGAGGACGACCAGGGCGCCTACAACCAGAAGGACGCGCACGGTTTCATCCGCCTCAACGCACTGCGCATGCGCATCGCCGCGAACGCGAAGACGAAGCGCGGCTAAGGAGGCCGATCGATGGACGGCGACGCAGTCATCTTCGGACTGACGATCGCGGAGTTCGAGGACTGGTCGCTCAAGATCCTGCTGACTGCGCTGATCGTGTACATGCTGTTCATCATCGGCAACCTCGCGAAGCAATCGAAAGCCGGCCGGTACGGCACGGTGTGGCTGTTCATCGCGCTCGGTCTGGGTTTCGTCGGCTTCGTCGCGAAGAGTTTCATCCAGAGATTTCTCGGCATCGAATAGGAATGCAGCAATCATGAGCCTCACCGAAAAGTTCGACGGCGTCACTGTCGCCACCAAGGCCAACGTCTATTTCGACGGCAAATGCGTGAGCCACGGCATCGTGCTGGCCGACGGCACGAAGAAGTCCGTCGGCGTAATCCTGCCGGCGACGCTGACGTTCAACACCGGCGCGCCCGAGATCATGGAAGGCGTCGCCGGGAGCTGCCGCGTGCGCCTGAAAGGCGCCAACGGTGAAATGAGCGAGTGGAAAGACTACGGCGCCGGCGAGTCCTTCAACGTGCCGGCCAACTCCAGCTTCGACATCGAAGTCGCCGGCGAACCGTACCACTACGTCTGCCACTTCGGCTGACCGGAGGCGAGCCATGCCATCCTTCGACATCATGTCCGAAGTCGACCTGCCTTCGCTGAAGAACGCGGTCGACGTCGCCAACCGCAAGATCAGCGGCCGCTACGACTTCAAGGGCAGCGACGCGCGGGTCGAGCAGGGCGAAAAAGTGTTGACGCTGTTCGGCGACAGCGACTTCCAGATCGACCAGATGCGCCAGATCCTGCTGCCCGAAATGACGGCGAAGAAGATCGACGTGCGCTGCCTCGAATACGGCGACCTGCAGAAGATCGGCGGCAACAAGCTCAAGCAGGAGCTCAAGGTCCGCGTCGGCGTCGAGCAGGACCTCGCGAAGAAGATCGTCAAGCTGCTCAAAGACAGCAAGCTCAAGGTGCAAGCCGCGATCCAGGGCGAAGCGATCCGCGTCTCGGGGGCCAAGCGCGACATCCTGCAGGAAGCGATCGCACTGGTGAAGAAGGAGATCACCGACTTCCCGCTGCAGTTCGGCAACTTCCGCGACTGACGGCACTGCGGATGAACGTCACCGCGATCGCCACTGCGGCTGCCGCGAACAGCGCGGCGCGCCTCCAGGCGCACGCCTCGCTGCTCGTCCTCCGGAAAGCGATGGAGCTGCAGCGATCCGGCGCCGCGCAGCTCCTCGAGGCGCTCCCCCAACCCGCGGTCGCACCCACTCCCGACGCCAGCGTCGGCGGATCGATCGACCTCTTTGTCTGACCGCTGCGCGTCGCAACGCGAGCGATCCCGCATCGGAGTGACGGGCGATTCGGCCGAAACTCCCTTGAAATTCCCTGAAAACACGGCGTTTCCGACATTCACTACCCATTTCTGGTAGTGAATGTACGTCCTGTTCGTCATAACAATCCTGCTGTTCAGCGTCTAGTGTTCGAACTGGTGACCGCTCCGCGCCTCGGGGAACGGTCGGGGGGCCGCGTGCGAAGCTTCCGAGGAAAGCCAAAGGAGAGATCGATGAACAGACGACGTAGCCCGGTTTTCGGTGCCAGTGTTGTGATCGCCGCCCTCTTGACGAGTGGAGCACCGAGTCATGCCCAGAACACCCCCGACCGTCCCGCCGCGGCGCCCCGCGATGCAGCGGCCGAAGTGCAGGCTCCGCGCGAGGTCCCCGTCACCCGCCCCGAGCAGCGCCTGTCCGAACATGACCGGTCGGACGTGTTCGACCCGCCGGACGGCGCACCGCTGTCCCCGGCCTTCCGCAACCAGCCCGACAATGGCCGCGTGCTGGGCTTCGATTTCGCCCGCGATCCGCTGAACGCCAAGAAGCCGATGCAGACGTTCGAGGAGACGATGCGCGCCGACGTCGACGCCCGCGCAAAAGTCATGCAAACCCAGCGTGAGCTGCTGGCGAGCCGCTACGATCTGACGCCGCGTCTCGACCCGGAAGCGCGGATGTCCCGCGGCAAGCCGCTGCCGGTCGGCCCGACGGCGCGTCTTGCGGAAGGCGTGGACTGGGATGCCCTGGGCGAAATGGCGCCGGAGCAGATCCGCGAGCGCGGCATCTTCCCCTATCCGTCGCTGCCTCATCCGAAGCAGGCCACGGGCGGGCAGGTGTTTCCGCAGATGCAGATCGACATGTTCCCGCGCCTGGAGCGCTTCGACGTCGAGTTCGACCTGCCCGAAGCTTTCCTGCCGGAATTCCCGCCGGCGATTTTCCTGCAGAACCGGCCGGAGCTGGGCGACGTGTCGCGCGGCGAAGTGGTGTCGATCAACAACTTCCACCGCCTGTTCAAGGGCATCCTCACCCCCGTCCAGCTCGACGGCCTGCGCCTCCTGGTCACGCCTTTCCCGCAGGAGGAGTTCAACGCGACGGACGACCGCAAGAGCGCGCAGCCGAGCCTCGGCGTCGCCTGCTTCGACTGTCACGTCAACGGCCACACGACCGGGCAATTCCACCTGAACCCCGACGACCGCCCGCAGGAACGGCGCTTCCGCCTCGATACGACCAGTCTGCGCGGCCTCTTCAACCAGCAGATCCACGGCTCCAAGCGCAGCCTGCGCTCCGTCGAGGATTTCACCGAGTTCGAGTTCCGCACTGCCTACTTCAACGGCGACCCGATCCACGCGATGAAAAAGGGCTTCACGATCTTCGACCGCATCCACGTCAGCCACATGGCGCAGGTGCAAAACATGCTCGACTTTCCGCCGACGCCCAAACTCAACGTCGAAGGGCGGCTCGATCCGGCCAAGGCGACGGAGCAGGAGCTGCGCGGCGAGGCGATCTTTTTCGGCAAAGGCCGCTGCGCCGGCTGCCACGAGCCGCCGGCCTACCTCGACCACCAGATGCACGACCTGCACCTCGAACGCTTCCTCGACGAGCCGGGCGACGGACCGATCAAGACTTTCACGCTGCGCGGCATCAAGGACAGCCCGCCGTACCTGCACGACGGGCGCCTGCTGACGCTCGAGGACACGGTCGAGTTCTTCAACCTGGTCCTGGCGCTGAAGCTGAACGGGCAGGAGAAAGCCGACCTCGTCGCGTTCATGCGGCAACTGTAGGAAAAAGGGCGGGATGGGGTGGCGCGCTTCACGACAACTGCGCCGCTCCTCCCGCGGCGGTGGGCAGTGATGGATGGGGGCGATCGGCGACGGTCGCGCCCTGCACCGGTTACCGCAGCCGCTCGTCGAGTAGACTATGCCCCTTCATCGAAAGCACCACCGCCCGATCGAGGCTCCGATATACAAGCAACGGGAAGTCTGAAGAGTGATTGGAATCCTGAACAGAATCACCCGCAGGAAGCACGACGACAACAAGCGATCGCTGAGGGAGAACGCCGAAAAAGTCCTGAAGCACGATCAGCTGATCGCGAGAGTGAAATCGGGAACGGAAGTGCCACCCGGAACTGCCGACGCCGGTGCCCGCTCAAAGGAGCCGCCTTCAGCGGACCCCGTGATCGACGTAGTAGACTCCACCATGCCGCCTCAACCCGGCCTGCCTCCGGGATTCGAGGATGAGCTTCGGCGTCTGAGCAAGCTGATGGATTTCGACGATTAGTAGGTAAGTAAGTTGGCTTGACCCATTTCTCCGGCGCCATTTCTGCCGTCGCCCCATTTGTCGGCCGCCCAGCCGTTCATCCGCCGATTCATGCCATTCGCTCTCCCGGTCTTTCATCAGGGATGAGGCGAGGTTACGATCTGTAACAAATCAAAGAGAGTTTCTGGCGGTGCCGCGTCGAGGTCACATCTGCCCGGTTCCGGGTGTTTGCCCATCGTGCCGCACCAAATTCACGCTTGTGTCGTCCAGGGGCATTTTGCATAACTTTGGGACGGGTCTCATGAGTACTTTGCGTCGTCCTTCTGGGGTCACGCTGATCGAACTAATGGTTACTGTTGCCGTGCTCGCGATCATTGCAGCCACAGCCGCGCCGAGCTTTCAGAGCTTCCTCGACAAGAACCGCCTCGTCGGGGCGGCCGAGGCGATCTATAGCCAACTGCAGTCCGCACGCTCGGAGGCAGTCAAGCAGTCGGCCGACATGGTGTTCGTGGTCTCGCCGGACGCGCCGTGGTGCGTGGGATTCAGCCGACGCAATACCATTACCGGTACGCCGTGCGACTGCACCTCGGCGATCGATGACGAGGACGCCTGCAGCGTCGTCGCCGACGGGACGAACTCGGTACTGAAGGTCGTCGAGGGCAGCGCGTTCAATGGTGTCACGGTGGATGCCGGCGCGCCGGCGAGCATGACTTTCAGTGGGGTCCGGGGTACGACGACTGGGGCCGGATCGATTCCGCTCCAATCCGCGTTGGGCCGTCAGTTACAGGTGGAGGTCAATTCAATCGGCCACGTGCGCCTCTGTTCGCCGTCAGCTCCCGTCGGAGGCTATCCCTCATGTTCCTGAGCAAATCCCGCCAAGCGGGCCTGTCGCTCGTCGAACTCATGGTCGGTCTGGTCGTGGGCTTGATCGTTGTCGCGGGCGCGGGCGCCATGTATGTGACGACGGTGCGCGGGCAGACCCATGCGCTGCGCGCCGCGAAGCTTAATCAGGATCTGCGGGCGACGATGAGCGTGATCGCGTCCGACATCCGGCGCGCCGGCTACTGGGCGGGCAGCGTCGCCGTGAACGCCGGGCCGCCGGTTACCTATACGTTCCCGACCAATCCCTACACCGCGGCAACGACTGACCTCGCGATTCTCGAAGGTGGCACTTGCGTGATGTATGGCTACGACGCCGACGGGGACGGGGCAGCGGTCGAGGGGGGCGAAGTATTCGGTTTCAAGCTCGATGACGACGACGTCATACGGATGCTCGATCCCGGCAACACGCTGACGCAGACGTCCAACTGCACCACCGGCACGTGGGGCGCGATGACCAGCAACGATACCGTCGTCATCGACTCGCTGACCTTTTCGACGACCGGCTCTCAGTGCATGAACGCGACGACCGGGCTTACTTGGCGGATCACGGAATCGAGTACGAACCGACCTTGTGCCGCGCCGGAGGGCGAGATCACGCTGAACGGAGGTGGCTACGTCGAGCCGGTCGCGGGTGATCTGATGACCGAAGTGCGGCAGGTGACGATCACGCTGACTGGCCATCACGCGAGCGATCCCGCGATGGCGAGCACGGTGACGGAAACCGTGCATCTCGCGAACAACCGTATCTTCAACTGGTAGTGAGTGGGGTGATGTGATGCGAAAACCGAGCGGATCGCGCGCGCAACAGTATGGCGCCGCCACGCTGCTGGTATCGATGGTGCTGCTGATCGCGGCCACGCTACTGGTGCTCTACGCTTCCAATACGGTTGTTGGCGAGCAGCGGATGTCGGCGAACGAAGTGCGCAGCAAGCAGGCGTTCGAGGCGGCCGCGGCCGGCATCGAGCTGACGATTCAGCAAATCAACGCAAGCGAAGACGACATCGACTTCAATGCGGCTGCGCAGACCGCACTAAACATTAGCTGGACGCCAACGAATTCGAGTTTCAGCGTGTTGTTCTGCGAACCAACGACCTTTGATCTCGCCAATTTGCCTCACTGTGGAGATAGTGCGGACGATGGCATCACGGCAGCTTCGTGTACCACTCCTGGTGCCTCTGCAAAAACGGCTTGGGCGGTTTCGTGCGGATGGAGCGACGACAGTGCAGCGAGAAAACGCATCCTCACGTTGGTCGCGAAGACCGACCCGGTGCCGGTAGACATTTCGAATCCGCTGATTGCGAATGGCTCGGTCGGGATGAGCGGTAATGCGACGGTCGTCAATTACTTCAATAATCTCACCGTGTGGACTGGGTCGACCCTCGACAACACCGGCAACACCGGCAAGACGGTGATACGGCGCCCGGGCATGACCAACGCCACGAGCGGCTGCGCAGGGGGCGCCGGTGCTTGTACGTCGCAAGAGGTGACGGACCAAGTTGGTGGTGGCGACCAGGTCTGCACCCAGGCAGAGGATTTGATCTGCACGACGAGCACCGGCGTGTTTGGGCCGGACGTCATCCAAAGCGATACGACGCTCGCGAACTTGACCGGGGACCAGTATTTCGAGAATTTCCTCGGCATGAAGCCGAATGAGTACAAGTCCACGCAGGCCGAAGAGGTCGTGGTCGGCGCCCACGCGGGTTCCATCGGTGACGGGGAAGCCGACAACGGCGGTGGCACAGTATTCTGGGTCGAGGGCAATGCCGCGATCAATCAGGACATCGGCTCGGCCAACAAACCCGTGGTGCTGGTCGTCGATGGTGACCTCGACCTCAGCGGCAGCCCGACGATCTTCGGTATTGTCTTCGTGAGGGGGAATCTGACGCAGAGCGGTTCGGCGACGATCCGCGGCGCGGCGCTCATCACTGGCAGCGTGGATGCCGACGGCAGCCTCAACGTGATCTACGATCCGGACGCGATCGGGGGCGGGAAATGCTGGAAGTTATGCCTCACTGCCGGGAAGTTGGCGCGATTTCTGAGCTTACGCAACATATTCGACAGGTGAAGCGGCCATGAAAAACGCTGGACGGCAGGCCCACAGGGGCATGGTACTCATCGAGGCAATGGTCGCCCTAGTGGTGATGGCTGCCGGGGTTCTCGGCATCGCGAAACTCAACACCTTCTTCATCGAGGTCAGCGGGCAGGCGAAAGCGAGGACGCAGGCGGTGCAGTTGGCGGAAGGCAAGCTCGAAGAGTTGCGTTCGCTGATGGTGAGGAGCCAGTTCGACGCAATTGCCGGTGAATGCGACAGTGTGTACGGTATGTCTGCGTCCGACGTGCAGTCGACGGCGTTCGAGCGCTGCTGGACGACGACGCCCGATCCGATCACCGAAGACGATGACCATGCGGAAATCACGGTACTTGTGTCCTGGACCGACCGGATGAACGTCGAACAGGTGGTCGATGTGCGCTCGATTGTCGCGTGGGACGATCCCGGCAAGGCGGTCGCGCTCGTCAAGCCCGGCGAGGGGGCGGGCAGCCACGCCGAAACTCCTACCGGGCGGGCGCAAATTCCCGGTAATACCGTCCCGCCCATTACCTCAGGCTTCACGCCGACCGTTGATGGTCTTCGTCTGAAGCAGATTGATGACAAATGGCACCTTGCCGACTCGACTGGCAAGGTGGTGTTGGTCGCGACTCGGGACGATGAGCAATTTAGCCAGATTGCGGGCAACGTCTACATTGATCAGAACAATCTAAGTTCCCTCACTAATGAGGTGGTCTATGTCGTAATTTCCGACGCATCGTTTTGTTCGATGACGCCGGCGAAAAACCCCGCCAGCCCAAGTGCTCTGACAAACTATGACACGGGAACCATCTATAAATACTTCAGTTATCGTTGCTATGTCGGCGCGAACTGGTTCGGCAACATCGGTGTAGTGCGGACAGACAGTGCGAACACGAATGACCGCGTGTGCCTCGGTGATCCGGCCGTCACTGCGGTGGCGTCGACTGTGAAGAGCGACAATCGCCATCCTACGCTCGGCAGCTCCCGGATGTATCGCGGCTACGTGTCAGCCGGCGCTTTCTACAAGTCGACTGGCATCGGTGTACAGTCGAGTGATACGAACGACTACACCGAAGCCGTCTACGACGGTCACGATTTCCTGCTGACGAGGATCACCGGCAATCCGGTCGATTCGGATTGCAGCGCGAAGCTCAGGCTCTACGACAATACGAGTCCATATCAGCCGTTCTCGACCGACGCGGTCACGCACACCGGCTTCCAGCCTGATAGCGACACGCTGGACGCAACCGAAACTGCCTACCTATATGGCGGCAGCGATACCGTAGTGCTCGGCAATCCCGGAAAGTTGTTCTGCTTCACTACGACTTGCCCCGATCCTTTGCCGAACGCTGCAACGCCTGAAATCACGATCAGTATCACCGGGCGGGTTACGCGAAGCCCGACGACGGGTTCCGGCAAGCCGACGACCGTGTCGATGTCGACGAACAGCGGCGGCAACTGCACTCCGCCGTCCTGGTCTGGCAATGATGCTGAAAGTAGCCTTTACACCTGCTCCTTTACCGGCGCCGGCTTCACCGGCAGTAGCTGGTCGGGGGCGATCACCGTTACCACGGGAAGCGGCAACTTTGTTTGCCAGACTGCCACGACCGGAACAGCGTCGCCGCTACCGGCAGCCCCTTCGACTGCGACAGCGACGACCTACACCTTTAATTTCACGGACCAGTCGATCAGTGCGGGCAGCAGCACCTTTAACTTCGGGATCGGCGAGACCGCAGATCATTGCGTACCCTGAACTCGACAATTGATTTTGGGAGCAGCACGGATATGAACGAGAGAGGCCACAACTTGCGCGGCTGCCCCACCGCCGTCCGAGCGGCGGAGGGTTTCACGTTGATCGAATTGATGATCGCTATCGCAGTGATCGGTATCCTGGCTGCCATCGCCTACCCGAGCTATCAGGACTACGTCCGCAAGGCGCGTAGAGCCGATGGCAAGGAGGCGTTGGTGAGGTTGCAGATCGAGCAGGAGAAGTGGCGTACCAGCCATACGACCTATACCGGCACTATCGGTGGCACGGCCGGCGTATCCGGGCTCGGCTTGCCGACGACTTCTGCAGAGGGCCATTACACCATTGCGATCACCGCCAACTCGGCGATCGGCTTTACTGCGACAGCCACGGCTCGGGGATCGCAGGCGAGCGATACCGACTGCACCACGCCCACGCCCTTGACGTTGACGGTTGCGGCCGGAGGCGAAACCAAGACGCCGGCGACCTGCTGGTAAGTGCCAGGCCGTTAAGGTGACGGTTGCACGAACCCCGGAAGCGGCTGGGAGCTTTGCTCCCGCTGCCGTGGCAGGGGCTGATGAGGCGGGGCTGTGCGTAGTGACAAACTGATCACGCTTCCCGATTTTCGCAACCTCGGTGTGATTCTGCGGATTCTCGTGATTGCGGAGTTGGCAAGTCTCGGCGCGCTGCTGGCGCACTCAACGGATGGATTCGCGGCCTTGCTCCGCGTTCCCGACTCGGGACTGCTGTTCGAATCATCGCTGCTGGTTGTCATGCTGCTCCTTTTTCTGCTGTCGCCTTGGCTACGCCCTTTGCCGTACCGCCAGGCGGTGTGGCTAATAATCGGGTTGGCGGCGGCCGTTTCAGCAGCGCAGGACGTCGGTCTGAAGGCATGGGTCGGACCCCTGCCGACTGGGGGCGGCTTAAAGGCGGCGGTGATCGCGGCATTGCTAGCCGGCCTGATCCTCGCGTATTTCAACTGGCGCCAGCGAGTACTTTCCCCTGCGCTCGCGGAAGCACGCCTCATGGCGCTGCAGTCGCGGATTCGGCCGCATTTTCTGTTCAATAGCCTTAATACTGCGGTGTCGCTTGTACGGCGCGATCCGCGGCTGGCGGAGCAGGTTCTGCTCGACATGTCGGACCTGTTCCGCGTGCTGCTCGCTGAACCGCGTTCGCTCGTGCCGCTCGCCGACGAGATCCGGCTGGCGCGTTCATATCTCCAGATCGAGCAGCTTCGGCTTGGGGAGCGCCTGCGGGTAACATGGGATTGCGAGAACGCGCCGATGAGTGCATCGGTGCCGATCCTGTTGCTGCAGCCCTTGCTTGAAAACGCCGTCCGGTATGGCGTCGAACCCGCGTCAGGCGGGGGAGATGTTTTCGTCCGGATCCACGCAGAAAGTGGGGCACTGCATATCGAGATCGCCAATTCGATTCACGATGCAGCGTCGGAAGTTTCGAAGGGAAACCGGATCGCCCTTGCGAATATCGAAGAACGACTCGCGCTGCATTTCGACTCCGAAGCGCAGCTGCGAACTTTCGGCAAGGATGGGCGTTTCGTTGTGCAGGTGAGACTGCCGGTTGATGCCGGATCCCGGGCGGCTGTATGAAGGCTCGTGCATGCACGATGCTTCGTCAGCAGGTCGGGTAGCCGAGAACTTTTCCGTCGCCGCTTGGCGAACAACTGCGCACTCGTCCGATATTGCTGACGATCACGCGGACCTCCTTCCCGCCTGCCGATCTCAGCGTTACCGTCGCGTTCGTACCGAGCGCCGTGCCGCGCACGGGGTTGAAGCGTGTCGATCCGCGAGTGGCCCGAGCGATCACGCCCGGAAATTCTGCAGCCTCGAACACTTTCAGAACCCGTTCGTCGGCCTGCGGGATCGAGCACGCGGTTTCGTCTTCGGGATCGGCAATGGCGGTGTCGCACGTGGTGAGATCACGAATGCCGACGCGCCACGCGCCCGTGTTGTTCATCGAGTAGGTGACGACCATCGGAACCATCTGCTTGATCCCTTCCGAGCGCGCCAAGTGCAGCGCGGATTGAACTGCCTCGGCCGCGCCGCTCACGCGGCGGGATTCGACCATCATGGCCATCAGAGGCTGGCCTGCACCGAGCAGGATCCCGATCACCGCGAGTGTGACGAGAAGTTCGACCAGGCTGAAGCCGGACGTGGGCTTTCTGAACATGCCAAATATATAAATGGTCTGGGCAATATATGCAAATAAAGTACATTCTCTCCGTGACGTTATCCTCCCTGGTCCCTCTCCACTGCAGTCTGGTGCGCTTGAGCATTCGGCGGTAACCTCTACGCCATTACTTTGAATGGGGGCCGAGATCCTGATCTTTCTCTTGCGACCCTCGTTCCGGCGGCCCATTTCTTTCGGGCCGGCGACTGCCGGGAGTGCCTTCCGCCACTGCCGCCATACCGCGCAATTTCTTCTCCGAAGGTCATCGATGCTGCGGATTTCAAAGCTGTGCGGGGTTGCGATGGCGTCGCTCGGGGCGGCTTTCGCAGCTGCGGCGTCGTTCGGCGCCGAGGTCGAACTGGTCGGCGTGTTCGGCGCGAAGGCGGTGCTGATCGTCGATGGCGGGGCGCCGAAGACGCTGGCCGTCGGGGAACGTACGCGCGAGGGAGTCAGGTTGATCGAAGTCCGTGGCGAGACGGCGGTCGTCGAGGTGGATCGCATGCCGCGCCGCATCGCGCTCGGGCAGTCGGTGCTGCGCGCGGGCGGGCCGCCAACGGTGTCGGCAGCGGTCAGTCTTTTTGCCGATTCCTCCGGCCATCACTTCGCGAACGGCACGATCAACGGGGCCGCGGTGCGTTTTCTCGTCGACACCGGCGCGAGCATGGTGTCGATCGGGATGGCGGATGCGCGGCGGGCCGGCATCGACTACCGTCGCGGTGTGCCGGCCCGCACGCAGACGGCAAGCGGGCCGGCGATGGTTTGGAAAGTGCGGCTCGATAGCTTGCGTGTCGGCGACATCACGATGCACGGCGTCGACGGACTGGTGCATGAAAACGACCTGCCGTTCGTGCTGCTCGGGATGAGTTTTCTCGGCCGCATGGACATGCAGCGGGAGAGTGATCGGCTCGTGCTGCGCAAGCGCTATTGAGCGCCCCGAGGAACCGGCTGTGCCGTTTCCGCTCCCGAATAAAGGGACAAGAAAATCCGGGGCTGCCAAGCGTTTTCTGGAGAGGTAAGACGAGTGATCGAAAAGAAGCTCATGGAAGCGGCACTCGATGCCGAGGGGCTGCGGCGCCGGTTCGTCGATGCGCCGCAGATGGCGCCGGTGCGCGAAGACGGCTCCCATCGGGGCGAGTTCCGCCCGGCCGCGGTGCTGGTGCCGGTGGTCCTGCGCCCGGAGCGGCTTGCGGTGCTGCTGACGCGCCGCACCGATCATCTGCATCATCATCCGGGCCAGATCAGCTTTCCCGGCGGGCGCGTCGAGAAAGCGGACGTCTCGCCGGTGATGACGGCGTTGCGCGAGACCGAGGAGGAGACCGGTCTCGACCCGGAACGCATCGAACTGCTCGGCGAACTGCCCGATTACTTCACCGGGACCGGCTTCAGGATCACGCCGGTGGTCGGGCTCGTGCATCCGCCGTTCGAGCTGAAGCTCGACGCTTTCGAAGTTGCCGAAGCGTTCGAAGTGCCGCTCGCGCATTTCCTCGACCCGGCCAACCACGAGCGCCACAGCATGGAATACCAGGGCCGGATGCGACAGTATTACGCGATGCCGTACGAAGGGTATTTCATCTGGGGCGCGACGGCGGGAATCCTGGTGTCGCTGTACCGGTTCCTGGGCGGATCGTGAACGGGGACTGCGTGAATCGGCGCGCCGTTGCCGGGGGGTGGCGGTTCAGATCAGGAAGGGGCCAAGAGGTCGGTGATCGTATGGCGGAGGGTAGATAGTTTCGCTTCGACGACGCCCCATACGAGCTTGTCGTCGACTGACGCATAGCCATGGATCAGCACGTTTCGAAACGACACGATGCGCGCGAGATCGGGGATAGTTTTCGCTGTTGCCGGGTCACGGCGCGAAAGCGCATTGAGCGCTTCTCCGATGATTCCGAGTTGCCTCTCGACTGCGGACTTCAGCATCGGGTCGCTGACGTAGTCCTCGTAAGATCTGCCCGATACGAACTGCTCGATGAGCGCGGCAGCGTTTTGCGCGTCCCAGAGATACTTGGGCGAATCAGCGTGCATAGATCGTTTCTCGCGTCTGCAGGACACGATCCCGGAAATAAGGGTTCGCCATCGCGCTGCTCGTGACGAGATCGATCGGACGCCCGAGCAGCAGTTCCAGTTCTTCTTGCAGGGTAAGCCAAGCCTCAGCGTACTTGGCAGGGGGCCTATCGTTGAACTCGACCAGGAAGTCGAGATCGCTGCTGGACGGCGAATAGTCGTCGCGAACCCCTGAGCCGAAAAGATCCAGGCGCTGAACCCCGAGCGATCGGCAAAGTTCGGCGATTCGTTCGCGTTGTGACTCGACGAGAGCAATCACTGTCGTCTCCATGGGGGCGTCGGGAGCGAATGAAGTTTAGCCTATGCGCGTCAGTCGCTGGCGCGATAGACGAACCGCTGCCGGGGAACGGGTGGAAAATCTATCGGTGTCGGCTCGCCAGTTGACGTTGACGTCAACGGACATTATGGTGCGCCTTCGTACGCCCGCATCCGGGCGGCATTCACGGAGAGTCTCGCAATGAAGATCGAAAATGGCGTGTTCGTCGTCACCGGGGGCGGGTCGGGACTGGGGGCGGCGACCGCGCGGATGCTGGTCGGGGCCGGAGGCAAGGTGGTGCTGGCCGACGTGAATCGTGACGCGGGCGAGGCGCTCGCGGCGGAGCTGGGCACCGCGGCGGCGTTCGTCGCGACCGACGTAACTGACGAGGCGAGCGCGAAGGCGGCGATCGATCGCGCGGTGTCCGGCTTCGGGGCACTGCACGGGCTGGTCAATTGCGCCGGCATCGCTCCGGCCGAAAAAGTCGTCGGTCGCGAGGGACCGCACCGGCTCGAGTCGTTCGCGCGCACGATCACCGTCAACCTCATCGGCAGTTTCAACATGATGCGGCTCGCCGCGGACGTGATGACGAAGGCGGCGCCGAACGACGAAGGCGAGCGCGGTGTGATCGTCAGCACCGCGTCGGTCGCGGCCTATGACGGCCAGATCGGCCAGGCGGCGTATGCGGCCTCGAAGGCGGGCGTGGTCGGGCTGACGTTGCCCGTGGCGCGCGAGCTCGCGCGCTTCGGCGTGCGGGTGATGACGATCGCGCCGGGGATCATGGAGACGCCGATGCTGATGGGCATGCCGCAGGAAGTGCAGGATTCGCTCGGCAGGACCGTGCCCTTCCCGTCGCGCATGGGACGGCCCGCGGAATACGCGGCGCTGGTGCGCCACATCATCGAGAACGCCTACCTCAACGGCGAGACGATCCGCCTCGACGGCGCGATTCGCATGACTGCGAAATGAACTGAAGCGGACGCGGTCGCGGCGACCGTGAGCGGCGCGAGCGACGATTGCGGCGCTCCGGGGGGCGGGCGTGCCGCAAGTTTTGCTGCACTGCAATAGCGGCGCGACGTCGAGTGTGCTAAATAGACGTTTCACTGCCTGAACGGGCGGATGGATCGCCCGTTCGCCGCCCTCGCAGCCCTCGGTGTTTCCCTGATGAGCGCTTCCGAAATCGAGTCTGTCCGAGCATCGTTGCCCGAGCAGGACTGCTATCACTGCGGCTTGCCGGTCCCGCCCGACACGCATCACTACGTGACGATCGACGGGGCGTCGCGGCGCATGTGCTGCGTTGGCTGCGAAGCCGTTGCGGAGTCGATTGTCGCGAACGGTCTGACCGATTACTACCGCCATCGCGACGCGATGCCCGAGCCGCAGAAGGAGGCGCTGCCGGCCGAACTACAGGAACTCGGGCTGTTTGATCATCCCGATTTCCAGAAAACCTTCGTGCAGCCGATCGGCGAGCACGAGCGCGAAGCGGCGCTGATCCTCGAAGGGATCACTTGCGCCGCGTGCGTGTGGCTGAACGAACAGCACGTCGCGCGCCAGCCGGGCGTCTCGTTGGTCGAGGTCAACTATGCGACCCGGCGTGCGCGGGTGCGCTGGGACGAACGGCGCATCAAGCTGTCCGAGATCCTCTCCGCAATCCAGGCGATCGGCTACCGCGCGTATCCCTACGACGCCGAGCGCTCGGAGCAGATCGGCAAGCGCGAGCGGCGGTCGATGCTGTGGCGCGTCTTCGTCGCCGGCTTCGGCATGATGCAGGTGATGATGTACGCCTTCCCGGCGTACATCGCGCCGGAAGGCGACCTCGCGCCGGACATCGAGCAGCTGATGCGCTGGGCAAGCCTGCTGTTGACGCTTCCGGTCGTGCTGTATTCCGCGGCGCCGTTTTTCCAGCGCGCGCTGCGCGACCTGAAGCTGCGCCGTCTGGGCATGGACGTGCCAGTGGCGCTCGGGGTCGGCAGTGCGTTCGCGGCGAGCGTCTGGGCGACGCTTGTCGGGAGCGGCGAAGTGTATTTCGACTCGGTGACGATGTTCGTGTTCTTCCTGCTGTGCGGGCGCTATCTGGAGATGGTCGCGCGTCAGAAAGCGGTGCGTGGCGTCGAGGAGCTCGGCAAGGTGCTGCCGGCGTTTGCCGAGCGCCTGTCGGGCTGGCCTGCGTCGGACGGCGAGCGCGTGCCGGTGTCGCAGCTGGTGCCGGGCAATTTCGTGCGGGTGCGGCCCGGTGAAGCGATGCCCGCTGACGGCGTCGTCGTCGACGGGCGCAGCGAGGCGAACGAGGCGCTGCTGACCGGCGAGAGCCTGCCGGTGCCGAAATCTGCCGGCAGCCCGGTCACCGGCGGCAGCATCAATATTTCGAGCCCGCTGACGGTGCGCGTCGAGCAGGTCGGGGACTCAACCCGCCTCGCGGCGATCCGCCGCCTGATGGAGCGCGGCGCGAGCGAAAAGCCTCGCCTCGCGCAGCAGTCGGACCGCGTCGCGGTCGTGTTCATCGTCGCGCTGCTGGTGCTCGCGTTCGCGACGGGTTTCGCGTGGTACTTCATCGAGCCGGGGCGGGCGCTGTGGGTGTTCGTGTCGGTGCTGGTGGTCGCGTGTCCTTGTGCGCTGTCGCTGGCGACGCCGACGGCGCTGACAGTGGCGACCGACGCGCTGGCCCGCATGGGCGTGCTGGTGACGCGCGGGCACGCGATCGAGACGCTCGGGCGCGCGAATCACTTCGTCTTCGACAAGACCGGCACGCTGACGCGCGGGCGGATGAGCCTCGAGGAAGTCCAGCCGCTCGGCGAGCTGGGCGAAGCCGAATTGCGCATGCTGGCGGCGGCGCTCGAGCGCGACTCCGAACATCCGGTCGGCGAGGGCCTGCGCCGCGCCGCCGCGGCAGACCGCGTGCTGCCCGTGGTCGATGAGGTCGTCGCGCAGACCGGGCAGGGCATCGCGGGGCGGATCGATGGCGTGCGCCATGCGATTGGACGCCCGGGCTACGTCGCAGCGCAACTGGATCTCGCCGAACCGGCGCGGTGCGCGCAGTTCGAGACGCGCGGCGGGTCGGTGATTGCGCTCGGCAGAACGGGCGAATGGCTCGGCCTGTTCCGCCTCGCGGACGTGCCGCGCGAGGAGGCCGCGCAGCTGACGACCAAGCTTCTCGCCGAGAAAGCCCGCCTGACGGTGCTGAGCGGCGATTCGCCCGGCGCGGTCGACGCGGTCGCGCAGGGCCTGGGCATCGACGACGCCCATGGCGGGCTGACGCCTCAGGGCAAGCAGCAGTGCCTGGAGAAGCTGCAGCGTGTTCCCGGCGCAGTCGTGGCGATGGTCGGCGACGGCGTCAATGATGCTCCGGTGCTTGCGCAGGCACACGTGTCGGTGGCGATGGGCGGCGGTACCGAGCTCGCCCGCAACGAAGCCGACATCGTGCTGTTGAGCGAGAGCCTGGCCGGGCTCGGACGCGGGCTCGATCTTTCGCGCCGCACGCTGCGGATCATCCGGCAGAACCTGTGGTGGTCGTTCGCATACAACTTCACTTCGGTGCCGCTCGCGATGGCGGGTCTCGTCACGCCGTGGATGGCCGGCATCGGCATGGCCGGAAGCTCGCTGCTCGTCGTTCTCAATGCGCTGCGCCTGCAGCGCCAACCATGGAGCAGGGTTCGCTGATGGAAAGCCTTTACATCCTGATCCCGCTCTCGGTCGTGCTGGTTTTCGGGATCGGCGTGATTTTCTGGTGGTCGCTCAAGTCGGGCCAGTACGACGATATGGAAGGTCCGGCGTACCGGGTGCTGATGGACGACCGCGATGCGCCACCGCCTGCCGAAAAGCAGCCGGACGACCCCGAGCGCGAGCCGCCGAAGTGAGTCGGACCACGTCGTCGTGCTGTCAGGGACACTCTTTGTTGACCCTGGTCAAAACTTCATCCGGACGAGATGGGCATACTTTTTCCATGGTTTTTACGGGTGTCGCCGCGAAATTTCGGGCGGCACTTCGGCAACTGGTATTTATGTCTCTCTGTTGGGGTTGGGGGTGCGTTCGATACGCACCCTTTTTTTTGCCTGCGATTTTTACCATGTTCCCAACATGGTTTTTTGCGCGATTGATGTTCCATGTGCTTCCGCCCGATTGCGCGGTGCAATATAATGTTGATCTAAGTCAACGGCCGATCAGCGGGGTTGTGCATCGACGCGTTCGTCCGGGCTGCTAGGGCGGGTGTGATTGCAGACCGGGCGCAAGGGTTTTTCATCAAGGGGGCAGTTACATGCAATCGCAAGCGACTTACAACTACAAAGTCGTGCGCCAGTTCTCCATCATGACAGTGGTGTGGGGAATCGTGGGCATGCTGGTCGGCGTGATCATTGCGGCACAGCTTGTATGGCCGGAACTCAACGTCGGGGAATGGTTCCACTTCGGCAGGTTGCGTCCGCTTCACACCAACGCGGTGATCTTCGCGTTCGGCGGCTGTGCGCTCTTTGCGACGTCGTACTTCGTCGTTCAGCGCACCTGCCATACCACGCTGTTCGCGCCGCGTCTCGCGGCGTTCACGTTCTGGGGCTGGCAACTGGTCATCGTGCTGGCCGCGATCACGTTGCCGCTTGGCATCACGAGCAGCAAGGAGTACGCCGAGCTCGAATGGCCGATCGACATCCTGGTCGCGGTGGTGTGGGTGTCCTACGCGGTGGTGTTCTTCGGCACCATCGCCAAGCGCAAGACTTCGCATATCTACGTCGCGAACTGGTTCTTCGGCGCGTTCATCCTGACCGTCGCGCTGCTGCATATCGTCAATAGCGCCGCGCTTCCGGTGACGCTCACGAAGTCTTATTCGGCGTACGCCGGCGTGCAGGACGCGATGGTGCAGTGGTGGTACGGGCACAACGCGGTCGGCTTCTTCCTGACGGCCGGCTTCCTCGGCATGATGTATTACTTCGTGCCGAAGCAGGCCGAGCGCCCGGTGTATTCGTATCGCCTGTCGGTCGTGCACTTCTGGGCGCTGATCTTCACCTACATGTGGGCCGGCCCGCACCATCTGCACTACACCGCGCTGCCCGACTGGACCCAGTCGGTCGGCATGGTGTTCTCGCTGATCCTGCTGGCGCCGTCGTGGGGGGGGATGATCAACGGCATCATGACGCTGTCCGGCGCGTGGCACAAACTGCGCACCGACCCGATCCTGAAGTTCCTGATCACCGCGCTGTCGTTCTATGGCATGTCGACGTTCGAAGGCCCGATGATGTCGATCAAGACGGTGAACGCGTTGTCGCACTACACGGACTGGACTGTCGGCCACGTCCATTCGGGCGCGCTCGGCTGGGTCGCGATGATCTCGATCGGCTCAATGTATTACCTCCTGCCGCGCATGTACGGTCGCACCGAGATGTATTCGACGGGCCTGATCAACGCCCACTTCTGGATCGCGACGATCGGCATCGTGCTGTACATCGCGTCGATGTGGATTGCCGGGGTGATGCAGGGGCTGATGTGGCGCGCGACGAATCCGGACGGCACCCTTACGTACTCGTTCGTCGAGAGCGTCAAGGCGAGCTATCCGTTCTGGTCGATTCGCCTCGCAGGCGGCGTGCTCTTCCTGACCGGCATGCTCATCATGTTCTACAACATGGTCAAAACGATGGCCGGCCACCGCGCGTACGACGCTCCCGTCGTGCTTCCCGCCGCTGCGCACGCCTGATCGGAGAAACGTGACATGGCCAAATCCAAATCGAATCACGATTTCATCGAGCGCAGCGTTGGCTGGCTGATCGTGCTCACGCTGCTGACGGTGAGCGTCGGCGGCCTCGTCGAGATCGTCCCGCTGTTCTTCCAGAAGTCGACGACGATGCCGATCGATCGCCAGGGCAACCCGCTGAACGTCAAGCCGTACGATCCGGTCCGGCTCGTCGGTCGCGACATCTACGTCCGCGAAGGCTGCTACAACTGCCACTCGCAGATGATTCGCCCGTTCCGCGCCGAGACCGAACGCTACGGCCACTACTCGGTCGCCGGCGAATTCATCTACGACCGGCCGTTCCAGTGGGGCTCGAAGCGGACCGGTCCGGACCTGCAGCGCGTCGGTGGTCGCTACTCTGACGAGTGGCACCGGGTGCACCTCAACAATCCGCGCGACGTCGTTCCGGAGTCGAACATGCCCGCGTTCCCGTGGCTCGAACGCCCGGTCGCGACGGACGACATCGAGCAGAAGATGCAGGTGCTGCGCACCCTCGGCCATCCGTATTCCGATGAGGAAATCGCAGGGGCCCGGGCGGCGCTCGAAGGCAAGACCGAGATGGAAGCGCTGATCGCGTACCTGCAGGGGCTGGGTACCGCGCTTTCGAACTTCAAGTGACGAGCAGGAGAAGCGCCGTGGATATCAACGATTTGCGTTCCCTCATCACCGTACTCGGCATGGCCTGCTTTCTGGGCATCTGTTTCTGGGCTTACAGCAAGCGGGCCCGGGCCGGATTCGATGAAGCGGCGCTGCTTCCCTTCACCGACGATGACGAGCCGGCGCCGCAGGGTGGCCGGCAAGCCAAGGAAGGATAAAAAATGGCTGACTTTGTTAGCGGCTTCTGGAACGTGTATGTGATGGGCCTGGTGGCCCTGAGCCTGCTGTTCTGCCTGTTCGTGCTGATGTCGAACAACAAGCGCGAGACCGGCCCGGTCGAGTTGCACGGCCACGTCTGGGACGAAAACCTCGCCGAATACAACAACCCGCTGCCGCGCTGGTGGTTGTACCTGTTCTGGCTGACGCTGATTTTCGCGGTGGTCTATCTGATCCTGTATCCGGGATTCGGCAACACGAAGGGCGTGCTCGGCTGGGCGTCGGTCGGGCAGTACGAAACTGAAATCCGGAAGGCGGAAGAGCGCTACGCGCCGATCTTCGCCAAGTACCAGGGCATGGACGTGGCCGCAGTGGCGGCCGACCCGGAGGCCCGCGGCATGGGGCAACGGCTGTTCGTGACCTACTGCGCGCAGTGCCACGGTTCGGATGCGCGCGGTGCGAAAGGTTTCCCGAACCTCACCGACAAGGCTTGGCATTGGGGGGGGGAGCCGGAGACGATCAAGGCCACCGTCACCGCCGGGCGGATCGGCGTGATGCCCCCTCTCGGTCCGACGCTCGGCGCCGGCGGCGTGAAGGATGTTGCGAACTACGTGCGCTCGCTGTCCGGCCTCGCGCACGACTCGCTGCGCGCGCAGCGCGGTGCGGAGCTGTTCCAGCAGAACTGCGCGGCCTGTCACGGCGCCGAGGCGAAAGGGACGCCGGCGATGGGCGCTCCTGATCTTTCCGACGACGCCTGGCTGTACGGCTCGTCGGAGGCGACGATCATGGAAACGGTCACGAAGGGCCGGATGAACCGGATGCCGGGATTCGGCGAATTCCTCGGCGAGGCGAAAGTGCACCTGCTGACGGCGTACGTCTACGGCCTCTCGAACAAGCCGGCGCAGTAAACCGTTTCGGGCAGCAGTCATTCCCCGGGGGCGACCCGGGGATTTCAAGCCCATGAAATTAGAATTTACGGATATAGCGATATATGACCGCCCCGATACCTCTTCGGAAGTTCCCTTCCCCGCGTGACAAATCGGCCGCCGAGTCCGACGAACTCTATGCCGCGCGGAAGAAACTCCACGTGCGTTCGGTGAGTGGCCGCTTCGCAACCTGGCGCTGGATCCTCGTGTGGTTTACGCAGATCCTCTATTACGGCCTGCCCTGGCTCACGTGGAATGACCGGCAGGCAGTGCTGTTTCACCTGACCGAGCGCAAGTTCTACATCTTCGGCTGGGTGTTCTGGCCGCAGGACGTGTTCTATCTCGCGATCCTGCTGATCATCTCCGCTTTTGCGCTGTTCTTCTTCACCGCGATCGCGGGGCGGCTGTGGTGCGGGTACGCGTGTCCGCAGACCGTGTACACCGAAATATTCATGTGGATCGAGGAGAAGATCGAAGGGGATCATCTCAAGCGCAAGAAACTGGACAGCGCGCCGCTGGGCGCGCGAAAGCTCGCGGTCCGCTCGGCGAAGTACGGCGCGTGGATTCTGCTGTCGCTGTGGACCGGTTTCACGCTGGTCGCGTACTTCACGCCGCTCGACGAGTTGCTCCAGGCGGCGAAGACGCTGAGTTTCGGACCATGGGAAATGTTCTGGATCCTGTTCTACGGCGGCTTCACCTACCTTTTTGCCGGCGTGATGCGCGAGCAGGTCTGCAAGTACATGTGCCCGTATGCGCGCTTTCAGGGCGTGATGTTCGATGCCGACACCCTCGTCGTCACGTATGACCAGGAGCGCGGTGAGCCGCGGGGTTCGCGCCGGAAAGGCGTCGCACCGCGCTCGGCCGGGTTGGGGGACTGCGTGGATTGCGGGATCTGTGTTCAGGTGTGCCCGACCGGGATCGACATCCGGGAGGGGTTGCAGTACGAATGCATCGGTTGCGCGGCGTGCATCGACGGCTGCGACGACGTGATGGACCGGATGGGCTATCCGCGCGGGTTGATCCGTTATTCCACTGACAATGCGCTCAAGCAGCACTGGGGACGAAAGGAGATCATCGCGCACCTGCTGCGGCCGAGAACGCTGATCTACAGCGCGATCCTGACGTCCGTTTGCATCGCGCTGCTGTGGGGCCTGGCGACGCGTTCGGACCTGCGGGTGGACGTGATCCGCGATCGGGCAACGCTCGCGCGCGAGGTCGAAGGCGGCCTGATCGAGAACGTCTACCAGCTGCAGATCATGAACATGCTCGAAACGCCTCGCATGTTCGACATCGCGGTGTCGGGCCTCGACGGGATTCGCATCGACGGTGTCCGTCAGGTGAACATCGCTCCGGCATCGACTGAATCCGTGACGGTGCAGGTGAGAGTGCCGCCCGAATCGGCGGCGCCGGGTTCGCACGAAATCGTCTTCGACGTCGGCATGAGCGGCGATCCGTCCGTGTCGGTGCAGGAAGACACCACTTTCCATCTGCCTCGCTAAGACGGGATCGACCGCATGCGCACAGCACTTCTGACGAAAGACATTCAGCCTTGGTATCGGCAGGGCTGGCCGTGGTTCCTGATTGCAATCCCGGCGACCGCCGTGCTTGCGGGCGCAGTAACTTTGTGGCTGGCCATCACCACTTGGGACGGGCTGGTGGTGGACGATTACTACCAGCAGGGCAAGGCAATCGAACAAACCATCGGTCGCTCGATCCGCGCCCGCGAAATGGGCCTCGTCGCCGATCTCCGGCTTCGTGCCGAGGAGGTCAGCGTTCGGCTGGGCGCCGCGCAGGGGATCGTGTTGCCCCCGACTGTCGTGCTGACGATCGCGCACCCGACGCGCGCCGGGCAGGACCAGAAGCTGCTGCTCAAAGGGCGCGACGGCACGTTCGCCGGTGCTGTCGCACCGCTATCGTCGGGTCGTTGGCTGATTCAGCTCGAGGACGAGGCGCAGACGTGGCGACTCAGTGAAACCATCGTCGTGCCGACGGGCGCGGAGATCCGGATCGTCCCTGCGGATTCTTAACTGACTGGCGAAGGGGGTGTCACGTGCTGAAATGGATTCAGGTCCTGTGGCCTTCGTTTCTTGTCGCAGGCATTGCCGAGGCGGTTTTCTTTACGGTTGTCGATCCGAAGACCCTGTATTTACTCGGCGAGCCTGTTGAATATTCGCTGACGGCGACGTATTCGATCGGGTTTTTCGGTTTCTGGATCGTCTGTGCGGTCTCCAGCCTGGCGACGCTGTTTCTGCTGCGCAGCCCGGAAGAACTGAACCGGCAGCAGCCCTAGCGCGCGGCGAGACCCGCGTCTGCGGGTTTCGCCCGCCGGCCGTCAATCTCAGCGATACACCAGCACGGGAATATTGCTGTGGGTGAGCACTTTTTGCGTCTCGCTGCCCAACAACAGGCCGGCGATCCCGCGGCGACCGTGTGAAGCCATGAAGATCAGGTCGCAGCCGTGCCGCCTGGCCGCGTCGATGACGGCTTCGTACGGCACTTCATTGACGATCGTATCGGTGTCGGCAGCGACACCTTCGCTATCTGCCACCGCCTTGGCCTTGCCGAGAATCTTCCTTGCTTCCTCTTCGGCCGATTTCGCGAACTGCTCGGGAGTCGTCGGATCGATCAGCGCGCCTTCGCCATAGATCGGCATCGGAAAATCGGGCTGCGCATAAAAGAACGTGATCCGTGCGCCGGCGTCCTTGGCGAACGAAACCGCCCGTGCGACAGTGCCTTCGGACAGCGGCGAGCCGTCGGTGGGGACGAGAATGTGCTTGAACATCGCGCTGCTCCCTCGGTTTTTGATGGACGATTGATTATAGCCACGTCAGGCGCGATGGCGCGTCGCAGGCAGCAGCGGACGATTGACCCACGTCAACCAGCACGAAGGGATATGAGAACAAGCTACCCGAAGCGCAGGAGAGGCCATGAATTTGACATCTCCGGCCGCCGCCGGCGAGGTTGCCGAGCATCTGCGAAGGTGCGCCACGAGGGCCGAGCCGTGCGTTTCATGCAGCACGTCGAGGACTCGAGCGCATTGAACGCACAGCCCCCGGGGCGGGTCATCATCGCTGGAATTACGATTCCTGCAGCGGGGCAGGTCTATCCGCTCGATCGAGCAGGACCATTTCGGCGGGGCGATTGCAGCATGCGGCGGTTCGCCCCCCCAAAGACGACGGGATGATGGCCGTGAATACAGCAAGAAACGGGAAACCTTCCAGTCCGCTCACGCCGCCGCAGGCGGTGCGTCGGACGCTGCGCCAGATCCACGACCACGTCGAGGGCACTGTCGATCCCCTCGGCGTCGCAGCGCCGATCGTGCATGCGCAACTCGCGTGGGCTGCGCACCCGCAGGAACTTGCGGAAAGGGTCGCCAGCCTGTCCTCCGATCTTTGGCGTCTGCACGAGCACTCGTGGCGCCGCCTTAGCGGGCTGGCGAATCCCGATCCGATCAGCCCGAATGCGGGCGACGAGCGCTTTGCCGACCCTGTCTGGACGGACGTCGCGAGCTGGGATCTGGTCAAGGAGTGGTACCTGGCCTTTACCCATCACATGCAGGACATGCTGTACGACACCCCCGGCTTGTCCGGCAAGGAGCGCCGCCGCGCCGCATTCTGGTGGCGAAAGTGGCTGAACACCGTCGCGCCGACGAACTTCTATTGGACGAACCCCGTCGCGATGCGCAAGGCCATGCAGACCCGCGGCGCGAGCCTTTTGCGCGGCTACGGCATTTTTCTCGGCGATCTGCAGGCGGGCGACGTGCGCATGACCGATCCGCACGATTTCGAGGTCGGCAGGAATCTCGCCACGACCCCCGGCGCCGTCATCTTCCGCAACGAGCTGCTGGAAATCCTCCATTACGCGCCGACCCGGGCCAAAGTCCATGCCGAGCCGGTCGTGATCGTCACGCCGTGGATCAACAAGTTCTACATCCTCGATCTGGTGCCGAGAAAAAGCATGATCCGCTTTCTCCTCGACCAGGGGCTGGACGTGTTCATCACGAGCTGGAAGAACCCGGATGCCGGGATGCGCGACGTGGGGTTCGACCACTACCTGCAGGACGGCGTTCACGCGATTGTCGAGACGGCCCGGCGTTTTACCGGTGCCGCGCGAGTGCACGCCGTGGGCTACTGCATCGGCGGAACAGCGCTGTCGATGTACATGGCGTGGGCCAATCGGCGTTTCCAGCCGGAAGAGGTCCCGGTGGCGGACTGGACGTTGCTGACGACGCTCGTGGATTTTCGCCAGCCCGGCGACATCGAAGTCTTCATCGACGACGGAAGCATCCGCTATCTGAGCGCCAGCATGACGCGCAAAGGGTTCCTCGACGGCAAGGAGATGGCGTCCGCGTTCCGCCTGCTGCGTTCCAACAGTCTCATCTGGCACTACGTCGTTCATGGCTGGCTGTACGGCGAGGCACCGCCGCCGTTCGACGTGCTGTACTGGAACATGGACACGACGCGGATGCCATGCGCGATGCACTCGTGGTATTTGCGCGAACTCTACCTGCACAACCGGCTGATCGAGCCGGATGCGCTCATGGTTGCCGGCGAGCCGATCGATCTCGCCCGCATCACGCAGCCGCTGTATGCCGTCGCCGCCGAGGACGACCACATCGCCCCGTGGCACGAGGTTTATCGCGTCAACAACTTCGTCACCGGACCGAAGCGCTACGTGTTGTCGAGTTCGGGGCACATTCTCGGCATCGTGAATCCTCCGGTGACTCCGCCGAAGCGCAAGTATCGTGTCGCCGACGCGCACCGGTCCGACACCGCGGAAGCGTGGCACGCGAAAGCCGCGGAAGAGTCGGGCAGCTGGTGGACCGACTGGATGAACTGGCTCACGCCGCGGTGCGGGGAGCTGGTCGAGGCGCGGGCGGCCGCATCGGAAGTCTATCCCCGGCTCACGGATGCGCCCGGGATCTATGTCCTCGCGCCCTGAGCACGATCCGAGCACGATTCGTCCGGCGGCTTTTTGGAGGCCGCGGCCCCTTCCGCGGGCTTCTTTATGCAATTGACCCGAGTCAAGGTGAGCACTCGGGGCGCTGGGGAGAATGCTTCGGGCCTGCAAGCCGGCCGGCTCGTGCGATCAGCCCTGGTAATGGGCGAGGCCGACGGGGTCGTGCAGGGCGATGTGTTTGCCGTGGACGGTGATCAGTCCGGCATTGACGAGGTCGTGGAAAATTCGCGAAAGCGTTTCGGGAGTCAGGTTCAGACGCGAGGCAATGACCTGCTTGCTGGTCGGCAGCTGGATGTCGCGAGCGCCGGTGGCGCCGTCCTGCTCGACCTGCTGCAGCAGATAACCGATGACGCGCTGGGTGCTCGAGCGCAGCGAATAGATTTCGACGTCCTGGATCATGCTGTGCAACCGGATGGCCATGCCCGCCAGCAATTTGCGGGCGAAGCTGGAGTCCTGGTCGATCAGATCCGAGACCACCGCTTGCCCGATGTGCAGGAGGCGGGTGGACACGAGTCCTTCGGCGAAAACGGGATACGGGCGGTTCAGGAACATCACCGCTTCACCGAAGCTGTGCATCGGGCTGATGATTTCGACAACCTTTTCGTTGCCCTGGGCCGACGAAACCGCGAGTTTCACCTGCCCGGAGACGACGAAAAAGAAACCATGGACCGGGTCGCCGCGCTGGAACAGGACTTCACCTTTTTCCAGCGTGCGTTCCCGGGTGTAGCGGGCAACCCGGTCGATGTCGTCGGCGGAAAGTTCGCTGAAGAACGAAATCTGACGCAGCAGGGTGGGGATGTCGGCAATGGGGTTGGGCATCTTGGCCTCCAGCGGAAACAACTGGACATTCTACCGTGTCGGACCCTTGCCCCCGGAATTCCCGGCCGTAACGGCCGGGCAGGGATTCACTGAAGGAACGCAGCACCATGCAGACTCAAACCCAGGCCGCGCCCGCGCCGCCGATCCTCTTCGCAGCGCCGCATCGGGCGATGTTCTTTTCCGGTGGCGTGATGTTGCTCGTGGCCTTCGTGCTGTGGGCATTGGAACTCGCGGGCCGCATCGGCGTGGGGACGCCGCTGTCGTGGACGCTTCCGCCGGGCTGGATGCACGCGTTGCTGGTTCTCGCCGGCGTGTTCCCATTGTTCATGTTCGGTTTTCTCCTCACCGCGATGCCGCGCTGGCAGGGCGCTCCGGACGTGTCCGCTGCACTCTGGCTGCCACCGTGGCGTCTGCTCGCCGCCGGGTGGGCGGTCACGATGGTCGGATTGTGGATTCCCGGCCTGCTCGCGGTCGGCCTGCTGCTGGTGCTCGCCGGATGGGGCGGCGCGCTGCGCGTGCTGTGGGGCGTGGCATTCAACGACAATCCCGACTCGCTGCACGCCCGGCTGGTGACTGCTGCGCTCGCGGCAGGTGCTTTCGGCGTGCTCGCCTGGATCGTCTTTGCGATCACCGGTGACGGCGTGTGGGCGCGTGCCGCGATCAACCTCGGGGTGTGGTGGTGCCTGCTGCCGGTGTTCTTTACGGTCTGTCACCGCATGATTCCGTTTTTTTCCAGCAACATCGTCAAGGATTACGTGGTCGTCCGTCCGCGCTGGGCGCTCGGCATCGTGCTCGGGGCGAGTGTCATCCACGGCACGCTGGCGATGGCGGGGTTCGGCACGATGACCTGGATCGTCGATGCGCCGGCGGCGGCGACCGCGCTGTGGCTGTCGGTGCAATGGCGGCTCATCCCGGCGTTGCGCGTGCCGCTGCTGGGAATGTTGCACATCGGTTTCGCGTGGCTCGGGATCGCTTTCCTGCTGTCGACGCTGCAGGGCGTCGCCGCGCTGTTCGGCCATGCCTGGCTCGGCCTCGCGCCGCTACATGCGCTGGGTGTCGGATTCTTCGGCTCGGTGCTGCTGGGCATGGTGTCGAGAGTGACTTTGGGGCATTCGGGCGGCAAGCTCGTCGCGGACAAGCTGACGTGGTCGCTGTTTCTCGGGCTCGAGTTCGTCGTGGTGCTGCGGGTGGCCGGCGAACTGGTGCCGCCTTCGTGGTCGAGCGGCGTGATGCTCGCCGCAGCGCTGGGCTGGATTGGCGTGTTCGGCTTGTGGGGAGCTCGATATCTGCCCGTTTATCTGCGCCCGCGCAGTGACGGCCGGCCGGGATGACGTGCGGTGTACGCTGCGATCAAGCACCTGCACATCTTCTGTGCGATGTTGAGCGGGTCGGGCTTTTTGCTGCAAGGGATCTGGATGATGCGGCGCAGCCCGCTGCTCGATCATCGCGCGACGCGCATCCTGCCGCACGTGATCGATACCGTGTTTCTCGCCAGCGCGATCGCGCTCGCCACGCTGAGCGCGCAGTACCCGTTCGTCGCTCCGTGGGTTACGGCGAAGGTGACCGGGCTGGTCATCTACGTGGTGCTCGGTTACATCGCGCTGCGCGGCGGCTCGACGATGCGTGTACGCGTCTTCGCGCTGGCCTGCGCATTGCTCGTCTTTTCATGGATCGTGTCGGTCGCGTTGACGAAGAACGCGGCCGGCTTTCTTGTTCTTACCGGAGCTTTCTGATGGCTGATTCCCTGATACCCGTTGCTCCCGGCCTGGAAACGCCGCTCGAAATGCTCGAAGCCTGCCACGGCCGTCTGCAGGCGCAGCTCGCGACCCTGTCGCGCCTCGCGGCGTGGCTGCCCGAGCATGGTGCCGACCGCCAGGCACAACAGGCGGCGGCCAACGTGATGCGCTACTTCGACCTGGCTGCCGTCAATCACCATCTCGACGAGGAAGACGACCTGTTCCCGGTGCTGCGCGCGCGCGTCGATGGCGGACGCCGGGAAGCGCTGTACGAGCTGATCGACTGGATACTGGCGGACCACCAGGAAATGTTCGCGGCGTGGGCGGCGATCCGCGCGAAGCTCGATCCGATCTCGCGCGGCGAACCGGCGGAGCTGCCGGCCGCGGAAGTCGAGCAATTCACGGCCCGTTACCGACGCCACATGGCGCGCG
Organism: Azoarcus sp. PA01; assembly: GCA_001274695.2. Lineage (NCBI taxonomy): Bacteria > Pseudomonadati > Pseudomonadota > Betaproteobacteria > Rhodocyclales > Zoogloeaceae > Azoarcus > Azoarcus sp. PA01. Next base: position 859,866 of record LARU01000004.1, on the reverse strand, counting down.
AAGAGGGCGAACTGCTGCCCTATGCACGCGAGTTGTTGACCGAGCAGGACATCGCCGCCCTGACAGCGACGATGACTGCGCGACGGCGGCAGGACGCACCGCCGCACAGTCCGTGATGCGGATCAGGGGCGCGCGGACGGGTGCTGGATCAGCTTTTTCAGCCCGCCGATATTGAGAATGCGGATGTGTTTCTGCTGGACGGCGATCAGTCCCTCTTCCTGGAACTTCGAGAACGCCCGTGACACGGTCTCCAACTTCAGCCCGAGGTACGAGCCGATTTCCTCGCGCGTCATCCGCAAGTGGAATTCCGCTGCCGAGAAGCCGCGCGCGGTGAAGCGCTGCGACATGTTCAGCAGGAACGCCGCGAGACGTTCTTCCGCGCGCATCGAACCGAGCAGCGTCATGACGCCGTGGTCGCGGACGATCTCGCGGCTCATCACCTTGTGGAACTGATGCTGCAGACCGTCGACGACGCGCGACAGCTCTTCGAGCTTGCCGTATGCGATCACGCACACTTCGCTGTCCTCGAGCGCGATCGCATTGCACGAATGCAGCTCCGTGCTGATGCCGTCGAGTCCGAGCATCTCGCCGGTCATCTGGAAACCGGTGACCTGCTCGCGTCCGTCTTCAAGCAGCACGTCCGTCTTGAACGAACCCGCACGGATCGCATAGATCGCCTCGAAAGGGTCGCCCGCGCGATACAGGTGATGCTGGCGCTTGATCTTGCGACGCGCTCCGACCAGTTCGTCGAGGCGGTCGATCTCGTTTTCCGACATGCCGAACGGCAGGCACAGCTCGACCAGGTTGCACTGGGAACACGCGACTTTCAGACTGGCTACCGTAATTGGCACCGTGGCCTTCATTTGCACGATAATAATGCCCTCTGTTCAAGTCCGACTTGCGATTGCCAGGGAAGTCCGTTGATCCACGTCAACCCCCGCGGCGCTGCTTTTTGCGATCGTACGAAACGCACCCGAGCGATACAACCATGACCAGCCAGAACGATCTTGTATTCGACCCGCAGCTGATCCGCCGCTTCGATATCAACGGGCCGCGCTATACGTCCTATCCGACCGCCGACCGCTTCGTCGAAGCCTTCGATGACCGCGCCCTCCGCGACTGGCTTGCCCAGCGTGCGGTGGGCGGGGTAAGCAAACCTCTTTCATTATACTTCCACATCCCATTTTGTAACACGATTTGCTACTACTGCGCGTGTAACAAGATCATCACGAAGGATCATGCCCGTTCCGCCAAGTATCTGAAATACCTGGATAAAGAAATCGGCATGCAGGCCGAGGCGCTCGGCGGCAGCCACCAGGTCACCCAGCTGCACCTCGGAGGCGGAACGCCGACTTTTCTTTCGCACGACGAGTTGCGCCAGCTGATGGATTCCGTCCGTTCGCGCTTCACGCTGGTGCCGAACGGCGAATACTCGATCGAAGTGGACCCGCGCAAAGTCGACTTCGAAACGGTCAAGCTGCTTGCCGACCTGGGTTTCAACCGCATGAGCGTCGGCGTGCAGGACTTCAACGAGGACGTCCAGGTCGCGGTCAATCGCGTGCAGAGCTTCGACGAAACCAAGCTGGTCATCGACTCGGCCCGGGCGACCGGCTTCAAGTCGATCAGCCTGGATCTGATCTACGGGCTGCCGAAGCAGAACATCATCAGCTTCAACCGCACGCTCGAGCAGGTTCTCGCGCTGTCCCCGGACCGCATTTCGCTTTACAGCTATGCGCATCTGCCGGGTCTGTTCAAGCCCCAACGGCGCATCACCGTCGTCGATATGCCCACTTCGGACACGAAGCTGCAGATCCTGCAACTGGCGATCCGCCGGCTGACCGAAGCAGGCTACGTGTATATCGGCATGGATCACTTCGCGAAGCCGGACGACGAGTTGACCGTGGCGCAGCGCCAGGGCCGGCTGCATCGGAACTTCCAGGGCTATTCGACGCAGGCCGAATGCGACCTGCTCGCGTTCGGCGTGTCCGCGATCGGCAAGATCGGACCGGTATATTCGCAAAACTACAAGTCGCTCGACGAGTATTACGACGCGCTCGATCGCAACGAACTGCCGGTGCTGCGCGGCATCGAGCTGACGGCCGACGACCTGCTGCGCCGGTCGATTATCCAGGCGCTGATGTGTCATTTCGAGCTTTCGATCGATTCGATCGAAATCGCGCACCTGATCCAGTTCAACGAATATTTCGCCGAAGAATTGCAGGACCTGCGTGCAATGGAAGAGGCCGGGCTCGTCGAGGTTACCGACAAGTGGATCACCGTCATGCCGGCAGGCCGTCTTTTGGTGCGTGGCATCGCGATGGTGTTCGACCGGTATCTGCGGGCCGATCGGGAGCGCGCTCGCTACTCCAAGGTGATCTGACCGCGCCGTCGGGCGGAGCCTCGCGGCGGGGGAGTGTTAGAATAGAAGCGTTTTCTGTCGCGGGTTCCGCGTCGCCTTCGCTTGTATTCGATGCCCCCTGATGCCTGAAACCGGTTATATCGCAGTTTTCCTCATCGGCCTGCTTGGCGGAACTCATTGCGTAAGCATGTGCGGGGGGATCGTCGGGGCGATGACTTCGGTGCGCATGCCGGGCGACACGCGTCGGCAGTGGCCGATCCACCTCGCCTACAATCTCGGGCGCATCGCCACCTATACCCTGCTCGGCGCGGTGCTCGGCGCGCTCGGCACCGTCGGCCTGCTGTTCAACGACGTGCTGCCGGTCCAGCTCGGCCTGTATGTGCTGGCGAACCTGATGCTCATCGCGCTCGGCTTGTACCTGACCGGCTTCACGCGTCTATTGACTCCGGTGGAGCGGGTCGGGCTGCGGCTGTGGCGGGTGGTTCAACCCCTGACGCGGCGCTTCCTGCCGGCACGTTCGGCAGCTCAGGCCCTGCCCCTCGGCCTGTTGTGGGGGTTCCTGCCGTGCGGCCTCGTGTATAGCGTCCTGACCACGGCGCTCGTCACCGGTTCGGCGGGGCGCGGCGCCGGCCTGATGCTGGCGTTCGGGCTCGGAACGCTGCCGAACCTGATGCTCGCGGGAATGCTCTTCAAGCGCTTCCGGGAGGTCACGCGCAACGGCAAAATCCGCTTTGCCGCCGGTCTGCTGGTGCTCGGGTTCGGAGTATTCGGGCTGCTCAACGCGCCGACGCTCGGGGGCAAGCTGTGGAGCGGGGTGGTCTGCGAAGTCTGAAGGCACGCGGCGAGCGAACCGTGCTCCGCATGCCCCTTTGTCAGTCAGCTTCCCCGCCGAGGGTGCGCAGGATCGGACACGGCGCCGGTGCTTCCGTGTGCTCGCAGCAGCTGACGAGCTCCTGCAAGGCGGAATGCACGCTCTGCAGTTGCCGGATGCGCTCTTCGACATCCGCAATCTTCGCCCTCGCCAGGGCTCGTGCACTTTCGCGGTCGGTTTCCTCGTCGAGGGCGAGCAGGCTGGCGATTTCATCGAGCTTGAAACCGAGGGTCTGGGCGCGGCGGATGAAACGCAGGCGCGCGAGCTCCGCGCCGCCATAGACGCGAAACGCGCCTTTCTTCGTGCCTGCCGTCGCCAGCAGGCCGCGACGCTGGTAGTAGCGCACGGTTTCGACGCCGACGCCGGCAGAACGTGCCAGCGTGCCGATTGTGATTTCGCTGCTCATGGGAGTTGACTCCGTACTTCGGTACAGGGTCTAGACTGCCACCGACAGCTGCGGCCCGCAACATCGTTTCCGCGGACCGCTGACCTTCGGTGTTTTGCAGAGTCGACCAATGAACAATCCCGTGATGGATCCGCGCAACGCTGCAATCGAACTGCCGGTGTCGGGCATGACCTGCGCCGCCTGCGCTGCACGGATCGAGAAAGTGCTGAACCGCCTGCCCGGCGTCAGCGCGAACGTGAATCTCGCGGCCGAGAAAGCGCGCGTCAATTTCTCCGGCGCAGAGGCGGGCCCGGCCGAGGTCGTCGCGGCGATCCGCAAGGCGGGCTTCGATGTTCCGGCGGCGACGCTCGAGCTGGCGATTTCGGGCATGACCTGCGCCGCGTGCGCCGCGCGGCTCGAAAAAGTCCTCAACCGGCTGCCGGGCGTCGAGGCGGGGGTGAATTTCGCGACCGAGCGCGCGACCGTGCGTTACCAGCCCGGTCTGGTAACGGTCGAGGCGATGAAGGATGCCGTGCAGCGGGCCGGTTTTGCTGCGGCGGAAACCGGGCTTGCGGACCGGCAGCAGGTGCGTTTGCGACAGGCGGCGGCGTGGAAAGCCGAGCTGCGGCACTTCTGGATCGCGGTGCTGCTGACGCTGCCACTCGCTGCCCAGATGCCCGCGATGTTCGGCGGGGGCTGGACGGCCGACGCCCATCACGAGTTCCTCCCGCGCTGGCTGCAGCTGATGCTCGCGACGCCGGTGCAGTTCTGGATCGGCGCGCGCTTTTACCGCGGCGCGTGGTCCTCGGTGCGAGGAGGGGGCGCGAACATGGACGTGCTGGTCGTGCTCGGCACGAGCATGGCCTGGAGCTACAGCGCGATCGTCACGCTGTTCGGCCGCCATGACCTGCACGTGTATTACGAAGCCTCGGCGATGATCATCACGCTGATTCTGCTCGGCAAGCTGCTCGAGGCGCGGGCGAAGGCCCGCACCACCGCTGCGCTCGATGCGCTGCTGCGCCTGCAGCCGAGGGTCGCGCATGTCGAGCGCGCCGGCGAACTGGTCGCGGTTCCGGTCGACAGTCTGAAGCCGGCGGATCTCTTCGTCGTGCGGCCGGGAGATGCCGTGCCGGTCGATGGCGAAGTCGTGTCCGGCGCGTCGGCGCTCAACGAGGCGATGCTGACCGGCGAGAGCATGCCGATCGACAAGCGCCCCGGTGACAAGGTGTTCGCCGCGACGCTCAACGGGGAAGGGGTGTTGCGCTGCCGGGCGACCGGCGTCGGCGCCCACACGCTGCTCGCCGGCATCATCCGCATGGTCGAGCAGGCGCAGGGCTCGAAAGCGCCGGTGCAGCGCCTCGCGGACCGCATCGCGGCGGTGTTCGTGCCGGTGGTGGTCGGCATTGCCGTCGTCACGTTCGTCTCGTGGTGGTGGCTCGGCGGCGATTTCGCGCAGGCGCTGATCAGCGCGGTCGCCGTGCTCGTGATCGCGTGCCCGTGCGCGCTGGGCCTCGCGACGCCGACGGCGATCATGGTCGGGACCGGGCAGGGCGCGCGCGCCGGCATGCTCGTCAAGAACGCCGAAGCGCTCGAACTCGCCGAGAAAATCCGCGTGCTCGTCGTCGACAAGACGGGCACGCTGACCGAAGGCACGCCGGCGGTCAGCGATGTCGTGCCGATCGACGGATGGGACCGGACGAGCCTCCTCGGCATCGCGGCCGCGCTGGAACAGGCCAGCGCGCACCCGATCGCTGCGGCGGTTGTCGCCGAGGCGCGCGCCGCAGGCGCAACGATTGCGTCGGCCGGAGACAGCCTCGCGGAGCCGGGCAAGGGGCTGTCGGGCTCGGTCGATGGACGGCACGTCGTGCTCGGTACGCCGGCTTTCCTCGTCGAGCGGGGCATCGACATGTCGGGCGCCTCCTGGGAGCATCTCGCGGCGGCCGGCAAGACGATGGTCGCGGTCGCCGTCGACGGTCGTTACGCCGGCGTGATCGCGGTCGCCGATCGCGTGCGCCAGGATTCGGCGAGCGCCGTGGCGCGCCTGAAAGCGCGCGGCCTGCGGGTCGTGATGCTGACCGGCGACCACGCCGCCACGGCGGCGGCGATCGCTCGCGAAACCGGCGTCGACGAGTGGCAGGCGGGCGTGATGCCGGCAGACAAGGCCGCTGCGGTGCAGACGTTTGCCCAGGGCGGCGAACGAATCGGGATGGCCGGTGACGGCATCAACGACGCGCCGGCGCTCGCGGCCGCCGATGTGTCGTTCGCGATCGGGGTCGGAGCGGACGTTGCGGTCGAGGCGGCCGACATCACGCTCGTGAGGAACAGCCTGCACGGTGTCGCCGACGCGATCGACCTGTCGCGCGCGACCTTGTCCAAGATCCGGCAGAATCTCTTTTTCGCGTTCATTTACAACATACTCGGCATCCCGCTCGCTGCGTTCGGATTGCTCAATCCGGTGATCGCGGGTGCGGCGATGGCGATGAGCTCGGTGTCGGTCGTCACCAATTCACTGTTGCTCAAGCGGTGGCGGCCAGGTCGGTGATTTTCGGTGGACAGGAGAACTCGTGATGGTCGAAACAGTAATCAGAGTCGAAGGAATGAGCTGTGGCGGGTGTGTGAACAGCGTCACGGCGGCGCTGAAAGCGCTCCCCGGTGTCGCGGACGCCACCGTGTCGCTGGAGTCCGCGCAGGCGCGCGTGCAGTACGACCCGGCGACGGTGTCCGAGCAGCAGCTGCGCGAGGCGGTCGAGGATGCCGGTTTCGACGCGCCGGCGTAATCGAACTGCTGGCGCGGCGCACTGTTGGCGCAGTCAATCGTCGAGACGGAACACGATCGGAACGCGCAGCCAGCTGTCGATCGGCACCTGTCCGCGCTGCGCGGGCGCGAAACGCCAGTTGCGCACGGCTTGGCGTGCCGCATCGTCGAGGCGCGGATGGCCGCTGCTTTCCGCCACTTCCACGGCGTCGGCGCTGCCGTCGCCGAGTACATGCACCTTGAGGATGACTTTTCCTTCGTCGCCGCGTCGTCGCGACGATCGCGGATAGGTCGGCGCCGGGTTATGCAGATATGCGGCATCGAAGCTCGCGGGAGTCACTGCAAGGGTCGTCGCTTGCGCAGTCGGTGGCGTAGGTGCCGGAGCGGGCATGTCGGGAGCCGCTGCACTGCCGGAAAGTGACGAGGAGGGCGCAGCGTCGGCGACGGGCAGGGGTGGCTCGTCGGGATGCGGAAGTGCGTCGGCGGGCGGGGCCGGCGCCGGGGACGGGCGAGGCGACGTTCGCGGCGGCGCCGGGGGACGGCGCGCAGGGCGCGTTGCCGGTTTTGCGACGGTGCTGCGCGGTGCGATCGTCGCAACAGGCGGCGCGTCCACGGGCACTGGCGTCACGGACGGAGGGGCTGCCGGCGCCGGCGGGGCGATCAGGCGCACGCTGAGGGTCGCCGGGGCGGAAGGCGGAACCCGGGCCGGGGCAGGGCCGCCGAGACCTGACAGCGCGAGCAGCCCGGCCGCGTGGGCGCCGGCGACGAAAGCCAGCGCTCCCCACTGAACCGACGAGAACCGCTGGCGGGCGGCATTGCCGCCGGACCAGGCGGATCGAGAACCGGGTGAGCCCATTGAATCCCGCGTAAAGGTTGTCGAATGCGGGGCTGGCACGGGCACGAGGCACGTGCTGCGCGGCCGGCCCGCAACGCAGTCACCATCAGGAAGGCCGGTCTCCGGGCTTTGCGCAAGGCGCGCATTTACCGTTGCGGGGGCAGCGCAGGAATTTCACCTGCTTCCCGATTCTCCGCGGCATCGATCGTCGCGGCACCTTCGAGCGGGCCGATTATATCGCTTCCGCCGGTCGTTTTCCGCACCCCTCTGCGGCTGACGGGAGGGCCAGCGCTCGGCTGCCGCAAATTTGGCGTGGGCGCCGCAGCGATCAAGGCGGCGACCCCGCAGATCGGGAAATGTGCGAACGCGGCGGTGCGGCTGCGGTCCTTTCGGCATGGACCACGAACAACCGATGACTTCTCGCCCGCTCGTTCCGCTCGTGCCGCCGTGGAAGGCGGGCGGCGATCCGGCCGCGCTGCGCGAGCGGGAATGGCTCGTGACGAACGGGCTCGGCGGCTTCGCGTCAGGAAGCCTCCTCGGCGTGCCGACGCGTCGCTATCACGGATTGTTCGTGCCCAGTCTCTCGGAGCCGAAAGGGCGCTATGTCGCGCTGTCGCGGCTCGATGAACTTGTCGAGACCTCCGCCGGGCCGGTCAATCTCGGGGGCGCCGAGTTCATCGACGGCATGCGCAAAGGTGTTGCCGAACGCCACCTGCGCGAATTCCGGCTCGACGGGCTGACGCCGGTGTGGGTGTTCGACATCGACGGCAGCATCGTCGAGCGGTCGATCGTGATGCCGCATGGACGCAACGCAGTGTGCGTGCGATGGCGGCTGCTCGACGGGCCGGCGCGACGGATGCGCATACGGATCTACGTCGGGTCTCGCCGTCAGGACGCGGTGCTGGTATGCGACGAAGCGCGGCCGTGCGAGCTCGAGCGCACGACGGCGCAAGACGGCGGACAGGTCCTGCGGCTCCGACAGCCGGCGCGCGACATCATGTTGCGCGTCGCGGTACGGCCGGACAACAACGCGTTCGTCGAGGAGTGGCAGATCGACCGCGAGGTGCTCTTGCGCGTCGAGCGCGATCGCGGCTACGACCACGTCGAGCACATGCACAGCCCGGGCGAGTGGTCGTTCGACCTGGGCCCCGAGCGCGACGCGGCGTTTTTCGCGACGACGGACGCCGAGTTGCCAGGGCTCGACGCGGGCGCGTGGTTCGACGCCGAGCGTGCGCGGCTCGACGCCCTGCTTGCGCACGGCGGGTTTGACGACGCCGACGAAGTCGCGCAGCGGCTTGTGCTGGCCGCGGACCCGTTCATCGTGCTGCCGGGCAGCCGCAGGGATGAGCCGCCTGGCGGGCGGTCGGGCGAGAACGCGTTCCGCTCGGTGATCGCCGGTTATCACTGGTTCAACGACTGGGGGCGAGACACGATGATCTCGCTCGAAGGGCTGACGTTGTGCACGGCCCGGCTCGACGAGGCGAGGGCGATCCTGCGCACGTTCGCGGGCTATATCCGCGACGGACTGCTGCCGAATCTGTTCCCTGAAGGCGGGCGCGAAGCGCTGTATCACACGGTCGATGCGACGCTGTGGTATTTCCACGCGCTCGAACGTTACGTGCTGCGCACGGGGGACATCGCCCTCGTCGGAGAGCTCTATCCGGCGCTGCAGGACGTCGTCGCGCATCACGTGCGCGGCACGCGCTTCGGCATCGGCGTCGATCCGCGCGACGGGTTGCTGCGTGCCGGCGCTGAAGGCTATCAGCTGACGTGGATGGACGCGAAAGTCGACGACTGGGTGGTGACGCCGCGGCGCGGCAAGCCGGTCGAGATCCAGGCGCTGTGGTACAACGCGCTGCGGCTGATGGCCGGCTGGGCGCGGCTGCTCGGCGTCGCCGACGACGGCTGCGACGCGCTCGCGGACCGGGTCCACGGGGCGTTCAACGCGCGCTTCTGGTCGCCTGAGCGCGGTCACCTCGTGGACGTCATCGACGGGCCGGCCGGCGACGACGCGAGCCTGCGACCGAACCAGATCTTCGCGCTGTCACTGACGCATCCGGTGCTCGACAAGCACCACTGGGACGACGTGCTCGCCGCGGTCGAGCGCGCACTGCTGACCCCGCTCGGGTTGCGCACGCTCGCGCCCGCCGAAGCGGGTTACCAGGCGCGCTACGAGGGGTCGCTGCGCGAACGCGACGCGGCCTATCACCAAGGCACGGTATGGCCGTGGCTGATTGGCCATTTCGTCGATGCGTGGGTCCGCGTGCGCGGGCGCGTCGGGGCGCGCGAATTGCTCGCGGCGTTTCCGGCGCAACTGCTCGAAGCCGGGGTCGGCAGCGTCAGCGAGGTGTACGACGCCGAGCCGCCGCACCGCGCCGGGGGATGCATCGCGCAGGCGTGGAGCGTCGCCGAAGTGCTGCGTGCGTGGCTGGCGACGCGCGAGGAGCGGAGGAAAGCGGATGGCTGAGCACTGGTACAAGAATGCGATCGTGTACTGCCTCGACGTGCGCACGTTCGCCGACGGCAACGGTGACGGTACCGGCGATTTCGTCGGTCTCGGACACAAGCTCGACTATCTGCGCGGGCTCAATGTCGATTGCGTGTGGCTGCAGCCGTTCTTTCCGTCGCCGATGCGCGACAACGGTTACGACATCGTCGACTACTACAGCGTCGATCCTCGCACCGGCACGCTCGGCGACTTCGTCGAGTTTTCGCGCCGCGCGCGCGAGAACGGCATGCACGTGATGGTCGACCTCGTCGTGAACCATACGTCGGTCGAGCATCCGTGGTTCCAGGCCGCGCGCAGCGACCCGCATTCGCCGTATCGCGACTATTACGTCTGGAAGGACGACAAGCCGGACGACGCCGACCAGGGCATGGTGTTTCCCGGCGAGCAGCATACGACCTGGACGTGGGATCGCGAGGCGAAGGCGTATTACTACCACCGCTTCTACGACCATCAGGCCGAGCTCAATATCGCGAACCCGGCGGTCGAGCGCGAGATCGAGAAGATCGTCGGCTTCTGGCTGCAGCTCGGCGTCAGCGGCTTTCGCATCGACGCGTTGCCGTTCCTGATCGAGCTGAAGGGCCTGGCGGTCGAAGGCGAGCGCGACCCGCATCGGTACCTGCGCGAGCTGCGTCACCATGCGCAGACCCTGTGCGGCGAGGTCTGCCTGATGGCCGAGGCGAACCTGACGCCGCAGGAGGTGCCCGATTACTTCGGCGACGGCGACATGATCCACATGTCGTTCAACTTCTGGGTCAATCAGCACCTGTTCCTCGCGCTCGCGCGCGGCGATGCGACGCCGATCCGCGAGGCGTATGCCGAGCTGCCGCCGCTGCCGCAGTGGTGCCAGTGGAACAACTTTCTGCGGAGTCACGACGAACTCGACCTCGGCCGGCTGACCGACGCCGAGCGCGAGGAAGTGTTCCGCGCGTTCGGTCCGGACGAGGACATGCAGCTCTACGGCCGCGGCATCCGGCGGCGTCTCGCGCCGATGCTCGGCAACGACCGCCGCCGCATCGAGCTCGCGCACAGCCTGCTGCTGACGCTGCCCGGCACGCCGGTGCTGCGTTACGGTGACGAGATCGGCATGGGCGACGACCTGTCGCTGCCGGCGCGCGAGAGCGTGCGCACGCCGATGCAATGGAACGACGAGGCGAACGGCGGTTTCTCGTCCGCTACGCCCGATCGCCTGGCGCTGCCGCCGATCGCCGACGGCCAGTTCGGTTACTCCACCGTCAACGTCCAGGCGCAGCGGCGCGATCCGGACTCGCTGCTGAACTGGCTCGAACGCGCGCTGCGCCGGCGCAAGGAATGCCCCGAGTTCGCGTTCGGCGAATGCACGTGGATCGACACCGACCAGCAGCATGTGCTCGCGCAGCGCTTCGACCTCGGCGATTCGACATGCTTCGCGGTTCATAATCTCAGTTCGAAGCGCGTGAAGTTCCTGCTGCCGGTCGGATGCGGCGAACACCTGCACGACGTGCTCGCGTTTCACCGCCACGAGGTCGAGGAGAACGGACATTTCCGCCTCGAGCTCGAACCGTACGGCTACCGCTGGCTGCGGCGCGGTCCCGCGGACTAGGGGCGGCTCGGGCTGCACGACGCAAGGACGCTCGGACAATCGCAGGAGCACGACTGCCTATGGTCTGGAAACGCAGGCTCGCCGCTTTCGTTGGCCGCACGGACGACTTCATCGACGGCGCGCGCGCGCCGCTGAGAAGGCTGTGGCCCGCGTCAGGGCCGTTTTTTATCGCGGCCTACGCGAGCTACGGCACGCGTGACGACGTGTTCGTTCACGGCCGGGTGCTCGAGGACGAAGGCTTCGTGGCGCCGGGCGCAGGCCAGCGCACGTGGCGCAATCTCGTCGAGCTGTACAAGCGCTTCGAGTCCGACGAGGTCCCGCAGGCGCGGGTGAGGGTACGCTTTGCCGGCGTGGACGAGACCGTGACCGCGGACATGGAAGGCTATTTTCGCGCCGACCTCTCGCTCGCCACGCCGCTCGAGCGCTCGGGCTGGCATGAAGCGCAGCTCGAGCTCGTCGCTCCGCTGCCGCGAGCGGGCGCCGCGGTTCGCGCCGCTGCACCGATCCTCGTCCCGCCGCGCACGGCGCGTTTCGGTGTGATCAGCGACCTCGACGACACGGTGATGTGGACGAACGTCACCGACAAGCTGCGCATGCTGTTGCTGCTCGTGCGCTCGAATGCGCACACGCGCAAGCCGTTCAAGGGCGTCGCCGCGTTCTACCGTGCGCTGCGCGACGGCACCGGCGGCGCGGAAAACAATCCCGTCTTCTACGTCTCGGGCAGTCCGAGGAATCTCTACACCCCGCTCGTCGAGTTTCTGCGCCTGCAGCGCATCCCCGAAGGACCGCTGCTGCTGAAAGACTTCGGCGATCACACGCTGTTCGCGTCCGGCGACCAGCAACTGCACAAACTGAGTCATATCGAGCGGATTTTTGCGCGCTATCCCGAGCTGCCGTTCGTGTTGATCGGCGACAGCGGCGAAAAGGACCCGGAAATCTACACCGAGGTCGTGCGCATGCATCCGCAGCGGGTGCGCGTGCTCTACATTCGCAGCATCGACCCGGATCCCGACCGGATCGCCGCGATCGATCGCCTGATCGCCGAGGTCCGCGAGGCGGCCGTCCAGCTCGTGCTCGCTCCCGATACGGAGTTCGCTGCCGCACACGCCGCAGCCGAGGGGCTGATCGGCACGCAGGGGCTCGCGGACGTGCGGGCCGACAAGCGGGAGGAGCTCGACGGGCCGCCGGCCGGGGCCAAGCGCGAAGCCTGACTGCGTCACGATTGCGGCTTTCGGAACCCGCTGCTCAGCGTCGTGTGCGAAGAAGGCTGCAAAAGCCGGAACCGGCCTGAAGGGGTGGAGCAGACGATCGCCGCAGCAGCCTGAAGTGATGCCGCCCGCTCAGCAGCCCGCCCGGCTTGCGCCGGAGCCGGTGCCACGCAGCGTCTCCGACGGAAGTTCGCCGAACATCGTGCGATAGTCGGCCGCGAAGTGCGACAGGTGCCAGAAGCCCCATTGCGCCGCGATGTCCGCAACCGCGGCGTGGCCGTGCTCGGCGCTCTTGAGCGCGCGGCGCACGCCGTTTAGGCGCAGCGCGCGCAGGAAGCTGACCGGGTTGAGGTTGAGAATGTCCTGGAAGCTGTATTGCAGCGTGCGCCGCGAGACCTCGAGCTCGGTGCACAGGTCCGCGACCGTGATCGGCTCATCGATATGGGCGCTCATGTATTCTCGCGCGCGATCGACGATATGTTGCCGGCCGCGCCCCGGCGTCGCGGCGCGCGCTGCGTCCGGCGAACCGCTGATGGCCGCGAGGAGGCTCGCGTAGATCGCCTGCTCGAGGCCTTTGCGCATCTGCGGATGGCGGAGCAGTTCCGGCGTCGCTTCGAGGCTCGAGATCACCGTCAGCAGGAAGGATCGGAGCGTCGTGGCCTGTTCGGGTGTCGCGGCGATGACTCGGCGGTTGCCGATTTCGGCTTCGATGTCGCGGTGTTCGACCTGTGCCGCGTAGTCGCTGAACGCCTGCGTGTCAGTCGTGACCGCGACGACGTCGTGCACGCGCGGTGTGCGGTAGTCGAGATCGTCGCCGCCGCGCAGCGTGATCAGCGAATCCACTCCGCAGGCCTCGCCGCAATACCAGCCGGTGCCGTCGAGCGCGACCGGCACGCCGACCGTGCGCGAGCCTTCCCACGCGCTGCCGATTTCGTGCACGACCTGGTTCGTGCGCTCGCGAAAGACCTGGACGTTGCCGAACCAGAATTCCTCGAACTTGCCGGAGAATGCACCCGCCGACAACTGGTCGTAGCGCTGGCGCCAGTGCTGAAGGCAGGAGGCGTGGTCGTCGGCGTCGCGCGTGTCGAGCTGGACGACGGAAAAGGCGTCGTCGCCGGCGAGCGCCGCGTCGTCGCTTGCCGCCGTCATTGCAAGAGCTTCCATTCGGTCTGTCTCCTGACCGGAAAGTGTTCTGATGATATTTTCTTTATATCTTTCAGACTAATCCCAAACCCACACGGCGAACAAGTTTTTTCGGTTGTTTCGTGTATCGCGACGTGTGATTGCGCGTGCCGGAACCGACGTCCGCGAAGTGCTCCGACGTGAGTCTGCGCGGGCGGGCAGGGAGTCCTTTGCCGCTCGCACGGCGGTTTCGTCCCCGTGTGCGGCAGGCGGACGGGAAATCGTACTTGCCGATTTCGGATAACGCCCGGCGAACACCCGTTCCTACAATCCGCCTCAGCGATGCGTCCGCAGGCCGGGCGCAATCGACAATAAAACGGTCCGCCGCACAATCGCGAGCGGGACACGGAGACAGCGAAGGCGCGCTCATGGCCGCCGTCGCCCGAAAAGGAGGTCGATCGATGGCTCGACGTCACGCATTGCACGCCCGATGCTTGCAGCCCGCTGCGCCGCCCGCGCTTTTCCCGGCACATCGCGCGGCGTGTGCCGTGCACGCCGATCTTTCCTCCCCGGCAGTCTCCGCCCGTTCCCGGCTGTCGCCTGCAGATTCCGGCGGCGCCCGATCCCGCAGGCGCAGCGCCGCGGCGCGCAGCGAGCAGCACAACACGTCATCGAGAACGTGAAGGCAGCAGAAGTACCGCAATCCACATAAAAAGCGAGGAGACGAACGTGACCAGAACGACCATCAAACCACCCCGCCTGGGGCTTATCGGCCTCGCCGTGGCGGCGCTTTTCGGCGCCTCGATCGTGCGGGCGGCCGCCACCGACGCCGAGGCTGCCGCGCTCGGCAAGAACCTGACGCCGATCGGCGCCGAAGCCGCGGCCAACCCGGACGGCTCGATTCCCGCCTGGACCGGCGGCATGACGAAAGCGCCGGCGGGCTGGAAGCCGGGGCACCTCGATCCGTTCAAGGACGACAAGCCGCTCTATTCGATCGACGCGTCGAACGTCGATAAATACGCCGACAAGCTGTCGGCCGGGCAGATTGCGCTGATCAAGGCCTACCAGGGCTACCGGATGGACGTGTATCCGAGTCGCCGCAGCTGTCCGGTGCCCGACTTCGTCGCCGAGCAGACGAAGAAGAACGCGACCGCCGCGAAGCTCGGCGGCGACGGCTGGCAACTCGAGCAGGTGTACGGTGCCGGCATCCCGTTCCCGATTCCGAAAACCGGCGCCGAAGCGATGTGGAACTTCAAGCTGCGGTACACCGGCCTGGGCCGGCGCGCGCAGATTGCGGCACTGATGCCCGAAAAGGACGGCTCCTACGTCGAGAACAAGCAGTGGGCGTACGAGATGTATCCGTTCAACGACCCGAAAGTGACTGGTCCTGCCGACGTCGGCAGCGTCGAATCGAAGCTGCTTTACGACGTGCTGACCCCGCCGTCGCGCGCCGGCGAGGGCTACCTCGTCCATACCTACGTGGACAAGCCGCAGGACGCGTGGATTTACTTCCCCGGCCAGCGCCGCGTGCGCCGTTCGCCGACTTTCGCCTACGACAACCAGGTCGCCGGCTTCGACAACCTGTACTTCGTCGACCAGATCAACATGTTCACCGGCGCGCTCGACCGCTATGACTACAAGCTGGTCGGCAAGAAGGAGATGTTCGTCCCGTACAACTCGTACAAGCTGATCGACAAGTCGCAGAAGTTCAAGGACATGCTCGGGCCGGAGTACGTCGACCGCGACATCCTGCGTTACGAGCCCCATCGCGTGTGGGTCGTCGAGGCGACGGTGAAGCCGGACAAGCGCCATTCCTTCGCGAAGCGCGTGTTCCACTTCGACGAGGATTCGTGGGCCCTGCTGCAGGTCGACATGTACGACGCGAAAGGCAACCTGTGGCGCGTGCAGGAAGGCAGCCTGTGGGCGGCGCCGGAGGTCGGGGCGTGCATCACTTACGAGACGCAGATGTACGACCTCGTCGCGCGCCGCTATGTCGTCGATAACTGGACTGCGGAAGGCGAGGTGCTCGACCTGACCGCCGCGAAGGACGGCCGGGTTACGGCCGCGAACTTCACCCAGGACGAAATGCGTCGCCGCGGCGAACGCTGACCGCCGCCCACTCGAGGGAGAAAACCAATGAAAACAGAGACGATTTCGCATCGTCGGGGCCTGTTCGCCCCGTCGATCCTGGCCGTGTCGGTCGCGGCGGCCTGTTGGGCGCCGGAGAGCCATGCGTTTCGCTTCGGCTCGGAGGAAGGGCTGTCGGGGAGTTTCGACAGCACGATCTCGTTCGGCGTCGCGAGCCGGCTCGAATCGCCGAGCTGCACGATAATCAGCAACGACAGCGGCGGCTGCAACAACACGACGAACAACGAGCTGCACACGAAACAGGCCGGAAACGGCTATGCGAACGCCGACTTCAACTACACCCAGTTCGACGACGGCAACCTCAACTACGACGAGGACGACATCGTTTCCGCCGCGTTGAAGGGCACGCACGACCTGTCGCTGAAGTACCCCGGTGGCTGGAGCGCGCTCGCCCGGGTGAACTGGTTCCACGACTGGAAAGCGGACGACACCGAGCGCACCGACGTCGCGAGCGAGGCGACCGACGACGCGACGCTGCTCGACCTGTGGGTCGCGAAGACGTTCAGCCTCGGCGACCGCCGCGGCAAGGTGAAAGTCGGCAACCAGGTGCTGTCGTGGGGCGAAGACATCTTCATCGTCGGCGGCGTGAACCAGATCAACGCGATCGACCTGCAGAAATTCCACGTCCCGGGCACGCAGCTGAAGGAAATCTTCATCCCGGCGCAGATGATTTCGGCTTCAATGGACCTGACCGAGAAGCTCGGCGTCGAAGGGTATTACCAGTGGCGCTGGAACGGTTTCAAGTTCGACCCGTCCGGCACGTTCTTCTCGACGGTCGACGTGCTCGGCAAGGGGCGGCGCATCGCGTACGTGCCGACGAGCATCATCGAGGATTTTGCCGGCGTCGGCGCCTGTGCAGGGCTGCCGAACGGGCGCTGCGGTGACGATCCCGGCCTCCCGGACGCCGATCTCATCGCCGAAGGCCTCGCGGTTCCGTACCTCGGCCAGGACGAGCCGAAGAAAGGCGGCCAGTACGGCGTGAATTTCCGCTACAACGCCGAGGAGATCGACACCGAGTTCGCGTTCACGTACCAGCGCTACCACGACAAGCTGCCGTTCCTCGGCTTCACCGGCACGCCGGAAGGAGCCGTCACCGGCTATTTCCTCGCGTACGGCGAAGACAAGGACCTGTACGCGATCTCGGCGAACACCAAGCTGATGAACGTCGCCGTCGGTGCGGAACTCTCGTACCGCCCGGACGACAGCGTGGGCATCGACCCGACGGTGCCGTTCGCGGGCAAGTTCAGCATCTACGAGAACGGCAGCAACCCCGGCTTCGTCGAGGAAGAGAAGTACCAGTTCCACCTCACCGGCTTCTACACGTTCTCGCACAACGATCCGCTCGGCGGCATCGCGAAGGCGCTCGGCGCCGTCGACGGCTTCGTCCTCGTCGAGGCCGCGGTCGCGCATTACCCGGGCCTCGACCGCAGCGGCGTGACGCCGTTTTTCCTGCCCGACTATTCGCTGCCGGACAAGACTTCGTGGGGCTACGTCGTCGAAGCCGCGCTGAACTACCCGAACGCGTGGGGCAGCGGAGTCACGCTGACGCCGCAGATCGACTGGTACCACGACGTCAATGGCACGACGCCGAACGGGCTGCCGTTCGTCGAAGGCCGCAAGGCGCTGACGCTGTCGCTGTTCGCGAACTACCGCGACAACTGGAAAGGCGGGATCCAGTGGGTCAACTTCTCCGGCGGCGGCGCGAACAATTTGATGCGTGACCGCGATTTCCTGTCCGCGAGCATTTCGCGTTCGTTCTGAGTTAGAGCGCCGGCACGGCGGAAGCTTTCCGCGGTGCCGGCCTGACGGATACCCAACATGATCGAGACACTGGTGCGTGCGTTGCAGCGGGCGTGCTTCCGGCACCGCCCGACGATCCTGCTCGCGCTGCTTGGCTTCACCGTGGTGATGGCGGTATTCGCTTCCCGCCTCGAAATGAGCGCCGGCTTCGACAAGCAGCTGCCGCAGGACCACGAATACATCCAGACTTTCAACCAGTACCGCGAGGTGCTGTTCGGCGCCAACCGCATCATCGTCACCGTCGAGGCGAAGAACGGCGACATCTGGAACGAGAAGGCGCTGACGAAACTCCACGACGTCACGCAGGCGGTGTTCTTCATGAAGGGCGTCGACCGTCGCACGGTGACGTCCCTCTGGACGCCGAACGCGCGGGCGGTGCAGATCACCGAGGAGGGCATGCGCGCCGAGGACGTGATCGGCGGCGACGTGACCGTCAAGGCGCTCACCGACGACAACATCGCGGCGATCCGCGAGCGCACGATCGTTGGTGGCTTCGTCGGCAGCCTCGTCGCGAACGATTCGTCGTCCGCGATGGTCGTCGCCGAGCTCGCCGATCCCGATCCGCAGACTGGTGAACGGCTTAATTACCAGCAATTCAGCGAACGTCTGGAGCGCGAAATCCGCGACGTCTTCACCGATGAGGACATTCGCATCCGCATCATCGGCTTCGCGAAGCAGATGGGGGACATCTCGGAAGGGGCGACCAGCGTCATCGAGTTCTTCGCGCTCGCGTTCCTGCTCACTGCGGCGGCAGTCTATTGGTACACCCGCTCGCTGATGCTGACTTTCCTGCCGCTCGCCTGTTCGCTGGTGTCGGTGGTGTGGCAGTTCGGCACGATCACGCTGCTCGGCTTCGGCCTCGACCCGCTCGCGATCCTGGTGCCGTTCCTGGTGTTCGCGATCGGCGTGTCGCACGGCATCCAGCAGGTCAATTACATCGCGAAGGAAGTCATCAACGGTGCCGACGGCTACACCGCCGCGAGTCGCAGCTTCACCGGCCTGTTCGTGCCCGGCACGCTCGCACTGATCACCGCCTTCGTCGGCTTCGCGACGCTGGTGCTGGTGCCGATCCCGATGATCCGCGAGCTCGCGATCACCGCGTCGGTCGGCGTCGCGTACAAGATCGTCACGAACCTGATCATGCTGCCGGTGGTCGCGAGCTATTTCCGCTTCGACGACGCGTTCGTGGTGCGCGCAGGCAAGGTCGAGGCGATGCGCAACCGCATGATGTCGACGCTCGGAGTGCATATCGCGAACCCCAGGAACGCCGCGATCGGCACGCTGGTGTGCGTGGTGCTGATGGGCATCGCGGTGTGGCAGAGCCAGGGCCGCCACGTCGGCCACGTGCTGCCGGGCGCTCCGGAACTGCACGACGATTCGCGCTACAACCAGGACGTCGAAGCGGTCGTCGGACGCTACGGGCTCGGTCTCGACTTGTTGACGGTGGTCGTCGAATCGCCCGCGGACGGGTGCTACCGCCATGACGTCATGAGCTATGTCGACCGCTTGACGTGGTATCTGGCGAACGTGCCCGGCGTGCTGTCGGCGCAGTCGCTGCCGAGCATGACGAAGCTCTCCGCGTCCGGGGTCAACGAGGGCAACCCGAAATGGGCCGCGCTGCCGCGCGAGGAGCTGACGCTCGGCGAAGCGGTGCGCCAGGTGCCTGAAGGCATGC
Source organism: Azoarcus sp. PA01 (assembly GCA_001274695.2). Classification (NCBI taxonomy): domain Bacteria; kingdom Pseudomonadati; phylum Pseudomonadota; class Betaproteobacteria; order Rhodocyclales; family Zoogloeaceae; genus Azoarcus; species Azoarcus sp. PA01. Next base: position 840,620 of record LARU01000004.1, on the reverse strand, counting down.
GGCTTTTCAACGCCGACTGCACGCTGCTGCCGGTCAATCTTTATCTGGCCGACCACAAGGCGTCGACGATCGAAGGGGTCGTCGCCGCAGTGAAGCATTTCCGCGCGATGCAGCCGTTCGACGGCGTCACCGTGCGGCTCGCCAGCGGCAACGCCGGCGTGCAGGCGGCGACGAACGAAGTCGTCGAGCATTCCGAACTGCCGATGATGCTCTACGTGTATGCGACGATCCTCGTGCTGGTGTTCGCGGTGTATCGCGACTGGCGCGCGATGATCGCGTGCTGCGTGCCGCTGACGCTGGCGACTTTCCTCGGCTACTGGTTCATGAAGGAGCTCGACATCGGGCTGACGGTCGCGACCTTGCCGGTGATGGTGCTGGCGGTCGGGATCGGCGTCGACTACGCGTTCTACATCTACAACCGCCTGCAGATGCACCTCGCCCATGGCGACGACATCGTCACGGCGTTCAAGCAGGCGCTGCGCGAGATCGGCGTCGCGACGGTATTCACCGCGGTGACGCTGTCGATCGGCGTCGCGACGTGGTCGTTCTCGGCGCTCAAGTTCCAGGCCGACATGGGGATGCTGCTGACGTTCATGTTCATGATGAACATGATCATGGCGATCACGCTGCTGCCGGCGCTCGCGGTCACGATCGACATGCTGATTCCGCGCCGCGGGCCGGTCCGCGCGCCGCTGATGGCCCACTGAGGAGATGTCCGTGAAAAGATCGAACCGATTGTCGCGCGGCATCGTGGCGCTGGGCCTGGCGATGAGCGCGTTGGCGTGTGCGGCCGCGCCGGCCACGCCCGAGAGCATCACGATGACTGTCCCGGCAATGAAGGCAAGACTCGCGGCGAAAGTGCCGCTGACCGGCATCGCCCGCGCCGGCAACGCGCTCGTCGCGGTCGGCGACTACGGCATGGTCGTACGCTCGAACGACGGCGGCACTACCTGGCAGCAGGCCGAAGGGCCGGTCAGCGCGCTGCTGACAGCGGTGCACTTCGTCGATGAGCGGCACGGCTGGGCGGTCGGCCACGGCGGCGTGATCCTCGGCAGCGACGATGGCGGCGCGAGCTGGAAGCTGCTCGAGGTGCTCGACGAGCGCCCGGTGCTGCTGTCGGTGCATTTCCTCGACGCCAAGCGCGGCTACGTCACGGGAGCCTACGGCGTGGCGTTCCGCACCACGGACGGCGGGCGCAGCTGGATGCCGATGGCGGTGGGCAGCGGCCAGGATGCCGATTTCCATCTCAACCACCTGTTCTCGGTGCGCGACGGCACGCTATTCATTGCGGGCGAAAGCGGCCTGGCGTTCCGCTCGACCGATCGCGGCGCGAACTGGACGAAGCTCGACACCAGCGTGTCCGGCTCGCTATGGAGTGGCTTCGAACTCGGCGGCGGCGAAGTCGTGCTGCTCGGCATGAGCGGCAAAGTCATCACCAGCCGCGACGGCGGCGACACCTGGCACGAGCGCGATACCGGCACCGAGCAGTCGCTGACTGCCGGCATCACGACGACCGACGGCGGCGTGATCGTCGTCGGAGCGGGGGGCGTCGTGCTGCGCGGCAACGGCAGTGGCCCACTGCAGCTCGAAATCCGGCCCGACCGGCAGAACCTCGCCGCGGTGATGGCGGCTCCGGACAGCGGTGGCGTCGTCGTGGCCGGACAACTCGGCGTCGAGCGGCTCGTGCCGGCGCGCTAATTCAGGACATTCCGTGGAGACCTGCGCATGCTGACAAAACTGATGGCGCTGCTGTCCGGCGAACTCCAGCCCGAAGGTCTGGAAACCGGTCCGTTCGAGCGACGCCATATCGCCGTTGCGGTCCTGCTGCTCGAAGCGATGTACATCGACCATCGCGCCACCGAGCGCGAGCACGCGGCGGTCGGCCGCCTGCTGCACAAGCATTTCGGCTTGGCGGAGGACGTCGCAGGCCAGCTCGTGGCCATCGCCGACGAACGTTTCGCCGAGGTGCTCGACGATTGGGAGTTTGCCGAAGCGGTGCGTGCGGGCTTCGACGTGGCCGAGCGCCAGGAGGTGCTGACGATGTTGTGGGAGGTGGCCTATGCGGACGGGGATCTCGTCCGTCTCGAGGACCGCCTGATGAACCGCCTCGCGAAGCAGCTCGAAATCGGCCCGCAGGCCGCGGATGCGGCACGGGCTGCCGCGGTGGCGCGTGCCGGGCTGCTCGACGATGGTGCCGGCGCAGCCTGACAGGGACGAGAGGCGACAACGATGAGCATTCCTCAAAATAAAGAACCACATGGGTGGAAACGGAGGGCGATGTGAAGGCGCAAATGAGCGACGCGTTTCGCGAAGGCGTTCGCGACGGGATTCGCGACGCAATGCAGTGTGGGGCAAGGGTCGCGGGCGTCCTGGCCGTTGCGACGGGCATCGCCGGGGCGGCGCACGCGGCGAACGGGGACGCCGCGGCGCAGCAGCTGCTCGAGGCGAAGTGCGGCGCCTGTCACCTCGACAACGGCAAGCTGAACCGTATCTCGGAGATCCGCAAGAGCCCGGAAGGCTGGGACATGACGGTCGTGCGCATGGGCATCTGGCACAAGGTCGAGCTCGCGCCCGGCGAGCGGCAGACGATCGTCAAGTACCTTGCCGACCGGCAGGGCCTCGCGCCGTCGGAGAGCGCGCCTTACCGTCCGCTCACCGAGCGCCAGCCGAACATGCAGGACACGGCGCCCGACGAGGAACTCGCGCAGATGTGCGGACGCTGCCACAGCTATGGACGCGTCGCGCTGCAGCGGCGTGACGAAGGTGAATGGCGCAAGCTGATGCACACCCACCTGGGCCAGTTCCCGAGCGCCGAATACTCGGCGATGGGCCGCGACCGCAACTGGTGGGAAATCGCCCGCGACCAGATGCCCGGGCGGCTGGCAGCGCTGTACCCGAAGGACACGCCGGCGTGGCGCGAATGGCGCAGTGCGCAGCACCGCCCTGCGACGGGGAACTGGGTCGTCGCCGGCGAGCGCCCGGGCTGGGGCGCCTACACCGGCACGATGACGGCGCGCGCGAGCGCGCCGGATCGCTACGAAGTCAGCTACGAGCTGCGTTTTGGCGCCGGCAACACGGTGCGCGGGCAGGGTGACGCGATCGTCTACACCGGCTATGAATGGCGCGGCTCGGCGCAGCTCGGCAACGAGGATACGCGCTCGATCTTCGCGATCAGCCCGGATGGCTCGCGCCTGTCGGGACGCTGGTTCCTCAAAGGAGCCGACGAGATCGGGGCCCGCTTCGAAGCGGTGCGCGCCGACGACGCGGTCAAGAACGAACTCGTCGCAGTCACGCCGCGGATGCTGCGCGGCGGCGCGACGACCGACCTGACGCTCGCCGGCGTCGGGCTCGACGCGAAAGTCGATTTCGGTCCCGGCATCGAAGTCGTCGAATGGCTCGGCAAATCACCCGGCGAGCTGAAAGTGCGCGTGCGCGTCGCGGCCAATGCGCCCGAAGGGGTGCGCAACGTCGTCGTCGGCGGCCGCGAGTCGGCGCAGACCGTCGCGGTGTTCAATCGCTTCGACACCGTCCGCGTCGAGCCGGCGTTCGCGGTCGCGCGGCTCGGCGGCGGCACCGTTGCGCCGATGAGCGCGCAGTTCGATGCCATTGCCTTCCTCAACGGCGCGGACGGCAAACCGGGCACCGACGACGACATTCGCCTCGGCAGCGTCCCCGCGAGCTGGTCGACCGAGCCGTTCGACGACCGGGCGCGCCACGACGAGGACGCGCGCTACGCCGGGCACATGGCGCCGCACGGCCAGTTCGTGCCGTCGTTTGCCGGTCCCAATCCGCTGCGACGCGGCGGCATCAACAACGTCGGCAACCTGTCAGTCATCGCGACGGTGGCCGACGGTGACCGGACGCTGAACGGCAAGGGCCAGCTGATGGTCGTTGCGCAGCGCTGGAACCCGACACCGCTGCGCTGAAGGAGACACTCCGTGACGACAATGCAGGTGCAGGCCCACAACTATCGTTCGATCCGCGCCGGCGGTCGGCATGTCCTGCTGCACGTGCCGACGACGTCGATCTTCGAGCTCGATCCGGCCGCGACCGACCTGCTCGGGCTGTTCGAGTCGACGCCCGCAGTCGCCGCCGAGGACATCCAGGCGCGCTTTGACGGGCGCTATTCGCCGGGCGAGCTGTGCGACAGCCTCAGCGATTTCATCGAGCTGGGGATCGTCGCACCGCAGGCGAAGCACTACGAGATCCCGCCGCGGCTGGTCGAGCGCTCGCCGCTGAAGACGCTCGTGCTGACGCTGACGACCGGCTGCAACCTCGGTTGCAGCTACTGCTACCGTGAGGACCTCACGTCGCCGAAGAACTCGGCGGTGATGGACTACCAGACCGGCACGCGCTCGATCGACCTGCTTTTCGCCGAAGCGAGCGAGAACGAGCGCGTCGCGGTGGTGTTTTTCGGCGGCGAGCCGCTGACGCGCATCGCGGTGATCCGCGACCTCGTCGACTACGCCGAGGAGAAGGCTGCGGCGGCCGGCAAGGACGTCGAGTTCTCGCTGACGACGAATGCGACGCTGCTCACCGACGACGTCATCGATTTTCTCGAGGCGCACCGCTTCGGCATCACCGTCAGCATCGACGGCGGCGAAGCGCAGCACGACCGTCACCGCCGCACGATCGCCGGCGGGGGCACCTACAAGACGGTCGCGATGCGCGTGCAGCGCCTGCTCGAACGCTACAAGTCGCGCCCGGTCGGCGCGCGCGTGACGCTCGCTTCGGGCAATGTCGATGTCGCCGGCATTTATCGGCACCTGCACGACGAGCTCGGCTTCTTCGAAGTCGGCTTCGCGCCCGCGACCGCCGGGCCGGATTCCCCGGTCGGGCTGTCGCCACAGGAGCTCGACGAAGTGTTCGCGGCGATGCAGGCGCTCGGCCGCGAATACGTCGGCGAGGCCAAGCGGGGCCGGCGCCACGGTTTCGGCAACATGCACCAGCTGATGACCGACCTGTGGATGGGCACGCGCAAGGTGCTGCCGTGCGGCGCCGGCGTCGGCCTGCTCGCGGTCGGCACGACCGGCAAGATCTCGCTGTGCCACCGCTTCACCGGCTCCGACTCCGACCTCGCCGGTTTCGGCGACGTGACGAGCGGCATCGCGCGCGAGTCGCTGTCCGGCTTCGTCAGCGCCGCGCAGAACCCGCACGCCGCGTGCCGCACGTGCCCGGCGCGCAGCCTGTGCGCGGGCGGCTGCTACCACGAATCGTATTCCCGCTACGGCGACCCGTTCCTGCCGACTTTCGAGTACTGCGAGCAGATCCGCGCGTGGATCGCGTTCGGCCTCGAAGCCTTCGGCGAGATCGCGATCGCCAATCCGGCCTATTTCAACGCCTCCAACGGACAAAGGAGTGCCAGACAATGAAACGCTTGCGAGCCCTCAACCACAAGGCACAGCTGCTCGAACACGCGGTGCAGGAAGGCAACGGCGAGGAAGTGCAGCTGATGAGCAGCGTCGTCGGCTGCACGACGACTTTCGATCCGGGCTGGGAGGTCGACGCTTTCGGCGGACTGGCCAGCCTGTGCCAGCCGATGGAGGCGGATCTGTACGGCTGCACCGATCCGTGCTGGTGGCCGGCGCAGCTCGCCGACGGCCTGAACAGCGCGCGCGACTGGACCGACGGCAAGAACTCGGCGCTGCGCGACTGGCGCGAGCTGCAGACCCTGTTCCCGGGAGATTGAGCATCATGAAGAAACTGCTCGTTGCGCTGTGCTGCGTCGCAGCGTCGGCGTCCGCGCTCGCTGCGGAATACCTGCTGACGGTGACGCGGCCGAACACTTTGCACGTCATCGATCCGGCCAAGCGCGAAGTGGTGCGTTCGATCACGATTCCCGGCGACGGCGTGCCGGGGACGATCACGGTGCCGAAGGACGGCAAAGTCGCGTATGTGCTGACCAATCGCATGGAGAGCGTCGTCGGCATCGACCTCGACAGCGGCAACCAGGTGTTCCGCGCCGACTTCTCGAGTCCCGGCAAGCGGGTCAAGGGTTTCTTTGCCGCCGCCGTCAGCGAGGACGGGCGCGAGCTGTACGTGCACCAGGCGCCGGTCGTGCTCGGGCGCTCGGAGTACCAGGTCGAGGACACTTACATCGCGGTGTTCGACACCGCCGACGGCGTGGGCGCGAAGCCGCGCCGCACGTTCCCGGCGCCGCGCCGTATCAGCCTGCTCGCGCCGACCGGCAACAAGGACCACCTGCTCGCGCTGGGCTGGGACATGTACCTGTTCAACACGCGCAGCGGGGCGATCGAGAAGACTTTCCCGATCCGCCACTGGGAGCGTCCCGGCCTGGGCGAGCCGGACGTCCTGGCGATGTGGGGAACGTTCGAGCAGGCGCGCGCGTTGAGCACGCCGTACTTCGTCGCGAAGACCGACGCTCCGCCCGATTCCGCCGAAGCGTTCAAGGCCGGCATCGCGGTGTTCGACCTCGACGCCGAGACGCTGAAGACGGTCGAGTTCGAGAACGCGCAGACGGCGATGTTCTCGTCGGTGATCAATCCGGCTGCCCGCAACGAAGCTTTCCTCGTCATGAACCAGCTGTCGAAAGTCGATACCGAAACCGGCAAGCTGATCAAGCGCGTCGACCTCGAGCAGACGTTCTACGCCATCAATATCTCGGGCGACGGCAAGGAAGTCTATGTCGGCGGGGCGCTCGACAAGATCGCGATCCACGACGCCGAAACGCTCGAGAAAACCGGCGAGATCATGATGCCGGGCGGCGCGGACCAGTCGATCGGATGGCTGCGGGTCGTCAGGCGCTGAGGAGCGTCGCCGCGTGATCGCGCTGCGGAAAAACGGGTCGCCGCCGCTGCAGGCGCTCGCGTGGGCGTGGCCGACGCTGCGCGGGCGGGCCGGCGCGGCCGCCGGCATCGTCGTACTGTCGTTCCTCGCGTCGGGCGCCGCGCTGCTGCCGCCGTATCTCACGCAGCGCCTCGTCGACGACGGCATCGTCGGCGGGCGCATGGATCTGGTGCTGCAGCTGTGCGGCGCGTTCCTCGCGCTGCTCGTCGCCGGCGTCGCGATCGAGGCCGTTTCCCGGCTCGCGTATCTGAAGCTGTCCGCGCACGTGCTGTTCGGCCTGCGCGAGCAGATCTACCGCCACCTCCAGACGCTCGCGCCGACGTACTACGCGCGCACCCGCGGCGGCGAGATCCTGTCGCGCCTCGACGGCGACGTCGCCGAAGTGCAGCGTTTCGCGATCGACGCGCCGATGGGGCTTCTCAACGCGGCGTTCTCGCTGGTCGTCGCGCTCGCGCTGATGCTGTCGCTGAGCCCGCTGCTGACGGCGCTGGTGTTCGCGCTCGTGCCGCTGCACGTCGCGGCGCTGATCGGCTCGCGGCCGTGGCTCGAACGCAGCGCGCAGGCGGTGCGGCAGCAGAGCGCGGCGATGTCGAGCTTTTTCGTCGAGTCGCTGCGCGCGATGAAGTTCATCCAGGCGACGAATGCCGGCGCGCGCCAGGAGGCCGAGCTGCGCGCGCATCACGGCGACTATTTCGCGGCGCTGCGGCGCTCGCAGGTCGCCTCGCTCGGCGCCGGGGGCGTGCAGCGCATCCTGTCCGGGCTCGGCGTGCTGCTGGTGTTCGCGGTCGGCGGCAGCCTCGCGGCGGCGGGCGAGCTGACGGTCGGCGTCGTCGTCGCGTTCATCGCCTACACGACGCGCGCGGCCGGTCCGCTGCAGACTGCGGCCGGTGTTTTCATGGGCTGGCAGCGCGCGAAAGTCAGCCTGAAGCGCATCCGCGAGCTGGCCGCCGAACTGCCGACGGTCACGTCGCCGGCGCAGCCGGTCGCGCTCGCGCAGCCGGTGCGCGGCGACCTGCGCCTCGTCGACGTGCGTTTCGGCTACGGCGAGGGGCGCGTGCTCGACGGCGCGTCGCTCGACATCCCGGCCGGCCGCAAGCTTGCGCTGATCGGCGCATCCGGCGCCGGCAAATCGACGCTGATCGACTTGCTGCAGCGTCATTACGATCCGTGTGCCGGCCACATCCTGCTCGACGGGACGCGGCTCGATCGGCTCGATCTCGCCGAGCTGCGCCGGCGCATCGTCGTCGTCGACCAGGACCCGGTGCTGATGCCCGGCAGCGTGCGCGACAACCTGCGCTTCGTCGCGCCGGATGCCGACGAGGCGGCGCTGCTGCGCGCGCTCGACCTCGCCGGTCTCGCGCGCTTCGCGCATGCCGGCGGCCTCGACAAGGCGGTCGGCGCGTCGGCGTCGGCGCTGTCGCGAGGCGAACGGCTGCGCATCGCACTCGCCCGCGCGATCCTGCAGGACCCGGCAGTGCTGATCCTCGACGAGACCACGTCCGGGCTCGATCTGCCCGTCGCCCAGGCGATCGTCAGCGCGGTCGACCGCGTGTTCGCCGGGCGCACTCGCATCGTCATCACGCACAACCTCGCGTCCGTCGGAGAGCTCGACGGCGTCGTCGAACTGCGCGACGGCGCGCTCATCGAGCAGCCGCCGGCGCGACCGCCCGCGCCGCTGCTGAGGGCCGTATGAAACTGCGCGTCGGCGTCGTCGATGGCGGTTTCGAATGCGTCGCCCCGGCAGCGCTGCACGCGGCGGCACAATTCACCGGTAGCGAGTCCGATGGCGTCGTGCGCTGCGAAATGCCGCACGCCGCTGCGCTGCCGCACGGCGAATGCGTCGCCGCGCTGATCCTCGCTGCGGCGCCGGCAGCGTGCCTGATCGACGCGCGCGTCGCCACGCTCGCCCGCCCCGCGACGCCGCGCCTCGTCGCCGCGGCGATCGACTGGTGCGTCGCCGAAGGAGCGCGGGTTGTCAACCTGAGCCTCGGCCTCGCCGACGACCGCCGCGTGCTGCGCGACGCCTGCGAGCGGGCCGTGGCGCAGGGCGTGGTGCTCGTCGCCGCAGCGCCGGCGCGCGGCTTGCCGGTCTATCCGGCGCGTTACCCCGGCGTACTCGCGGTGAGCGGCGATGCGCGTTGCGCTCCCGGCCAGTGGTCGCGCCTCGATGCGGCGAGCGCTTCCGGCGCCGCGTGGGGAACCTGTCCCGACGCGCCCGGTGGAGCTCCGGGCGGCGCGAGCATGGCCGCAGCGCGCTTTGCCGGCCTCGTCGCGAATCACCTCATGCAGCACCCCGACGCGGGCCTTCGCGGGCTCGGTGACCACCTCGCGGCCTTTGCCTCTTGGCACGGGCGCGAAAACAGAAGAATCGCGGAGACCGATTCATGACCCCCACCCCGACCCCAACTCCGACTCCTTCCATTCCGCCGAAACCTCCTGCCGGCCCGATCGAGCTCGGCTTCGCGCTCGTCGATGAGCGTGAGCTGGCTGCGTTCGCGCGCCATGAGCGTGTCACGCGCGACGACTACCTCGAGCAGCTCGGCAACGCACGATCGTGTGTCACGCTGCCCGATGACGCCGAGCCGACGCATTTCTTCCTCGGCAGCGAGTTCTGCGAGCACCTGCTGCCGAGCGTCGAGGCGATCGATCGTGCCGTCGCGCTTTGCGAGCGCTGGGAAGTCACGTTCGGCCTCGTCACGCCGATCGCCTGCGACACGCTGTTCGAGCCGCTGCGTGCCGCGTTCGCGCGCCTGCCTGCGGGCGCCGAAGTGACCGTCAACGACTGGGGCGTCGCGCGCGTCGTGCAGCGCGAATTCCCCGCGCTGCGGCCGGTTGCCGGGCGGCTGCTCGGCAAGATGCTGAAGGACCCGCGGCTGCCGTCCGCGACGTGGGCGCGCATGTACCCGAACGGCCTGCGCGCCGGCCCGTTCCGCGAGATCCTCGACAAGCTGGGCATCGGTCGCCTCGAACTCGACTTCCCGCCCTTCGGCGCTGCCGACATGTATGCCGGCATCGATTTCCCGGTCGGCGTGCGTGCGCCGTACGGCTACATCGCCAAGGGGCGCATCTGCAAGCTCGGCTCGCTTGCGCTCGAGGTGCCGGAAAAATTCTCGCCCGGCCACCGATGCCGCCGCGAATGCCTCGGCTTCTCCGAGGTCGGTGCCCGACCCGGCACCCGGGAGCTGCAGACTTCGCAGCGCGGCAACACGATGTATTACCGCCACGCGCCGGGCATGACCGCGGCGATCGCCGAGGCGGTAGCGAATGGCTGGGTCAGCCGTATCGTTCTGTCGGGAGCGTGAAATGACAGCCCCCACGCTCACTTTGTTCGCGGAGGGCCGGCTTTGCACAGCCGACCCGTTCGACAGGCGTGGCGCAGTGCGCCGCGAAACCCCTGTTTCACCCCCCAAAGGTGGGCAGGCCTCCCTTGGGGCGGCCCTACGGGAGTCCTGACATGAAAATCACCGCACCGATCAGCACGCCTGCCGAAGTCGAACCGCTCGTGCGTGCCGGCGCGCGCGAGCTCTATTGCGGCGTCGTGCCACCGGACTGGATCCAGCGTTTCAACACCTCGGGTGTCAATCGCCGCGTGTTCGGCAACCTCAACGGCTACGCCGACCTCGAGCGCGTCGTCGACCAGGCTCACGCGCTCGATGCCGAAGTGTTCCTCGTCCTCAACGCGCAGCAATACGGCGAGCAGCACCTCGACGCGCTGACCGAAATCGGCGCACGCTTTCGCAGCATCGGCGGTAACGCCGCGATCGTTGCCGACATCTCGCTGATTGCCTCGCTCGCGGCGAACGTGCCGGAGCTCGCGATCCACGTCAGCTCGGTGGCGACCTGCCGCAACGTCGAATCGGCGCGCTTCTTCGCGCAGCTCGGCGCGCGTCGCATCATCGTGCCGCGCGACGTCACCGTCGCCGAGATCTCCGCGATCGCGACCGGACTCCCCGAGCTCGACATCGAAGCTTTCGTCCTCAACGACGGCTGCGTGTTCGAGGAGGGCGCGTGCCACACCGTGCATCTGCCGATGAGCAAGGGCGGTCCGATCTGCATCGACAACTACCAGTTCGAATACCGCGCCGCAAATGGCGAAGCGCCGGCCGAACGGGCGCTGCGCCGCTTGGAAAAGAACGACCAGGACTACAAGCGCTGGCTGTGGTACCGCTTCGGCAACGGCTTTTCGGTCGCGCCGAACGGCTACCCTTGGGGCCCGTGCGGCCTGTGCGCGATGCCCGCAATGCACGCGGCGGGCGTGCATTCGGTGAAGATCGCCGGGCGCGAAGGGGCGAGCGAGCGCAAGGTGAAGAGCGTCGAGCTCGTCCATGAGGTGTTGCGCCGTATCGAGGACGGCGAACCGGAGGCGAAAGTCCGCGAATGCGCGGTCGGACTGCGCGACGCGCCGAGCCACTGTGCGAGCGGTTACATGTGCTACTACCCCGAGAAGCGCAGCCGGCAGGAGATCGTTGTACACGCACAACCGGCCTGAAGTCGCCGCCGGATCGCCTGCGACACAAGACGTTCTGTCGTCCCGCGGCGCTCGCGTCTCTCGGCGTCCAAGCGGACATCGTCACGATCACCGACATGGCCACGATCCTCGACTACGACGTCATCCAGACGCCGGGCCTCGTCATCAATGAAAAGCTCGTTTCGTCCGCCCGGATTCCGACTGCGTCGGCGTTCGCCGAGTGGATCCGGATGAGCAGCTGAGCGCAGAGGAGCGGCGGTTCCCGGATGCACTCCGCGCAGTCGGGCTGTCGGACGACCGATTATGTAACTATATGTTTCGTTACCTGTTTGGTGCGGCGAAACCGGCTGCATAACGCGTAGGCGTAATACCGGCTGAAGTCTGGCAGCGGCGGCCGCCACACAGGCCGCCCTGTGCGAACGTCATCGTCTCAGCGGGGCGCGCGAAAGTTGCTCGCGGATGCCTGCTGGGAAAGAATGCTTCACCGCACAAAAATACTGCGTGTGCGGTAGCAATAATCGAGGGTGCAGCGTTACGGTCACACCCCGGCACGCTGCACTCGAAGCTGAACCCGGCGGTTCGCGCCGCCACATAACAGGCCCTGCCTGGACCCTCCGACGGTCCTATTCGGGGCTGAATCCCGGATCGTCGATGAAGCTATTCTCTGCCTGGCCCCGCTGGGTCCAAATCGTTTTTTCCGTCGCCGTGTTTTTCATCGCCGTCGCCGGCTGGGTCGCGTTCGACTACCACAGCCACGCGCCGAGCGCGACCGGCAAGACCGAACTCGCACGCGAGTTCGAATCCGGGCCCCGCATGTGGCTCGATCACCCGCTCGACGCCTCGGTGTTCGCGGACAAGCTTCGCCAGGGCGAGATCGCTGCGGCCGGCGTCGATGGCCAGCGCGTGCTCGCGACGACCCGCAGCGGCGAGCAAATCAGCACCGAACTCGTCGCCGGCGACGAAGGACTGCTGGCCGGCCTTGAAGCGGCGAGTCGGGAGCAGGGGTTCGCGCTGACCCGCATCAGCGTCGACGCGCGCACGGTCGGCGAACGCGTCCTCGCCAGCACGGGCAGCGTGCTCGAACGGCTCTTCACGCTGTTGACGGTCGCCGCGATGGTCTTGGTCGGCGTCTATCTGCTGCGACAAGGCGCAATGGGCGGCGGCGCGAAAGCCAAGCTTGCCGAGAAGCCGCAGACGAGTTTCGCGGACGTGGTCGGCGCGTCGGACGCGAAAACCTCCCTGCAGCAGGTGACGGCCTTCATGCGCGACCCGCAGAAATATCTCGCGCTCGGGGCCAAGCCGCCGCGCGGCGTGCTTCTCGAAGGCCCGCCCGGAACCGGCAAGACCTTGCTGGCGCGCGCGCTCGCCGGCGAATGCAAGGCGAACTTCATCGCCGTCGATGGCTCGCATTTTTCGAGCATGTTCTACGGCCAGGGCATCGCGAAGGTCCGCGAGCTCTTCGCGACCGCCCGCAAGAATGCGCCCTGCATTATTTTCATCGACGAGTTCGATGGCATCGGCAAGCGCGCGAGCGGTGCCAAAGTCGAAGGCGGGCAATCCGAAGAGAATCGCATCATCAACAAGCTGCTCGTCGAGATGGACGGTTTCTCGACGTCCGACCACATCGTCGTCATCGGCGCGACGAACCACGTCGGCAACGTCGACGACGCGCTGCGCCGCCCCGGGCGCTTCGACCTCGTCGCGCGCGTCAATCTGCCCACCGTGCATGATCGCCGCGAACTGTTCGAACTGTGTCTCGCAGGGGTGAGGGCCGAGCCCGGGCGGATCGACGCGGAGGCGCTCGCGCGCGCGAGCAGCGGTTTGTCGCACGCCGACATCACGAACATCGTCAACCGCGCGACGGTGCTCGCGGCGGAGTCGGGCAGCGCTTCGGTGACCCAGGCTCACTTGCACCGCGCGCTCGAAACCCATCAGCTCGGCGGCGAAGTGTCGAGCCTGAAGGCCGCGTTCACCGAAACGCACCGCGAGCGCATTGCGGTGCACGAGGCCGGCCACGCGCTGGTCGCCCATGCGCTGAAAGCGGGCCGTGTCGAGCGCATCAGCATCGAGCCCCGCGGCCAGGCGCTCGGCGTGACCTTCGTCAGCCGCGAGGACGAAGTGCCGCTGTATGGCGAGCGCGAACTGAAGGCGCGGCTGTCGATGCTGCTGGCCGGGCGCGAGGCCGAACTGATGAGCTATGGCAACACGACGTCGGGCGCGGCCGATGACCTCAAGCGGGCCTCGGAACTGGCAATCGAAATGGTCAGCTCGATGGGCTTTTCGAGCCAGTTCGGCCTGCTGAGTCTCGCCGGCGTGCCCGAAGCGCTGGTCGGGCCGCACATCCAGGAGCGGGCGCTCGGCGAAGCGCGCGCGATGCTCGAAGCGGCGCAGCGTGCGTGCCGCGAGACGCTCGAACATCATCGCCACGTGCTGCATGCGGTGACTGCGGCGCTGCTGAAGGACGACACGGTTTCCGGCGCCCTGCTGCGCGAGCTGTTGCCGGCGCATGATTTCCATGCCGACGCGGCGAACGATGCGGCGGCACTGCGCGTGGCAATGGAAACGGCCCCGGGGCCGGTGTAAAGCGCGCTTGTTCCGGGGCGGGCGTAGCTCGGGGCGGCGTCAGAGGCGCTTCGTCGCGACGATCGCGCCGCGGATCTCCCCTTCCTTGTAACCGATGGCGCGGTCGTCGGGATAATGCTCGTCGATGACGGCTTTGACTTCGGGCTTCAACTGCTCGCGCGGGCCATGGCAGCTCAGGCATAGCGCTTGGGTCGGCAGAGCCTTCGCATAGCGATAAACGGCCCCGCCGCTGGCCTCGACCACTTCCCCTTTCTCGAGCGTCGCGGGGTTCTCGCCCGCGGCGGCTCGGCGGTCGAATTCTTCCAGCGCGGCTTTTTCCCACGCGTCAGGGGTCGCGCGCTGCGCGTTGCGCAGCTTCAGGCTGACGCGCTTGAGTTGCCAGCCGGTGCTCGCCGCGACTTCTTTCGCCATCGCCGGCGCCATGTCCTTGCACACCGGGATCGCCCCTTCGGGACCCACCTCGGCGATTTTCTCGGTCAGTGCAGCGAGCAGCTTCGGCGGCAGCGGGGATGCGGCTGCCCGCGCTTGCGCAAGCATCGCATCGTCGGCGGCGAGCACGGAAAACGACAGGCAGGCACAGCCGAGCGCGACGGCCACGGGGGTGGGGAGGCACTTGAGGGCGGGAATGAGTTTCATCAGAATCTCCTCGTCTGTCGTATAAAAGAGAACTCTAATATTACCCCCGATTTCCTTTCAGTGCGCTCGGCACGATGGCACTTCGGATCCGGCAGCGACCTTGACCGACCACGGCGCAGGAAGTCGGCCGGTTTGGTACGGGAAAAAAGCGCTATCGCGGCCCGATCCGCAAACCGGATCGAAGGCCCGGAAACGGTCGCAAGAGTGCCGGCGACGCAGCGCCAGCGTCATTCCGTGGTGCACAATAGGCCCGGCCTTTTGTGGTATCTTGGCCAAAAATGAATGGTTTACAGATTGTTTACCCCGACCTCCCCCTGAATGACGCTTTTCTCGCTGATCGTTGCACTGCTCATCGAGCAGCTGCGCCCGCTGCCGGTCCGGCAGCTTGTTCTGGATCCCCTCAGACGGTTTTCCGGCGTCCTCGTTGACCGCTTCAACGACGGCCGGGCGCGCAACGGAACGATCGCCTGGTGGTTGCTGATGCTTCTCGGGGTTTTGACAGGCGGGCTGGTCTTCGTCCTGCTGTGGCTGATCCACCCGGCGCTCGCGTTCGCGTTCAATATCGGCGTGCTGTACCTGACGATGGGTTTTCGCCAGGAGAGCCATTACTTCACCGACATCCACCTCGCGCTGCGCATGGAAGAGCTCGCGCGCGCCCGCACGCTCCTCGGCGAATGGCGCGGCGGACAGTATTCCGAAGCGAGTTCGAGCGAAGTCGCGCGGCTCGCGATCGAGAAAGCGCTCGTCGCGGCGCACCGCAACGTGTTCGGTGTCGTGTTCTGGTTCATCGTCATGCCCGGGCCGACCGGCGCGATTTTCTATCGCCTGGCGCGCTTCCTCGGTGAGGAATGGGGGCAGCGTCGCGATATCGAATTCGGCGAGTTCGGCCGCTTCGCGAGAAAGGCGTTCGCACTCATCGACTGGCTGCCGGCACGCCTGACCGCGGCGTCGTTTTCGGTCGTCGGCGATTTCGAGGACGCGCTGTTCTGCTGGCGCACCCAGGCGATGCTCTGGGGCGAAAAGGCGTCCGGTATACTGATTGCCGCGGGTGCGGGAGCGCTGGGAGTGCGCTTAGGGATGCCCGTGCACGAATCCGGCGAGATCGTCGAGCGGCCGGAAATGGGCGTCGGCGCGGAAGCCGATGCGGATTACATGCAGAGTACCGTGGGCCTGGTATGGCGAGCGCTGGTGCTTTGCTTGTTAATGCTCGCTTTGGTTGTGATAGCCGGCTGGGTTGGTCGTTGATTTTTGAGGAGGGAGCACTGAGATGGCGAATCGTGAAGTAGTGGTTTTGAGTGCGGTACGTTCGGCGGTCGGCGGTTTCGGCGGTTCGCTGAAGGACATGGAACCGGCCGACCTCGGCGGTGTGGTCGTCAAGGAAGCGATTGCCCGCTCCGGCGTCGATCCGCAGCAGATCAGCTTCGCCGCGGTCGGCAACTGCATTCCGACCGAGTCGCGCTACGCTTACGTCGCGCGCCTGGCGACGATCCAGGGCGGCATGTCGATGGATTCGGTCGCATTCGCGGTCAACCGCCTGTGCGGCTCGGCGCAGCAGGCAATCGTCAATTCGGCTCAGGCGATCATGCTTGGCGACGCCGATTTCGCGATCGGCGGCGGCGTCGAAGTGATGTCGCGCGGCGCGTACCTGCTGCCGGCGCTGCGCAGCGGCGCGCGCATGGGCGACACCAAGGCGATCGATGCGATGGTGGCCGTCCTGACCGATCCGTTCGGTGTCGGACACATGGGCGTCACCGCAGAGAACCTGACGACGAAGTGGAACATCAGCCGCGAAGAGCAGGACGCATTTGCGCTGGAGTCGCAGAACCGTGCTGCGGCGGCGATCGCCGAGGGCCGTTTCAAGAGCCAGATCGTGCCCGTCACGTTCGAGACGCGCAAAGGACCGGTCGTCTTTGACACCGACGAGCATCCGCGCATGACGACGATGGAAGCGCTGGGGAAGATGAAGCCGGCTTTCAAGAAGGACGGCTCGGTGACCGCCGGCAACGCTTCGGGCATCAACGACGCGGCGAGCTTCCTGGTGCTGGCCGAGGCGGGCAAGGCTGCGGCGGCAGGCCACAAGCCGATCGCGCGCCTGGTCGCTTACGCGATCGCCGGCGTGCCGAACGACGTGATGGGTGAAGGCCCGATTCCCGCTTCGAAGCTCGCGCTGCAGCGCGCCGGGCTGACGCTCGACAAGATCGACGTCATCGAATCCAACGAAGCGTTTGCCGCTCAGTCGATCGCCGTCAATCGGGGGCTCGACCTCGACCCGAAGAAGACGAACCCGAACGGCGGCGCGATCGCGCTCGGCCATCCGGTGGGTGCGACCGGCGCGGTGATCATCACCAAGCTGCTGCACGAGCTGATCCGCGTCAATGGCCGCTACGGCATGGCGACGATGTGCATCGGCGGCGGCCAGGGCATCACGACGATCTGGGAACGCGTCTGATCGCGTCTCGCGACCGACACGCAACCCCGCTGCGGCGGGGTTTTTTTCGCCTGTAATTTCGCCCGGTCGAAGGAGGGCGGAACGAATCACCAGCCCTGCGTCTGCCGTTTCGCGTGGGTGATCTCTTCACGGATGACGCGGAAATGCTCGAAGCGTCGCGCCTCGATCGCGCCCGCTGCAATCGCCGCGCGCAGCGCGCAGCCCGGTTCGGATTCGTGCAGGCAATCGCGGAAGCGGCATTTTCCGAGGTGCGGCGCGAACTCGACGAAGCTTGCCGCCAGTTCGTCGGCAGTCAGGTGGGCGAGACCGAAAGCCTGCAGGCCGGGACTGTCGATCAGCCAGCCGCCGTCGAGCGCATAGAGGCGCGCGAACGTCGTCGTGTGCTTGCCGCTGTTGAGCGCTTCGGAAATCTCGCGCGTCGCCGCCTGCGCGTCGGGTATCAGCGCGTTCGTCAGCGTCGATTTGCCCATGCCGGACTGGCCGACCAGGATGCTCCGTTCGCCGGCGAGGAAAGGGCGCAGCGCTCCGGCGCCTTCGCGCGCACTGAGTTCGACGATGCGGTAATCGAGTTTCTCGAACGGCGCGAGGATGCGCCGGGCGGCCGGCAGCTGGTCGCGCAGATCGGCCTTGTTCAGCACGATCAGGGTGCTGATCTGCTGGCTTTGCGCCGCGGCGATGCAGCGCGAGATCAGCAGGTCCGAGAAACCCGGTTCGGTCGCGACGACGACCACGACCTGCGTGAGGTTCGCCGCGATGAGCTTTTCGCGGAACGCGTCCGAACGCCACAGCAGGTTGCGGCGCGGGTGCAAGCGGTTGATGACGCCCTGTCCGCTGCCGGTAGGGCTGACCTCGACTTCGTCGCCGCACGCAAAGACGCTTTTCTTGCCACGCGGATAGCACTTCAGCCGCGGCTGCGCCGGATCGGCAGCGCTTGCCGCGTGAGGTGCGGCGATATCGACTTCATAGTGACGGCCGAAAGCGGCAGTGATGACGCCGTTCAGGCTTGCGCCGACGTCAAGCGAAGGGGATGCAGTCAATTGGGGTCGCCCGCCTCAGCTGGCCGCGCGCAGGCGCGAAACCCGCAGCAACGCTGGCGGGTGGGAATCGAAAAAGCGGGAATACAGCGGATCGGGCGTCAGCGTCGAGGCGTTGTCGCGATACAGCTTGACCAGCGCTGCGGCGAGATCGGCTGCGCTCGCCTGCCGGGCCGCGTACGCGTCGGCCTGAAACTCGTGCACCCGCGACCAGTGGCTCATCAGCGGTCCGAGCGGAAATGCGAACACCGGCAGCACCAGCGCGAACAGGCCCAGGGCGACGGCGGTGCTGCCGGCTCCGTCGGCGATGCCGAGCCCGGCGAAGAACCAGGACTGTTCCATCAGCCAGGCGAGCAGCCACAGTAGCGCGAGGCTCGTCGCGGCGACCACCGCGAGCCGCTTCCAGATGTGCCGGTGATGGAAATGGCCGAGTTCGTGCGCGAGAACCGCCTCGACTTCGGCAGGGCTGAGCTTGTCGAGCAGCGTATCGAAGAACACGATGCGCTTGGCGGCGCCGAAACCCGTGAAATAGGCGTTGCCGTGCGCCGAGCGACGCGAGCCGTCCATGACGAACAGTCCGCGCGAGCGGAAGCCGCAGCGCGCGAGAAGGTTTTCGACGCGCTTTCGCAGCGCCTCGTCGGCGAGCGGCGTGAACTTGTTGAACAGCGGGGCGATGAACGTCGGCCAGACGAACAGTCCGAGCAGGTTGAAGACGAACCAGAACAGCCACACCCACAACCACCACTGCTCGCCCATCGCGCCCATCAGCCACAGCACCGCGCCAAGCACCGGCAGGCCGATGAGCGCGGCAAGGAGCGCTTCGCGCGCAATGTCGGCGGCGTACAGCGCCGGCGTCATCCTGTTGAAGCCGAAGCGTTTTTCGATGACGAACGTGCGGTACAGCGCGAACGGCAATTCGATGAGCCAGCCGAGGACGCCGAGTGCGGCCAGCAGCGCGACGCCGTGCGCGAGTCCGGCAGGGTCGAACCACTCCGCCAGCGCGCGGTGCATCGCCTGCAGGCCGCCGCCGAAAGTGAGGGCCAGCACGAAGACCGTACCGACCGTGGCGTCGACGATCCCCAGTGCCATTCGTGCACAGGTGTAGTCGGCAGCCTTGCGGTGCGATTCGACACTGATCGCGTCCGCGAACGGCGCAGGCACCTGTTCCCGCCGCGCCCGCACGTGGTGCCTCTGGCGCAGCATCAGCGCGACCTTGATGAACAGGGTGGCGAGAAGCGCGGCGACAAACAGATTCGAGAAGGTGTCGGGTGCCATGCGGGAGGGGTGGGAGGCGGCGGGGCGGCGATTTATGCCACAATCTGCGCTTTGTTAAACCGGGCCGAAGGATTATGGCACAGGATCAGAACCACCTCATCTGGCTGGACATGGAGATGACCGGCCTCGAGCCCGACTCCGACCGCATCATCGAGATCGCGATCGTGATTACCGATTCCCAGCTCAATACCGTCGCCGAAGCACCGGTGATCGCTGTGCATCAGCCCGACCGCGTGCTCGACGCAATGGACGAGTGGAACCGGAACACGCACGGCAAATCGGGCCTGACCGATCGCGTCAAGGCGTCGCTGATCGGTGAAGCCGACGCCGAAGCGCAGATGCTCGCGTTCCTGCAGCAACACGTGCCGGCGCGCACGTCGCCGATGTGCGGCAATTCGATCTGTCAGGACCGGCGCTTCATGGCGCGCTACATGCCGCAGCTCGAAGCCTGGTTCCACTATCGCAACCTCGACGTATCGACGCTGAAGGAACTCGCGAAACGCTGGCGGCCCGAGGTGTACAAGGGAGTCGAGAAAAAAGGCAAGCACGAAGCGCTCGCCGACATCTACGAGTCGATCGCCGAATTGCGCCACTACCGGGACAACTTCCTGCGCCTCGTGCCGTGATTTCCGGCCGTGGCGCGCACGATCAGCTACGGTCCGGAGTGCTTCGCAGCGCTTCGGCTGCCGCCATCAGCCCTGCTGTCGAAGCGTCGTGATTCTCGCGCGAGCCGGATGAAAGACTGCGCGCCATCTCCTTGCCCAGCTCGACGCCGTACTGGTCGAAGCTGTTGATTCCCCAGATCCAGCCTTGCACGAACACCTTGTGCTCGTACAGGGCCATCAGCTGGCCGAGCGAGAACGCGTCGAGCGCGGGCAGCAGCACCGTCGTGCTCGGCTGGTTGCCCGGACAGGCAAGATGCGGGGCGAGTACTGCCGCTTCGCTTTCCGCCAGGCCTTTCGCGCGCAGGCTGGCGAGCGCCGTGTCGAGGCTGCGCCCCGCCATCAGCGCGGCCGACTGTGCGAACGCGTTCTCGACCAACGCACGCTGGGAGGCGTCGTCTGCCCCGACCGGGACGATGAAATCGAGCGCGACGCGACGCGTGCCCTGATAAAACAGCTGGTGGAACGCATGCTGGCCGACCGTGCCGACGCCGCCCCACACGATCGGCGAAGTGTGGACGATGCTCGCGGAGCCGTCGCGCAGGCAGCGCTTGCCGTTGCTTTCCATTTCGAGCTGCTGCAGCCACGCGGCGAAACTGCGCAGGCCGTGCGCGTAGGGCAGCAGTGCGAGACTTTCGATGCCGAGGAAATCGCTGTTCCACAGGCCGACGAGGCCCATCAGCACCGGAAGATTTTCGCTCGGCGGCGCTCCGCGGAAATGTTCGTCCATCGCCCGCGCGCCGGCCAGCAACGCGTCGAACCCGCTCTCGCCGATCGCGACCATCAGCGGCAGGCCGATCGTGGACCACACCGAATAGCGCCCTCCGACCCACTCGGGCAGCGGGAAGATGCGTTCCGCGGCAATGCCGAATGCGGCCGCAGCGTCAGTCGCATTGCTGACCGCCGCGAAATGCAGCGCCGGGTCGCAGCCGGCTCCGAGGCCTGCTTGCAGCCAACTCCGCGCTGCCTGCGCGTTGGCCAGGGTTTCGGCGGTCGCAAAGCTTTTCGACGAGACGATGAACAACGTGCTCGCGGAATCTGCGTCGGCGAGCGCTTCGTCGAGCTCGCGCCGATCGATGTTCGCGACAAACCGGACTTCCGGGGTCGCCTGCAAGCCGGTCGGTACGAGCGCCTGCGCCGCCATGCGGGGGCCGAGGTCGGAGCCGCCGATGCCGAGGTTGACGACCATGCGGATCGGTTTTCCGCTCGCGCCGGTCATCGTTCCGCTGCGCAGCGCCGCCGCGAAAGCGCGCATGCGCTGTTGCGATTGCGCGAGGGGGGCGGCGTCTTCGGGCGGAGCCGGGCAGGCGCCGCGCAGCGCCATATGCAGCACGGCGCGGTCTTCGGTGAAATTCAGATGCTCGCCGGCAAAAAGCGCGTCGATACCGTCGGGCAGGCGTGCCTCGCCGGCGAGATCGACGAGCGCGGCGAGGGCCGGCGCGTCGATCGATTGCTTCGACAGGTCGAGGAGCATGCCGCGGTGAGAGAAGGACAAGGTCGCGAAGCGCGAGGCGTCGCGCTCGAACAGTTCCGAGACGCGCGTCGTGCGGAGGCGGACAGCGTGGTTTTCGAGCGTGCTCCACGTGGGGAGCCGGTGCGCAGGGGTAAAGGGTTCAGTCACAGGGGTCAGTCACGGCGATAAAGACGGAATATTTCGAGTTGTTTGCCACCGCCGCGGCGATACTCCCAGATCTGTTGCCATTCCTGGGCGGGCGTGAGCGCGGCGGGGCTGCGGCTATCATATACCAGCAAAAAACTGCAGGCCGTCTCATTGCCGGAGACCCTCTCGGGCCGCACGCCGGCGAAATAATGGAACGATGCGCGCTGGCTCGGCGACAGTCCGAGCATCGCGACGCAGTCGCTCCTTTCCCCGGCGAGTGCGATCCCCAGCGACGTCGCGACCGGCCGGTAGCTGCGGTCGTAGTCGAACCACGGCATCAGCAGCACGACTGCGAGGCACCATAGCGTCGTCATCCCCATCGCCCAGCTTGCCGGGCCGCGATTGAAGGAGCGCGGCAGGCGCCACATCAGCACGACCCATGTCATGCAGATGCCGATCCCGGCCAGCGCCTGCGTCACGCTCCCTTTGAGTTCGAACCCCGGGGCGACTCGCGCGACGTGACGGGCCAGCCCGGGGGGCCAGGAGACGGCCTGGGCCGTCCATGCGATCCAGACCAGCACCGCGAAGACGACGAAAGTCATCACCGCAAACCAGTCGAAAGCATTCGCGGCGCCGCGGCGCAGCGTCGGAATGCCCGCTGCGGCGAGCAATGCGAGCGGGGGGATCAGCGGGAGCATTGTTGCCTGCGCGAGGCTGCCGTTGGCGATGATCCAGCTGCCGGCAAGCAGCGCCGAGGCGATCGGCAGGAGCCAGGAAATCCGCATCAGCTGGCGGCGCGCGCGCCACAGCGACCACAGCGCGATCGGCCACAACGGCCAGACGAACCAGCCGAACAGTTCGATCAGGCGCGAAAACTCGTCCGGCCGGAGAGGTTCCGCGCCGAACTCGAGCCATTCGTTGCGCCACCACAGTGCGAGCAGTTCGGGAGCCTGATAGTGAAGCACCAGCGGCCATAGCGCGCCGGCGCCGACGGCGAGGCTCAGGCCGAGGATCAGCCCGCCACTCGCGCGCGGATTGCGGCATTCCGGGCACGCAATGACGACGACGAGAAACAGCGGCAGCGTCAGGATCACGCCGGGCAGGCCTCCGGCGAGAAATGCGAGCACCGAGCCCGCAGCGGCCTGGAGGCTGCCGAGCGCGGGCCGCGTCGGAATCAGCGACAGGCCCGCAAGCGTCATCGCGACGAACGACATCACGGCGATCATCGGCTGGGTTTCGTGCGCGTGGAGCACCAGTCCCAGCGTGCCGAGCGTCAGCAGCGCGGCCGGAGTGCGCGTGTGCTTGCCGTACAGCCGCGCCGAAGCACGCGCGATCCAGAAGATCGCGAGCGCGGTGTATAGCGTGGTGGCGAGGCGCGCCGCATCGTGAGGCGGCAGCAGCCAGCCGAACAGCAGCGCAAACACCGAACCGGTCCAGTAATACAGCGGCGGGAAACTCGTCGATGGTTCGCCGGCGATCAGCGGGAACAGGAGGCCGTTGCCTTGCAGCATCTCGAAGATCGGGCCGAAATGCCGGGCGTCGTCGCCACGCCACGGCACATGCCCGGTCAGGCCGACAAGAAGATACAGCGCGACGAGCACGGCCAGCCCGGCTGCTCCGTAAAGGTGCTGCTTCGGCAGGGGAGAGGTGGGGGGGCGAGTCATTCAGGACGGGTGTCGGGCAGCACTTTCAGGTGCGAAGACCACCACGGACACGTTCGCGACGCACCGTCGTCGTCAGGGCGGGATTCTAGCCGGCAAACGGTCGGGCGTGCCGCCGCGAGAGGCTGACGGCGTGCCGGTCGAATAAAAAAGGCAGCCGAAGCTGCCTTTTCTAGACTTTGGCCAGGAATCAGCCGAGGCGCTGAACGCTGCCGTATTTCTGGCGGAAGCGCTCGACACGGCCCGCGGTGTCGACGATCTTCTGCTTGCCGGTGTAGAACGGGTGGCAGGCCGCGCACACTTCGACGTGCAGCGCCGGCTTGCCGAGCGTCGAGCGCGTCTCGAAAGTGTTGCCGCAGGAGCAGGTCACCTGGACTTCGGCGTATTTGGGATGGATATCCGCTTTCATGATGATTCCCTTGTACGAGCGGGCGGTGACTGTGGCCGCCCTGAGATCTGATTGAAACGAAGAATTATCGGGGATGAAGGGAGCAAAAGCAAGGATCGCGCACCGTTGCGGGGCAACCGGAGGGCCACGGCGTCGACCGTTCCCACCCGCCTGCGCTGGCCCACGATTGCCCCTACAATACGCAGCTTTCTTGCCGGAGCTTCGTGTGCGGCTCGTTCTCGCGCCGATCAAGGCGCACCTCGATATGCGCCCGGGGGGACCGGACAGTGGCCGAACCGGCGGCCCGGAGAATCATCCTCGCGCCGACAGCTTTTTCCAGGAGATCCGTTCGATGCGTCATCGGGCCGAAATCGACGCTCTCGTGATGCGTCACGGGGTCGTCGGCCGGGCGCTTGCCGCCGGAGCCGTGAATCGATGAGCTACGCCAATTCCCGCATTCCCGCGAGCGCCCAGTCCGGCATCCACGAGCAGCTCATGCGTCGCGTCGAGCGCCATCTCGCCGAGCCGTTCCGCAAGCCTTACGCCGACTACAACCGGGCCGCGTTCGCCGCGAGCCTGGAACAGTGGAACGGGACGGCGCCGCTGATCCTGGACGCCGGCTGCGGCGTCGGCCACAGCACGATCCAGCTGGCGCGCAGCTTTCCCGACCACTGGGTGATCGGCGTCGACCAGTCCGAGGACCGCCTGAACCGGCGCAAGCCGTATCCGCAGGCGCTGTTGCCGACGAACATGGTGTTCGTGCGCGCCGATCTCGTCGACTACTGGCGACTGTGCTGCGATGCCGGCTTGTCGCTTGCGCGCCACTACATCCTGTATCCGAACCCGTGGCCGAAGATCGGCCATCTGGCACGACGCTGGCACGCCCACCCGGTGTTCCCGTTCATCCCGCAGCTCGGCGGCGTGCTGGAGTGCCGCAGCAACTGGCACGTCTATATCGAGGAATTCGCGTGTGCGCTGGGCCGCGTGACCGGACGGGAGATCGTCCCGGAGGAATTCGAGGCACCGATACCGCTGACGCCTTTCGAGCGCAAATATCGGGACTCCGGCCAGGCGCTGTATCGGGTCGTCTGCGACCTCGGCAATGCTGCTTGCACGCCGCTGCCCGAAAGCGCACCCTGCGTGCCTTGACGGAGAGAAACGATGAATAGCGAAGCGCCCCAGGACGAAACGCCGAACGCCCACCTGCTCGACGACGCGCAGTTCGAAGCCCTCGAAGAGCTGCTCACGTCCGACGCGGTGCCTGAAGACTGCATGGACCTGGAGATGCTCGACGGGTATCTCGCCGCGGTGCTCGCGTCGCCGCAGCGCATCGCGCCGGAGCGGTGGCTGCCCGAAGTGTGGTCCGCGCATGGCGAGGACGCGTCGTTTGGTTCGGGAAGCCGGATGCAGCGGGCGATCGGGCTGGTGCGGCGCTATTACAACGAGCTGGCGACGACGATCGGCGAGCCCGAAGGGTGGGAGCCGTTTTGCTACGCGGCCAGCGACGGCGATTCGCTGCGCATCGGCGAGGAATGGATCGAAGGCTTCGCCCAGGGGCTCGAGCTGTGGTCGGACGATTGGGACCGTGGCGTGCCCGAGGACGTCGCACAGTCCGTGCGGGACGCGCTCGATACGATGATGGCGCCGTGGGCCGACGAAGCGGTGGCAAGCGCCGCGGACGATGCCACGCGGCTGCAATGGCTGGAACTGGCCGTCACGAGTGTCGGCCAGATCATCGGGCAGTGGCGAAAGCTCGGGCTCGCACCGGTCGAGCTGCTGTCGGTCGATGAGCCCGCTGCACCGGCCCCGGCAAGTGCGGGGCGCAACGAGGCCTGTCCGTGCGGCAGCGGCAAGAAATACAAGAAATGCTGCGGCGCCCCGCGATGACGGGCAGGTCGGCCCATGCGGCTTCCGTGATCGAGGGCAGGGTGCGCGGTCCGGCAAGCCGATGAGCGACGATCACTGCACCCGCTGCGGCGCGTGCTGCGCGGCTTTTCGCGTGGATTTTCACCGTTCCGAGCTGGCCAGCGCGAGGGCGGGCGGCGTGCCCGACGCCATGACGGTGCCGGTCACCGGCGTGCTCGTGCGCATGCGGGGCACCGACGAAGCGCCGCGTTGCGTCGCCCTGGCCGGCGAGATCGGGGTGCGCGCGCATTGCACGATCTATTCGAGCCGGCCTTCGCCGTGCCGCGACTTTGCGCCTTATGCGGCGCTCGGGATCGGCGAAGAGGCGTGCGATCGGGCGCGCGCGCGACACGGTCTGCCGCCGCTGCGGTCCTGAAGCAGCTCAGCGCGCCGGCGCGTTCGCGAGCGTCGCCTCCGAGTGTTTCCGGTTTCGATCACGCGGGAACGCCGACTGCCGCCAGCAGGTGCAGCGGGCCGAGGCGCCGCACGACGTCGATCTGTTCGGGGCGGCGAACGAACAGCGACCCCGCGAAACCGAGCGCGTTCACCGAAATGCCTTCATGCTGCTCGCGGCTGCGCGGAACCACGACGAGCCAGCCGCCGCCGGTCAGCATGTTGTAGGGCGGCATCGGATCGCGGTCGGCAGCGATGCCGAGTGCGTCGCACGCGGTGTGGAACGCGTCGTGGAGGATCGCTCCACTGACAGCGGAATCGCTGCCCGGCGGGGCAGGCCGGAGGCCCACGAAACAATGCCGCCACGGCAGCCGGGCGTCGAACGTGACGCCTCCCGCCACATCCGCCTGCAGGCGGGCGGTGAAGCCGGCGAAGTACGAACCGCCGGCAGTGGCGGGAATCCACTGCAGATGCTTGTGGCGCTGGCTTGCACCGGCTTCGGTGCCGCCGTTGTAGAAGCCGAGCCCGCCGAGCTCGGTGGTGACGCGCGCGAGGGCGACGAAATCCGCCAGGCCGAGCGGCGCGGTCTGGGATTCGAACGCGCGCGTGACGATGAGCAGATGGCGCTCGATCACCGGATATTTGTTCAGCACGGCGAGATGGTGCTTGCCGACCGGCCCGACGTTCAGATCCTCTTCGGGAGGCAGGAACGGGTTGTGGTCCGGATCGCGGCGCAACGCCGCGCTGACCCGGCCGGCATCCTTCAGCGCGAGCGAAGATACCCAGCGAACGGTGAAGTCGAAGTCTTCGTCGCGGATCAATGCCCGCTCGGTGCGGATCGGTTGCAGCGCTCCCGATGCGTTCGCGTGGACGTACGTTCGGTCGATTCTCGGCAGGAGCGGCAGCGGCATATTTCTCGTTCGCGGAAGCGGCAGACGGTGGTCCGGCAGTGTAGGCTCGCGGCTTCCGATCGATCAATTGATTCGCGCAGCTCCAGAGCGCTGCGCGGGAGTATGCAATGACAATTTCCTTTGCCGTGCGCGGCGAATATATCCAGCTCGACCAGCTGCTGAAAGCAACCGGCCTCGCCGGGACCGGCGGCGAAGCGCACGCCGCGGTCGAAGGCCAGCGGGTGCGCGTCGACGGGCGGGTCGAACTGCGCAAGCGCGCCAAGCTGCGCCCGGGCCAGACAGTCGCTTTCGGCAACGAGACGATCGTCCTCGTCGCCGCGCACGGCTGAACCGGTTCAGCGTTCGTGCTGGGCCGCCTGCGCGACCGGAGCGCGCGAGAATTTCTCCCACAGCCAGCCTCCCGGCAGATCCCGCCCGGTCAGCACGTAGGTAAGGGTGTGTTCGTTCGATAGCGTCAGCTCGAATTCGCGCCTCGCCACGTGTCGGCCGACCAGCAGCAGCTCGTCGCCAGCGCGGATTTCGGTCGCCGGATCGGGCAGCAGCAGGTGATCGTCGTCGTCGCGGTGCAGGTACAGCACTTCGCACGCGAGTTCATCGTCGCGGTTCGACGGCGCGCGCAGGATTTCCCCCAGGGCGATCGTCGCGCCATGCATCAGCTTGTGGTGGAGGGCCGGTGCCTGCGTGAAGCTGATGCGTTCGCTCCACACGCTCGGCACCTGCCAGCCGAAGCGTCCGGTCAGTCGGTCGAGCAGCGCCGCGCACCACGGTTCGTCGCGACGCTTGACTTCGTTCAGGAAAGGCACGAGCAGCGGCGTCGTCAGGATCGCCAGGCATTCATGGGCAATGATTTTGCTCGGCACCACGTCGACGTCGGAGTCGTAGGCCTCGAACAGCGAGTGGTTGGCATAGTGATTCTGGCGCAGGATCACGAACAGCGCCGGATTGAGTTCGCGCGCGGTCACCGCGATCGACAGGTTGTCGACGTCGTTGCCGGTGCCGGCGATGATGCCGACCGCGTCGCGCACGCCCGCCTGCTCGAGCGCCGGGGCGCCCGTGCCATCCCCCTGCACCCAGCGGTGGTGAGGATCGTCGGACGATTCGCGGTCGATGATCGTGATCGATACTGCCGATTCCTGTTCCATCGCCTGCACCATGACCCGCCCGAAGCGCCCGTGGCCGCATACGATCCAGTTGCCCGACGGCGGATCCCGCTCGCGCTCGACGGTCGTCCCCGGCAGGCCCGTCAGCCACGTCAGCAAGTGCCACGCAGCGGGTGCGTGCAATGCGAGCGACAGGTACTCGGCGAACTTCTCGAACGGGTTGATGATGTGGCGCGTGCCGAACGATGCCATGTTCGCAGCGGTTTCCGGCGTCTCGGCGCGGCACAGCGCCGGGATTTTCGGCGCGAGCAGGCGGGCGGCGATCGCGATCGCGAGGTTCGCGCTGTCGTCGTTCGTCAATGCGATAACGCCGATGCAATACGGATGGGAAAGGCCGGCGAACTGCAGCAGCTCGGGGTTGCGTGCGTCGGCACACATCGTCGGCACGTCCGCCCGGTAGCTGTGCAGGTCGATTTCGCCGGCCTTGACTTCGTCGCATTCGACGACGACGGCGCGATAGCCGAGCTGGTCGAGTGCGCCGCAGATCAGCCGCCCGGTCTCGCCATAGCCGCACACGATGTAGAACGGCTCGCGCAGGCGCTTGACTGCACGCAGGAAGCGATGCGTGCGGATCGCCAGCTGCAGGCTGCGATCGGCGAGCAGGGCAAAGACGGTGCCGATGCTGTATGCCCAGCCGACCACCGACAGGTAGATGCACAGCGTCACCCACAGGCGCTGCTGGTCCGAAAATGCGTACGGAATCTCGCCGAAGCCGATCGTGGTCGCCGTGTAGCTCATGAAATAGAGCGCGTGGAAGAAGCTCAGGTGATACACCCTGCCTTCGTCGTCGACACCCGGCGCGAGCGTCAGCCCGAGCACCGAGATCGCAAGAATGCTGATGAGCAGGATCAGCGGCGCCCGCAGGCGGCGCATGATCAGCAGGATGATGCTGTGATGGCGCAGCAGAGGCGTCATCGGCGCGCCTCGCCGCCTAGCGGCGCTGCATGATCGTTTCGGCGATCAGGATCGCCACCGACACGACGTTCGCGAACAGCGCTCCGCCCGACAGTGAAACCACCCGCGCGACCATCTCCGGCGTCACTCCCCCCGCGGAGACATGCGCGGCGTAGCCCCATACCATCGCGGCGGCGATGAGCTGCAGGTCCGCGACCAGGCTCGTCGCCAGATGGACCGCGCCGATCTGCGTGCGGTCGCCGAACTTGAGTACGGTCGCGATCAGGCTCACGACGATCGCGGCGAAAAGCTCGTAGATGTCGTGGTGCGAAGGGTCGTCGATGTCGCCGACGAAGAAGCCGAAGTTGAGCGTGGCGGCGAGCACGATGAAGAAGCCGAAGATGACTTTTTCGAGGTTCATGTTTTTGTCGTCGCCGGATCGCGCTGCGGCGCGTCGGTTGTCATCTGAGTCCAGTCGGGCAGGGTATCCCCGGCAATTATAGGGCGCGCGGGATGCTGCACGACCGGTTCACTCGTGAATATCGCCCTCCACATACTGCCAGCGGCCCTCGGTACGCACGAAGCGGCTCGTCTCGTGCAGGCGATGAGCGCGGCCGCCGACGCGATATCGCGCGACGAACTCGACGACGGCGGCATCCGCACCGGTCTGGACGTGCTGGCGGATCTGCAGCCCGATCCATTTTCGCGCCGGCTCCGCGGTGAAATCGATCGCTGCCGGCCGGCTCGACGGATGCCAGCTCGCCAGCAGATACGCCTCGTCGCCGAGCGTGAACGCCGTGTAGCGGCTGCGCATCAGCGCCTCCGCGGTGTCGGGCAGCACTTCGCCGGCGATGAGCGGAGCGCAGCAGTCGTCGAAGGATCTGCCCGACTGGCAGGGGCAGGGCGGGGCGGCAGTTCGTCGCATCGCCGAATTCTATTGCACGCGCCCGAGAATCTCCCGCAGCACGTACGGCAGGATGCCGCCATGACGGTAGTAATCGACTTCGACGGGCGTGTCGATGCGGCACAACACCGGCACCTCGATCCGCTCGCCATTGCGCCGGTGCGCGACCAGCGACAGATCCTGCTGCGGTTTGAGCGTCGCGCCGATACCGAGCACATCGAACGTCTCGTCGCCGACGAAACCGAGACTCTCCCACGAGTCCTGGCCTTTGAACTGCAGCGGCAGTACGCCCATGCCGACGAGGTTCGAGCGATGGATGCGCTCGAAACTTCGGGCGATGACGGCCCTGACGCCGAGCAACTGCGTGCCTTTCGCGGCCCAGTCGCGGCTCGAGCCGGTGCCGTACTCCTCGCCGGCGAAGATCACGGTCGGCGTGCCGGTCGCCATGTACGCCATCGCCGCGTCGAACACCGTCGTCTGCCGGTCGTCGAGAAGCGTGTAGCCTCCTTCGACGCGCGAGCCGTCCTGTTTCGGCGGCAGCATCATGTTCCTGATCCGCACGTTCGCGAAAGTGCCCCGCACCATCACGTCGTGATTGCCGCGCCGCGAGCCGTAGGAGTTGAAATCCTGCTTCGCGACGCCCTTGGCGCTCAGCCACTGACCGGCCGGAGTCGTCTCCCTGAACGAACCGGCCGGCGAGATGTGGTCGGTCGTGACCGAATCGCCGAGCATCAGCAGCACGCGCGCGCCCTTGATGTCGGCGACGGCGCCCGGTTGCGCGGAGAAACCCTCGAAGAAGGGCGGTCGCGCGATGTAGGTCGATTCCGGCCATGCGTACACCTGCCCCGCCGGCGCCGAGATCTCGTTCCACAGGTCGTGGTCTTTCGTGAAGTCGGAGTACAGGCGCGTGAACGTCGCCGGGTCCATCGCGTAAGGCATCACTGCGGCGATCTCGTCTGACGTCGGCCAGATGTCCTTCAGGTACACATGATGGCCGTCCGCTCCGGTGCCCAGCGGGTTCTCGGTGAGATCGACGTTGGCCCGCCCCGCGATCGCGAACGCGACCACGAGCGGCGGCGACGCGAGAAAGTTGGCGCGGATGTTCGGATGAATGCGCGCTTCGAAGTTGCGGTTGCCCGACAGCACCGCGGCGGCGATGACGTCGTGCTCGCCGATCGCATCGTTGAGCTCCGGCGCGAGGTCGCCCGAGTTGCCGATGCAGGTCGTGCAGCCGTAGCCGGCCAGCGCAAAGCCGAGCTCGGCGAGCGGTTCGAGCAGCCCGGCTTTCTGCAGGTAGTCGGTGACCACGCGCGAGCCCGGCGCGAGCGAAGTCTTGACGTGGGGCTTCACGCGCAGCCCTTTCGCGACCGCTTTCTTCGCCAGCAGGCCGGCGGCGATCAGCACGGCCGGGTTGCTGGTGTTCGTGCAGGACGTGATCGCGGCGATGAGGATGTCGCCATGGCCGAGGTCGACGCCCGGCAGCTTCGTCGGAAAACGCGTGCCGAGCGCAGCTTCCGGCTGGCCGAAGCCGTTTTCGCTCGCCGGCCGGGAGAACAGCCGGTCGAACATGTCTTCCATGTCGGACAGCGGGATGCGGTCCTGCGGTCGCTTCGGCCCGGCGAGCGACGGGACGATCGACGCCAGATCGAGCGTGACCGTCTCCGAATAGTCGATCTCGCCTGCCTGCGGCACGCCGAACAACTGCTGCGCGCGGAAATAGGCTTCGAACAGTTCGCACTCGACGTCGCTGCGGCCGGTGCCGCGCATGTACGCGACGGTCTTGTCATCGACCGGGAAGAAGCCCATCGTCGCGCCGTATTCGGGAGCCATGTTGGCGATCGTCGCCCGGTCGGTGACCGTCAGGCTCGCCGTGCCTTCGCCGAAGAACTCGACGAACTTGCCGACGACCTTGCGCTGGCGCAGCAGTTCGGTGACGGTCAGCACGAGGTCGGTCGCCGTGACGCCTTCGTTCAGTCGCCCTTTCAGCTCGACGCCGACGACGTCCGGCGTCAGCAGGTAGACCGGCTGGCCCAGCATGCCGGCTTCGGCTTCGATCCCGCCGACCCCCCAGCCGACGACGCCGACGCCGTTGATCATCGTCGTGTGCGAGTCGGTGCCGACCAGCGTGTCCGGGTAATACAGCATGCCATCGCCGGCGTCGTGGCCGCGCACGCCGCGGAACAGATATTCGAGATTGACCTGATGGACGATACCGATGCCCGGCGGCACGACGCGGAACGTGTCGAACGCCTGCATCCCCCATTTCATGAACTGGTAGCGCTCGCGGTTGCGCTGGAATTCGAGTTCCATGTTCTGCCGCAGCGCGAGCGGCGAGCCGTAGTGATCGACCTGCACGGAATGGTCGACGATCAGATCTACCGGCACGAGCGGTTCGATCAGCTTCGGGTCCTTGCCCAGGTCGGCCGCGACGTTGCGCATCGCGGCGAGATCGCACAGCAGCGGCACGCCGGTGAAGTCCTGCAGCACGACGCGGGCGACGACGAACGGAATCTCCGCGGTGCGCGGCGCGTTCGCCGTCCAGCCGGCGAGCTGGCGCACGTGCTCTTCGGTGACTTTCCTGCCGTCGCAATGGCGCAGCACCGCTTCGAGCACGATGCGGATCGATACCGGCAGACGCGAGATCGTCGCGACGCCGGCGGTTTCCAGTGCCGGCAACGAGTAATAACGGCCGCTGCGCCCGGTCGGGGTGGAGAAGGTTTGGAGCGTGTCGAACAGAGTATGGAGCATGGTTCGTCTCCCGATGAATGAAGCTTCGTCGAAGGGCGCGACGTGACGCCGCCGGTTGCACATCCACCATTGGAACCCCTGCCGGCTGCGCTCGTTCCCATGGTGTTCCTTGCCCTGTTTAGTTGAAAGCTCCGCTCGAAGCAATGACGACGTGATGAGAGCGACCGGACCCGGCCCGCAACCCGGGCGGGAAGAGTAGAATCCCGGCGCGGCAACGGGATGACCCGGATGCTGCATCGCACACCAGGTCTTATAAAAGACATATAATCACAGAGTCTCGTTCGGGTACGCACCCGGACGCCCTGCCACCGCCACGATATTGGAAGGAATCGCCCGTGCTTGAAGCCTACCGTGCCCATGTCGCCGAACGTGCCGCCCTCGGAATCCCGCCGCTGCCGCTGTCGAAGCAGCAGACCGAGGAACTGGTCGCGTTGCTGAAGAATCCCCCGAAGGGCGAGGAAGAGTTCCTCGTCGAGCTCCTGACCTACCGCGTGCCGGCGGGCGTCGACAATGCCGCGAAGATCAAGGCGGAATTCCTCGCCAAAGTGGCGAAGGGTGAGGAGACCTGTGCGCTGGTGTCCCGCACGAAGGCGACCGAACTGCTCGGCAGGATGCTCGGCGGCTTCAACATCAAGCCGCTGATCGACGTGCTCGCGAACTCGGAAAATGAGGCCGAAATCGGCGCGGTCGCCGCCGAAGGGTTGAAGAAGACGCTGCTGATGTTCGACTACTTCCACGACGTCAAGGAACTGGCCGAAAAGGGCAATGCCAACGCCCGTGCCGTGCTGCAGTCGTGGGCCGACGCCGAGTGGTTCACGAGCCGTCCGGAAGTGCCGGCGTCGCAGAAGCTGACCGTGTTCAAGGTCACCGGCGAAACCAACACCGACGACCTGTCGCCCGCGCCGGACGCCTGGTCGCGCCCCGACATCCCGCTGCACGCGCTGGCGATGCTGAAGAACCCGCGTCCGGGCATCACGCCGGAAGAATCGGGCGTGCGCGGCCCGGTGAAGTTCCTCGAAGAGCTGCGCGCGAAAGGCAACCTGGTCGCCTACGTCGGCGACGTGGTCGGCACCGGTTCCTCGCGCAAGTCGGCAACCAACTCGGTGCTGTGGTTCACCGGTGAGGACATCCCGTTCGTGCCGAACAAGCGTTTCGGCGGCGTGTGCCTCGGCTCCAAGATCGCTCCGATCTTCTTCAACACGATGGAAGACGCCGGCGCGCTGCCGATCGAGCTCGACTGCGGCCAGCTCGACATGGGCGACGAGATCGAACTGAAAGTCGACGCCGCCAGCGGCAAGGTCACCGCGCTGAAGAACGGCGCCGTGGTGTCCGAATCGCAACTCAAGACCCTCGTGATCCTCGACGAAGTGCGCGCCGGCGGCCGCATTCCGCTGATCATCGGCCGCGGCCTGACCGCCAAGGCGCGCGAAGCGCTGGGCCTGCCGCCCTCGACGCTGTTCCGCCTGCCGCAGGCTCCGGCCGATTCCGGCAAGGGCTTCTCGCTCGCGCAGAAAATGGTCGGCCGCGCCTGCGGTCTGCCGCTCATTGACGGCAATCAGCAGGGCATCCGCCCGGGCACCTACTGCGAACCGAAGATGACCACCGTCGGCAGCCAGGACACCACCGGCCCGATGACGCGCGACGAGCTGAAGGACCTCGCCTGCCTCGGCTTCTCCGCCGACCTGGTGATGCAGTCGTTCTGCCACACCGCGGCGTATCCGAAGCTCGTCGACGTCAAGATGCATCGCGAGCTGCCGAGCTTCATCTCGACGCGCGGCGGCGTGGCACTCCGTCCGGGCGACGGCGTGATCCACTCGTGGCTGAACCGCCTGCTGCTGCCCGACACGGTCGGCACCGGCGGCGACTCGCACACCCGCTTCCCGATCGGCATCTCCTTCCCGGCCGGCTCGGGCCTCGTGGCGTTTGCCGCCGCGACCGGCGTGATGCCGCTCGACATGCCGGAATCGGTGCTGGTGCGCTTCAAGGGCAAGCTGCAGCCGGGCGTCACGCTCCGCGACCTGGTCAACGCCATCCCGTACTACGCGATCAAGCAGGGCCTCTTGACCGTCGAGAAGAAAGGCAAGAAGAACATCTTCTCCGGCCGCGTGCTGGAAATCGAAGGCCTGCCCGAGCTGAAGGTCGAACAGGCGTTCGAACTGTCGGATGCCGCTGCCGAACGTTCGGCCGCCGCGTGCTCGGTGCACCTGGATAAAGAGCCGATCATCGAGTACATGCGCTCGAACATCACGCTGATGAAGTGGATGATCGCCAACGGCTATCAGGATGCGCGCACGCTGGGCCGCCGCATCAAGGCGATGGAAGCGTGGATCGCCGATCCGAAGCTGCTGAAAGCCGACGCCGACGCCGAGTACGCGGCGGTGATCGAGATCGATCTGGCCGACGTCACTGAGCCGATCGTCGCGTGCCCGAACGACCCGGACGACGTCAAGCTGCTCTCCGAAGTCGCCGGCGACAAGATCGACGAAGTGTTCATCGGCTCGTGCATGACCAACATCGGCCACTTCCGCGCCGCCGGCAAGGTGCTCGACGGCAAGAGCGACATCCCGACCCGCCTGTGGATCGCGCCGCCGACGAAGATGGACGCGATGATCCTCAACGAGGAAGGCTACTACGGCGTGCTCGGCAAGTCCGGCGCGCGCATGGAGATGCCGGGCTGCTCGCTGTGCATGGGCAACCAGGCGCAGATCCGCAAGGGCAGCACCGCGATGTCGACCTCGACGCGCAACTTCCCGAACCGCCTGGGCATCGACACGCGCGTCTATCTGGGCTCGGCGGAACTCGCCGCAGTGTGCGCGCTGATGGGCAAGATCCCGACGGTCGCGGAGTACATGTCGCAGGTGGAAGTGGTCAACGCGAAGGCGAAGGACATCTACCGCTACATGAACTTCGATCAGATCGAGGAGTTCAAGAGCGTGGCCGACACCGTCACGGTCTGAGGCCGGAAGCCGGGCCGCTCGGGTTCGGTTAACCGGTCGCTTCACCAAACGCCCCTGTCCGGGAAACCGGGCAGGGGCGTTCTGTTTGGTCTGATGCACCGTGCACGCCCGTTTCCGCCGGAGCGGCCGGTGCGCTCGAATGCGTGGCGCCGCTGGTGTACTACGATGAAAACCAGGCGACGGAAGTATCCGGCGCCGAGTCCGCCCCCGACAGTGAAACTCCGACTTGTCAAAGGAGCATGTGATGCTACTCAACCCCTATCTGACGTTCGATGGCCAGTGCGAGGCCGCTTTCCGCTTCTATGCCGACTGCCTTGGCGGCACCGTCACGGCGCTGGCCCGCTTCGGCGAAGCGCCCCAGTGCGACGAGGTGCTGACGCCGGAGCAGCGGGATCGGATCATGCATGCACGCCTGGCGGTCGGCGACCAGGTGCTGATGGGCTCGGACACGACTCCCGAGCACCCGTACGAAGGCATCCACGGCTGCGCGGTGTCGCTGAACGTCGATTCCGTCGCTGAAGCCGAACGCATCTTCACGACGCTGGCCGAAGGCGGTACGGTGCAGATGCGGCTGGCGCAGACGTTCTGGGCAGCGCGCTTCGGCATGTGCGTCGATCGCTTCGGCGTGCCGTGGATGATCAACTGCGAGCAGAACCAGTGAGGCATCGGTGAGGCGCGGAGCAATGTGCGGCGCCGGGGCCGCGCATCTTCCATAGCCGGCGCTCGCTTCGCGGCTTTGCCGCGACCATTCAATGAGCAACGACATCACGGTCGGCGAACCGTCGATGGTGCTGACTTTCATCGGCGTGAACATGCTCATCTCCCCCTGGTATCACGTCCCGGTCGCCGCATCGTTGACGATCGTCGCCGTGCCGATCGGATCGAACGTAATCGTCAGCCTGCAGGCGACCCGCCGGCCTTCGTCCTGACTTCCGTCTCGCGCCAGGCGCCGCCGCGCTGCGGGCCGAAAACCTGCAAGCCCTGCATTGATCGCGGTCGCATAAAATATTTGTGCAAAAGCAATTTGCTATAATGGTTTCCATTTTTGTGCCGTTGGCGCGCTGGAGCGCGGGCAACGTCCGCTCCGGCGCTTTGTCACAATCGAGCTCCGGTGCGATGGCGGAGATTGCGATCCGTGCTTCCCGACACGAGGTTTCGGCCGTGTGTTGCGAAGACCGGGACTGAATGGACTGCGTGACCCGGTGCTGTGCCTCCGATGGGTGCCTTCCGGCATCGGGACGGTGAGAGCCGATCCACGCGGACAAAGGAGGGGCAAGACATGTGCGGTATCGCAGGTGAAATCAGATTCGATGGACAGTCGCCCGACGTGGCGGCACTCGAGCGGATGAATGGGCGACAGCGCGTGCGCGGTCCCGACAGCGGCGGCGTGTTCGTCCAGGGCGCGCTCGGTTTTGGCCACCGCCGGCTGAAGATCATCGACCTGTCCGAATCGGCGCAGCAGCCGATGTTCGACCCGGCTCTCGGTCTGGGGATCGTCTTCAATGGAGCGATCTATAACCACGGCGCGCTGCGCCGCGAGCTCGAAGTTCTGGGTTACCGCTTCTACTCGACCGGCGACACGGAAGTCCTGCTGAAGGCCTACCACGCGTGGGGGCAGGATTTCGTGCAACGGCTCAACGGCATGTTCGCATTCGCGATCTGGGAGCGCGACAGCGGCCGCGTCGTGCTCGGTCGCGACCGGCTCGGCATCAAGCCGCTGTATTACAACGAACAGCCCGGCCTGCTGCGCTTCGCGTCGAGCCTGCCGGCGCTCGTTGCCGCCGGCGGCGTCGACACCACGGTCGATGCGGTGGCGTTGAACCACTACCTTTCGTTCCATGCGGTCGTGCCGGCGCCGCACACGATTCTCGCCGGCGTGCGCAAGCTGCCGCCCGCGACGCTGATGACGATCGATCCGGACGGGCGCCGCAGCGAACACAGCTACTGGTCGTTGGCCTACTCGCACGACCCGGGTGACGCGGCGCGCAGCTTCGAGGAATGGACGGAAATTCTGCTTGATGGCTTGCGAAGTGCGGTCGGGCGGCGCCTGGTTGCGGACGTACCGGTCGGCGCGCTGCTGTCGGGCGGCGTCGACTCGAGCCTGATCGTCGGGTTGATGGCGCAGGCCGGCGTGCAGGATCTGCGAACTTACAACGTCGGCTTCGAGGACGTCGGCGGGGAAAAGGGCAACGAGTTCGAATATGCCGACATCGTCGCCGAGCGTTTCGGCACGATCCACGAGCGCATCTTCGTGCCCGAGGCGCAACTGCTCGCGCGGTTGCCGGAAGCGGTCGCGGCGATGAGCGAGCCGATGGTGAGTCATGACTGCATCGGCTTTTTCCTGCTGTCGGAAGCGGTGTCCCGTCATTCGAAAGTCGTGCAGAGCGGGCAGGGGGCGGACGAAGTGTTCGGCGGCTACCACTGGTACCCGAAGCTCGCCGGCAGCGGCGACCCGGTCACCGATTACCTGGCGGCATTTCGTGACCGCGACCACGACGAGTATTGCCGCACCGTTGCCGCGGCGCATCGCGCCGACGATTGCAGCGCTGCGTTCGTCGCCGCCCACTTCGACCTGCCCGGCGCGATCGACCCGGTCGACAAGGCGCTGCGTCTCGACACCACCGTGATGCTCGTCGACGATCCGGTGAAACGCGTCGATAACATGACGATGGCGTTCGGTCTGGAAGCCCGCGTGCCTTTCCTCGACCATGAACTCGTCGAGCTGGCGGCGCGCATTCCCGCGCGGCACAAGCTCGCGCACGGCGGCAAGGGCGTGCTCAAGGAGGCCGCACGCCAGGTCATCCCCTCCGCGGTCATCGACCGGCCGAAAGGGTATTTTCCGGTGCCGGGCTTGAAATACCTGCAAGGCCAGGTGCTCGAGCGGGTGCGCGACGCATTGACGAACCGTGCGGCGCGGGAGCGCGGCCTGTTCCGCCGGGAATATGTCGACATGCTGCTCGCCGATCCGGGCGCGCACATCACCCCGCTGCGCGGCTCCAAACTGTGGCAGCTCGGGTTGCTCGAATGGTGGCTGCAGACCCACGTGACCGAGGGCACGCGATGATCCGCAAACAGCTTGTCCGGTCACTGCGAACCGGAAACCAGCCGCTGCACCTGCCCGTCGGTCAGCCCGAGGCCCAGGCGATGCCCGACAACGTCGTGATCGAGTGTGGCTGGGGGCGACTGCTGCCCGGCCAGACGTGGCGCGACCCGGCGCTGCTCGCGACGGAACTGCTGCAGGAGCGACCCGGGCAGCGCGACATCGCGTTCTACGTCGAGAAGCCGCACGTCGTGGTCGCGGCCGCGCCGCAGCAGCTCTTCGTCGATCCCTCCGAAGCGTTTCGCCTGTCGCTCGGCGGTTACCGCAGCGCCCGCCAGACGAGGCGGGGGTTCACGTTGCGACGCCTGCGCACGCGCGCCGACGTCGCCGCGATCAACGTGCTGTACCGCAGCCGCGGCATGGTGCCGGTCGATACGCAGCGCGTGTGGCGTGAGCGCGCGAGCCGGGCGATCACTTACGCGATGGCCGAAGACCGCACGAGCGGCGAGATCATCGGCGTCGCGATGGGACTGGACCATGTCGAAGCGTTCGCCGACGCGCAACACGGCGCGAGCCTGTGGGCGCTCGCCGTCGCCCCGCAAGCCGCCCATCCCGGCGTCGGCGAGTCGCTTGTGCGCTACCTCGCCGAACATTACCAGGCGCGCGGACGGATAAGCCTCGACGTGTCGGTGATGCATGACAACAGCCAGGCGATCGCGCTGTACGAAAAGCTCGGGTTCCAGCGCATCCCGGCATTCGCGGTGAAGCGGCGCAACGCGATCAACGAACCGCTGTTCACCGGCCCGGAAAACGGCGCGCAGGACCTCAATCCCTACGCCCGCCTGATCGTGACCGAGGCGCGCCGGCGCGGCATCCTCGTCGAAGTGCTCGACGCGGAAAACGGCTATTTCCGCCTCACGCTCGGCGGGCGCAGCATCGTCTGCCGCGAGTCGCTGTCGGAGCTGACCAGCGCGATCGCGATGAGCCGCTGCCAGGACAAACGGGTGACGCTGAAGCTGCTGCGCGACGCGGGGCTGCGGGTTCCGGCGCAGGCGGACGCGACGGATGCCGAAGCGAACGCGCGCTTCCTCGCCGAGCACCGTGCGGTCGTCGTCAAGCCCGTCGAAGGCGAACAGGGCAAAGGCATCAGCGTGGATCTGCGTTCGCCGGACGAGGTCGCGGCCGCGATCGAGCGCGCGCATCACTTTTGCGACCGCGTGATTCTCGAGCAGTATTGTGAAGGCGAGGACTTGCGCATCGTCGTCATCGACTTTCGCGTCGTCGCCGCGGCGGTGCGCCGTCCGCCGGTCGTCGTCGGGGACGGGCGTTCGACGGTGCTGGAGCTCATCGAGAAGCAAAGCCGGCGCCGCCAGGCTGCGACCGGCGGCGAGTCGAGCATCCCCGTCGACGAGGAGACCGTGCGCTGCCTGCGCATGCAGGGACACGGCCTCGAGGACGTGCTCGACCACGACGTGCAGCTCAGAGTGCGAAATACCGCGAACCTTCACACCGGCGGAACGATCCACGATGTCACGGGCGAGCTTCATCCGGCGCTGCGCGACGCGGCCGAAGCGGCGGCGCGGGCGCTCGACATCCCGGTCACGGGGCTGGATTTCCTGGTGCCGGCGGTCGATCGCGGCGACTACGTGATCATCGAGGCGAACGAGCGCCCGGGCCTGGCCAACCACGAGCCGCAGCCGACCGCGGAGCGCTTCATCGACCTGCTGTTCCCGCGCACCCGGGCCGCCTGAACCACGAAAGGAGGAATGATGATTCCGCTCGCCAACGCATTGCCGGAGATCGATTACGACTACCTCGAGGAGACGATGCTGCAGCTCCTCGCGATCCCGAGCCCGGTCGGGCTGACCGATGCGGTTGTGCGCTATACCGCCGCCCGGCTCGAGGCGCTCGGGATCGAATACGAGCTCACGCGGCGCGGCGCAATCCGCGCGACGCTGCGCGGTCGCGAGGCGCAGCCGGCGCGCGCGGTCGTCACGCACCTCGACACGCTGGGCGCGATGGTCCGGGAGATCAAGCCGAACGGACGGCTGGCGATCGCGCCGATCGGCCACTGGTCGGCGCGATTTGCCGAAGGTTCGCGCCTGACGGTGTTCACCGACCACTGCCAGCTGCGCGGCACCTGCCTGCCGCTGAAAACTTCGGGGCACGCCTTCGGCAGCGAGATCGACAGCCAGCCGGTCGGCTGGGACCACGTCGAAGTGCGGGTCGACGTGCCGGCAACGACGGCGCTGGAACTCGAACAGGCCGGCCTGCACGTCGGTGACTGGATCGCGTTCGATCCGCAGACCGAAGTCCTGCCCGGCGGCTACATCAACTCGCGCTATCTCGACGACAAGGCCGCGGTTGCGGCGCTGCTCGCCGCCTGCAAGGCGGTCGGCGACCACCGCCTGCCGCTTGCGGTCGACGTCCATCCGTTGTTCACAATCACCGAGGAAGTCGGCTCGGGCGCGTCCGCGGCGCTGCACGGCGAGATCGCGGAGATGGTCAGTCTCGACATCTCGATCGCCGCGCCGGGCCAGAACACGTCCGAGCATGCCGCGACGATCTGCGTGCAGGACATGTCGGGGCCGTTCGACTACCACCTCACGCACAAGCTGATCGCGCTCGCGCGCGAACACGGCATTCCCCACCGGCGCGACGTGTTCCGCTTCTACCGCTCGGATTCGGCCGCGGCGGTCGAGGCGGGCAACGACATTCGCACGGCGCTGATCGGCTTCGGCGGCGACGCGTCGCACGCGCAGGAACGCACGCACCGCGACGCGCTGGTCGCGCTGACGCGGCTCGTCGTCGCCTACATGACCAGCGAACCGGTGACGCGGCGCGACCGGTGCACGATGAGTTCGCTCGCGGGCTTCACCGAGCAGCTGCGGCCCGAAGACATGGTCGTGCCGTCGACGCCGCTGCCGGTGCCGGGCGAATTCCTCGAGGGCGGCCGGCAGGACGCCGCGGCGGACAACGGCGGCGAGGCACAGGATGGCGACCCGCTGCAATGCGAACCCGAAGGCGATCCGAAGACCTGATTCGCCGCTGCTACGGCAGCTCGTCGCCGTCGTGCAGGAAGTGTCCTGTCGCGAGGAAAGCTGCGACCTGACGCGCGCACGCTTTCGAGAAC
This sequence comes from Azoarcus sp. PA01, assembly GCA_001274695.2. Classification (NCBI taxonomy): domain Bacteria; kingdom Pseudomonadati; phylum Pseudomonadota; class Betaproteobacteria; order Rhodocyclales; family Zoogloeaceae; genus Azoarcus; species Azoarcus sp. PA01. The sequence continues at coordinate 799,012 of LARU01000004.1, read as the reverse complement.
AGCATTTCGGAATGGGCGACGTGCAGTGTGAGCGAGTCGGTCGCCCCGGCGAGCTGCGTCTCGGCGACGGCGATGATGCCATCATTGGGTTTCGGCAGGCCGAACAGCAGCGGCCCCGTGCCGACGCCGCGATCACCGGCGATGACGCCGATTTCGACGTGCGCGGCGAGCGGCAGTGGGATTCCCCGCCAGTCCCGCATCGAGTGCCCGACGATCCGGGCGCATCCGGGAATCCCTGCCAGCATCGTGGCGCAATGCGATCCGCGACATGGTGTTCCCATCAGCACGACCCGGCCGCTGCGCGGCAGGTCCGGCTGCGCCAGCAGGTTCAATATCAGCAATCCTCCCAGGCTATGCCCGACGAGGTGCACGATTTCGGCGTCCCGGCCGGCGACGAAGTGCGCGAGCCGATCGGTGTTCGCGGCAAGGCCGCGACGCACTGACGGATAGGAAAAGGTTTCCACCCGAAAACCGCAGCGCATGAGCGCTCGCCGCAGAAAATGCAAGACGATCCCGTGCATCCATAACCCATGGACCAGGACGACGGTTTCGCCGCGCTGCAGGCGCGGGGGCTTTTCAGTTGGAGACAGGGTGACTCGCGTACCGCGGGAGTATTGCGGGCCTGCCAGTCAGTCCTGCCGATCGACCTCGAACATGTGGAGGACCGAATTGAACGCATCGGCGCTGACGCACGGGTCGTACCGCGAGAGGAGTTCGAGCTGGCGGACTTTCGTCGCCGACTGGGCGAGATCGATGATCAGCTGCCGCTCGGCGGCGATCTCGTCGCGCATGCGGCTGGTGACGAACAGGAACGGAATCGGGATGTAAAGATCATCCGGCCCCTGGGTGTGATAGCGAAGATTCGTGATGCGTGTCTCGTTGTCGGTATGTCTTTTCATTGTTGCGCCTTTTTGTTGACGTTCGGAGCACATCCAACTCTGCGAGTCCAATCGCCGAAAAGCGTTGATGTACCTTAAGAAATCTTGAAGACATACACGGGCGCGCACAATACCCATTTTCGCGCAATTGCCATAAGCGGTTGCAAAGATGCGAAAACAGTGCACTATAATGCATTAATATGAATCATCCTTCCGAACGGTGAACGCTCATGCACAGCGAAAACAGTGGCGAAAGACTGAAGCGGCCCGATTTGACGGTCGAAGAAAACGGCTATTTGCTGATGTTGGGAGAGCGTATACGCGAATTGCGTGCCCGGCGTGGGATGACGCGCAAAGCGCTGGCGCACCAATCGGGAGTGTCGGAACGCTACCTCGCCCAACTGGAAACCGGACACGGCAACATCTCGATCATCCTGCTGCGCCAGATCGCGCTGGGCATGGGTCTGCCGCTCGTCGACCTGGTGCGCGAAGAGCCGGAGCAACCGGCCGAGCTGACGCTGCTGGTGCAATACCTGAGCCGTTTTTCGCCGAAAAAACTGAACTGGGCGCGCGGGCTGCTCGAAAACGAACTCGAATCGTCCGGCAAGGCCGGTCGGCGTGAGCGCATCGCGCTGATCGGACTGCGCGGCGCCGGCAAGACGACGCTCGGTTCGCTGCTGGCGAAAAATCTCGAAGTGCCGTTCTTCGAGCTGGCGAAAACCATCGAGCAGGAAGCGGGGGCCGAGCTTTCGGAAATCTTTTCGCTCTACGGCCAAGGCGCCTACCGGCGCTACGAGCGACGCAGCCTCGAGTCGATCATCGAGAACAACGAGCGCTTCGTGCTCGTTCCCGGCGGAAGCATCGTCTCAGAGCCGGCGACGTTCGAATTCCTGCTGTCGTCGTGCTACACGGTGTGGCTCAAGGCGTCGCCCGAAGAACACATGGAGCGCGTCGTCGCACAGGGCGACTACCGGCCGATGAAGGACAGCCAGGAAGCGATGGACGACCTGCGCCGCATCATTGCAGGCCGGATCGCGATGTACAGCAAAGCCGACGCGATCGTCGAGACGTCGGGCAAGACCGTCGAGCAGAGCCTCGCTGCGCTGCGCGAAGTCGTCGTTTCGGCCTGAACGACCCACGGCCGGCACCGCTGGCCGTGCCGGCTGCCGTTCTCCGGCGGCCCCTTTCCACTGCCGCTCCCTCGCGCGCCGCCAAAATCTTCCCCCTCCCGCCTTCGGACGTGCCCCGGCGAGCCGAGGAATCTCCTGTTAGCGCTTCCTCCCTGCCAGCCGTTTCCGCAAGGGCTTCGGACTCTCCAGACAGGGCTGCCCGTTCCGTTCGGCCCGATTTATCTTGCTGCAATGCACAAAATTGCATGTCCGGAGAAAATGCCGAAGAAAAATGCACGAGAGTGCAGTTTTCCTGTGCCGCATTTGATCTATGTCAACAGCGGCTGCACTGGAGTGCGTAGTATGCGCAATCATGCAGGGCCGGAAAAATAATGCAGCAGCCGCGGGGTCGGTACAGGCGCCGCGGATAAATCAGAGGAGATAGTTTGATGAGCGATGGTTTGTTCGACCAGTTCAAGACCTGGTACGAGAAGCGCCACGATTATGCACGGGACTGGAAGGCGCGGACCGGTGGGCAAGTGGTTGCAACGATGTGTACCTACACTGCCGAGGAATTGCTGATCGCTGCCGGGATGCTGCCGGTGCGCGTGCTCGGTGCCCATGAGCCGCAGAACGTTACCGAGCCGCACATCTTCGGCATGTTCTGCCCGTTCTGCCGCGACTCGCTCGCCCAGGGCCTGCTCGGCCGCTTCGATTACGCCGAAGGCGTGACGCTGACCCAGTCGTGCATCCAGTATCGCCAGACCTTCGGTTCGTGGCGCCAGCATGTCCCGACGGTGAAGTGGGACTACTACGTGCCGATGCCCAACGAAGTTCAGTCGCAACATGCAAAGAAGGCTCATTACGAAGAGCTGCAGTCGTTCCGCGTGTTCCTGCAGACGCTGATCGGCAAGGAAATCACCGACGACATGCTGCGCGAATCGCTCGCCGTGGTCGATGAGAACCGCCGCCTGCTGCGCGAGCTCTTCGACTACCGCAAGGATGCGAATCCGAAGGTGACCGGCGTCGAAGCTGTCTATGCATCGCTGACCGCCCAGTTCATCGACAAGCGCGAGCACAACGAGATGCTGAAGAAAGTGCTCGCCGCGCTGCCGTCGCGCAAGGTCGAGCGCAAGACCGGTGCCCGTTTCATGACGATCGGTTCGGAAAACGACGATATCGCATTCATGGCGATGGTTGAATCCGTCGGCGCGACGATCGTCATCGACGACCAGTGCTCGGGTACCCGTTACTTCTGGAACGAGTCGAAGCCCGAAGCCGACGTCATCAAGGCGATTGCCGATCGTTACTGCGATCGTCCCGCCTGTCCGACGAAGGATTACCCGGTTCATACCCGTTACGACCACGTGCTCGGCCTGGCCAAAGACTACGACGTTCAGGGCGCGATCTTCCTGCAGCAGAAGTTCTGCGATCCGCACGAGGGCGACTACCCGGACCTGAAGCGTCACCTGGAGGCCAACGGCATCCCGACGCTGTTCCTGGAATTCGACATCACGAACCCGATCGGCCCCTTCCGCATCCGTATCGAGGCATTCCTCGAGACGCTGAGCGAAGAAGAGCTGTTCTGAACTGACTGCGGAGAGAACGATGAACGCAATGGCAAACAAGTATCCGACCGAGCAGCTCAAGCTGTGGGGCAAGGCCAAGCAGCTGCGCGAGCAGTATTACCAGAATTACGCGCGGGCGAAGGAAAAAGGCGGCATCCGCTGGTCCGGTTCGGCATGGGCGCTCGACGCGATCCCGGCCGGCCTCGGCGAGGACGTGTATTCGCTGACCGGCGAGCCGTACGCGGCAGCTGTCGCGCACGACCGCAAGTTCGCGAAGGAATGTATGGACGCTGCGGAAGCCTACGGCTTCGCCCGTGACCTGTGCTCCTACATGCGCATCTACTGGGGCGGCATGCATCTGAACAAGTACGCGTTCGGCGGCGAGTTCCCGAAGCCGGACTTCGTGTTCCAGACGCAGATCTGCTGCTCGCACTCGAAGTGGTACCAGCACGTCGCGAAGGAAGAGAAAGTTCCCGAGTTCTACCTCGACGTCGGGGTCGGCCCGTATCGCGACATGACTGATGCGCGCCTCGACTATGTCGCGAACCAGCTGCACGACGGCATCGAGTTCGTCGAGAAGGCGAGCGGGCGCAAGTTCGATGACGAGCTGTTCATCAAGGCGGTCAAGAACGAGATGCGTTCGACCAGCCGCTGGGCCGACATCTGCGCGCTGAACAAGGTCAAGCCCGCGCCGCTCGACGAGAAGACGATGTATTCGCTGTACGTGCTCTGCACGCTGCAGAAGTCGTCGCAGTGGTGCGCCGACTTCATGGACGAGCTGTACGAGGAAGTGAAGGATCGTGTTGCCCGTGGTATCGCCGCCGTGCCGAACGAGTCCGTGCGCCTGATGACGGACACGCAGCCGCCCTGGTCGTTCCTGAAGATCTTCCGCTACCTCGAGACCTATGGTGCGGTGTCGATCGGTTCGCTCTACACCTTCGCGCTCGAAGGCATCTGGGAAGACAAGCCGGACGGTTCGTGGGGTGGTCGCACGCTGCCGTGGGAGAAGGGCATCGAGATCAACGATCGCGCGACGGCGGTGCGTCTGTATGCCGACTGGAACCTGTCGAAGCCGCAGTGGCAGCACTTCTACGATCCGCGCATCAAGAGCGAAATGATGCTGCGCATCATCAAGGAATGGCAGGTCGACGGCGTGATGCTGCACCTGAACCGCGGCTGCGAAGGCCTGTCGATCGGCATCATGGAAAACCGCCTCGCGATCGCTCAGGCCGGCGTCCCGGTGATGACGTTCGAAGGCAACATGGGCGACGAGCGCGAGTTCGACGAAGTCCGCACCCAGGCCCGTGTCGATGCGTTCATGGAACAGCTCGGCATGCGTCGGCAGGCCGCCTGAGCGAATACTGGAACCCAAGGAGGATACAAAGAATGATTACCGCAGGAATCGACATGGGCTCGCGCAGCGTCAAGGTGGTGCTGCTCGAAGAGATCAAGGTGGATGGCGCGCCGCAGCTGAACTATTCGGTCAAGAAAGCGCACCTGATGATGCCGGGCGACATCGACGCCGACCAGGCCGCCGAGAAAGCTTTCACCGAAGCGCTGGCTGCCGCCGGCGTGTCGCGTGACCAGGTGAAATCGGTGTTCGCGACCGGAGCCGGGCGCAAGCAGGTCGAATTCGCGACCGAAGGCGTCACCGAGATGACGGCCGGGGCGCGCGGCGCGGTGTACATGTACCCGCAGGCGCGCACCGTGGTCGACGTCGGTGCCGAGGAAGGCCGCGGCATCAAGACCGACTCGGACGGCAAGGCGATCGACTTTGCCGGCAACGAGAAGTGCGCCGCCGGCGCGGGCTCGTTCGCCGAAGCGATGAGCCGCGCGCTGCAGCTTTCCCTCAAGGAATTCGGCGAAGCGAGCCTGCGCTCGGACAAGTCGATCCCGATGAACGCGCAATGCACGGTGTTCGCCGAGTCCGAAGTGGTGTCGCTGATCCACTCCTCGACGCCGAAGGAAGACATCGCCAAGGCGGTGCTCGATGCGGTGGCGAGCCGGGTGTGCGCGATGGTGCGGCGCGTCGGCATCGAAGGCAACGTCGTGCTGATCGGCGGCATGGTGCACAACCCCGGTTTCGTCCAGTCGCTCAAGACCGCGATGGACGTCGATCAGGTGCTGCTGCCGGACCTGCCCGAGTTCGTCAGCGCCTTGGGTTGCGCGCTGATTGCGGCCGAGCGCCAGCACTGAAACCGCCAAACGACACGGATAAAGGAGCGATCAAAATGAATGCAGAAGTTGCTGCGGCATCGGTGGCAGAAGCGGCCCCCGAGAAGAAGGAATTCTGGCGTTGGCAGGAAAACACCGTCTGGGACGAGAACAAGGACTGGCGCGACGCGAAGATCATCACCTGCGGCATCGACGTCGGGTCGGTGTCCTCGCAGGCGGTGCTGGTCTGTGACGGCGAGCTGTACGGCTACAACAGCATGCGCACCGGCAACAACTCGCCGGACTCGGCCAAGAATGCGCTGCAGGGCATCATGGACAAGATCGGCATGAAGCTCGAGGACATCAACTACGTCGTCGGCACCGGCTACGGCCGGGTGAACGTGCCGTTCGCCCACAAGGCGATCACCGAGATCGCGTGCCACGCTCGCGGCGCCAACTACATGGGCGGCAACAAGGTGCGCACGATTCTCGACATGGGCGGCCAGGACTGCAAGGCGATCCACTGCGACGAGAAAGGCAAGGTCACGAACTTCCTGATGAACGACAAGTGCGCGGCCGGTACCGGGCGCGGCATGGAAGTCATCTCCGACCTGATGCAGATCCCGATCGCCGAACTGGGCCCGCGCTCGTTCGACGTCGATGTCGAACCGGAAGCGGTGTCGTCGATCTGCGTCGTGTTCGCCAAGTCCGAAGCGCTCGGTCTGTTGAAAGCCGGCTACACCAAGAACAAGGTGATCGCGGCCTACTGCCAGGCGATGGCCGAGCGCGTCGTGAGCTTGCTCGAGCGCATCGGCGTCGAGGAAGGCTTCTTCATCACCGGCGGCATCGCGAAGAACCCCGGTGTCGTCAAGCGCATCGAGCGCATCCTCGGCATCAAGCAGGTCGAGACCAAGATCGACAGCCAGATCGCCGGCGCGCTGGGCGCAGCGCTGTTCGGCTACACGCTGATGCAGAAGCAGGCGAAAGCGGCCTGAAGTCGGGGCTGACGCAGCGCCGGCCGTCTCGGGAAACGCCGCAATTGAATGCGGCGGTTTTCCCGGACGGCCGGCCGCCTACGACATAATCCACAGGAGAGAACGGACATGATCGCGAACTACGGCTACAAGGACGGTTCCGGCGAGTATTACATCAGCATCGATACCGACAAGTGCATCGACTGTGCGGCTGACCGGGCCTGCCTGACCGCGTGCCCGAAGAATATGTTCGAAATCATCACCGATGATTACGACGACGAAGTGGCATGGGTGAAGAAGGAATGCACGCGTACGCTCGCTTACAGCTGCACCGAATGCAAGCCGGCCGGTGGCTACACCAGCCTGCCCTGTACCACCGCCTGTACTCCGGGCGCGATCAAGCATTCCTGGTAGGCCGGACGAGATGAAAGGCGTGACGACGGAGGGTTCTGCGGTGAACGTGAAGAAGATGATCCCGATCAAGCTTGCTTCGGCGAATGAAGAAGAGGAAATCGAAGACCGTCTGTTGCGCCAGGGTTGGAAGCGGCTGACGACGATCGGCGAACCGCGGTTGTCGGAGATCGCCGAGGCTTATCGCGGTATGGGTTTCGAGGTGCACGTCGAGACTTACAAGAGCGAAGGCGACGGCTGCAACACCTGCCTCGACGCCGACCAGGAAATGGGCAAGATCATCGGCACGGTGTACACGCGCCGCGCGGCTGTGCCGCAGAAGGATGACGAGTTGTTCTGAAGGGCGTGCGACGCGCGTCCCGCGCGAAGCCGCGATATCCAAGGAGGAGTGCAAATGGCCGAACAGAAGCGCGTAATGCGGGTGCTGAACAAGGACGACCTGAATGCAATCGTCGAGATCGATGCTGCGGCTTCGAAGCAGACTCGTCGCGACTACTACGAGCGCAAGATCGAAACGATCCTGAACCCGAAGCACAACATCAATGCTTCGCTGGTCTGTGAGATCGACGGCAAACTCGCGGGCTTCGTCATGGGCGACATCTATTTCGGCGAGTTCGGGATCCCGGAAAGCACCGCGACGATCGACACGATCGGCGTCGATCCGCGCTTCCAGAACCATGGCGTGGCAAGCGAGCTGCTCGAGCAGTTCATGATGAACATGAAGGCCGGCGGCGTTAGCAAGGTCTACACGCTGGTGAATTGGGACGACTTCGCGCTCGAGAAATTCTTCTCGCGGCAGAAGTTCGCGCCTTCCAAGCGCATCAATCTCGAATACACGGTGGTCTGAGAAACGACTGCGCGCGGAGCCCATCCCCATGTGGATCGATTGTCATTGCCACACCAAGTACTCGTACGACAACTGGCTGGAGCCGGTGAACCTGATCCGGCGTGCCCGTGAACTCGGGCTCGATGCGGTTTGTATTACCGAGCATTACTCGTACGAGGCGTCGGAGCCGGTCGAACAGGTCGGTCGTGACGAGGGGATGCTGGTTCTGCGCGGCGTCGAGATTGCGACGGACCGGGGCCACATGCTGGCTTACGGCGTCGAAGACGACGGCTGGAACATCTGGGGACGTGACAATTACCTCCCGCTGGCCGAAGTCGTCGAACGTATCAACGAAATCGGCGGCATCTGCGTGCCGGCGCATCCGTTCCGCGAAGTCGGGGCGTGCCTGCTCGAAGGTGTGCTGGATCTGACCGGGCTTGCCGCACTCGAGACGCACAACGGCGGCAACCGCGAAAGCGACAATGAACTGGCGATTTCCGCCGCGCAGCACATGGCGCTGCCGTCGCTCGGCGGTAGCGATTGCCACAAGACCGAAGCGGTCGGCCGCTGCGCGACGCAGTTCCTGCAGCCGGTGACCGACATGAAAAGTTTCATCGCGGCGGTGCGTGCCGGAGCGTGCCGGGGAGGGTACTTCCCCGGTTTCACGCGGGCAGCACTCGCGGCCTAGCCGGGACGCTGCCGCGGTCCGGCAGCGAACGCCGCACCACCGCACAATCGAACGCAACCGGGCCCCGCCGAGCCGGAGCCTGGAGCAACAACAGCGCAAAACGACGCCGGAAAGCGAAAACCGGCGATAGCAGAGGGACGAGAGACATGGAAGCCGTACAGACATCCGAGATCAGGTGGTGGAAGGCCAGTCGGCCGGTCGATATGCCGGAGTTCGGCGCCCTGGTGCAGTTGAGCATCGACGGTGTCGAGGTCGAAGCGCCCGCTGGCGCGTCGATCCTCAATGCCGCGACGGCAGCCGGCCTCTACATTCCCGCGCTGTGCGCGCACCCCGATCTGCCGCCGGCTGGCCAGCGTGGCGCCGGAGACGGCGGCTGCAACCTGTGCATGGTCGAGGTCGAAGGCGAAGAGGGGCTGCGCAAGGCCTGTTCGATGCCGGTCAAGGCCGGCCTCGTCGTCAAGACCCAGTCGCCCGCGATCCAGGAATCGCGCCAGGCGAGCCTCGCCAAGATCCTCGGCCCCCATCCGCACGTCTGTCTGACCTGTCCGCAGCGTGAAGGCTGTTCGCGCTCGCAGTGCTCGTACGGCAACCCGCAGGAGACGCGCTGCTGCTCGATCTTCTCGAGCTGCGAGCTGCGCAAGGTGTCCGACTACATCGGCATCCCGAACACGACGCCGCCGTACAAGCCCGCGCAGCTGCCGATCGTGCTCGACGAGCCGTTCTTCGACCGCGACTACAACCTCTGTATCGACTGCCGCCGCTGCCTCGTCGCCTGTAACGACGTGCGCGGCGTGGGCTGCCTCGAAGTCAAGGAAGTCGAGACGCCGCAGGGCAAGCGCACCTATGTCGGCACGATCGCCCCGACGCTGATCGAATCCGGCTGCACGTTCTGCCAGGCCTGCGTGACCGTGTGCCCGACCGGCGCGCTGATGGACCGCACGCTCGACCCCGCGCACCGCGAGGAATCGATGGTGCCGTGCAAGTCCGCGTGCCCCGCAGGCATCGACGTGCCGCGCTACGTGCAGCTTGCCGCCGAAGGCAAGTATGGCGAAGCGATCGCCGTCGTGCGCGAAAAACTCCCGTTCCCGGGCATCCTCGGCCGCGCCTGTTTCGCAATGTGCGAATCGGCCTGCCGCCGCAAGGACCTCGACGACCCGCTGTCGATCCGCAACCTCAAGCGCATCGCCGCGGACAACGACACAGGCATCTGGCGCGAATTCGCCAAGAAGCTTCCCGCGACCGGCAAGAAGGCCGGCGTCATCGGCGCCGGACCTGCGGGCCTGACCGTCGCGTACTACCTCGCGAAGCAGGGTCACGCGGTCACGATTTTCGACGCCCAGCCGGCCGCTGGCGGCATGGCGCGCTACGGCATCCCGTCGTACCGCGTGCCGGCTGAAGTCATCGACGACGAAGTCGCCGAAGTTGCCGCGCTCGGCGTCGAGTTCCGCTACGGCGCGAAAGTCGAGAACGTCGATGAGCTTTTCAATGACGGCTATGGTGCAGTGTTCGTCGGCATCGGCTGCCAGGGCGGCGACAAGCTCGGCATTCCCGGCGACGACCTGCCGGGCGTCGTCGACAGCCCGACCTACCTGCAGGCGGTGACGATGGGTCTCGTCAATACGCCGGACGGCATCCAGACCGGCAAGAAGGTCGCGGTCATCGGCGGCGGCAACGTCGCGACCGACAACGCCCGCAGCTCGCGCCGCTACGGCGCTGAAGTCGACATGGTGTATCGACGCACCCGCGAGGAAATGCCGGCGCGCCTGGAGGAGTTCGAAGGTTGCGTCGAGGAAGGCGTGAATATCCGCTACCTGCTCGCGCCGAAGAAGATTGAGCCGGGCACCAACGGTTTTCGGCTGCAGATCACCTACGCGAAGATGGCGCTCGGCGAGGCGGATGCTTCAGGTCGCCGCCGCCCGGTCGAGACCGGCGAAGAGCTCGTCGAAGGCGTGGATCTCGTGATCGGTGCGATCGGCCAGTTCCCGAACCGCTTCGAAGGCTTCGGCGTCGAGACCGATCGCAAAGGCCGCATCACCGTGCGCGAGGATTCGATGCTGACGAGCCGGCCGAAGGTGTACGCCGGCGGCGACTGCGTGCTCGGACCTTCGACGCTGATCGAGTCGGTCGCGCAAGGCCGGGTTGCGGCCTCGGCGATGGACAAGGCGCTCGGCGGCGACGGCGACATCTCCGAAGTGCTGCTGCGCGACGGCTGGGAAACCAACCCGCGCATCGGTCGCAAGGACGGCTTCAACACGACGCGCAAGTTCCACCCGATCATGCTCGCACCGGAACAGCGGACCGGCTGGGACGAAGTCGAGCTCGGCTTCGACGACGCGACCGCCCGTCTCGAGGCTGCGCGCTGCTTCAAGTGCAACCTCGCGCCGAAGATCGCCGAAGCGGTGCTGCCGCCGGAATCGTCGCTGAAATTCGACGAGGCGACGATCGCGTCGGTGCCGACCGAGTCGGGTGTGTTCCAGCTGCTCGACGGCGACAAGAACGTGCTGATGATCAAGGGCGTCGAGAACCTGCGCGAAGGGCTGATGGAACAGTTCGAACGCGGCGGCGACGCGACGAACTTCGTGTTCGAGGAAGCGGCGTTGTTCACGTCGCGCGAAAGCCAGATGATCCAGGCTTATCTGCAGCAGTACGGCAAGATGCCGGGTGGCGGCTCGGACGAACTCGACGACCTGTTCTGAGCGGCACCGACATGGGACAAGTCATCGATTTCTGGTCGGCGGAGGAACTGCGCCCGACGATCTCGGCGGAGGCCAAACGCCGCTGCACGAATTGCGGCGCCGACTTGTGGCACATCAGCTGTGACGGCGAAGTGTGCTGTGCGGACTGCGACGCCGTGTGCCCGTACCGTCTGCAGGTGAAGAACGAGAACTAGCGGAATGATGGCCTACAACCGTTCGCCCTGAGCCCGTCGAAGGGCATGTGCAGGGCTTCGACAGGCTCAGCCCGAACGGTATTGGGGCGGGATCAGCAAAAATGCAGTGGAAACGGGAGACACCATGACTCAATCGCAATTCAAGTTCATTACCTACGGCGTCGCCAATGGCCTGGCAACGCTGACGATCAACCGGCCGCCGTTCAACGTCCTCGACATTCCGACGATGGAGGAGATGAACGTCGCGCTCGACCAGTGCCTCGCTGACAACAGCGCGAAGCTGCTGATGATCACCGGCGCGGGCGAGAAGGCTTTCTCGGCCGGCGTCGAGGTCGCGGACCACACGCCGGACAAGGTCGATCGCATGATCGAAGTGTTCCACGGCATCTTCCGCCGCATGCAGCAGCTGCCGATCCCGACGCTCGCCGCGGTGAACGGTGTCGCGCTCGGCGGCGGCATGGAAGTGGCGATCGCCTGCGACATGCTCGTCGCGGCCTCCAACGCCAAGTTCGGCCAGCCCGAGATCAAGCTCGCGGTGTTCCCGCCGATCGCCGCGGTGCTGCTGCCGCGCCTGGTGCCGCCGGCCCGTGCGCTCGAGCTGCTGCTGGGCGGCGAGAACATCGGCGCGGACGAGGCGAAGGCGATCGGGCTGGTGAACCGCGTGTTCGCGAAGGAGTCGTTTGCGGCGGACGTGCAGGACTTCGTCGCGCCCTTCCTGGGCCTCAGCCGTGCCGCGCTCGCCAGCACGCGCAAGACGATCCGCGCCGTGGCCGACAAGCCGTTCGGCGCCGCGCTCGACACGGCCGAGAACATCTACCTGAAGGAATTGATGAATACCGACGACGCGAAGGAAGGGCTGGCTGCCTTCCTGGAAAAGCGGAAACCGGTTTGGCGGAATAGCTGACGGACTTTCGTGCCGATGGCCCGCCCCGACCGAGGCATGTTCCGCGCCTCGTTGGCGCAAGCGGACGCCTCGGCACGAAACACGCCTCGACGGGGCTGCTGCAGGGCAAACCGTCGGGCCGCACCTGAAATGATGTTTGAAGATGCGAAATCAATGGGAGACGAAGCGTGATTCCTGAATTCATCGATACCTGGCAGATGACCGAGCCGGGCAAGCTGCAGAAGACCCGCGTGCCGACGCCCGAGCTGGGGCCGGGCGACGTGGTGGTGAAGATCGCCGGCTGCGGCGTGTGCCACACCGATCTGTCCTACTACTACATGGGCGTGCCGACGGTGCAGAAGCCCCCGCTGTCGCTGGGACACGAGATCTCGGGCACGGTGATCGGCGGCGAAGCGTCGATGATCGGCAAGGAAGTGATCGTCCCGGCGGTGATCCCGTGCGGTGAATGCGAGCTGTGCAAGACCGGTCGCGGCAACCGCTGTCTCGCGCAGAAAATGCCGGGCAACTCGATGGGCATCTATGGCGGCTATTCGAGCCACATCGTCGCGCAGTCGAAGTACCTGTGCGTGGTCGAGAACCGCGGCGACACGCCGCTCGAGCATCTCGCGGTGGTCGCCGACGCGGTGACCACGCCGTACCAGGCGGCGGTGCGCGCGGACCTGAAGAAGGACGACTTGGTGATCGTCGTCGGCGCCGCCGGCGGCGTCGGCAGCTTCATGGTGCAGACCGCAAAAGGCATGGGTGCGAAAGCCGTCATCGGCATCGACATCAACGAAGAAAAGCTCGAGATGATGAAAGGCTTCGGTGCCGACTTCATCATCAACCCGAAGGACAAGAGCGCGAAGGAAGTGAAGGAGCTCTTCAAGGCCTTCTGCAAGGAGCGCGGCCTGCCGTCGAACTACGGCTGGAAGATCTTCGAGGTCACCGGCAGCAAGCCGGGCCAGGAGTTGGCGCTGTCCTTGCTGTCCTTCACCGGCAAGCTCGTCATCGTCGGCTACGGCACGGCCGAGACGAACTACATGCTGTCGAAGCTGATGGCCTTCGATGCGGAGATCATCGGCACGTGGGGCTGCCCGCCGGACCGCTACGCCGCGGTGCGCGACATGTGCCTCGATGGTCGCATCCAGCTCGGACCGTTCGTCGAAACGCGGCCGATGAGCCAGATCGAACACGTGTTCGACGAGGCGCACCACGGCAAACTCAAGCGACGCGTCATCCTGACGCCCGATTTCTGAACCACGCTGACAAACTGTAAAAACAGGAGACATTTCATGGCACTCGATTGGCTGCCCCGCGACAACGAAATCAAGGATCACGCCCTGCTGGGCGAAGAACACTTCGGCACCGAGGCTCCCTCGGTCCTGTTCGAGAAGCGCCCGGTGACGGATCCGCAGGGCAACGTGGTTCCCGGCCTGTACGCAGCGTGGATCATCCTGAACAATCCGAAGCAGTACAACTCCTACACCACCGAGATGGTGAAGGCGATCATCGCCGGCTTCCAGCGCGCGTCGTCCGACCGCACCATCGTCGCAGCGGTGTTCACCGCCGTCGGCGACAAGGCGTTCTGCACCGGCGGCAACACCGCCGAGTACGCGTCCTACTATGCACAGCGCCCGAACGAGTACGGCGAGTACATGGATCTCTTCAACGCGATGGTCGACGGCATCCTGAACTGCAAGAAGCCGACGATCTGCCGCGTGAACGGCATGCGCGTTGGCGGCGGCCAGGAAATCGGCATGGCGACCGACATCACCGTCACCTCCGACATGGCGGTGTTCGGCCAAGCCGGCCCGAAGCACGGCAGTGCGCCCGACGGCGGCTCGACCGACTTCCTGCCGTGGATGCTGAACATGGAAGACGCAATGTACAACTGCGTCTCGTGCGAGCCGTGGAGCGCGTACAAGATGAAGTCGAAGAACCTCGTTACGAAAGTCGTGCCGGTGCTGAAAAAGGACGGCGAATGGGTCCGCAACCCGCTGGTCCGCACCGACGCGTATGTCGATGACGGCGAGCTGGTCTACGGCGAGCCCGTCGCTGCCGACAAGGCCAAGGCCGCGAAGGAGCTGATCGCGCAATGCACGACCGACTTCGCGAAGCTCGACGAAGCCGTCAATGCGCTGGTGTGGAAGTTCACGAACCTCTTCCCGCAGTGCCTGATCAAGTCGATCGAGGGCATTCGCGGCAAGAAGAAGTTCTTCTGGGACCAGCTCAAGACCCCGAACCGCCACTGGCTCGCCGCGAACATGAACCACGAGGCATACCTCGGCTTCACCGCCTTCAACAACAAGAAGGCAACGGGCAAGGACGTCATCGACTTCATCAAGTTCCGCCAGCTCGTCGCCGAAGGGCATGCGTTCAACGACGCCTTCGCCGAGCAGGTCCTGGCCAAGCCGCAGTCCTAGAGTCAAAAGTCTCTCCCTTCTCGGGGTGGGGGCGACGGTCATCCGTCTTTAACCCACCCCGTTTTTTTTCGCCCGGGAGAGAGCGAAATCCCTGGCTGTACCTAATTCGAACAGTCGCGTCCGCAACAAGGGGAGCAGACATGCAATTGAAGGACAGAGTCGCCATCGTCACCGGCGCCGGGCAGGGCATCGGCGCCACGGTGGCGAGGGCCTACGCCCGCGAGGGCGCGAAAGTGGCGGTGATCGATCTGAACATCGACGCCGCCAATGCCGTTGCGGCCGAGATCGTCAAGAACGGCGGCGAGGCGCTCGGCGTCGCGTGCGACGTGTCGAACCGCGACCAGGTATTGGCGATGGCCGAGCAGGTCACCGCGAAATGGGGACGCGTCGACATCCTCGTCAACAACGCCGGCATCACGCGCACCGCGATGCTCAACAAGATGACGCCCGAGCAGTGGCAGCAGGTCCTCGGCGTGCATCTGACCGGCGCCTTCAACTGTCTTCAGGCGGTCGTCGGCGGCATGATCGAGCGCCAGTACGGCCGCATCATCTACGTCACCTCGACGGCCGGCCTCTTGGGCACGATCGGCCAGATCAACTACAGCGCGGCGAAGGCGGGCATCCTCGGCATGACGAAGAGCACCGCCAAGGAGCTCGCCCGCTACAACATCACGTCCAACGCGATCGCGCCGGGCGCGGCGACGCCGATGACGGAAACCATCCGCACCGACGAGCGCTTCAAGGAAAAGTATCTCGACCGCATTCCGCTCGGACGCTGGGCCGAACCGGAAGAGATCGCCCCGGTGTTCCTGTTCTTCGCCTCCGATGCGTCGAGCTACGTCACCGGACAAATACTGGCAGCTGACGGCGGCATGACGATCCGTTAGCCACTGCGCCACCGCGCGAACGCGCGGCATCGACGCGGCGGGTCGAAACGATTGGGCGGGATTCGGATCGCGTCGGTGAAAAAAATCGTCAATCGAGTCGAATTGGAGGAGAGACCATGCCAGAACTGAGTACCGCCGACCACACGTCGAGCCCCCCGCAGATCACGATCCCGCGCGACTACAACGCTGCCCACGATCTGATCGAGCGCAACCTGCGGGCCGGCCGCGGCAACAAGATCGCGGTGATCGACGACGCCGGCCAATACACATATGCGCAGCTGGCCGAGCGCATCGACCGCTTCGCCCACGCGCTCGGCGAAATGGGCGTGCGGATGGAAGAGCGGGTGTTGCTGTGCCTGGTCGACACCGTCGATTTTCCGACGGCGTTTCTCGGCTGTATCAAGGCCGGGGTCGTCCCGGTGCCGATCAACACGCTGCTGACGGCGTCCGACTACAGCTACATGCTGCGCGACAGCCGCGCGCGCGCGCTGGTGGTGTCGTCGCTGCTGCTGCCGGCGTTCTCGAACGCGATCGAGCAGAGCCCGTTCGTCAAGAACGTCGTCGTGTCCGGCGGAGATGAAGCCGTCAGGGGCACTCATCTCGATTTTGCCGACCTCGTCGCCGCGCCGCGCCCGCCGTTCGAAGCTGCGCCGACATGCCCCGACGACCCCTGTTTCTGGCTGTACTCGTCGGGTTCGACCGGCGCGCCGAAAGGGACGGTGCATCTGCATTCGAGCCTGATCAACACGTTCGAGCTGTACGCGCGGCCGATCCTCGGTGTCGAGGAGAGCGACGTCGTGTTCTCCGCGGCGAAGCTGTTCTTCGCCTACGGACTGGGCAACGGCCTGACGTTCCCGCTCGCCGCGGGCGCGACCGCGGTGCTGATGTCCGAGCGCCCGACGCCCGCGTCGGTCTCGCGCGTGCTGCGCCAGCACCAGCCGACCGTGTATTGCGGCGTGCCGACGCTGTACGCGTCGATGCTTGCGAGCCCGGAACTTCCCGGACGCGAGGAAGTGTCGATCCGCCGCTGCGCGTCCGCGGGCGAAGCCCTGCCGGCCGAAGTCGGCAAGCGCTGGACCGAGCACTTCGGCGTCGAGATCCTCGACGGTCTCGGGTCGACCGAGATGCTGCACATTTTCCTGTCGAACCGGCACGGCGAAGCGCGCTACGGCACGAGCGGAAAACCGGTACCCGGCTATGAGCTTCGGCTCATCGGCGACGACGGCGAAGAAGTCGCGCCCGGCGAAGCCGGCGAACTGCAGGTGCGCGGTCCGACCAGCGCGGCGTTGTACTGGAACAACCGCAGCAAGAGCCGCGACACCTTCATGGGGCAGTGGACGCGCAGCGGCGACAAGTACAGCCAGGACGCCGACGGCAATTACGCGTATGCGGGCCGCAACGACGACATGCTCAAGGTGGGCGGCATCTACGTCTCGCCGATCGAGGTCGAGTCCGCGCTGATCACTCACGAGACCGTGCTCGAAGCTGCGGTCGTCGGCAAGGCCGATGTGGACGGCCTGATCAAGCCGCTCGCGTTCGTCGTGCTCAAGCCCGGTCTGCGCCCGTCGCCCGGACTCGGCGACGAGCTCAAGCTGCACGTGAAATCGAAGCTCGCGCCTTACAAATATCCGCGTTGGCTCGAATTCGTCGATGAGCTGCCGAAAACCGCCACCGGAAAAATCCAGCGATTCAAGCTGCGCGCCGCGTCCTCCGTGTAACATCACGTTCAAATAAAGGTATCGAGCCGAATGATCGGCCAATCACCGGAGGAGTCGCGCCATGAGTCATGAAGTCAATCGTCGCCAGTTTCTGATCTCCAGCGCCGCGGTCGCGGCAGGCCTGGCGCTGCCGTCTGCGCCGCTGTTCGCGCAGGGCGCGAGGAAGGTGCGGGTCGGGCTGATGCTGCCCTATACCGGCACCTATGCGGCGCTCGGCAATGCGATCACCAATGGTTTCAAGCTGGCGGTCGAGCAGGGCGGCGGCAAGCTCGGGGGGAGCGAGGTCGAATACTTCACCGTCGACGACGAGTCGGATCCGGCGAAGGCGCCGGAAAATGCGAACAAGCTGATCAAGCGCGACAACGTCGACGTGCTGGTCGGCACCGTCCACTCCGGCGTGGCGCTGGCGATGACGCGCGTCGCACGCGAGACCAAGAGCCTGCTGATCGTGCCGAACGCCGGGGCCGACGAGATCACCGGCCCGCTGTGCGCGCCGAACATCTTCCGCACGTCGTTCTCGGCGTGGCAGCCGGCCTACGCGATGGGCAACGTGATGGCCGAGCGCAAGCACAAGAACGTCGTCACGTTGAGCTGGAAGTATTCGTTCGGCGAGCAGTCGGTGGCGGGTTTCAAGGAAGCGTTCGAAAAGGCCGGCGGCAAGGTCGTCAAGGAGCTGTACCTGCCGTTCCCGAACGTCGAGTTCCAGCCGTACCTGACCGAAATCGCGGCACTCAAGCCGGACGCAGTGTTCGTGTTCTTCGCCGGCGGCGGCGCGGTGAAGTTCGTCAAGGACTACGCCGCGGCGGGGCTCAAGAGCACGATCCCGCTGTATGGATCGGGCTTCCTCACCGACGGCACGCTCGAGGCGCAGGGCGAGGCCGCCGAAGGCCTGCTGACGACGCTGCATTACGCCGACGGCCTCGATATCCCGAAGGACAAGGAGTTCCGCGCCGCCTACGCGTCTGCGTTCAAGATGCAGCCGGACGTCTATGCGGTGCAGGGCTATGACACGGCGCAGCTCTTCGCCGCAGGCCTCGCGGCGGTCAAGGGCGACGTCGGCAAGCGCGACGAACTGATCAAGGCCATGGAATCGGCGACGATCGACAGCCCGCGCGGGAAGTTCACGCTGTCGAAAGCCCACAACCCGGTGCAGGACATCTACCTGCGCAAGGTCGAGGGGAAGGAAAACAAGGTCGTGTCGGTGGCAGCGAAGGCGCTGGCCGACCCGGCTCGCGGCTGCCGCATGTAATCCTCCACGCGGAGCCGCGGCTGCGGCTCCCGCCCCTCGCTTTGCCGTCATCCGGGCGCTTTCGCGGCGACCCGGACTGGAGCCTTCATGGACTTGACGACCTTCCTGATTCAGCTACTGAATGCGTTGCAGTACGGGTTGCTGCTGTTCCTCGTCGCCAGCGGACTGACCCTGATTTTCGGCATCATGGGCATCATCAACCTCGCCCACGGCAGCTTCTACATGATGGGCGCCTACATGGCGTTCGCATTGACCTCGGCGACGGGCAATCTCTTCGTCGCGATCCTCCTCGGCATCGTCCTCAGCGCGCTGATCGGCTTCCTCCTCGAATGGGGCCTGTTCAGCCGGCTCTACAAGCGCGACCACCTCGACCAGGTGCTGCTGACCTACGGCCTGATCCTGATGTTCGAGGAGATACGCAGCATGATCGTCGGCGACGACGTCCATGGCGTGCGGATTCCCGAGATGCTGTCGGCGTCGGTCCAGCTCAGCGAGACGCTCAGCTACCCGGTATACCGGCTGTTCATGTCCGCAGTGTGCATCGTGCTCGCGGTGCTGATGTACTGGCTGATCCGCCACACGCGGCTCGGCATGATGATTCGCGCGGGCAGCAGCAATCGCGAAATGGTCCAGTCGCTCGGCATCAACATCGATCTGATCTACCGCCTCGTGTTCGCGCTCGGCGTCACGCTCGCTGCGTTCGCCGGCATGCTCGCGGCGCCGGTGTCGTCGGTCTATCCGGGCATGGGCAACCAGGTGCTGATCATCTGCTTCGTCGTCGTCGTGATCGGCGGCGTCGGTTCGGTGTGGGGGGCGCTCGTCGCGGCCCTGCTGATCGGCCTCGCTGACACCTTCGGCAAAGTCATCATTCCCGACTTCGCCGGACTGACCGTCTATTTGCTGATGGCCGTGGTGCTGTTGTGGCGCCCCGAAGGCATCTTCCGGAGAATATGACCATGTCTTCAGCGATCAAGACTTCGCGTGGCGCGCTGTTGGCGACACTGCTGGTGCTGTCGATCTTCCCGCTGTTCGGCTCGGACTACTACAGCGAACTGCTGACGAAGATCATGATCATGGCGATCTTCGCCATGAGCCTCGACCTGCTGGTCGGTTTCACCGGCCTCGTCAGCTTCGGCCACGCCGCGTTCTTCGGCATCGCCGCCTATGCGGTCGTGCTGGTCTCGCCGCAGTACGACCCGGCCAGCCTGTGGCTCGTGCTGCCCGCGGCGGTGCTCGCGGCGGCAGTTGCGGCGTTCGTCATCGGCCTGTTCGTGCTGCGGACGAAGGGGATCTATTTCATCATGGTGACGCTCGCGTTCGCGCAGATGATCTACTTCGTGTTTCACGACTCTCCGCTCGGCGGCGGGTCGGACGGCGTGTTCATCAACTTCAAGCCGGAACTGCGGATCGGCGAGACGCAGCTGCTCGACCTCGGCAACGCCGCGCACTTCTACTACGTCGTGCTGCTGCTGCTGGTCGCGACGTACGTGTTCCTGCGCATCCTGCTGCGCTCGCCGCTCGGACACGCGCTCGCCGGAATCAAGAGCAACGAACACCGCATGCTGTCGCTGGGCTTCCCGGTGTTTCTGTACAAGCTTGCCGGTTTCGTCATCGCGGGCGCGCTGGCCGGCGTGGCCGGGTTCCTCTCGGCGTGCCAGTTCGGCTTCGTGACGCCGGAGATCCTGTCATGGCACCAGTCGGGCAACGTGCTGCTGATGGTGATCCTCGGCGGCATCGGCACACTGAACGGTGCCGCGATCGGCGCGTTCGCGTTCGTCGTGCTGCAGGAAGTGTTCTCGGCGCTGACCAAGCACTGGCAGTTCCTGATGGGCACGGTGATCGTTCTGGTGGTGATGCTGCTGCCGGGCGGCCTGTCGAGCCTGACGCAGCGCGTGCGCCGCATGCTCGTCGGAGGTGGCTCGAATGGGTGAACTGGTACTGGCTGCGCGCGGGCTGTCCCGCCAGTTCGGCGGGCTCGCCGCGAACAAGGACGTGTCGCTCGACATGCATCGCGGTGAGCTGCACGCGGTGCTGGGGCCGAACGGGGCGGGGAAATCGACGCTGATCAACCTGCTGTCCGGTGACCTGCCGCCGTCGGGCGGACAGATTCTCTACCGCGGGCAGGATATTTCGGGCTGGAGCCCGGACCGGCGCTCGCGCGCCGGGATCGGCCGCAGCTATCAGCGCACGAACATCTTCCCGGCGTTCACGGCGTTCGAAAACTGCCGGCTCGCGGCGCAGTCGCGCGCGCCGCGGGCATTGCGCGTGTTCTCGCGCGCTCAGAACTACGACGACCTGCGCACCGCGGCCGACCGGGCGCTCGAACAGGCCGGACTCGCCGCGCGACGCGACGTCGTCGCCGCGACGCTGAGCCACGGCGAGCAGCGCCAGCTCGAGATCGCGATGGTGCTCGCGACTGCGCCGTCGGTGCTGCTGCTCGACGAGCCGCTTGCCGGGATGGGCTCGGAGGAGTCGCAGCTGATGGTCGCGCTGCTGCAGAAGCTCTCGGCCGATCACGCGATCCTGCTCGTCGAGCACGACATGGACGCGGTGTTCGCGGTCGCGGACGTCATTACCGTGATGGTGACGGGGCAGGTGCTCGAGAGCGGACCGCCGGACCAGATCCGCTCGAGCCTCGCGGTGCAGGAAGCCTATCTGGGCGGAGGAGAACCCGACGATGAGTGAAACCTTGCTGGAAGCCGAAGGCCTTCATTCCTTCTACGGCAGCAGCCACATCCTGCACGGCATCGATTTCGTCGTGCGCCGCGGCGAGACGATCGGGCTGATGGGCCGCAACGGCATGGGCAAGACGACGCTGATCCGCAGCATGCTCGGCCACGTTCGTCCGCGCCACGGGCGCGTCGCGGTGCGCGGCAAGACGATGACCGGTGCGGCGCCGTATCTGATCGCGCGCAAGGGCATCGCCTACGTGCCGGAAGGGCGCGGCATTTTCCCGAACCTTTCGGTGCGGGAAAACCTGCTGATGGCCGCCAAGCCGGGCATCGACGGACGCCGGGACTGGACGTACGAGCGGGTGCTGGAGACTTTTCCGCGGCTCGGCGAACGGCTGACGAACGGCGGCGGGCAGCTCTCGGGAGGCGAGCAGCAGATGCTGACGATCGGTCGCGCGCTGATGACGAACCCGGACGTGCTGATCCTCGACGAGGCGACCGAAGGCCTGGCGCCGCTGATCGCCAAAGAGATCTGGTTTATCGTTCGCCAGATCCGCGCGACCGGCATCGCGACGATCGTCATCGACAAGAACCACGCGGCCGTGACCTCGATCTCGGATCGCAACGTGATCCTCGTCAAAGGCAAGGTCGCGTTCGAAGGCTCGAGCGCGGAGCTGCGAGCGCAGCCGGAACTCCTGCAGAAGCATCTCGGCGCAGGCTGACGCAGACCGCACGGCGCGCGCCGTGCGGCGAATTCGATATTGATCCCGCCGACACTTCATGAAGCGGCGTGGCACAGGATTTCACCCCTAGGAGACAGGCAATGCGAAAAATCGATGTTCACGAGTTGATCGACAAGGCGAAATTCAACCGCTTTCACTGGCAGGTGCTGTTCTGGTGTGCGCTGATCATCATTTTTGACGGCTACGACCTGGTGATCTACGGCGTCGTGCTGCCGGTGCTGATGAAAGAGTGGGACCTGACGCCGCTGCAGGCGGGCACGCTCGGCAGCTACGCGCTGTTCGGGATGATGTTCGGGGCGCTGATTTTCGGTCCGTTGTCCGACCGCTTCGGGCGCAAGCGGGTGATCGCGATCTGCGTCGTGCTGTTCAGTTTCTTCACGTTCATAAACGGCTTCGCGACGACGCCGACCGAGTTCGCGATCTGCCGCTTCCTCGCCGGGCTGGGTATCGGCGGGGTGATGCCGAACGTCGTCGCACTGATGACCGAGTACTCGCCGAAAAAACTGCGCACGACGCTGGTCGCGATCATGTTCAGCGGCTATTCGGTCGGCGGGATGCTGTCGGCTGGCCTCGGCATGTACCTCATCCCGAATTTCGGCTGGCCGTCGGTGTTCTTCGTCGCCGGCATTCCGCTGCTGCTGCTTCCGCTGATCCTCTACGCGCTGCCGGAGTCGATCGGCTTCCTGCTGCATGCGAAGCGCGACGCCGAAGCGGGGGTGCTGCTCGGAAGGGTCGAGCCGAGTTTCGCGGCGCGAAGCGGGGACCGCTACGAAATGCCGACCGGCAAGACGTCCCATGTGTCGCTGGTGGCGCTGTTCAAGAACGGGCGCGCGCTGAGCACGCTGATGTTCTGGCTGGCGTTCTTCATGTGCCTGCTGATGGTGTACGCGCTCGCGTCCTGGCTGCCGAAGCTGATGACGCAGGCGGGATACGGACTCGGGTCGAGCCTGTCGTTCCTGCTGGTGCTCAATTTCGGGGCGATTTTCGGCGCCGTCGGGGGCGGTTTCATCGCCGACCGGCTGCACCTGAAGACCGTGCTGATGGTGTTCTTCGTCATCGCGGCGGTCTCGATCAGCCTGCTCGGCTTCAAGAGCCCGACGGCGGTGCTCTACCTGCTGGTTGCCGCGGCCGGCGCGACGACGATCGGATCGCAGATCCTGCTCTATGCATACGTCGCGCAGTTCTACCCGATGGCGATCCGCTCGACCGGCATCGGCTGGGCTTCCGGCGTCGGGCGCAGCGGCGCGATCGTCGGACCGATCCTCGGCGGCACGCTGCTCGGCATGGCGATGCCGCTGGAATACAACTTCATGTTCTTCGCGATCCCCGGCGCGATCGCTGCGTTCGCGGTGTCGCTGGTCGCGCGCAGCGCGGCCCACGCGCCGACCGAAGAGCTGCCCCTGCCGTTCGCCGCGGAATCGGGCGCGATCGCCGACTGAGCCGGCCGCGCGCCGCGTTCGCGCAGCGCGCGGGGCGCCCCCGCTATCGCGGGCTGGTGCCCCAGCGCAGCATGTCCACCATCGTCGCCGCGATTTCCTGCGGCGACCGCCGCCCTGCGCGGTACCACAGGTATACCCAGTTCATCGCGCCGAGCAGCGTCAGCCGCAGCAGCGAGCGGTCGGTGCCCGGCGCGACGGGCAGGGCGTCGATGAGTCCGCGGTACAGATCCTCGTAGTCGTCGCGCACCGGCCGGATTTTCGCGAGCAGCGCGTCGTGGCCGATCAGCGACAAGCTGTGGCCGGTCACGCGGTGCACCGGCGAGCCGCCGACGATCAGATGCACATGCACTTGGCACGCGCGCGTTAGGCGCTCCCACGGGTCGCTCGCGCTGTCGACCGCGCGCTGCACCGCTTCCATGACATCGCGGAAACCTTCGCGGTGCACTGCCAGATACAGCTCGTCCTTCGACGCGAAGTGGTGATACACCGATCCGGCGAGCAGTCCGGCCTTGTTCGCGATGTCGCGGATCGAGGCACGGTCGTAGCCCTGTTCGGAAAACAGTTCGGCAGCCGCGTTGAGGATCACCTGCCGCCGGTCCAGCGGCTCGTCGTGCGGACCGGCATTGCCTGCCGACGGTCCGCGCGCCGCCTGCGCGCTCAACGTCGCGCGCTCGAGCAACCGGCGCTGGCCGTCGCTCAGCGCCGCGAGCCCGCGATCCGAATCACGTATCAGCGCGTGCAGGCGTTTTGCCGCGGTCTCGAGCCCGTGCTTCTGCCACAGGTAGCGCACGCCGGACGCTGAAATCCGCATCCCCGAACGCCGCAACCGCTCCGCGACCGCAGCCTGCCCGAGTTCGGGCTCCTCCCGCGCCAGCTGCAGGATCGCCTGCTCGGGGTCGAGTGCGGGGGTGTCGTCGTCGGAAGTTGTTTTCGGGGCCATCCAAAATCCTGCAATGCGTCGCGGCCGCAATGATAGCGAGCAATGAGCACAAATGCGCCTCGATAAGCCGCGCCTGCGCCGCGTCCACTCGCGGTGTGCTGCGCTCGGTCCGCTTTGCGACAGTTGCTGACAAACTACTTGAACAAGTGTTTGACAAGACTGTTTGACGTTGCTAACTTTGCGACACGCCGACATCTTTCGGCGCGATATCCAGAGCGGTCCAGCCGCCGTTCGATTGACCCGGGGAAGTCCGGCGTCAAAACCAGAGGAGTGACCATGCAAGTCAAGAAGCTCGCCGTCCTGTGCTCGTTCGCGTCGCTGTCGTTCGTCCAACCCGCTCTCGCGGATATCACGGTTGGGGTTTCATTGTCGGCGACGGGCCCAGGTGCGTCGCTCGGCATTCCCGAGAAAAACGTCTTCGCGCTGCTGCCGACGCAGATCGGCGGGGAAAAAATCCACTACATCGTCCTCGATGATGCGACCGACCCGTCGATCGCGACGAAGAATGCGCGCAAGCTGGTCACCGAGAACAGCGTCGATGTGCTGGTCGGCTCGTCGACGACGCCGGCCACCGCGGCGATGGCCGAAGTCGCCAACGAGAGCGGCACGCCGCAGGTCGCGATCAGCCCGGTGTCGCTGCCGGAGGACCGCAACAAATGGGTGTTCCGTACGCCGCAGCAGAACAGCGTGATGGCCGATGCGCTGCTCGCTCACATGAAGGCGACGGGCGTCAAGACGCTCGGCTTCATCGGCTTTTCCGACGCCTACGGCGAAGACTGGCTCGGTGCGGTGAAGAGCCGCGCCGAAGCGGCAGGCATCAAAATGGTCGCGGTCGAGCGCTACGCGCGCGCCGACACGTCGGTCAGCGGGCAGGTGCTGAAGCTGGTCGCGGCGCGGCCCGACGCGGTGCTGGTAGTGGGCTCCGGAAGCCCGGCCGCGCTGCCGCAGACGACGCTCGGCGAGCGCGGCTACAAAGGCCAGATCTACCAGACTCACGCGGCCGCGAACCAGGCTTTCCTGAAGGTTGCGGGCAAGGCTGCGGAGGGCGCGATCATGCCGGTTGGCCCGGTCGTCGTCGTCGATCAGGTGCCGGACACGCACCCGTCGAAGACTGCCGGACGCGATCTCGTACGCAAGTATGAAGCTGCGTACGGGGCAGGGTCGTTCTCGTCGTTCGCGGGTCACGCGTTCGATGCGTTCCGCCTCATCGAACAGGCGATCCCGGTCGCGCTGAAGGCCGCGAAGCCGGGAACGCCGCAGTTCCGCGCAGCGCTGCGGGACGCGATCGAGTCGAACAAGGAGGTCGTCGGCAGCCATGGCGTGTTCAACATGAGCGCCGGCGACCACTTCGGTCTCGATGATCGCTCGCACGTGCTCGTGAAGATCGAGAGTGGTGCGTACAAGATGATCGCGCAGTAAGCCGAACGGAAAATGCCATGAGCACCGTAATATCCGATATCGACGCGATGTTCGCCCGGCCGGTCGTGAACATCGAGACGCGCCCGGACGGCAGCCGCATCCTGCGTTCGGGAATTCCGCTGCCCGACAGTTATGCGCGCTGCGTCGGCGAGTGGCTCGAACGCTGGGCGCGCGACACTCCGGAGCGACTGTTCCTCGCCGAGCGCAACGCGGCCGGCGAGTGGGACCGCGTCAGCTATGGCGAAGCGCGCCGCCGCGTCGTCGCGATCGCGACCTGGCTGCTCGGCCAGAACCTGTCGGCCGAACGGCCGGTGGCGATCCTCTCCGACAACTCGATCGAACATGCGCTGCTGATGCTCGCGGCGATGCACGTCGGGGTGCCGTCGTGCGCGATCTCGTCGGGCAACTCGCTGATGTCGAAGGACTTCGCCAAGCTGAAGGCGAACATCGAGTTGCTGCGCCCGGGCGTCATCTATGCCGATCCGGTCGGCAAGTTCGCGCCAGCGATCGATGCAATCGGGCCGCTCCACGACGGCGTCGTCGTCGCCGGCGGTGGCAGCGAATCGACTGCAGGATGCGTGCCGTTCGCCGATCTCGAGGCGCGCAGCGACGAGGCGGCGGTGATGGAGGCGTTTGCCCGGATCACGCCGGACACGATCGCGAAGTTCCTGTTCACGTCGGGCTCGGTCGGCACGCCGAAAGCGGTCGTCAACACCCAGCGCATGCTGTGCGCGAGTCAGCTCGCGAAGGAGCTGGTGTGGCCTTTCCTGATCGACGAACCGCCGCTGCTGATGGAATGGCTGCCGTGGAGCCACACGTTCGGCAGCAATCACAACTTCAACATGGTGCTGCGCTTCGGCGGCAGCATGTATCTCGACGACGGCAAGCCGACGCCGGCGCTGCTCGACAGGACGCTGCGCAACCTGCGCGAAGTCTCGCCGACGATCTACTTCAGCGTGCCGCGCGCGTTCGACATGCTGGTGCCGGTGCTGCGTCGCGACAAGGTGCTGCGCGACAGCTTCTTCAAGCGCCTGAAGCTGATCTTCTACGCCGGCGCCGCGCTGCCGCAGCACCTGTGGTCCGAGCTCGAGAACCTGTCCGAGGAAGCGACCGGGCGGCGCGTCACGATGGTGTCGTCGTGGGGCTCGACCGAGACGTCGCCGCTCGCGACCGACTGCCATTTCCAGGCGGTGCGCTCGGGCGTCATCGGCGTGCCGGTGCCCGGCACCGAACTGAAACTCGTGCCGTCGGCCGACAAGCTCGAAGTGCGCGTCAGGGGGCCGAACGTGTTTCCCGGCTACTGGAAGCAGCCCGAGCTGACGGTAAAGTCCTTCGACGACGAAGGTTTCTACCTGATCGGCGACGCGGTCGAGTTCGTCGATCCGGCGCGTCCGGAACAGGGCCTGCTGTTCGACGGCCGCGTCGGCGAGGACTTCAAGCTGCTGACCGGCACGTGGGTGCATGTCGGAGCGCTGCGCGTCAAGGCGATCGATGCGCTCAAGCCGGTCGCCCAGGACATCGTCGTCACCGGACATGACCGCGACGACATCGGTCTGCTGGTGTTCCCGAACATTCCCGAATGCCGTTCGCTGTGTCCGGGGCTGCCCGCCGACGCGCCGGTCGAGCAGGTGCTGTCGAACCCGGCGGTGCTCGCCCGCGTGCGCCTCGGCATGGCGGCGATGATGCAGGCCGGCGGCGGCTCGTCGACGTGCCCGACGCGCGCGCTGCTGATGGCCGAGCCGCCGTCGGTCGAAGCCGGCGAGATCACCGACAAAGGCTACATCAACCAGCGCGCGGTGCTGACGCGGCGCCGCGACCTCGTCGAATCCCTGTACGCGATGATGCCGGACAAGTCCGTCGTCACCGTGTAGCCGGACGCCGACCGGAGAACTTCGGCATGAATCACGAAAGGATCACCCTGATGAGCGAACAACTGGTAAGAACCTCGCATGAGGACGACATCTACACCATCACGCTGGCGCGCCCCGCCAAGCGCAACGCGATCAGTGACCGCCTGCTGGCCGCGATCGACGAAGCTTTCGCGACCGTCCCCGACGGCGCGCGGGCGATCGTGCTGGCCGGCGAGGGCGAGCATTTCTGCGCCGGGCTCGACCTGACCGAGCACCAGCACCGCGAGCCTTTCGGCGTCATGAAGCACTCGCAGGGCTGGCACCGCGTGTTCAGCCGCGTCCAGAACGGCGGCGTTCCGGTCGTCGCCGCGCTGCACGGTGCGGTGATCGGCGGCGGGCTCGAGCTCGCGGCTGCGACTCACGTGCGCGTCGCCGAGCCGAACACGATCTACCAGCTCCCCGAAGGGCGCCACGGCATTTTCGTCGGCGGAGGCGGCTCGGTGCGCGTCGCGCGGATCATCGGCGCGGGGCGGATGGGCGAGATGATGCTGACCGGACGCATCCTCGATGCCGACGAAGGCCAGCGCCTCGGCCTGTCGCATTACCTCGTCGGCCCCGGCGAAGCGCTCGCGAAGGCGCAGCAGCTCGCCCGGCGGATTGCCGAAAACGCCCCGATGGCGAACTGGGCGATGGTCACGTCGATCGCCCGCATCGAGAACATGGCGGCCGACGACGGCTTCTTCGTCGAGTCGCTGACCGCCGCGGTCACGCAGACCGGCCCGGAAGTCGCCGAGCGCATCGGCCAGTTCCTGCAGCGCAAAGGCCAGGGAGCACAGCGATGAACATGACGAATTCCTACGCCGCGTCGCAAGCCGCGGCCCATGCCGCGGGCTACGATGACATCTGGCTCGTCGCCGGCAGCCGCACGCCTTTCGCCGACTACAACGGCGTGCTGCGCGACGTTTCGCCGACCGACCTCGGGATTTTTGCCGCACGCGCATTGTTCGAGAAAAGCGGCGTGCCGGCCACCGAGATCGACGCGATCGTCGCCGGCAACATGGCGCAGGCGAGTTTCGACGCGTATTTCCTGCCGCGCCATATTGGTCTCTATTCGGGCGTCGACCCGTCGGTGCCGGCATTGCTCGTGCAGCGCCTGTGCGGTACCGGCTTCGAGACGATCATCGCCGCCGCCGACCAGATCACGCTCGGCAAGGCGAAAGTCGCGCTGTGTGTGGGCACCGAATCGATGTCGCGCAACCCGATCGCCGCCTACACGCACCGCGCGGGTTTCCGCATGGGCCAGCTCGATTTCCGCGACTTTCTGTGGGAAGCGACGAAGGACACCGCGCCCGGCGCAAGCATGGGCGACACCGCGGAGAACCTCGCCAAGCGCTACGGCATTTCGCGCGACGAGGTCGACCGCTTCGCCGCGCAGAGCTTCGCCCGCGCCGTCGCCGCGTGGGAGTCGGGCTGGTTCGCAGGCGAAGTCGCGCCGGTCGTCAATGCGAAATGGGAACTGGAGGGTTACAACGCCCGCTCGCTGAAGCTCGCCGACCGGGCCGAAGTATGCGAGCGCGACGGCCATGTCCGCCCGACGTCGTTCGACGCGCTGCAGAAGCTCAAACCCGCGTTCGGCGGCGTGCAGACCGGCGGCAACAGCTCGGCGATCGTCGATGGCGCCGCGGCGGTGATCGTCGCGCACGGCGACTGGGTGCGCGCGCACGGCGTCCGGCCGCTCGCGCGCATCGTCGCCGGCGCGTCGGTCGCCGTGCCGCCGGAGATCATGGGTATCGGCCCGGCGCCGGCGATCCGCGCCGCAGCGGCGAAAGCCGGCCTCACTGTCGGCGACCTGGGACGCATCGAGATCAACGAAGCGTTCGGCGCTCAGTACCTCGCGTGCGAACGCGAGCTGGGGCTCGATCGCGACAAGACGAACGTCCATGGCGGGGCGATCGCGATCGGCCATCCGCTGGGTGCGTCCGGCGTGCGACTGACGACAACCGTCGCGCGCGAGCTGCAGGCAGCGAAGCTGCAGTTCGGCGTGTCGTCGGCGTGCTGCGGCGGCGGCCAGGGCGTCGCGATCGTCGTCGAGAACGTCGGCTGAGTCACCGGCGGCAGGAAAAGGGGAAAAAACGATGAAACTCGAAAGCAGCACTTTTATCGTCACCGGAGGTGCGTCGGGGCTCGGCGAAGCGACGGCGCGCGCGTTCCACGCTGCGGGCGCGAATGTCGTCATCGCGGACCTGAACGGCGTCGGCGGGGAAAAACTCGCCGATGAGCTCGGCGCCCGTGCGGGGTTTCACCGCACCGACGTCGCGTCGGATGCCGATGCGCGTGGCTGCGTCGAGCTCGCCATCGAACGCTTCGGCGCGCTCAACGGGCTCGTCAACTGCGCCGGCATCGGCAGCGCGGCGAAAGTGCTCGGCCGCGACGGCCCCCATCCGCTCGACATGTTCGCGCGCATCGTCAATATCAACCTGGTGGGCACTTTCAACATGATCCGGCTCGCGTCCGACGCGATGTCGAACGGCGAGGCGAACGCCGGCGGCGAGCGCGGCGTGATCATCAACACCGCGTCGATCGCCGCGTATGACGGCCAGATCGGCCAGGCCGGCTACGCTGCGTCGAAAGGCGGCATCGTGTCGATGACGCTGCCGATCGCGCGCGAACTCGCGCGTTTCGGCATCCGCGTCGTGACAATCGCGCCGGGCCTGTTCCTGACGCCGATGATGCAGGGTCTGCCCGAAGACGTGCAGCGCTCGCTCGGCGAAGCCGTGCCGTTTCCGCCGCGCCTCGGCGAGCCGGCCGAATACGCGCAGCTCGCGCGCCAGATCGTCGAGAACGCGATGCTCAACGGCGAGACGATCCGCCTCGACGGCGCGATCCGCCTCGCGCCCCGCTAAGGAAGCGCTGATTAATAAATCAAAACCGTTCGGGCTGAGCCTGTCGAAGCCCTTGTTGTTGCAGGGAATGCCCTTCGACAAGCTCAGGGTGAACGGAATAAATCAGCGCTTCCCTGAGCCCGTTTGGCCGGCCCTGCGCCGGCAGGAGTTGCCACCATGCACGACTACGCTGCGCCGCTGCGCGACATGCACTTCATCCTGCGGGAGCTCGCCGGCCAGGACGCGGTTTCTGCGCTGCCCGGATTCGAGGACGCGATGCCGGACGTTGTCGAGGCGATCCTCATCGAAGCCGGCAAGTTCGCCGCCGGCGTGCTCGCGCCGATCAATTTCCCGGGCGACATGCAGGGCTGCCGGCTCGACGCTGACGGGCGCGTCGTCACGCCCGACGGCTGGCAAGAGGCGTGGGACCGCTTCGTCGAAGCCGGCTGGACCGGCCTGTCGCTGCCGCCGGAATTCGGCGGACAGGGCCTGCCGAAGCTCGTATCGACGCCGGTGTGGGAGATGTGGTTCGCAACGAACATGGCGTTCGCGATGCTGCCGCAGCTGAATGTCGGCCAGGCCGAAGCCTTGCTGATCGCCGCGAGCGACGAGCTCAAGCAGACCTGGCTGCCCAAGGTCGTCAGCGGCGAGTGGGGCAGCACGATGAACCTCACCGAACCGCAGGCGGGCTCCGACCTCGCCGCAACGCGCACGCGCGCCGAGCCTGCCGCCGACGGCAGCTTTCGCGTGTTCGGCCAGAAGATCTTCATCTCGTACGGCGAGCACGAACTGACGAGCAACATCGTCCACCTCGTGCTCGCCCGCCTGCCCGACGCGCCGGCGGGCGTCAAAGGGTTGTCGCTGTTCCTCGTGCCGAAATTCCTGCTCGACGCCGACGGCAATCCGGGCGCGAGGAACGACGTGCGCTGCATCGCGATCGAGCACAAGCTCGGCATCCATGGCAGCCCGACCTGCACGATGAGCTACGGCGACGCCGGCGGGGCGGTTGGCTGGCTCGTCGGCGCGCCGAACCGCGGCCTCGAGACGATGTTCATCATGATGAACGAGGCGCGCTTCGGCGTCGGCGTGCAGGGGGCCGGGCTCGGCGAACGTGCTTACCAGCTCGCGCTCGGCTATGCGCGCGAACGCGTGCAGGGGCGCGACGCGATCACCGGCGAGGCCGGCCAGCCGATCCTCCATCACCCCGACGTCAAGCGCATGCTGCTGTCGATGCGCGCGCGAGTCATGGCGATGCGCGCGCTGCTGTACACCGCCGCCGGCTGGTTCGACGTCGCCGAGCATCATCCGGACGCCGCGTTCGCCGCCAAATGCCGGCGTTACGTCGACCTGCTGATGCCGGTCGCGAAAGGCTGGTGCACCGAAGTCGGCCAGCAGGTCTGCAGCGATGCGATCCAGGTGTTCGGCGGCATGGGCTTCGTCGAGGAGACCGGCATCGCGCAGTTCGCCCGCGATGCGCGCATCATCACGATCTACGAAGGCACGACCGGCATCCAGGCGAACGACCTGATCGGCCGCAAGATCCTGCGCGAAGGCGGCGAGACGCTGCGCGAACTGATCGTCGATCTGCACGCAACTGCCGATGCGCTGCGCGAAGACGCTGAACTGGCGTCGCTTGCCGACCGATTTGCCGACAGCATCGTCGCCGTCGAACGGGCGGCCGAGTGGGTGCTCGCGAACGGCAAGGAACGCTTTGCCGAAGTGCTCGCCGGCGCAGTGCCGTTCCTGCATCTGCTCGGCATCGCGTGCGGCGCGTGGCAGATGGCCCGCGTCGCGCTCGCCGCACGGCGACGGCTCGCGGCTGGCCAAGGCGACCCGGTCTACTTCGCGAGCCTCGTCGAGCTCGCACGTTTCTACATCGCAAGCTTCGGCCCGCAGGCGGCAGCGTGCTCGCAGGCGGTGCGGGAAGCCGGCGGGCCGCTGATCCGCTTCGACCCTGCTGCCTTCTGAGCGAAGTAAGCCCCGCCGTGGCGAGGTAAACCGAGACGGAGAAACAGCCGAGGCCGTTCGCCCTGAGCCTGTCGAAGGGCGCTGCCAGGGCTTCGACAAGCTCAGCCCGAACGGTAATTAGCTGACGAGCCAATAATGGCGAATGGAAGCTGTTTCTTGAGACCCCGCACCGCTCGCTTCATCCGAGCCGCTGCCGGGTTGCGTCGAACTCGCTGCGATAGCGTTCGACGAGTTCGCGCGCGGTCTGCCGCAGCCGCTCCGGGTCGGCGTTCAACGCGTTGCTGATGCCATCGGCGAGGTCGTCCACTGCGACTGTCGCACGCACTTGCGGTGGCTCCCACGTCGCGGCGAACGCTGCCGGCTTGCCGGGCCGCCCGTCTGCGGCCGGGTGGAGCAGGTTGACGCGCGGCAGCGCGAAAGCCATTGCGACGATCCGGCCGTGCAAGCTGCTGCCGCAGTAGCCGCGACTCGCCGCGATCAGCGCGCAAATGTCCCAGATGTCGAGCGATTCGACAATCCTCACCGGTGTCGCCCGCAGGCGCGCGGCGAGCCGCGCGTAGCAGGCCATGTCGTCGTGCCACGGCGCCGCGCCGGCGCGAAACAGTGCGACGCCGTAACCGCTCGAGCGCGCGCTTTGTTCGAGCCCGGCGGCGATTGCGTCGAGCGTGGCGTCGTCGCCGAAGTCGGCGCTGAACTGCATCGCGAGATACCCTTGCGGGAACGCCGCGCGGATCTGCGCGACTTCGCCGACGCGTGCGTGCCGGGCAATGCGCTCACCGAACAGCGCCGCGACCATGACCGCGGAGTCGGGCACGAGCCGGGCGGGGCGGCCTGCCGCGGCGAGCTGCGCGAGCGTCTCGCGGTCCCGCACCCCGACCACCTCGGCAGCGCGAAGATTCGCGAGGACTTCGGCGCGCATTGCCTCGTCGCACTCGCCAAAGCCCGCGCCGCCGACGGCGTTGTAGATCACGCGAGCACCGGGGAAAAGATCGCGCGGCACGCAATACGGCGCGAACGCCCGCGTGCCAAGCCGGCGCTGCGTCCATTCCAGTGCCCATTCCAAGGCCTCTTCCGGGCACCGGTCGAGGCGGGCGACGACTGCGTGCGCGTCCCGCAGCGGGAGCAGCATCACCGCGGCGTGCCACGCGCCACACGTGAGAATCTCGCCGCCGACGTGGATGAGCTTGACGGGGCGCTCACCGCAGGACGCCGCGAGTGGCCCGATCGCGCGGATCGCGTGCCCGCCGAAATGCCGCAGATCGGTGTCGACGAGGCCGGCGAACACCGGATTCCGGTCGTTGAGCATCGCGGCGACGATGTGCGGAAACAGCAGGTCGCCGAAGTTGTGGCGGTCGAACGCGCCGAACAGGATTGTCACGATGTCTGTCTGCGGCGGGGGAACGACCTGACTTCCTGCCACCACTGTCTCCTTTCGCTGCGCGCTGTCAGGGCGCAATGATTGCCTCTAGAATGTGCGGCCCGAGCCCAGCGCAAACCTTGCGGCGATTTCCGAAGGATCATGCCGGTCGCAGTCGTCGGCGCGCGTCCCTCGCGACCCGGTTACCGATCCGGTCCTCCCGACAGGCTCTCCTGCCATGATTTCAGACACCTCCTTGCGCGTTTTGTCGGTGATTCCGCCGATGACGCAACTCAACACGCCGTACCCGTCCACCGCGTACCTGACCGGCTTCCTGCGTTCGCGCGGCATCGACGCGGTGCAGGAGGATCTTGCGCTGGCGCTCGTGCTAGAGCTGTTTTCCGCTGACGGGCTCACGGCGATCCGCGACGGCATCGAAGCGACGCCCGAACGCGAACGCCCGCCACGCGTGCAGGCTTTCGTCGCGCAGTTCGACCGCTACCGGACGACGATCGGACCGGCGATCGCGTTCCTGCAGGGACGCGATCCGACTGTCGCGCACCGCATCGCCGGGCGCAGCTTCCTGCCCGAAGGTTCGCGCTTCGACGCGCTCGACGTCTATGTCGATCCGGACGGAGGCGATCCGCTCGCGTGGGCGTTCGGTGCGCTCGGGTTGCAGGACCGCGCGCGGCACTTGGCGACGCTGTATCTGAACGACGTCGCCGACGTGCTGCGCGAGGCCGTCGACCCGCGCTTCGAGTTCGTGCGCTACGCCGAATCGCTGGCGCAGAGCCAGCCAACGTTCGATCCGCTTGCCGAAGCCCTCGCGGCGCCGCTCAATCTCGTCGACCGCACGCTGCGGGCGCTGACCCTCGAGGCGATCGCCCGCCATGCGCCGCAGCTCGTGCTGCTGTCGGTGCCGTTCCCGGGTGCGGTGTACGCGGCGTTTCGCATCGCGCAGGCGATCAAGCAACACGATCCGGCGATCGTCACGGTCCTGGGCGGCGGATTCGTGAATACCGAGCTGCGCGAACTGAGCGAGCCGCGGGTGTTCGACTATTTCGACTACGTGACGCTTGACGACGGCGAGCGCCCGATCCTCGCGCTGCTCGACCACCTCGGCGGCAGGCGTTCGCGGCAGCGGCTGGTGCGCACGTTCGTGCGCGACGACGATGCGACGGTGCGTTATATCGACATCGGCGAAGCCGACATCGCGTTCGCCGAAGTCGGCACGCCGACCTGGGACGGGTTGCCGCTCGACCGCTACCTGTCGGTCCTCGACATGCTTAACCCGATGCATCGGCTGTGGTCGGACGGGCGCTGGAACAAGCTCACCGTCGCGCACGGTTGCTACTGGAAAAAGTGCAGCTTCTGCGACGTCAGCCTCGACTACATCTCGCGCTACGACGGCGTGGCCGCGACGACGCTCGTCGACCGCATCGAGGCGATCATCGACGAGACCGGCCAGACGGGTTTCCATTTCGTCGACGAAGCCGCGCCGCCGAAAGCGTTGAAGGCGCTCGCGCAGGAGCTTCTCGACCGCCGCCGCGCGATCTCGTGGTGGGGCAACATCCGCTTCGAAAAATCGTTCACGCCCGAGCTGTGCCGGCTGCTCGCCGACAGCGGCTGCATCGCGATCTCCGGCGGTCTCGAAGTCGCATCGGACCGCCTGCTCAAACTCATGAACAAAGGCGTCTCGGTCGAGCAGGTCGCGCGCGTCACGCACGGCTTCAGCGAAGCCGGCATCCTCGTCCACGCTTACCTGATGTACGGGTTTCCGACCCAGACCGTGCAGGACACCGTCGATGCGCTCGAATACGTGCGCCAGCTCTTCGCAGCGGGCTGCATCCAGTCCGGGTTCTTCCATCGCTTCGCCTGCACCGTGCACTCGCCGGTCGGCCAGCAGCCCGAAAGGTACGGTGTCACGCTGGCGCCGCTGCCGCCGGCATCGTTCGCGCGCAACGACGTGCGTTTCCTCGACCCGACGGGCGTCGACCACGACATGCTGGGGGTTGCGCTGAACAAGGCGCTGTACAACTACATGCACGGCATCGGTCTCGACGAAGACGTGCGCAGCTGGTTTGCCGATCGCGTGCCGCGCCCTCGCGTGCACCGCCATTTCATCGCCCGGGCGTTGCGGTGAGCGTTTCGGGCAGACCGATGTCATCGTTGGTACCTGTGGTCGCCGACTTTTTCTCCGGCGCGATCCTTGAGGCGGAGCGCCCCTTGCGCTAGGCTGGTGTCCCAAAGCGGAGGCCGGATGTTGATGGTGGCGTGCCGCCACGACGGCGGCACGATTCGGCAAATCGGGCCGGGCAACCGAAAATCCCTGTTCGCGGGCGTGCCGCGAGGTCCTTCGATACTGGAAATGGAGTGTTCGAGCATGAGTGCGTGGAGCTGTCCTCACGATCTGGAGGGAATTTGTCAGCGGGTGCAGGGCGCGGTATGTTCGCCGGGCATGCGCGGTTGCGAACTCGAAGGCAAGGTCCGGTTCGCGCGCGACGAGATGAACCTGCCGCGCAAGCCGGTCAAGGCGGCTCCCCCTGCGCGCAGCGAAAAGCCTGCCCAAGCTCCGAGGCGCCGGCTGCCGTTCTGAACGCCGCCAGAAAACGGCTTTGCCGTTTCCGCCCCCCCGACGGGGACAAGAAAACTTGAGGCGGCGCGACGTTTTTTCGAGAGCGGGCCGCACGCGACAATCGAGACAATCGGATTTCCGGGCCTCCGCGTCGCCGGGGCCTCTTCTCAAGGACAGTGAATGAGCCGACTCCGCCCCGATGTGACACTCGACGTGCTCAACGAGCGCGGCGGCGAATACCTGCCGGGCTATCTCGGCATCGAAATCCTGTCGGTGGAGCAGGGCACGCTCAACAGCCGGATGCCGGTCAGGCAGCTGCATTTCGCACCGAACAAGTTTCTCCACGCGGCGAGCATCGTCGCGCTGGCCGATACCACCTGCGGCTACGGTACGATGGCGCACCTGCCGGACGGCGCCGAATCATTCACGACGATCGAGCTCAAGAGCAACCATCTCGGCACGGTCAGGGACGGCAGCATCGCGTGTGTCGCGACGGCTCAGCACCTCGGGAAGAGCACGCAGGTGTGGGACGCCGTCGTGACCGACGAGGAGACCGGGCGCAAGCTCGCGCTGTTCCGCTGCACCCAGATGATCCTGTGGCCGAAGTCCTGAGCGGACACCCGATACTCGGATCGCACGGCGGCGTTTGCGCACCATAGCGAGCCGGAACCCGCTCCACAGCGCCTGAAACGCTTCTGCTGCGGTCTGCCGCGCCGCTTGCACGCGCGGGTCCGCTTTTCTCAGCTCCGCCAATTCCCTGCGCCCCGTAGCGTGATCAGCCCCGAAACCGCGCTGCCGCAAAGTCAGCGAGGGTGTGGGTGTCGCGATGACGCTCAATTGAAACCACTTGTCACTGAGAATGCTTCCCGTTTATGATGCGAAGCGTTCTCATTCACGCCCTCACGCCCGACATCATTCGTCAAGGCGGCAATCGAAATACCACCGTCCGCCCTGAGCCCGAACGGTATTCGGTGGCGGGGTTAATGGCGCAAATTTCCCAGTCAACGGCAAGCCAGGCGACATCTCTCCGAGCCAGCCAGGATTCACGAAGGAGCAAGATAGATGTCGTTCAAGATCCGCATGAAGCCCGCGGCAGTGGCGGTGTTCGCCGCGCTCGGCGGTGCTCATGTCGCTGTGCATGCCGCCGACGCGGTGCTGGTCCCGGTTGTCGTCAAGGGCGAAGCCGAGCGGGCCGACGGACCGGTCGAGGGCTACCGTGCGACGCGTTCGGCCACGTTCACCAAGACCGACACGCCGTTGAAGGAAGTGCCGGCGTCGATCACCGTCGTGCCGGGAGAAGTGATCCAGGACCAGGCGATGCGCGGCATGTCCGACGTGTTGCGCTACGTGCCGGGCGTAACGGTGGCGCAGGGTGAAGGCAACCGTGACCAGATGGTCATCCGCGGCAACAACACGACGGCCGACTTCTTCGTCAACGGCATTCGCGACGATGCGCAGATCTTCCGTGACGTCTATAACCTCGAGCGGGTCGAAGTGCTGAAGGGCCCCGGCGGCATGGTGTTCGGCCGCGGCGGCGCCGGCGGAGTGGTCAACCGCGTGACGAAGCGGCCGGTATTCGGCCATGTCGGTGAAGCCAGCCTCACCGTCGGCAGCTGGGATCAGCTGCGCGGCACGGTCGACGTCGGCGAAAAGATCAACGACGGGGCGGCGTGGCGCCTGAACGCGATGGCGGAAAAAGCCAACAGCTTCCGCGACGGCGTCGACCTCGAGCGCTATGGCATCAATCCGACGATCACGTTCACGCCGGGGGGCGCCACCGCGCTGACGCTCGGCTTCGAGCATTTCCGCGACGAGCGCACCGCCGACCGTGGCGTGCCGTCGCGCAACGGCCGGCCGTTCGACGACAGCGAGAGCCGCTTCTTCGGCAACGCCGACCAGAGCGAATCGCGCACCGGAGTGGATGCGCTCACCGCAGTCCTCGAACATGACTTCGGCGGCGTGCAGTTGCGAAACAGCTTCCGCGCGGCGCAGTACGACAAGTTCTACCAGAACGTCTTCGCGGGCAGCGCAATCAGTGGCGGAGGAACGCTCACGCTCTCCGCCTACAACAACTCGAACGACCGGCTGAACGTCTTCAACCAGACCGACCTGACGACCAAGTTCGCGACCGGTGGCCTGCAGCACACGCTGCTCGCCGGTATCGAACTCGGCTATCAGGACAGTGACAGCCGACGCAAGAGCGGTCAGTTCGCCCCCGGCACCAATACCGTGCCGGCGAGCAATCCGTTCGGGACGGCGATCAGTTTCATCCCGACTGCGGGCGACGCGAACAACAACGTCGAGTCGAATACTTACGCCGCCTACCTGCAGGACCAGATTGCGCTGAACGAGCAGTGGAAAGTGCTCGCGGGCCTGCGCTACGACAAGTTCGAAGTCGATTTCAACGACAAGCGGGCGAATCCTACTGACCTGTCGACCACCGATGAGGAAGTCAGCCCGCGTTTCGGGCTGATCTGGACGCCGACGGCGACGCAGACCTACTACGCGAGCTACAGCTACTCTTTCCTGCCCGCCGGCGAACAGCTGAGCCTCTCACCCACCACCGAGGACCTCAAGCCCGAGAAGGCCATCAACTACGAACTCGGCGCGCGCTGGGATGTCGTGGCCGAGCTGACGTTGTCGGCGGCGGTGTTCCGCCTCGATCGCGAGGACGTGCGTGCCGCCGACCCGCTGAACCCGGGCTTCTTCGTGCAGACCGGCGAGCAGCGCACCGAAGGCTTCGAAATCGGTCTGCAGGGCCAGGTGACGCCGTGGTGGCAAGTTTTCGCCGGCTACGCGAACCTCGACTCCGAGATCACGAAATCAACCTCCAGTGCGCCGAAAGGACGCAAGGTCGGGCTCGTTCCCGATCACATGACCTCGATCTGGAACCGCTTCGACCTCGGGCAGGGCTGGGGCGTCGGTCTCGGCGTGATCAATCAGTCGTCGAGCTACACGTCCTTCACGAACAGCGTGAAACTGCCGTCGTTCACCCGCGTCGACGGCGCGGTCTACTACACCTTCAACGACCGCAAGACCCGGATCGCGCTCAACGTCGAGAACATCACCGACAAGGAATACTTCCCGACTGCGCACAGCGACAACAACATCAGCCCGGGAGCGCCTCTCAATGCGCGTCTGACGCTGAGCACGGCGTTCTGAAAACTGATCCTTCCGCGGGCTGATGCGACGTGCAAAAGCCCGCGGAAGAGCGGCCCAAGCGGGCCCGACGGCTTTCGCGAGCCCTCGGGCCCGTTTTTTGATACCTTTCCGCCACCAGACTTTGCCGGAAGGAAATGCCATGACGACGAACACTGCCTATTCCGCGACTGCGCCCGAGCGCGCCGAGATCGATGCGCTGCAGGAGCCTGCGGTCGTCGAGTTCGGCGCGAACTGGTGCGGGTACTGCCAGGCGGCGCAGCCGCTGATTGCCACTGCGTTCGCCCGCCATCCGCAGGTGCGGCATATCAGGGTCGAAGACGGCAAGGGGCGCAAGCTCGGCCGCTCGTTCGGCGTCAAGCTGTGGCCGACGCTGATCTTCCTGAAAGACGGAAAGGAGGTCGCCCGCCTGGTCCGCCCTGCGAATGCGGAAGCGATCGCGGAGGCGCTCGGGCGCATCGACACGGACGCGTGAGGCGCGCCGCCTTCATCCGCCTTCGTTGAACCCCCTGATCTGCCGCCGCGCCTTCTTCGTCGGACGCCCGCGCAGATCGCTGCCCGGCACCGGCGCGAGCCGGCGGCTTTCCTTTTCCGCCGCGCGCCGTTCGCTGCTTTCGGCAGTCTCCTCGTACAGTTCGCGTGCTTCCGGCGCCGGACGACGCTGCTCGTTGAGGCCGCGTACGACGACTGACCAGTGGGCATCGCCCGTGACGATCTCGAGCGTGTCGCCCGGGCGCACGTCGCGAGCGGGCTTGACGGCGTGACCGTTGAGCCTGACGTGGCCGGCCTCGACGGACTGGCTCGCGAGCGAGCGTGTCTTGTAGAAGCGCGCCGCCCACAGCCATTTGTCGAGGCGCATGCGCTCGGTGTTTTCGGCGTTGGCCATGCTGAAACGTGTATTTCCTGAGGGTTATCGAGCGGTGCCCCGACCGCGGCGGGCCGGGCAGACGAGCGGGCGGGTGGCCGGTTCAGCGTACCTCGATTTCGTTGATCACGCCCCTGACACCGTGCAGGAACCACGCGTCCAGTTCGGCGCGCTGGCGTTCGTCGTCCGACGAGACGACGCCCTTGAGCGTGACGACGAAATCGCGACTGCCGACGGCGATCTGCTCCGCATGCACGAGCGGGTCGGTTTCGAGCACGAGGCGCGTCGCTTCGACGACTTCCTCGTCATTGTCCTCTTCGGGAGGCCTGATTTCGAGCGCGTTGTCCACGTCGCGGCAACCTCGCGCCCACCACGCCAGCACGCCCGCCAGGCGTTTGTGGGACAGACTGATGACGTGGCCGCTCAGCGTGATCACGCCATCCTCGACGGCGATGTCGATCGCGCCGCTCGGATCGACACTCGCGTCGCGCAGCACTTCCATGCGGCCCGAACTCAGGACCCGCAGCGTGCAGTTGGAGAAATCGACGTCCCGCGAAATCCGTTTGCACGCCGCGTCGCGGATCGCGCCGTCGGCTGCTTCCGCGGCCGGGGCAATCCGCAGCCGATCGATGACTGTCTGCACCCCCTCGACCGCGGTGGCGGCTGTAACCGCGCGTCGCTTGCTCGCGATTCCCGGCACCTCGCCTGACAAGGTCACGACGCCCGTCGCAACGCTCACGTCGAGCGGATGAAGGACCGGATCGATATGCGCTCCGCGCTCGAGTGCGGCAAGAACCCGGCGCACGATGTCGTCTTTCGTCTGCATGATTCCGTCTCCTTCGCGATGTCGGCAGGGCCGTTTGTCTGATCATAGACAACGAACCCGCAGTGGCGCGATCGGTAAAGGTGGGGTGGTGACAGCAGGCGGGATGGGCAACGCGGGGCCTCGCCGATCCGGGCCCCCAAAAGCGCAGCGCCCCGTTGCTGGCGGGGCGCTGTGGCGCTCTTTATGGTCCGGCCGCGGCGATCGGCGGCCCAGGGCGTGGGCTCAGCCGCCGGCGATGATTGGCACCAGGGTCACTTGGTCGCCGTCGTTCAACGCGGTCTCGCGCTCGCCCGACAGCACCATGCGGCCATTGACCGCGACATTCCACGAATGGTCGCCGAGTTCCTCCTGCGCTTCCGGGAACCGCCGGCGCAGGGCCTCGCGCAGCGCGATCACGTTCGACACCGGCTCGTCGATGACGATGTGCTTGTCCGGCGCACCCGGAATCGCCTTCGGCAGTTCGACGCGGACCGCAAAGCCGGTCATTGTGCGGGCGAGCTGCTGGTGCCAGTCGGCACTCGGCACGCCTTCGGCGTTCAGTCCGGTGAGCGTGTAGAAGCGCGACTTCATCGCTTCGAACTCCTTGCGATCGACTTTCTCGCCCTTGAACGGACCGACTTCGATTTCCTCGTCGAACCAGCGCCGCGGCAGCGTGTCGTCCTTCGCGC
This sequence comes from Azoarcus sp. PA01, assembly GCA_001274695.2. Lineage (NCBI taxonomy): Bacteria > Pseudomonadati > Pseudomonadota > Betaproteobacteria > Rhodocyclales > Zoogloeaceae > Azoarcus > Azoarcus sp. PA01. The sequence goes on along the minus strand of LARU01000004.1, from coordinate 756,991 downwards.
GCAGGCCGAAGCGGAAGTTCAGCAGCCGCTCGATGCCGGTGATGTTGCGTCCGATCTCGTTGAGCTCATCGGCGCTGAGCGTCACCTCGGTGGCCGTCGACACCTGTGTCGCGAAGTCGCTGCAGTCCGGCGTCGTCGGCGAGTTGAACAGCTTGGTGTTGAACCGGCACATGCCGACGGAGTCGCCGACGGCGAACGTGTTTTCGCAGCGGCGCACGGCGAACTCCTTGCCGCCGTAGCCGTTTGGTTCGGGCGCGACGGCGCCGCCATAGAGCTGCGTCTTGAATGCGGCGTCATCATTGATGCGCGCGTTGATTTCGAGCGTGACGCGGTTCCTGAGGTGGTCCATGCCGCGGGTCGCGACCGACAGCCCGAGCGCGAACGCCTTGAGGATGCGCGCGTCGTGCGGGTCGGACTGGAACAGGCCCTTGACCGCCATGCGGTAATCGAGCGCTTCCTTCGGGTACTTGCCGCGCTCGACGGCGCGCGACGAGTCCGCGATCGTGTCGCCGAAGCCTTCGCGCTTCGCGGTCATGAAGAGGAGCTTCTCGACCGTGTCGTAGTTGCCCCACGACAGGTCGAGGCCGCCGGTGTGACTGGCGTCGATGATGCCGCGCTGCCACAGTTCCATCGCCCACGCGATCGCGCTGCCGGTCGAGGCCGAGTCGAGACCGAGGTCGTTGAGGATGTTGTTCAGGCGCAGGATGTGCTCCGGCTCCTTCAGGCCGATCATCGGGCCGAACTTGCCGACGGTGACGTACTCCGGGCCGTCGCCCTTGTCGTACTGGTCGAACTTGCCGTCGCCGCGGATGCCGTTATAGGTGCGCTGCTTGCCGTGTTCGACGTCGGCCTGCGCCTTGTCGTAGCTGGCGTTGCCCTTGAGGCCTTTCAGTGCTGCCGAGCCCCAGCCGCCCTTGCCTTCGGGGGTCATGTCGTTGAGGTTGCGGCAATGCACCGGGCACTTGAAGCAGCCGTCCATGCCCGGGCGGTAGGGATCGAAGTTGTCGGCGTCGAGCGTCTCGTGCCACGCGGTCTTCTGGTTGTTCATCGTGCCGAGTGCGCCGAGCACGCGGGAAGGCTTGTACAGGAACGGCGTACCGACCTGCTTGAGCGCATTCTTGATCACCGATGTGGACGTGATCTTCTTGCCGATCACCTTGTTGTGCGCCTTGAGTTCGGCGACCTTGGGCGCTTCGTCCGGCTTGCCGTGCACCATGATCGCTTTCAGGCGCAAGGCGCCCATTTTCGCGCCGCCGCCGCCACGCGCCCAGATCGCCTTGATGCCGCCCATGATGCCGCTGCACAGCGCGAGGTTTTCGCCAGCGCTCGTGATGCGGGCGAGCGCCATGTCCTTGCGTTCGGTGCAGTCGAAGTCGCGCTCGATCGCGCCGGGGATCTCGAGGTTGTCGAGGCCGACGTAAGGCGTCGCGTCGAGGAACTGGACTTCGTCGTGCGCGATGCGCAGCAGCGTCCATTGCGGTGCCAGGCCGTACAGCACGATGTGGTCGTAGCCGTGGCGCTTGACGAAGGACGGGAAGTAATCGCCGCCGTTGGTGTCGAGGATCGCGTCGCTTTCGGGGGAGCGGCTGGTGAAGTTGCCCCGCGTCGCGGCCGGCATGTCGCCGGTGAGCGTGCCCGCGCCGAAGATCAGCGGCACTTCGGGGTCGAGGGCGTCGCGTTCTTCCTGCAGCAGGTTGTAGAGCAGGTACATGTTCGCGCCGCGGCCGCCGAGGAACGTCTGCAGCACGTCGCGCGGCAGGTATTTGCGGCGCGTCTCGCGGCGTTCGAGATCGACGAACAGGGTCAGGCCCTGCGTCGGGAACTGCGGCGCGTCATGCATTCTGGCGCACAACTGCTCGACCTTCGTCCTGATATTCATTGGCGTGTCCGTGGCAATCAAGGGGTGGTTCGAAGTATAGAGAGCAAATTGTTTGACGTCAAACAATGGCGGAAGGAAATGAACGCCTTCGAACGGCAACCGGTTTCCGAACCTTCGGCGACGAAGCTCGGCGTCCATCTCATCCCCCGATCGCTTGGCCCGTCCGGGCATCGAAGCGGAGACTGCAAATGAAAACGGGCGCCGTGGCGCCCGTCGATTCCGGTCAGGAGACGATCAGAACAAGTGGTTCAAACCGATCATCAGGTTGCGGCTCGTGTCGCCGAGCGAAGTGTTGGCCGCGCTGACAAACGACGGGGAGCGGACCGCCCGTCCGTCGTCGTTGCTGATGTGGCCGTAGCCGGCGTAGGCGAGCGTGCGCTTCGACAGCGAGTGGGCGTACACCACCGCCCACGAGTCGGCGTCGCTGTCGTCCGTATCCGCGTCCAGGCGGCCGTAGCCCACCGAGAATTTGCCCGAAGTGCCGATCGGCACGGTGCCGCCGATATGCCAGACGTTGTCGGTGTCTTGCGCTGCGGTCGCATCCTCGATGCGCTGATATGAGCCGGCGAGCTTGAACATGCCGAAATCGTAAGAACCGCCGATATACGCTTCGCGCTTGTCCTCGTCGCCGACGTGTTCCTCCACCTGGCTGTAAATCAGGCCGATCGCGAGCGGGCCGTTTGCGTACTCCGCGCCGATCGCTGCGATGTCGCCTTTCCGGCGGTCGTCGTCTTGGTTGACTTCGTTGAAACCATAGATCGCGTTGAGCGTCAGGCCGCCGAAGTTCGGCGACTTGTAGTTGATCGAGTTGCTGACGCGGGCGGGTCCACCTGCGACCAGGTTCGATCCGGCGGCAGCCGCCAACGCAAACTGCGGGCTGATCGGCACGGGAACGATGGCGTCGTACTTGAACACGTAGTAGCCCGGGTGGTACTGGCGACCGAGACCGATGAAGCCGAAGCCGCCCTGCAGGCCGATGAACTGCTGCCGCGAAAGGTTGGGGGCTGCACCCAGGCCTGCGTTCTGGTCGAGCTCGATCCCGTACTCCAGCGTGAACACCGCCTTGAGCCCGTTGCCCAGGTCTTCGGTGCCGCGGAAGCCGAGGCGCGAACCCGCCCAGCCGCCACTTTGCACACCGGTGAATTTGGCGTCTCCGGTCTTGCCGTAGCCGATGAAAGCATCAGCCACGCCATACACCGTCACATTCGACTGGGCTGCGGCTGAAGCCGAAGCCAGACCGGCGACGATACACGAGACCGCTATGGCAAGACGTTTTTTGTGCATTGATTTCCCCTTTTTTGATGTGGATTCGAAGCCCGTCGCAACTCGTCCGACGCGTATCGGCAAGTTGAACTTTGTTATGAATGGTGCTGCTCTCCCTGGTGAAAGCTGTGGCGGTTCTTGTCGGCGCATCGCCGGGGCGATAACCATTCTTGCGCCAATGTATTTTCCGAATCGTGTCGAACAAATAGTTACAAGTCAAACAAAAGATCAGCAAATTCATCCGTCAGGCGTCGGATGGCTGCGGGCGCGTGCTGCTGCAAAGCCTTCCGAGGGTCAGGGGCGACGCTCCTCCGACGTCCCTTGCAAGAGACATTTGTGAATATCGTAGATTGTTTGATATTCATCAATCGAAGCGAAAATAGGCGGCGCGCCGTGTTGTCGGGCGCCTGCCGCAGGCCTATCGTGCAGGAAAACAAAAACCACGAACCGATACACCGGAGGAGCATATGAGCAAAGGTATTTCAGCTGGATTCAGGGTAGTGGCCGGCGTGGCGCTGGCGTTGGCGGTCGGCGCAGCGTCGGCGGAGGAAGTGACGCTGAAAGTGCATCACTTTCTGCCGCCGGGTTCGACGGCGCACGCGAAGTTCATCACGCCGTGGTGCGACAAGATCAACAAGGAATCGGCCGGCCGACTGAAGTGCCAGATCTACCCGGCGATGCAGCTTGGCGGCACGCCGCCGCAGCTGATCGACCAGGCGCGGGACGGCATTGCCGATATCGTCTGGACGCTGCCCGGCTACAGCGCCGGGCGCTTTCCCGCAGTCGAAGTGTTCGAGTTGCCGTTCATGACCAAGACGGCGGAATTGTCGAGTCGTGCATTGTGGGAATACGTCACGGTGAACAAGCTCGACCAGACCGAGTTCAAGGACATTCATCCGATCCTGTTCCACGTCCATGACAGCGGCCAACTGCATCTCGTCAAAGGGCCGATCGCCCAGCAGTCCGACTTCCGCGGCCTCAAGCTGAGGGCGCCGACGCGCCAGACGAACAAGTTCCTCGCCGCGCTCGGTGCGACGCCGGTCGGCATGCCGGTGCCGCAGGTTTCCGAGGCACTGTCGAAAGGCGTCATCGACGGAGCGATGCTGCCGTGGGAAGTCGTCCCTGCGGTCAAGGCCCACGAACTGGTCAAGTTCCACAGCGAAGGCGATCCGAAAGCGCGCGCGCTCTACACGACCGCGTTCGTCTTCGCGATGAACAAGGCGAAGTACGACAGCCTGCCGGCCGACCTGAAGCAGGTCATCGACGCCAATGGCGGAGCCGAAGCCTCGGCGTGGGTCGGCAAGGTGTGGGACGAGTCGGCGGCCGCCGCGCGCAAACTGGCGTCGGACCGCGGCAACCAGTTCAACGTCATCCCGGCGGCCGAACTCAAGAAATGGGAGAAGGCCGGCCAGCACGTCTATGACTCGTGGGTCTCGGAAGTGTCGGGCAAGGGACACGACGGCAAGGCGCTGCTCAAGAGCGCGCAGGATCTGATCCAGAAGCACGACCCGATCTGAAGCATTCGGCACCCCGCGGTGCGGACCGCCACGGTTCGCCCCGCGGCCACATGACCCGCGGTCTGCGGGTCCGGGGACGAATCGTCCGCCGGCCGGGATCGCCTCACCGGGAGACTTCAAATGTCCGAACCCATTGCAACGCCCGTTTGTTCGCCACGGGATCCGATCGGTCGCTCGCTGTTCCTTCTTTCCCGCACGTTCGCCGCGATCGGCGGACTGGTGCTGGTCGCAGTCAGCATCATGTCGGTGTTCAGCATCGCGAGCCGCGCGCTGACCGGCAACGCCGTACTCGGCGACTTCGAACTGGTGCAGATCGGGTCCGCCGTGGCGGTCGCCGCGTTCCTGCCATGGGGCCAGATGCGCGGCAGCCACGTGTTCGTCGACTTCTTCACGACCGGCCTGCGCCCCTGTATGCGGGCACGCCTCGACGGTCTCGGTGCCTTGTTGCTCGCGATCTGCGCTGGAATCGTGGCCTGGCGAATGACGATCGGGACGGTCGATCTCAGGGCCAGCAGTGAAACCTCGATGCTGCTTGGAGTGCCGACCTGGTATGCGTACATGCTGATGTCGCCATCCTTCGCGCTGCTCGCTGCGACCGCGTTTTACACGTCCTCACAGAAATTCCTGGAGCAGCCAGCATGAGCGGTACGGCCATCGGTGCAAGTTTCTTCGTTTTCCTGCTGGTGCTGCTGGCGCTGCGGGTACCGATCGCGATCTCGATGCTGATCACCGGGGTGGCCGGCTACGTTACGATGGCGGGCTGGGATCCGCTGCTGGGCTATCTGAAAACCGCGGCCTACGGGCGCTATTCGATCTACGATCTGTCGGTCGTCCCGCTGTTCCTGCTGATGGGCAGCTTCGCGTCGCGCGGCGGTCTGTCGAAAGCGCTGTTCGGGGCCGCCGAATCGATGATCGGCCATTACCGCGGCGGGGTCGCGATGGCCGCCGTCGGCGCTTGCGCAGGGTTCGGCGCGATTTGCGGCTCGTCGCTCGCGACGGCGGCGACGATGGGCCAGGTCGCGCTGCCGGAACTGCGCCGGCTCAATTACTCGCCGGCGCTCGCGACAGCGACGCTCGCCGCCGGGGGGACGCTGGGGATCCTGATTCCGCCGTCGGTCGTGCTCGTGATCTACGCGATTCTCGCCGAGCAGAACATTGCCAAGCTGTTCGCCGCGGCGCTCATTCCGGGGATCATCGCCGCCCTCGGCTACATCGCCGTCATCGCGCTGCACTGCCGGCTCAACCCGGATGCGGGCCCGGCGGGGGAACGCAAGAGCGTGGCGCTGCGCATTCGTGCGCTGATCGACGTATGGCCGGTGCTGGCGATCTTCGTCGTTGTCATCGGCGGCATCTACGGCGGCATTTTCACGCCGACCGAGGCCGCTTCGGTCGGCACGATCGGGGCCGGGGTGCTCGCGGTCGCGAAAGGCATGCGCCTGGAGGGACTGATGGAGTCGCTGTACTCGACCGCCGAGGCCACCGCGATGATCTTCCTGATCCTGCTGGGGGCCGACGTGCTCAACGTGTTTCTCGCGCTGACGCAGATGCCCGCCGAACTGGCGAACTGGGTCTCGGGCTCGGGCCTGCCGCCGCTGCTGGTGCTGTTCGCGATCATCGTCATCTACGTGTTCCTCGGCTGCGTCATGGACAGCCTGTCGATGATCCTGCTGACGATCCCGATTTTCTTCCCGGTGATCATGGGCCTCGATTTCTGGGGCCTGGACCAGACCGAGAAGGCGATCTGGTTCGGCATCCTCGCGCTGATGGTCGTCGAAGTCGGCCTCATCACGCCGCCGGTCGGCATGAACGTCTACATCATCAACAGCATGGCGAAGAATGTCCCCATGTCGGCGACTTTCCGCGGCATCGTGCCGTTCCTGATGTCGGACGCGCTGCGCGTCGTCCTGCTGGTTTTCTTCCCGGTCCTGACGCTGTTCCTGGTCCGGTTAATCGGATGAAGCCCGGGACTTCCGGGGATTATCAAAGCGGCACTTAAATACAACCGTTCGCCCTGAGCTTGTCGAAGGGCGTCGCCAAGGCTTCGACAGGCCTGGCTTGGGCGAAGCCGAAGGGCTCAGCCCGAACGGCACTTGGTGGCCGGGTCAATAGGAGAAATCGCAATGAATGCTGCGGAAAGTTTGCTGTCGATGGGCGCCGACACGGCGATCGCGATCGAATGCGACGACGAAAAAGTGAGTTACGCGGTGCTTCGCGACCGCGTGAGCCGCGCGGCCGGCGCGTGGCAGGCGCTCGGCCTGCAACCCGGCAACCGCGTCATCGTGTTCGCGCCGGACAGCATCGACTGGGTCGTTGCCTACCTCGGCGCGATCTGGGCGGGCGGAGTCGCGATCGGCGTCAATCCGCGCCTGTCGATGAACGAGTTCGCGCCGATCCTCAACGAATGCGAGCCGCGCTTCGTGTGGTGCGAGAACGAGCAGGCCAGCGCGCTTGTCGCGCAGGCGCGGACTGCTGCGGAGATCGTCGCGAGCGGGCCCGGCACCTGTAACTGGACGACGCACCTGGCCGCGGCCGAACCGATCGCTCCGGTCGAACGCGTCGCCGAGGATCCGGCGCTGTGGATCGGCACGTCGGGGACGACCGGGGTGCCGAAAGGCGTCGTCCATGCGCAGCGCACCGTGGTCGACGCGCATTCGTTCGCCTGCGGCATCCTCGGGTTGACCGCGGCCGACCGGCTCTACGCCAGTTCCAAGCTGTTCTTCGCTTATGCGCTCGGCAACAGCCTGTTCGCGGGTCTGCGCGTCGGCGCGACGGTGATCCTCGACCGCGAATGGCCAACTGCGGAGCGCGTCGAGTACATGGTCGAAAAATATCGCCCGACGCTGCTGTTCAGCGTCCCAACGCTGTACCGCAAGATGCTGCAGACCGGCGTCGCCCGGCGGATCGCGCAATACGGCATCCGCCACTACGTCTCGGCCGGCGAGGCGCTGCCGCTGGGCGTGCGGCAGGACTGGCGCGAAGCGACGGGCCACACGCTGATCAGCGGCTACGGGACGTCGGAGACGCTGTGCCTGATGCTTTTCAGCGACGACGATTCCGGCCTGATGCGGCCGACCCCGCTGACCGAAGTCCGTCATGCCGACGACGTCGATCCGGACGTGCCGCAGCGCGTGTGGATCCGCCATTCCGCAGTCGCGCTCGGCTACTGGAAGCGGCCCGAGGCGCAGGCGGACGGGTTCCGCGACGGCTGGTTTTCTCCCGGCGACATGTTCCTGCGCCACGCCGACGGGCGCTTCGAATACACCGGACGCAACGACGACATGCTGAAGATCGCCGGCCAGTGGGTCAGCACCTTGTGGGTGGAGCAGTCGCTCGCGTCGGTCTGTGGCGAAACGCTTCATCAGATCGCCTCCGTCGGGGTAAGCTCCGCCGACGGCCTGACGGCGCTCGCAGTGCTTGCGGTGGCAGCGCCGGAGCGCGGCAGCGAAGCGCGCCAGAAGATGGATGAAGGCATTGCGACGCTCCCCGGTCATCGTCGTCCGCGCTGGGTGCACTGGTTCGACGAACTGCCGCTGACGCCGACCGGCAAGCTTCAGCGCGGGCGTCTGCGGGCGTTGCACGAGAGCGCCGTCGGCGTGTCCTGACGGGGGGTTTGCGTCGCGCGCTGGGCAAAAATTCTGCCACGGCAGAGGAGAACGGAAATGCGCGCGGACGAACTTGATTTCTTCTCCCTCGTCGAGCTGCGGCCCAACGAGGGGGCGATCGAGTTCTGTGGCCGCCGGGCGATCCTGTTGCATACCGATGCGATGGGAGCGCTGCGCAAGGAGCTCGTCGAAACGCTCGGCGCGGAGGCGGCGAAAGTAGTCCTGACGCGCTACGGCTTCAGCTGCGGTCACGAGGATGCCGGCCTCCTCGCCGCGTACATGCACCCGGACTCGATCGAGCAGTTCGTCCGCGGCGGCCCGCGCACGCACATGTTCGCCGGCATCGCCGAAGTCGAGACCTGCTCTGTCGAGATCGACTGCGAGCGCCGGCGCTATCGCATGGGCGGCTTCTGGCGGCGCTCCTATGAAGCCGAGCAGCACTTGCGCCTGTTCGGCCGCTCTCGCGAGGCCGTGTGCTGGACGCTGGCCGGCTACGCGTCCGGCTTCGCGTCGTACGTGTTCCAGACCGACATGATCTGCATCGAACACGAATGCGAAGGGCGCGGCGACGAGCGCTGTTCGTGGACGCTGATGAATGCCGACGACGGTTCGGCCGAACTCGCCGAACTGCGCAAGTATTTCCAGCCGCTGAACATCAAGGATCAGATCAACGGCCTCGAAACCAAGGTTTTCGAGCGCACGCGCGAGCTCGAGGCGTCCGAGCAGCGCTACCGCAACCTGATCGAGGATCTGCCCGAAATCGTCTTCGCGCTGCATCTGTCCGGCCGTCTGGTGCAGCTCAACAAGGCCGGGCGGACGCGCCTGGGCATCGACGAGGCCGAGCTGCCGTCGCTGCGCCTGAAGGATCTGGTGCTGCCGGAGTATCGTGCGCAGGCGTCGAGCTTCCTGAAGCAGAGCGCGCGGCAGCGCAGCGTCGCCCGCCTCGACGTCGTGATGAGCGATTCGGCGGGACATCCTTTCCCCGTGCAGCTGCAGGTCGAGCCGGTCATCAAGGGCGACAAGATCGTCGGCTACAGCGGCCTCGCGCTCGACGTCACTGCGCAACAGGAACGCGAACGCAAGCTCACGGAATACGCCGCGCGGCTCGAAAACCGGGAACAGCAGATCCAGGACATCATCAACGACGCGGTGTATATCCTCAATCTGGACGGGCGCCTGAGCTTCGTCAACGCGCGCATGGCCGATCTCCTCGGCGTGCCCGCGGATCGCGCGATCGGCCGGCGCTGCGGCGAATTCATGCTGCATTCGTCGGCCTTGCGACTGGAGCGGGATTTCCGGCGGCGCCTGGCCGGCGGGCAGGGGCAGCCGTTCGAGATCGCGCTCGAGGCGCCGTGCGGGACGAACTATCTCCTCGAAGTCAGCACCACGGTGCTGTTGACGAACGGAAAAGCGGAAGGCGTCATCGGCGTCGCGCGTGACATCACCGCGCGGCGCGAAATGGAGCGGCAGCTCGCCCAGGCGAATCGTCTCAGTTCGCTCGGGCAGTTCGCTTCGGGCATCGCGCACGAGATCAACAATCCGCTCGGCCTCGTGTCCGGCTTCGCCGAAGAGCTGCAGGCGCTGATGGAGGCGATCCCGAATGCCGCGCAAATCCCCGACCTGGAGATCATCCGCGACGGGCTGACGACGATCCAGCAACAGGCGCAGCGCTGCAAGGCGATCACCGACAACCTGCTGCTGTTTTCGCGCCGGCAGACGCCGCCGATCGAGCCGGTCGACGTCGCGCTGTACGTGCAGGAGCGCTTTGCCTCGTATCGCGATGTCGGCCTCACGCGCGGGCTGGAGATCACGTTCGACATCGAGGACCGCTTGCCACCGGTGCGCACGAACCCGACGCTGCTCGACCAGGTGATCCAGAACCTCGTCAAGAATGCGCGCGACGCGATGAACGGCGCGGGCCGCCTGCGCGTCGAGCTGCGAAGCGTGGACGACGCCGTCGAACTCGGCGTGCTCGACGAAGGCCCCGGTCTGCCTGCGGGCGTCATCGACCACGTCTTCGACCCGTTCTTCACGACGAAGCCGCCCGGCCGCGGCACCGGCCTGGGCCTGTCGATCTGCTACGGGATCATGTCCGAGCTGCACGGCAGGATCACCTGCGGCAACCGGCACGAAGGCGGAGCATGGTTCCGGATTTCGCTGCCATACGATGAAGCCGGCATCGAAGGGGCCGACATATGAGCCGCCATATCCTGATCGTCGACGACGAAGCGCTGTACCGCCAGCTGCTCACCAGCCGGCTCGGCCGCGCCGGTTACCGCCTCAGCGAAGCCGCCGACGGCGAAGCGGCGCTCGACTGCGCGCAGTGCGGCGGAATCGACCTCGCGCTCGTCGACATCAAGATGCCGGGCATCGACGGCATCGAGGTGTTGAAGCGCCTCAAGGAGCTCGACCCGCTGATCGAAGTCGTGATCCTGACCGGCCACGGCAACGTCGACACTGCGATCTCGGCAATGAAGCTCGGTGCGTTCGACTACCTGTCGAAACCTTACAAGCTGACCGAGCTCGACATCGTCGTCGAGCGTGCGCTCGAAAAGCGCGCGATGGCGCAGCGCTGCGCGGCGTTGAGCGCCGAAATCGCCCATCTGCGCGGCCCGGACGACGCCGCGGTGATCGGCGCGAGCGCCGCGTGGCAGCGCACGCTCGCGCTCGTGCGCAAGGCCGCACCGCTCGACCTGCCGGTGCTGATCACCGGCGAGAGCGGCGCCGGCAAGGAGGTCGTCGCGAGCGCGCTGCACCGCTGGAGCGGCCGCGCCGCCGAATCGTACGTGCCGCTGAACTGCGGTCTGCTCGACGACGATCTCGTCGAAAGCGAACTGTTCGGCCATAAACGTGGTGCGTTTTCCGGTGCGACGAGCGACAAGGACGGCCTGTTCCAGGTTGCAAGCGCCGGCACGCTGTTCCTCGACGAAATCGGCGAGCTTCCCGCCGCATGCCAGGCGAAGCTGCTGCGCGTGCTCGACAGCGGCGAATTCCGGCAACTCGGCGCGACCGCGCTGCGGCACACCGGCGCGCGCGTCATCGCCGCGACGCACCGTGACCTCGAGGCGCTGGTCGCCGACGGCAAGTTCCGCCACGACCTCCTGTATCGCCTGAATGTCGTCCATATCCATGTCCCGGCGCTGCGCGAGCGGCGCGAAGACATCCCGCTGCTCGTCGACCACCTGATGCGGCGCGCCGCATCCCATCTGCCCCGCCTGCCGCGCCTTTCATCGGCGGCGCTGTCGCGGCTGTGCGACTACCCTTGGCCGGGCAACGTGCGCGAGTTGCGCAACGTCATCGAGCGCCTGCTGGTCTTCAATGACGGCGAGACGATCGACGAAGCGACGGTGTGCTCGATCCTGTCGATCCCCGCCGAAAATACGCCCGCTCCCGCTGCGCGCCGCGCCTTTTCGGCGATCACGCCTCTCGAAGAGTTCGAGCGCGAATACATCGTCTGGGTGCTCGACCAGCTGGACGGCAACGTCAGCGCCGCTGCACAGGCCCTCGGGGTGTCGTGCTCGACCGTGTATCGCTTTCTGCGCACGGCCCAGCCCGCCGATTAGCGCCTGCCCGACGGGCAGGAGGCGACGACGAGCCGGACCTTCCCGTGCCTGCGCCGTCGGGCTTAGCCGGTCTCATCGCCGACCATTTCAACGTCGCAGCTGTTCAAGCCAATTTCCCGCTGCCGCTGCATCGACGATTTCAGCGATGCAGGTCCCTTGCCCTGATGCGCCCGCAGCAAGAAGGCCACGGCGGATTCCGCCGTTACGTTGTCGAAAATTTTTACATCTGGCTGCCTCGAGCCTTCGTCTCGGTTTGTAATCTATTGAAACCAAATTAGATATTCGCCCTGGTCCGCAAAATGCATCGAAGGCTTGCAGCGGAGGTTGCGTGCATTCCTTGCGCAAATGAGTTCAGCGGGCCAAAGGGGGCGATCATGACATCGATTCTGTATACGTCGGGAATTGAACGGGATGCGAGGGAACAGTCGGCTGGAACGTTTTCCAACGGCGCAACAGCGTGCCTGGTGGCACTTATCGTGATGCTGGGGGGGGCGCTCCCGGCCGCCGACGCGATCGCTACACCCCTCGACGAATTCAAGGCGCGCTACGAGGACGGGACATTTCTTGCCCACGAGCCGGATTACGCCGCCCTTTATTCCAGATCGACTGACCGCACAATCGAAATCACCCACGTGCAGCAATTCGATGGTCGCATCGATGCCTGGTATTCCACCGCGATGCTCTACGATGGCCAGCCCTACGAGCAACGCGGCGTCATGTCCCTGTATATCGAAGATGGCAAAGTTGTACGCGAAGAACATGCCGCGATCGAATCCGAGGCAGTGATCGACCTTGCGATGGCCGGGCAGGCCGCCGATATCGGCACAACTGCGGCGGCACTCGGTATGGGATTTGCCGAAGGTAATCCGGCAGTGGCAGCACTCATCGGCACGCCAGCGGGCATCGTTACGGTCGTCGGGCTGAAGCTCGGGGCCGTGCAGTACGCCAATTCACGTGGCTTGGCCGAGTGTGTCACGGCGCGCTCGCTGCTCGGATCCATCGGCTGGGGCGCCGGAGCGTGGAACGTCGGCATGGTGGCGGCCGGTCCCGTTGCCGCGGTCGTGCTGGGAATTACATCGGCGTATGTGGCATGGAACCGCGTCGCTGCCGAATCACCCACCCGATGTATCACTGCTGTTTGATTCTCCGCTGATCGAGAATCCGGCACCTGCCGATCTTGTGGCCAGGGTGCCGGGTTTTCGCGTTTGCATCCTGCGCTCTGCAACGATGCTATAGAGGGTCGCCGGCGCCGGTTCCGCCGGCGCGGAGTTGCGGACGGTCGATTTAGTTCATCACGATGGGCTTGTGCTGCTTGCCCGCGCTATCCGCGTACCGCCGTTCGGTGAGAGGCTCCTGCGCACCGTTCTGTCGCAAAAACCGACACTGCCCGGATTTGCAACACTCTGCCGAAGACCCGCGCTGGCTGACAACGCGCGCGGCATAGGCACGGCGGGCCGGAAGATGTCCAGATTCCAGACACTCGCCCCGTTGCACCCTTCGCCCTGAACGATTCTCCAACCCACTGATAACAGTGGAAAATGTTCGTGTCGCTCATTACGGCACAGGCCTTGCTTTACTGCCTTTGCGGGAATGCCGCAGAGACGGGATACAGGGAGGAGAACGAGATGGGGGCCAACAGGTTGGCGTGTTTAGTTGTCGGTGCCGGCGCGATGCTCGGGGCGGCGGGTGTCGCTGCAGGGCAGTGGCGCGACGGAGCGCAGGTGTACGAGAAGGTCTGTGCGCATTGTCACGAGGCCAATGTCGGCCCCGTGCTCAAGGGCCGGCAGCTTCCGCAGGTGTACATCGAGCGCGTCGTGCGCCACGGCAATCGGGCGATGCCGAGTTTTCGGCCGAGCGAGATCGACGATACGGCCCTTGCCGAAGTGGCGCAGCTGATCGGCGCCAGCGCGCCGGCGGTGAAGGAGTAGATGCGCGATGGAGCGACGTGATTTCCTCAAGGGAGTACTGGGAGGCGGAGCGCTGGTCGGAGTGCCGCTCGGGCGCTTCGCAGCTGCAGCCGCGCCTGCCGATGTCGCGGCCGCAGTCCCGGTGACCCTCGTCAGTCAAGTGGATCTGCCTTTTGCGACGACGCTCGCCGCGCGGATCGCCGGCAGCCTGGAGGCGACGGGCTTGCGCGTTGCGCGGCGTGCGCTGCGCCGTGACGAGCTGGGCCGCTTCGCGAGCGTCATGGCGCTGCTCGATGATGCGCGCAACGGCCATCTGATCGGGGTCATGGACGATGCCTCGGCGCTGATCGTCCAGCAGCTCGCGGCTTCCCGCGGCGCGGCGTGCGTGATCCAGACGCATCACAGGGTGTCGAATGGGGCGGTGCGCAGTTGCTGCAGCGTTGCCGGCCTCGAATCGAACCTCGTCTGGTCTGACGGCATCGCGTTGCCGGCAGACCGCATCGGGCGCCTGTACGCACAGGCAGTCGGCCGCGGACGCACGCCCTCGTCGGGCCGCGCGGCCGCAGTTGCCGAAGACGCGTTCGCAAGCGCCAGAGGCGCTGGCGCGGCGAGCCTCGTGTCCTTCGTCCTCAATACATCGAGCATCGAACGACGTCCTACATCCACGGAGACAGCAGCATGAGTTCAAACGACAGGACATTGCCGAAAGGCGTGACGGCCGCAGATTTCGACAAGGCGATGCGGGAGATCCGCGCCATCGTCGGCGCCGAGCACGTGCTCGTCGATGAAGAGCCGCTCGCGCCGTACAACAAGATCATGATGCCGGTCGCCGATGCGCAGCACGCGCCGTCGGCGGCGGTCATGCCGGACGGCGTCGAAGAGATCCAGCGCATCGTGAAGGTCGCGAACACGTACCGCATTCCGGTCTATCCCGTCTCGACCGGCAAGAACATCGGCTACGGATCGGCGGCGCCCGTGCAGCGCGGCCAGATCGTCCTCGACCTGCGGCGCATGAACCGCATCCTCGACGTCGATGCGGAGCTGTGCACCGCGCTCGTCGAACCGGGTGTGACCTATCAGCAGCTCTACGACTACCTGCAGGAAAACAAGCTTCCGCTGTGGTTCTCGTGCCCGGCGCCGTCGGCGATCGCCGGTCCGGTCGGCAACATGGTCGATCGCGGCGTCGGCTACACGCCGTATGGCGAACATTTCATGTTCTCGTGCGGCATGGAAGTCGTGCTCGCCGACGGCGAAGTGCTGCGCACGGGCATGGGTGCGATGGAGAATTCGAACACCTGGCAGGTGTTCAAGTGGGGCTACGGCCCGACGCTCGACGGCATCTTCACGCAGTCGAACTACGGCATCGTCACCAAGATGGGGATGTGGCTGATGCCGGCGCCGCCGGATTTCCGCCCGTTCTGCATCCAGTACCCGAACGAAACCGACATCACCAAGATCGTCGATGCGCTGCGCCCGCTGCGTATCGCGATGGTGATCCCGAACGCCGTGGTGATCGCACACACGCTGTGGGAGGCGCCCTGCACGCCGGTCAAGCGCGCGGACTACTTCACCGGTCCGGGCGCGATCCCCGACGACGCGGTGCTGAAGATCCAGGCCGATCATGGCATCGGCGCATGGAACGTGTACGCCGGCCTTTACGGCACGAAGGAAACCAACGACGCGAACTGGAAGATCATCGAAGCGGTCGCCGCGGGCACCGGCGGCACGATCATCACCGAGGAAGCTTCGCGCGGCAGCCAGGCGCTGCAATATCGCTTCGACCTGATGAAGGGCAAGCCGAACCTCGGCGAGTTCGGCCTCTACAACTGGCGCGGCGGCGGGGGCTCCGTCTGGTTCGCGCCGGTGTCGCAGGCAAAAGGCACCGAGACGCTCAAGCAGATGAAGATGGCGAAGGAGATTCTCGGCAAGTACGGCTTCGACTACGTCGGCGAATTCATCGTCGGCTGGCGCGACATGCACCACGTCATCGATCTCCTGTACGACCGTTCGGACGAGACGCAGACGAAGAACGCCTACGCCTGCTACGACGAACTGCTGCATACGTTCGCGAACGAAGGCTACGGCATGTACCGCGCGAGCACCGCATTCGCCGAGAAGGTCGCAGCGACCTACGGGCCGGTCAAGCGCGACGTCGAAAAGCGCCTGAAGAAGGCGCTCGATCCGAACAACATCATCGCGCCGGGCCGGTGCGGCATCAGCCTCTAGGAGCAGACATGAAGGAATACAAGCTCTTCATCGACGGTGAATGGGTCGAGTCGTCGTCGGGCACGATCCTCGACGACTTCAATCCGGCGACCGGCGAAGTGTTCGGGCGCGTGCACCAGGCTTCGGCCGATGATCTGGAGCGCGCGATCGCGGCAGCGTACCGCGCGCGTGAAAGCTGGGGCGGCACGCTCGCGAACGAGCGCGAGGCGATCTTGATGCGTGCGGCGACGATCCTCGAGCAACGCATCCCGGAAGTCGCCGAGGTGCTGATCGACGAGGCCGGGTCGACCTTCGGCAAGGCGATGTTCGAAGCGTCGTTCGTCGTGAACCTGCTGCGCAGCGCCGCAGGCGAATGTCGGCGCATCACCGGCGAGACGATGCCGTCGGACAGCCCCGGCGTGTTCTCGATGAGCGTGCGCCGGCCGCTCGGGGTGATCGCGGGCATCGCGCCGTTCAACTTCCCGTTCCTCCTCGCGACGAAGAAAGTCGCGCTCGCGCTTGCCGCCGGCAACACCTTCATCCTGAAGCCGGCGAGCTACACGCCGGTCACCGGGCTCAAGATCGCCGAGATCTTCGAGGCCGCCGGCCTGCCGAAAGGCGTGCTCAACGTCGTGCCGGTGCAAGGCTCGGTGCTCGGCAACACGTTCGTCGCCGATCCGCGCATCCGCATGATCACGTTCACCGGCTCGACCGAAGTCGGGCGGGAGCTGTCGGCCGAGGCCGGCAAGCACTTCAAGCGCATCACGCTGGAGCTCGGGGAAAAAGCCCGCTGATCGTGCTAAAGGACGCCGACGTCGATTACGCAGTCGATGCCGCCGCGTTCGGCATCTTCCTGCACCAGGGGCAGGTGTGCATGGCGAACTCGCGCCTGATCGTCGAGGCGCCGATCTTCGACGCGTTCTGCGAAAAGCTGACCGCCAAAATCAAGGGGTTCCAGGTCGGCGATCCGCACGATCCGCAGACCGTGATCGGCCCGCTGATCGATCGCAAGCAGTGCCGCGTGCTCGACGGCCACGTCGCCGATGCGGTCGCGAAAGGCGCGAAGCTGCTCACCGGTGGCAGGAGCGAAGGCGCTTTCTACCAGCCGACGATCCTTGCCGGCGTGACGCCGGACATGCTGGTGTTCCGCGAAGAGAGTTTCGGCCCGGCGGTATCGGTGATCCGCGCCGAGGACAGCGAAGCGGCGCTCGCGCTCGCGAACGACTCGTGCTACGGCCTCTCGTCGGGCCTGATCACGAACGACCTGCAGAAAGCGTTCGACCTGTCGCTGCGGCTCGAAGCCGGGATGGTGCACATCAACGACTCGTCGATCATGGACGAGCCGCATGTGCCGTTCGGCGGCGTCAAGGACAGCGGTTTCGGACGCGAGGGCGGGCATCACTCGATGGACGAGATGACCGAGCTCAAGTGGGTCACCGTGCAGCTGGGGCAGCGGCAGTTCCCGTTCTGATGCGGCCCGGATTCCGCGCTGCGCCCCGCTGCGCAGTGCGGAACGGTTGTTGCGGAAAATCGAATATCAGGGAGAAAACATGAAGGTAAATCAAATGGCCGTGGCCGCCGTGCTGGCGGCCCTGGTGGCAGGCAATGCGATGGCGAAGGAGGGGGGCGACCAGTACCCGAACGGCGCGGAAAACTGGCTGGCCGGTGCAGTGCCCCCGCCCGGCAACTACTTCCTCAATTACTTCGGCTATTACGACGCCGAGCTGCGCGACGGCGACGGCGACAAGGTGCCGAACACGTCGGTGCGCGCCTGGTTCGACGCGCTGCGCTTCATCAAGATGACCGACACGAAGATTCTCGGCGGTGACTGGGGCATGCACCTGATCGTGCCGGTCGTCAACCAGGAGGTGAAGCTCGGCGGGCGCAGCGCGTCGGAGACCGACCTCGGCGACATCACGATCAACCCGATCATCGTCGCGTGGCATACGCCGAACCTGCACTGGACCGTCGCGCTCGACTTCAACTTGCCGAGCGGCAAGTACAAGTCCGGCGATCCGCGCAAGAGCATCGGCACGAACTACTGGAGCATCGAGCCGATCTTCGCGATGACGTGGCTGTCGGACTCGGGCTGGGAGGTGTCCGGCAAGTTCATGTACAACATCAAGTCGAAGAACAAGGACTTCCGCCCGGCACCTGGCGCGCCGAAGATGGATTACGAGTCCGGGGACGACTTTCACATGGACTACGTCGTCGGAAAGCACATCGGCCCGTGGGCGGTGGGGCTGTCCGGCTACTACCTGAAGCAGACGACCGACGACAAGCTCGAAGGCAGGAAGATCTCGTCGGCGCTCGGGCCGTGGTCGTCCGGGCGGCGGGGCGAAGTGTTCGCGATCGGCCCGAGCGTGAGCTACACGAGCAAGACCGGGACGATGTTCATCGCCCAGTGGCAGCATGAAACGGAAGCGGAGAATCGATTCCGCGGCGACAAGGCGTGGTTCAAGGCCGTGCTGCCGTTGTAGGTGCCGCGATTCGTTGGTGAACATCTCGCTCCTTCGCCAACTCCGCAACGGGGCTGGAAAAGCCGCGGAATCAGATCCAGCTGCCCGGCGTTATTGCCGACCCGACAACAAGATTCCGTTCGGGCCAGGCTTGTCGAAGCCCCGGCAGCCCTTCTACAAGCAAGAGGCGAGCGGCTGTATTTGATTGCCGGATTCGTAACGCCCGCGACTACCCCAGCCTGCGCGTCGGACAAATCTTCCCCAGCAAACCGCGCTGGTCCCACTGTCCTTCCTCGTTCACCGGCGAGCCTTCCATAGAAGGCACAGCGATTGCCTGTCTTCGCCGTGATGGCCGGGCCACTGCTCTGGCCATGAATGGACTGCAATCAAGTGAGAGGAGGCGACGATGAATACGAACAATCCTGACATCCCCGGCGCGGGCGACGCGTTTCGCATGTCGACCGGCGGCACTGCGGCAGGGCCGTCGGCCGCAGGGGTCGCGGCCGGTGTCGGCACAGCAATGGAAGTGGGCACGCCGGGCGACACGAGTACCGGCAGGGGCAACGCTTCGGGTGACGGAGGCGAGGGCGGGCGCGGCCGGCCGGAGCGGGAGATGCGGCGCGAAGCGAAACATCTCGCCGAGTCGCTGTTCGACAGCCAGAAAAGCGGCGTCGCGAAGGGCGCGGTCGGTCTCGCCCGGGCATTGCGGCGTGCCGGCGACGAGCTTGAGCACCAGGAGCAGCAGAGCGTCGGCCACTACGTCGACTGGGCTGCGGACCGGCTGGAAGGTTTTGCGCGCTCGATGGAGCACAAGAAGGTCGACGGCCTCATCTCGGATGCGCAGGACCTCGCGCGCAGGCAGCCGGCGCTGTTTCTCGGCGGCGCGGTGGTCCTGGGGTTCGGGCTTGCGCGAATGTTGAAGAGTTCCGCGCGGCGGCCGCACGAACAGGAGCGCGCCGGCGAGCGGGATCACGGGAGCGACTTCGGGCGCTATCAAGGGCGCGCCGGTTTCGAACAGGACGACGCAAACGTCCCGATTGCCGCGCACGCACCCGCGACAGAACATCCGTCCGGCACAGGTCATTCGACCAATCCGCTCGATCGCACCGTCTCTGGCGCAGATCCCTCGGTCGGTACCGTCGTCACCCCGGGCGAACGGGAACCCAAGCTGCCGGCTGGAGGGCCAGTGTGATGGACATCAACAAGGAAACTCGCAGCCTGCCCGAACTCTTCACCGATCTGATGCGTGAAACCTCGACGCTCGTGCGCAAGGAGATTGATCTCGCGAAGGCGGAGATGAGCGAAAAGATTTCGCAGACGACGTCCGCGCTAACCTCGCTCGCGGTGGGTGGGGTCGTCGCGTTCGCCGGCGTGCTGGTGCTGCTCGACGGCATTGCGCGCGCGATCGCCGTGTTCGCCGACATCGGCCTGTGGGCGGCTGCGCTGCTCGTCGGCGTCATCGTCCTCGTCATCGGACTGGTGATGCTGAATCGCGGCCGCCACAACCTCGACGCCCGCAACCTCGTGCTGCGGCGCACCGCGCAATCGCTGCGCAGGGACAAGGAATTCGTGAAGGAGCAGACGAGATGAACACAGACGATCCCAGGAATGCCACCTACCGGCAGCCGCAGCAGTATCTCGACGAGGGGCAGACGCGCGTGCCCGATGCGAGGATGACGTCCGACCGTAGCCCGGAAGAGATCGAGGCCGAGATCGCAGCGGAGCGCGCACGGATGGGCGACACGCTCGAGGCGATCCAGCGCCGGCTGTCGCCGGGGCAATTGCTCGACCAGGTGCTCGACTACACGAAGCGCGGGTCGGGCGATTACGTGGCGAATCTCGGCGCCAGCGTCAGGGACAACCCGCTGCCGGCAACACTCGTCGCGGTCGGCCTCGCGTGGCTGATGGCCTCGGGAACGGGCACGCATATGCGCAGTGCAGAGCACATCGCTCGCCCGAGGACTGCCGACGACGAGTCCTCGACCGGACGGATCAAGGGGGCGGCCGAGCGTGCGAGTTCGGCGATGAGCGACGTGGTCCATCGCATCGGCGACGCCGCGCGCAGCGTCAGGGAAAGTGTCAGTGGCGCGGCTCACGGCGCGCGAGAAAGCGTCGAGCACGCACGCGAATCCGGATCGCACGCCGGCGAGCGGATGCGCGAACAGGGCCGCCACGCGCGCGATTCGGCCAAGCATTACGCGGAGCGCGCCGCCAGCGGTTGGAGCTATATGGCCACCGAGCAGCCGCTCGTGCTCGGCGCCATCGGGGTGGCAATCGGCGCCGCGCTAGGTGCGGGACTGCCGCCGACGCGGCGTGAAGACGAACTGCTCGGTGAATACCGTGATGACCTCGTCGATCGCGCCACGGAGACCGGCAAGGAGCAACTGGAGCGTGGCAAGCGGGTCGCTACGGCCGCGGTGGCCGCCGCCGCGTCCGAGGTCGATCGCGACGGGCGGTCAGCCGAGACAGGGGACGACCAGACCGCTGCGAGGACCGGCGGCATGGAGGCAGCGGCCAAGGCGGCCGCTGCTGCCGCCAGGGAAGAGGCCGAGCGGCAGGGGATCATCCATTCCCGTTCGGGGTCGGCGATGAACTCGGGGACGGCCGAGGGCGGGCAGGCGAGCTCGACGTCGGGCGCGAGTGGAAGCGTGAGCGGCTCTTCGAACGCGACGACCGGGTCGCCGTCCGCCCAAGGGACGAGCCCCGCCGGCGCGAGCGCCTCCGCCTCTGGCGCGACTCCAGCGTCCACGAAGTCGCCGGGTACCAGGTAGCACAGCTGGTCGCTAGCGAACCGGGCGGGCGCAAGAAACCGGAGTCCGCCGCGAACGATGATGCGACGCGCGACGGCGAGGCGAGTCAAGACGCCTCTCCGGCGTTTTTGCAGAAGCTTTCCGCCGAATCCGGCTTAGGTGCGCGGCTGCGTCAGACGCTGTTCTGGAAAAATCTTTTGCAGCAGCCTCACCAGCGTGACGCGCTCCTCTTCGGACAGGTGCTCGACGAGCCGTTTCTCGTGTTCGCCGACGCGGCGCTTGAGTTTTTTCAGCAGCGCGACTCCGTCCGGAGTGAGCACCAGCGCGTTCGAACGACGGTCGTTTTCGGCCGGGCGTCGTTCGACGAGGCCGCGGCGTTCGAGATTGTCGATCACCGAAACCACCGTCGAGCGGTCGAGGTGCGCGGCGCGCGCAAGTTCGCTCTGCTTCAGCCCGGGGTTCGCGTCGATGATGACGATGACGCCGAACAGTCCGGGCGTGACGTCGAACTCGCCGAGCGCAGCGGCGAAATCGCGAAAGATCGCGATCTGTGCAAGCCGCAGCTGATAACCGGCCAGGCTGGGCAGAATGCCGAAATCGAGGCCTTTGTCTGCGGATGTCTTCTTTTTCATGTCCATTCCGGGCTTGGCGTCACAGGCGCCACTCAGGTTCCAAGGGCGAATGCTACCGTAGATCGGCTCCGCGTTGAACTGCGCCTATATTGTTAGAAGTCAAACAGTTTGACTTGGAGCAATATGGATGTTACCGTTCGGCCATCGGAATGCTGGCGATAGCCGGAAGGGTGCCTCCCGCCGACGCACCCTTCGGGCCAACCCGGGCCGAATCACCATGGACCCAAGCATACAAACCAGGAGAAAGCGGCAATGGCCTTGATGATCAACGATGACTGCATCAGCTGCGATGTGTGCGTTCCGGAATGCCCGAACGACGCAATCGCGACCGGCGACGACATTTTCGTCATCGATGCCGGCAAGTGCACGGAATGTGTCGGCTACTTCGACTCGCCGCAATGCATCGACGTCTGTCCGGTCGATGCCATCGTGCCGCTGGTCGCTGCGTAGCGCCTTTTCTGCTGTTCTCCGAACGGGGCGGCCGATCGGAGGGCGGAGAGGGCAGCTAGGCATGATACAAACAAAAGGCGCGAAAGCGCTTTTTGTGTATCATTAACGCATTGTGGATTGATTGACCAGAAACGGTTTCACTGCCAGCAGTCAGCGTCGATGCATCCTGCGCTACCGCTGCTCGGCCATTTCGCGGTAGGTGGTGTCTGCGAGGCCGCCGAAACGTTCGTAGAAGTACGGCGCGGCGGGCGGCAGCGGGCCGTTGGGCGTCTTGCATGTCGCCATCAGGTGCTGCTGGGCGAGGCGGTAGGTGATGCGATAAATGTCGCGGCACACTTCGCGGGCCACCGAACCGCTCCAGTCGGCAGGCATCAGCTGGTCCGGCAGGAGCGGGTCGTGCAGCAGGGCGCGCCGGAAATCGTGCATCGTCAGGGTCTGCACGAGAAAGCATTGTTCCGGATCCAGGTCGCGAGCCGTGCGCAGCGCCCGCAACACCGGCCGCAGCCGGTCCGCGAACTCCCGGTAGGTCGCACCGATTGCTTCCAGATTCCAGCATTCGCGCGCCAGATCCTGCAGCGGGCGGTTCGACAGCGCGCCTAGATTGGTGGCGGTCATTGGCACGACCTTGTCGTGGGTGCCGGTCTCCTGGAGGATTTCCAGCAGGGTTTCAGTGTCCGCCGACGGGTGCGCGAGCACGCCCGGGGCGACCGTTCCGTAACCCGCCCACGACAGTTCCTTGCGCAGCGCGTCGCGTTGCGGCGCGGCCAGCGTCGACGGCAGGATCACGATCTGCCATTCGCCGTTCCACGGCAGCTGCCGTGCGTCGTAAATCCGGCGGTAGGCGTGTTCGAACCGCCGCCGGCCGGAGGCGGTGAGGCTGTAATAGCTGTTGCGTCCGATCTGCTCGGAAACCAGCCACTTGTCCTGCGCCAGGCGATAGACGCTGGTGCGCACCATTCTCTCGTTCAGGCCCAGCGGCTCGACCAGCCGTATGAAGCTGCCGAGCCATACGGTTCCGCCGTGCGGGGCGATGAAGTCTCCGTAGATGGTGATGATCAGCGAGTTCGCGCGTACGCGGCGTTCCGCCAGGTAGTCGTTGATCCACTGCGTAATGAACCGGCTCTTCATTGTCGTGAACGTGTTTCTCTGAGGGAGGGTTATTTCGTTATTGAATTGAATGCTGATTGATTCTAGCGCCGCTCGGGCGATTTAAGAACAGAAGGGACGTGATTCGGACGGCGGACTTCGACCGCCGGAGCGCAAAATGCGAGCTTCGCTGGCGCGACGCGGAATGATGCATCGCACCATGAAATGGTGGATGAAAAACGATACAAATATATTGACTTCTATCGGACGAATTTGTATCGTTACGGTCAAGTGAAGAGGCTGATTCGCCAATCTCGGCGGATCGGGGTGAAACCGGTTGGCGGGGTGAGCGATGCGGCACGATTCGGATTCGATCGCAGATTCGCACGGCAGGGTAGGGGTGGAGCGCTGGGTTGGCGCCGACGCCACCTGCGAAGAAGACCTGGTTGCCGAAGAAGTCCCTGCCGCGCTCGTGTACAACGGCTTTTCCCACGCCGTAATGATGACCACCCCTCAGGACCTCGAAGACTTCGCGCTTGGCTTCAGCCTCAGCGAAGGCATCATCGACGAGGCCCGTGAGCTCTACGATATCGAAGTTGTTGACCACCCCCAGGGCAGCGAAGTGCAGATGCGCATCGCGGGCGAACGTTTCGCGGGGCTGCGCCAGCGTCGCCGCGCGATGGCCGGGCGCACCGGCTGCGGACTGTGCGGCATCGAGAGCCTGGAGCAGATCGCCGGGCGCCGGCTCGGCACGGTGGATGCGGGCCGCGGCGCGCTGCAGGCCGGCGCATTGTCCCGGGCACAGGCCGAGCTGCACGCGCGCCAGCACCTGTTCCACCTGACCGGCGCAGTGCATGCAGCGGCGTGGTGCGGCCTGGACGGCGCGGTCGAGCTCGTGCGCGAGGACGTCGGCCGGCACAACGCGCTCGACAAGCTGATCGGGGCGGTTGCTGCCAGCGGCGGCGCGTTCGGCGACGGTTTCGTGCTGATGACGAGCCGCGCGAGCTACGAGATCGTGCAGAAGGCCGCGGCGGTGGGCATCGCAGTCGTCGCGGCCGTGTCGGCCCCGACCGGCATGGCGGTGCGCCTGGCCGAAGCGGCCGGGGTCACATTGATCGGGTTTGCACGCGGCGAGCGCCACAGCGTGTATTCGCACCCGCAACGCATTCATTGAGGTGAGGAACAACATGACGCTTGCCCCCAAGCCGCAGTCGGTCGCCAAAGTCGCGAGCTACTGCTACAACTGCGTCGCCGGCCCGGACTTCATGACGGTCAAGGTCGTCGATGGCGTCGCGACCGAAATCGAGCCGAACTTCGCCGCCGAGGACGTGCATCCGGCGCGCGGACGCGTGTGCGTGAAAGCCTACGGGCTCGTGCAGAAGACCTACAACCCGCACCGCGTGCTGCAGCCGATGAAGCGCACGAACCCGAAGAAAGGGCGCAACGAGGATCCGGGCTTCGTGCCGGTGTCGTGGGACGAGGCGCTGGATCTCGTCGCCGCGAAGCTCACCGCGACGCGCGAAAAAGGGGTGACGGACGAAGCGGGCCTGCCGCGCTTGGCGGCGAGCTTCGGCCACGGCGGCACGCCGGCGATGTACATGGGGACGTTCCCGGCCTTTCTTTCCGCGTGGGGTCCGATCGACTTCAGCTTCGGCTCGGGCCAGGGCGTCAAGTGCGTGCACTCCGAGCACCTGTACGGCGAGTTCTGGCACCGCGCGTTCACCGTCGCGGCCGACACGCCGCTCGCCGACTACGTGATCTCGATCGGCTCGAACGTCGAAGCTTCCGGCGGCCCGTGCGCGGTGACGCGCCACGCCGGAGCGCGGGTGCGCGGCTACAAGCGCGTGCAGGTCGAGCCGCACCTGTCGGTGACCGGGGCCTGTTCGGCCGAATGGGTGCCGATCCGGCCGAAGACCGACCCGGCGTTCATGTTCGCGCTGATCCACGTGCTGGTGTGCGAACACGGCCTCGCCGAGCTCGACGTGGCGTTCCTGCGCGATCGCACCTCGTCGCCGTATCTCGTCGGCCCCGACGGGTTGTACCTGCGCGACGCCGCAAGCGCCAAGCCGCTGCTGTGGGACGAGAGAACCGGGCGTGCCGTGCCGTTCGACACGCCGGGCGCGGTGCCGGCAGTGGCCGGATCCTTTGCTGTCGCCGGTGCCGTGAGCGTCGACGCCGACGACGTGCGGTGCGAGATGGGCGCGGTCGAAGGCAAGACCGCGTACACGATGCTCGTCGAGCACATGAAGAAATACACGCCGGAATGGGCGGCAGGCGTGAGCGACGTGCCGGCCGAGACAATCCGGCGCATCGCCAACGAATACCTCGAAGCGGCCTCGATCGGTGCGACGATCGACATCGACGGCCACACCTTGCCGCTGCGCCCGGTCGCGGTGACACTCGGCAAGTCGGTCAACAACGGCTGGGGCGCGTTCGAATGCTGCTGGGCGCGGACGCTTCTTGCGACCCTCGTCGGCGCGCTCGAGAACCCCGGTGGCACGCTCGGCACGACGGTGCGGCTGAACCGCCCGCACGATGACCGTCACGTTAGCGTCAAGGCCGGCGAAGACGGCTTCATGGCGCAGAATTTCAACCCGACCGACAAGGAACACTGGGTGTCGACGCCGACCGGGCGCAACGCGCACCGCACGCTCGTGCCGATCGTCGGCAACAGCGCGTGGAGCCAGGCGCTGGGCCCGACGCAACTGGCGTGGATGCACCTGCGCGAAGTGCCGAGCGACTGGTCGATGCCGGTGCCGACGCTGCCCGACGTGTGGTTCGTCTATCGCTCGAACCCGGCGATCTCGTTCTGGGACACGCCGACGCTGGTCGACACGATCGCGACGTTCCCGTTCACGGTGTGCTTCGCCTACACCGTCGATGAAACCAACTGGATGGCCGACGTGCTGCTGCCGGAAGCGACCGACCTCGAGTCGCTGCAGATGATCAAGGTCGGCGGCACGAAGTTCGTCGAGCAGTTCTGGGAGCACCGCGGCGTCGTGCTGCGCCAGCCCGCAGTGGCGCCGCAGGGCGAGGCGCGCGACTTCACGTGGATCAGCACGGAGCTCGCCAAGCGCACCGGGCTGCTCGAAGGCTACAACGCCGCGCTCAACCGCGGCGCCGGAGGTGGCGCGCCGTTGAAAGGCGAGCACTACGACCATTCGCTTGACCTGAGCCAGGAACATGGCGTCGAGCCGATCTGGGACGCGATCTGCAAGGCTTCGTCGGCGAGCCTGTCGAATGGCGCCGAGACGCACGACCTCGAATGGTTCAAGGAGCACGGCTTCTACACCGTGCCGATGTCGAAGCTCGACTGGTACCTGACGCCGACGCTGGAAAAGCACGGGCTGCGCTACGAGATGCCGTACCAGGAGCGGCTGTTGCGGATCGGCCGCGAGCTCGGCAACCGGCTGCACGAGCAGAAGATGCACTGGTGGGACGCGCAGCTCTCCGAATACACGGCGCTGCCCGAGTGGCACGACGTGCCCGGGCGCTGGACCGAGCAGCTCGTCAATGTCGGCGCCAACCCGGACGACTTCCCGCTGTGGCTGCTCGCGACCAAGAGCATGCAGTACCACACCGGCGGCAACGTCTCGATCGCGCTGATGCGTGAAGTGTCGCAGAACGTGCGCGGCCACACCGGCGTGATCATCAACGCGAAGACTGCGAAGAGCCTCGGCATCCAGGACGGCGACCGCGTCGAGATCCGCTCGCACATCGGCGCGACCTACGGCGACGCAGTGCTCGCGCAGGGCGTGCGCCCGGACACCTTGGTGATCCTTGGCCAGTTCGATCACTGGGCGACCCCTTTCGCCAAGGATTTCGGCATGCCGAGCCTCAACACGATCGCGCCGATGTCGCTCGAATTGACCGATGCGACCGGCTCGGGCTCGGACATCGTGCGTGTTGCAGTGCGCAAGGTTGCTGCCAAGGAGACTGTATGACCCGCTACGTGATGGCCATCGATCTGCGCCGCTGTGTCGGCTGCCAGACCTGTACCGCGGCGTGCAAGAACGCCAACGCGACCCCGCCGGGCGTGCAGTGGCGCCGCGTGCTCGATCTCGAGACGGGCGAATTTCCCGACGTGCGCCGCAGCTTTGTGCCGGTTGCGTGCATGCATTGCGACGAACCGCCGTGCGAGGAAGTGTGCCCGACCACCGCGACGAAAAAGCGCGCCGACGGGCTGGTCACCATCGACTACGACACCTGCATCGGCTGCGCGAACTGCGTGATGGCCTGTCCGTACGAGGCGCGCTCGATCGTGCACGAGGCGAAGTTCGCTTACGGCGACACGCCGATCAAGTCCGAGGAAGTGCGCTTCGACCCGGCGCGGATCGGCGTGTCGATGAAATGCACGTTCTGTGTCGATCGCATCGACGAGGCGGCGCGCACCGGCCAAGTGCCCGGGCGCGACCCCGAAGTCACGCCGGCGTGCGTCAATTCGTGCATCTCGGGGGCGATGAGCTTCGGCGATATCGACGACCCCAACAGCAACGTCAGCCGGCTCCTGGCCGAGACGCAATCGTTTCGCATGCACGAGGAGCTCGGCACGGGCCCCGGCGTGTATTACATCTGGGACAAGGGGTGAAGGCCGCGATGAAAGCGAAGACCTTGAAGGCGGGCGACCGGATCGGTCCGCGCCAGCAGCACAACTGGGACTGGCGCGCGGCGTCGAACTTCATCGCCGGCGGCGCGGGCGGCGGAGTGCTGTTCTTTGCCGCGTTGGCGAGCCTCGCCGGCACCGACGTTCGCGCCCTGCTGCTCGGCGGGATGGCGCTGATCGGCGCGGGACTCACCTGCGTGTGGTTCGAGATCGGCAAGCCGTGGCGTGCGTTGAATGTCTACCGGCATCTGGCCACGTCGTGGATGACCCGCGAAGCGGCGGTGGCGCCGCTGGTGTTTGTCTGTGGTGCGCTTGCGCTGTTCACCGCAGACACCCTGTTCGTGCTGCTGACGGGCGTGTTCGGCGCCGCTTTCGTCTATGCCCAGGCACGCATTCTGTCCGCCGACAAGGGGATCCCGGCGTGGCGCCATCCGCGCTGCCGGCCGATGCTGGTCGCGACCGGTTTCGCTGAAGGCGCGGCGCTGGTGGCGGTGGCTTCCCCGTTCGTGATGACGAGCGCGGCGGGCCAGGTCGGAGTCGCCGCGGTGACGC
Organism: Azoarcus sp. PA01; assembly: GCA_001274695.2. Lineage (NCBI taxonomy): Bacteria > Pseudomonadati > Pseudomonadota > Betaproteobacteria > Rhodocyclales > Zoogloeaceae > Azoarcus > Azoarcus sp. PA01. The sequence continues at coordinate 728,523 of LARU01000004.1, read as the reverse complement.
TCGGGCTGCTGCTGGTTCGTGCCCTGCTGTGGCGCAGCTACCTCGCGGGGCTACGCGCGGACGGGGCGCCGGAAGGCAGCCTGCGCGCGCTCGCGGCGGTCGATGGGCAGTTCCTGAAGTTCGGCAACCTGCTTCCCGCAGCACTGCTGCTGGTTGCGGCGCTCGGCGCACCGCTGGCGGGCTTCGCGCTGATTCCGGCCGGACTGATCGCGGTCGGCGGCGGCTGGCTCGTCAAATACACGCTGGTGCGCCGCGCCGCCTTCACGCAGGGTTTCGCGTTGCCGCACCTGCCGGTGCGCGGCCGCGGCCCCGCTGGCGCCGCGGTGAAACCGGGCTGGGGCGGAGCCGGCTGAACGGCCGGGGCCGGTCCCCGACCCGCGAAGCCAAACGAAGCAAACGACAGGGGCCGGGCCAGCGAGCCGGGTCCCGCGAGCAGCAGGAGGAGACAAGATGTACGAGGTGCGATTCCATGGCCGGGGCGGCCAGGGTTCGGTGCTGGCGTCAGGCATTCTGGCCGCGGCGCTGGTCGAGGAAGGCAAATATGCGGTATCGATCCCGTCGTTCGGCTTCGAGCGGCGCGGCGCGCCGGTCGTGTCGTTCCTGCGCGCGAGCGAGCGCCCGATCCGCCAGCTCACCAATATCTACAACCCCGACTGCCTGATCTGCGTCGATCCGACGCTGACCCGCTCGGTCGATATCTTCGCCGGACTGAAAGCCGGCGGCACGCTCGTGCAGGCGACGCACAAGCCGCTCGCCGAGCTCGTGCTGCCCGACACGGTCGGGCGCGTGGGCTTGTGTGACGCGGTCAAAATCGCGCTCGAGATCTTCCGCCGGCCGATCACCAACACCTTGATGCTCGGCGCGTTCGCGAAGACGACGGGTGTCGTGTCGCTCGACGCGTTGAAGCGCGCGCTCGAGGACTCGGACTTTCGCGACGCCGGGCTCGCGCAGAACATGACGGCGCTCGAGCGCGGCTATGCCGAGACGAGCGTGCACCAGATCGAAAGGAGGGTCGCCGCATGAGCCGGCATCAAAGCTATCCGCTGTTCAACCTCGAGCAGGCCAACGTCCCCGACGACCTGTGCCCGGTCGCGACTGACATCAGCCCGATGCTGCCCGGCGACTGGCGCAGCCAGCGCCCGGTCGTCGACCGCGACAAATGCGTCAAATGCGCGGTGTGCTGGCTGTACTGCCCGGTGCAGTGCGTCGAGGAGCACGCCGCGTGGTTCGACTTCAACCTCAACACCTGTAAAGGCTGCGGCATCTGTGCGACCGAGTGCCCGCAGCGCGCGATCACGATGATCGGGGAGGCCCAGTGAACATGAGCACCACCACGCTCGAAAAACCCGCGGTCAGCGCGCCGAAGAAGCAGAAAGTGATGCTGTGCGAAGGCAACGAAGCGGCCGCGCTCGCGGTCGCGCTCGCGCGCCCCGACATGGTCGCGGTGTATCCGATCACGCCGCAGTCCTCGCTCGTCGAGCACGTCGCGAAACTCATCGCCGACGGCAAGATGGACGCCGACATCGTCGACGCCGAAGGCGAACACTCGGTGCTGTCGGTGCTGCAGGGCGGCGCTCTGGCCGGTGCGCGCACCTACACGGCGACCTGCGGTCCCGGCCTCGCGTTCATGTTCGAGCCGTATTTCCGCACGTCGGGCATGCGCCTGCCGATCGTGATGTCGATCGTCACGCGCGACGGCATCACGCCGCAATGTGTGTGGGGCGGGCACCAGGACGCGATGACGGTGCGCGAAGTCGGCTGGGTGCAGATCTACTGCGAGACGGTGCAGGAAGTGCTCGACACGACGGTGATGGCGTTCAGGATCGCCGAAGATCACGACGTGATGCTGCCGGTGAACATCTGCCTCGACGGCAATTACCTGTCGTACGGCACCGCGCGCGTCGAACTGCCCGATCAGTCGGACGTCGATGCGTTCATGGGGGCGAAGGACGTCAACTGGCACGTCGCGCTCGACCCGTTGAAGCCGATGGCGGTCGATCCGCTCACCGGCGGCGCGGGCGGCAAGGGGCCGGCGACGTTCGTGCGCTATCGCAAGAGCCAGTGCCGCGGCATGCAGAACGCGCTCTCCGTCATCGAAGCCGTGCATGCCGAGTGGGCGGAGCGCTTCGGGCGCAGTTACGCGCCGCTCGTCGAGGAGTACCGTCTCGACGATGCCGAGTTCGCGATCATGACGCTCGGCAGCATGACGGGGGCGGCGAAGGACGCCGTCGACGAGGCGCGCGAAGCCGGCAAGAAAGTCGGCCTCATCAAGATCAAGACGTTCAGCCCGTTCCCGGTCGAAGCATTGATGCGTGCGCTGTCGAAAGTGCGCGCGCTCGGCGTCGTCGATCGCTCGGTCGGTTTCCGCTGGAACTGCGGGCCGATGTACCAGGAAGTGCTCGGCGTGCTGTACCGCCTCGCGGGGCAATCGGGCACGGTGCTGCCGGCGATGAGCTTCATCGGCGGCCTCGCCGGCGCGGACATCACGATTGGCCACTTTCACCGCGTCATCGACGCCACTGCGGCCCTCCTCGACGGGCCGGCGCCGACCGAGCCGGTGTGGCTCAACGAGAATGACTGAGGGCGGCAGAACCATGGAGCCAGCGATGGAACAGACCCAATACCTGATCGTCGGCAGCAGCCACGCGGCGCTCGAGGCGATCAGCGCGATCCGCATGCATGACGCGGAAGGCACGCTGACGGTGGTGACGCGCGACGCGCACCTGCCGTATTCGCCGACCGTGCTGCCGTATGTCGTGTCCGGAAAATCCGCGCCCGAGCGCGTGTTCCTGCGCGACGACGACTTCTTCGCGCGCAACGCGGTGAGCTACCGGCCGGGGGCCGGGCTCGCCGCGCTGCACGCGGACGCGAACACCGCGGAACTTGCCGACGGCACGCGCGTCGGCTACGACAAGCTCTTGCTCGCGACCGGCACGTCGCCCGCGATCCCGCCGATCCCCGGTATCGACACCGTCTCGTACCACGTGCTCCGGACGCTCGACGACGCGCTCGGGCTGCGCGAAGCGATCGCGCAGTCGCGCCAGGCGGTCGTGCTCGGCGCCGGGCTCGTCGGCATGCACGCCGCGGAGAACCTGGTCAAGGCGGGCGCGAGCGTCACGATCGTCGAGATGAGCGACCAGCTCACCGCGGGCTACTTCGACAAAGTGGCCGCGCAGATGATCGAGCAGGCGTTCACCGACAACGGCGCGAAGATCCTCACCGGCAGCCGCGTCGTGCGCCTCGAGCCCTCGCCCGTGGGCGCGCGCCTGACGCTCGCCAACGGCACCACGCTCGAAGCCGATCTCTTGCTCGTCGCCACCGGCGTCAAGCCGAACCTCGAGTATCTCAATGGCAGCGGCGTCGCGTTCGACCACGGCATCCTCGTCGACGACACGATGCGCACGAGCGTCGCCAACGTCTGGGCGGCAGGCGACTGCGCGCAGGCGAAGCATTTCTTCTCGCCGACGCCGCGCGTCAACGCGATCCTGCCTTCGGCGACCGAGCAGGGGCGTCTGGCCGGCATGGCGATGGCGGGCGATGCGGGCATCAAGCCTTACGCGGGCGGCGTGCCGCTCAACACCTACCACTTCTTCGGCCGGCATGCGATCTCGGTCGGCTCGAGCGAAGCGCCCGAAGGCAGCGAGGTGCTGACCCGCTTCGATGAAAAAACCGGACGTTACCTGAAAGCGATCTTCCGCGACGGGCGGCTCGCCGGCATCTTCGGCGTCAATGAATTCTTCGACGGCGGCATCATGGCGCAGCTGATCGTGCGGCGCATGGACCTCACGGCAGTCAAGGAGCGCCTGGTCGCCGACCCGCTCAAAGTCGGCCGTGAGCTGATGTCGAGGACGTGGCGCTAGAAGCGCCCGATCAAGGAGCAGATATGGGACGAGCTTACAGCACGATCGCCTTCGACCCCGCCAAGTGCGACGGCTGCGGCGATTGCATGACGGCCTGCGCGCAGGCCAAGACCGGCACCGACGATTGGGCGCGTTCGCGCATCCAGATCGTCGGCCGAGGTAACGCAGCCACGGACGCAATGGCCAACGCAATTGAGGACGCCACTGAAAAAGCGTTCGAGCTGGCGCTGTGCCGCCAGTGCGCCGACCCCAAATGCGTCACCGTGTGTCCGGCCGGCGCGCTCGCCAAGGACGGTGCGTCGGGCGTGATCGGCTGGGACGCTTCGAAATGCGTCGACTGCCTGCTGTGCACGGTCGGCTGTGCGTACGGCGGCATCGCGTTGGAGGAGGCCACCGGCCACGTGTCGAAGTGCGACACTTGCGATGGCAGGCCTGCGTGCGTGCCGGTGTGCAGCAAGGGCGCGCTGACCTATGTGACGACGGCGAACATCTACAACGAAGTCGGCGACTGGGAAGACCTCTTCGCGCCGGGACTCGCAGGCTGCCAGGGGTGCAACACCGAACTGCTGATGCGCCACACGCTGCGCCGCGTCGGCCCCGATACCGTGCTCGCGACCCCTCCCGGGTGCGTGCCCGGCATGGGCTCGGTCGGCTTCAACGGCACGACCGGCACGAAAGTCCCGGTCTTCCATCCGCTGCTGACGAACACCGCCGCGATGCTCGCGGGCGTCAAGCGCCAGTTCAAGCGCATGGGGCGCGACGTGACCGCCTTGGCGATCGCCGGCGACGGCGGCGCGTCGGATGTCGGCTTCCAGTCGCTGTCGGGCGCGGCCGAGCGCGGCGAGCAGATGCTCTTCATGGTCGTCGACAACGAAGGCTATATGAACACCGGCATGCAGCGCTCGAGCTGCACCCCGTACGGCGCCTGGACGTCGACGACGCCGATCGGCGCCGGCTGTGCCGCAGGGCAGCCGGCGCAGGGCAAGACGCAGGACGCGAAGAATCTGCCGCTGCTAATGGTGAACCACCGCTGCGCGTACGTCGCGACCGCGTCGACCGCGTACATGGAAGACCTCTACGCGAAGCTCGACCGCGCGATCGAAGCGTCGAAAACCGGGTTCGCGTACGTGCATGTGTATTCGCCCTGCACGACCGGCTGGCGCTTTCCGTCCGACCAGAACATGGAAGTCGCGAGGAAAGCGGTCGAGACCAACTTCGTCATGCTGTGGGAGTTCACGCCGGACGAGGGCCTCAACTTCACCCGCCCCGTCGACGACCCGCTACCGGTCACCGATTACCTCAAGGCCATGGGACGCTTCCGTCACCTGAGCCCCGACCAGATCGAGCATATCCAGGGGAAGGTCATGGAAAATGCAAAATTCGTACAACGTTTTTCGGAGCAGGCCCATGGCGGCTAGACAAGACTGGGAGTCGGGGCGCGCCCCGGCAGGGGATGAACTGGAACCGATCGAGACCGCGAGCCGCGAGGAACTCGCTGCGCTGCAGCTCGAACGGATGAAATGGTCGTTGCAGCACGCGTACGACAACGTGCCGCACTACCGCGCCGCGTTCGACGCCGCGGGCGTGCATCCGTCCGACCTGAAGCAGTTGTCCGATCTTGCGCGTTTCCCTTTCACGAGCAAGAAGGAACTGCGCGAGAACTACCCGTACGGGATGTTCGCGGTGCCGATGAGCGAGGTCGTGCGCGTGCACGCCTCGTCCGGCACGACCGGTCTGCCGACCGTCGTCGGCTACACGAAGAACGACATCGCGATGTGGGCGGGTGTCATGGGGCGCTCGCTGCGCGCCGCCGGCGGCACGCGCAACGACATCATCCTCAATTCCTACGGCTACGGCTTGTTCACCGGCGGCCTCGGGGCGCATTACGGTGGCGAGAATCTCGGTGCGGCGGTGATCCCGATGGGGGGCGGCAACACCGAGAAGCAGGTCCAGCTGATCCGCGAATTCGCCCCGACGATCATCCTCGCGACGCCGTCGTACATGCTGACGATCGCCGACGAGCTGCAGCGCCAGGGCATCGATCCGGCTTCGACGTCGCTGCGCCTCGGCGTGTTCGGCGCCGAACCCTGGACCAACGAGATGCGCCGCGAGATCGAGACGCGGCTCGGCATCGACGCAATCGACATCTACGGGCTGTCCGAAGTGATCGGCCCGGGCGTCGCCTGCGAATGCATCGAGACGAAGGACGGCCCGCATATCTGGGAAGACCATTTCTATCCCGAAATCATCGATCCCGAGACCGGCGAAGTGCTGCCCGACGGCGAGCCGGGCGAGCTCGTGTTCACGTCGCTGACGAAGGAAGCGCTGCCGATCATCCGCTACCGCACGCGCGACCTCACCGTGCTGCTGCCGGGAACTGCGCGGCCGATGCGCCGTATCGGCAAGATCACCGGCCGCAGCGACGACATGCTGATCATCCGCGGCGTGAACGTCTTCCCGACGCAGATCGAAGGAATTCTGCTCAAGCATGAATGCCTGTGCGGCCATTACCAGCTGCAGATCACCCGCGAGCACCACATGGACGAGATGACGGTGCTCGCCGAAGTGCGCCACGACCTGTCGGAGGTGCTCAATGCGAGCCAGCGCGCGGCGATCGCGACGGAGATCCGCCACGAGATCAAGAGCGCGGTCGGCGTGTCGGCCGATGTCCACGTGCTCGAAACAGGCAGCATCGAGCGCACGCAGATCGGCAAGGCGAAGCGCGTCGTCGACAAGCGGCCGAAAGCGAGTGTGTGACGGCCGTGCCCGTGACGGCGGACGTGAATGAGGCGTCTGCCGTGCGGGCCTTCCGGCAGCGGGAATGGCGAATTGGGGAATGGCCGGTCGAAGCCGCCCGGTTTTGCCGCCCGGCCCCGGTGGCACAAGGGAATTCCAACAAAGGCCGCGCGGCAGTCCGCGGGGCGATAACGGAGACAGCACAGTGAACGATCGGTCGACATTCAATCCGGGTGCGGCGGTGAACGCCGTCGCCGGAGAGCTGTTCAAGCAGGCGGCGTCCGAAGGGCGCGACGCGCTCAACGCCACGGAACTCGAGAAGTTCGTCGCGAGCTTTGGCGCCGCGCTGGCCGAGGGGACGCCGGGCGGCGTCGATCTTCGCATCGAACTGAACAACACGCGCGAGTTCGGCATCGTCATCACCGCAGGGCAGGGCGGTATCGATGCGCAGCTCGACCGCGACAATTTCCGCAAGGACCGTGCGAGCGTTTCCGCTTCGGTCGAACTGACCGACGCCGCCGACTTTCTCGGCCTGTTCCGGCGCACCCTTGCGTACCGCAAGATGGCAGCGCTCGCGCAGCGTGACGGACGTCGTCCGCCGGACCAGGTGCTCGAATTCTGCTTCGGCCTGATGCTCGGCCTCGCCCGCGAGTATTCCGCGACGAACCCGCAGGCGCCGTTCGTGCTGCGCACACTCGAACTCGACTCGGTGCAGTTCAACAAGAAGCCGACGGTCGGCAGCGCCCGCTTCGAGTTCGGCGCCCCGGTCGCGGGTCGCCTGCCGCGCCCGGTGCACAAGATCGACAAGCTGATCCACCCGCAGTCGATCGGTGTCATCGGCGTGTCGGCGACGAGCATGAACTTCGGCCGCATCATCCTCAAGAACCTGATGGGCAGCGGCTACCCGAAGGACAAGCTGACCATCATTCGTCCGGGCGAGACCGAGATTGACGGCGTTCGCTGCGTCGAGAGCCTGCGCGCCCTGCCCGCGAAGCTCGACCTGCTGATCGTCGCTGTGCCTAACGATGCGGTGTACGCGCTGGTCGACGAAATCATCGAAACCGATGCCGTCGAATCCGTGATGCTGATTCCCGGCGGTCTCGGCGAAACCGCCAAGAGCCGCGAGCCTGCCGCCGAGCTTGCCGCGAAGATCAACGCCGCCCATGGCAAACCCGGTGGCGGTCCTGTGTTCCTCGGCGCGAACTGCCTCGGGGTGGTCTCGCATCCCGGCGGTTACGACTCCTGGTTCATCCCGCTCGAGCGCCTGCCCAAGCCGCAGAAAAAGGCGCAGCGCAACTCCGTGATGCTGAGCCAGTCCGGCGCCTTCATGATCACGCGCATCTCGCAGAACCCCTGGCTCGACCCGGCCTACATGCTCGCGCTGGGCAACCAGACCGACCTCACTCACGGTGACATGCTCAACTTCTTCGCCGAGAAGAAAGGCATCGACACCCTCGGCATCTACATCGAAGGCTTCAAGGATGGCGATGGCCTCGACTTCGCCCATGCGGTGCGCAAGGCGGTCCTCAACGGTAAGCAGGTCGTCGTGTACAAGTCCGGGCGCACCGAAGCGGGTGCCGGCGGCGTCATGGGCCATACGGCTTCCATCGCCGGCGATCCGGTGCTGTTCGAGTCGGTGCTGCGCCAGGCCGGCGCGATCGTCGCCGAGGATTTCAATACGTTCGACGACCTCTTCTATATTGCTGGCGCGCTGCACGGCAAGAAAGTCGGCAAACGCATCGGGGCGATCAGCGGTGCCGGTTTCGAGGCCGTCGGCATGGCCGATTCGATCGTCTCCGAGACTTTCGCACTCGACATGGGCGCGCTCGAAGATGCCACCGTCGAGCGCGTGCAGGCCATCCTCGCCGCCAAGCGCCTCGACGCGCTGGTCGAAGTCAGGAACCCCATCGACATCAACCCCGGCGCGGACGACGAGGCCCACCTGCAGATCACCGAAGCGTTTCTCGACGACCCGAACATCGACGCCGTCGTCGTCGGCCTCGACCCGACAGCCCCATCGATCCGCGGTCTCGAAACCAGCAAGCTGCGCCCCGGTTATGACCTCTCGGACCCGAAGGGCACCGTGCACATCTACCCGCCGCTCGCGGCGAAGAGCGAGAAGCCCGTCATCGGCATCGTCGACGGCGGCTCGCTCTACGACGCGATGGCTGCCCGCCTGATGGACCAGGGCGTGTGCGTGTTCCGCAACTGTGGACGCGGCACGCGGGCGCTGGTCCGCTACGTCGAGGCGCGCCTCGACGCGGACGCGATCAGGAACCGCAACCAATAAGCCCTTGCTGAAAAAGCGGCAGCCTTCCATCCGGGCGGCTGCCTTTCGAAAACATGGAACAACTGGAGGAAATCAAATGAGCGAAACCCTGAAAGCCGGCCTGACCTCGACGCGGCGTTACGACATCGATGCCGGCCGCACGATCGGATTCATGGGCGACGATTGCCGCGTCTACTCGACGCCGAGCCTGCTGTACGACATCGAAGTCGTGTGCCGCGACCTGCTGCTCGAAAACATCGAAGCAGGCAAGGATTCGGTCGGCACGCGCGTCGAACTCGACCACGTCGGCGCGACCTTGCTCGGCATGTGGATCGAGATCACCGTAACCGTGACCGAAGTCAATGGCCCGGCCGTGACGTTCGAATTCACCGCACGCGACGCACTCGAGGAAGTCGCCCGCGGCAAGCACAGCCGCTTCGTCGTCGGCGCCGAGAAGACCGCGCAGCGGCTGAAGGCGAAACTCGCCAAGGCGCTGGCCACCGCCTGAGTTGCCGGACCCGCTGTGCCGTCCTTGCGGACGTGCGCAGCGAGGTCATGGAGCGCCCTGTAGACGTGCGCATGCCGTCGTCGCTGGCGGCGGTGCACCTCGCAGCGCACGGCTACCCGAGCCGTGTCGCTGTCGAGGACGAAGTCGGTCGCGCGCCCACGCTCCTGAACTAAATCCCGACGAATATCTCAACCTCGACCTGAAGGCGACGATTCGTTCCGGTTCGATCGCCAAGACGGTTGCCGCACGGCTTGAAGAAGCGCGCGCAGGCATGGAGCTCATTGCAACGATGCCGGAGCGGGTGCGCTCGTTTTGCAAGCATGAGTACGCGGATTGCCAATCACTGTAAGTGCTCGATAAACCCCAGCCTCCGGCGAGCACCACGCGGTGGCCTGAAGGCCGTTTCTGCTCCAGTGCAGGGCTTTTGCACCCTTCTCAGCACACTGCCTCAATCGACAGCGGCGGAAATTCGGACCGGGATGTGAAGTCCCCTCGCGAGGACTTAGTACTTTGCTCGGACGAGCCCTGTCGTCATATCCCCCGCCCTCTCATCCATCTTTTTTCCCGTCTCCCTCCCGGAGATGTGGAATCGCGGCGGCGTTGGAGTTAGCCTTGGATCCTGACAAAAAAGGTCCGGTGCCGACTCTCGTCGGTGACTCCGGGCTTCCGACCACGGGCGACAGATGCAGACAGCTTCGACGGTTAAGGCGATGCGACTTGGCGAATTGCTCGTCCGCCAGGACAAGCTTACGCCCCGCGATCTCAAGCACGCCCTCGCCGCGCAGCAGGAGATCGGTGATCTGTTCGGGCGCGTGCTGGTCCGGCTCGGGTTGCTGTCCGAGCTTGACGTCGCGAGCGCGCTGTCGGGCCAACTCGACATCCCGCTCGTCCTCGCGAAGGACTATCCGCACGAGGCAATCCTCGTCGAGGGACTCGCTTCGGACTATCTCGTCGCGCACGGCGTGCTGCCGCTTTGCCGCGATGGCGACCGACTCGATGTCGTGATGGGCGTGCCGCAGGACGCGTTCCTGACGAAGGCGCTGCGTCTCGCGACCGGTCTGGGGATCCGCGCACGACTCGGGCTCGAATCCGAGATCCAGGCCGCGCTGTCCCAGCTCTACGCCGAACCGGAGGTCGAGGAGGAGCAGGGGGCAGGGCCGCATGCGCCCAGCGAAACGGCGAGCGGGGACGACTTCATCGAGCACCTGCGCGACCTCGCGAGCGAAGCGCCGGTGATCCGGCTCGTCAATCAGCTGATCGCGCGCGTCATCGACCTACGCGCGTCAGACATCCATATCGAGCCGTTCGACGACGGCGTTCACGTGCGCTATCGGGTCGACGGCGTGCTGCAGGACGCGGAGACAGTCGCGGCCGAACTCGGTCCGGCGGTCACGTCGCGCATCAAGCTGCTCGCGCATTTGAACATCGCGGAGCGGCGTCTGCCACAGGACGGGCGGATCATGACGCGCGTCAAGGGGCATGAGCTCGACCTGCGCGTGTCGTCGCTGCCCACCGTGCACGGCGAGAGCGTCGTGATGCGCGTGCTCGACCGCGCGAGCGTGCGCCTGAGCCTCGAAGATATGGGCTTCGCCGGCGACAACCTCGCACGCTTTCGGGAACTGCTCGGCAGGCCGCACGGCATCCTGCTCGTGACCGGCCCGACCGGCAGCGGCAAGACGACGACGCTGTACGCCGCGCTCGCGAAGTTGAACGCGACCGAGCTGAAGATCCTGACGGTCGAGGACCCGGTCGAATACCAGCTGAGCGGCATCAACCAGGTGCATGTGCAGCCACAGATCGGTCTCACGTTCGCGCATGCGCTGCGCTCGATCCTTCGGCAGGACCCGGACATCATCATGATCGGTGAGATGCGCGATGGCGAAACCGCGCAGATCGCGGTGCAATCGGCCCTTACCGGACATCTCGTGCTGTCGACGCTGCACACGAACACCGCGGTCGGTGCGATCATCCGGCTCGAGGACATGGGCGTCGAGCGCTATCTGATCACTTCGACCGTCAACGGCGTGCTGTCGCAGCGCCTCGTGCGCCAGCTCTGCCCGCACTGCAAGGTGCCCGTCGATCTGCCTGCGGCGACGATTGAAAGTTCCGGACTCGGGCGCTTCGTGGGCGGCGGCGCCGGCAAGACTTACGCGGCGCGCGGCTGCCCGCAATGCAAGGACACCGGTTACCTCGGCCGCACGTCGATCCACGAGCTCTTCGTCCTGGACGACGCGGCGCACGAGATAATTCTGTCCGGCGCCGACGCGGCGACGCTCCATGGCGTCGCGCGGCGCGCAGGCATGCTGACGCTCTACGAGGACGGATTGCGCAAGGTCGCCGACGGCACGACGTCGCTCGCCGAGGTGCTGCGCGTGACCCAGGACCAGAACGCCAATGGTTGACTACGCCTATCGCGCAGCGCGAGCGGATGGCCAGATCCTCGAGGGGCATCTGGAGGCCGCGTCGAAGGACCTTGCGCTGCGCATGCTGCGCAGCCAGGGCTACACGCCTATCCGCATAGACGAGGCGGGCGGCGCGGCGACGCCTTTCGCGGCCCCCGCCCACACGACCCGGCCCGCCGGCCTGTTCGCGAGCGATCGCGGGCCGGGTGCTTCCGATGTGCATGCGCTCACCGGCGAGCTCTCGATCATGCTACGGGCCGGGCTGCCGCTCGACCGGGCGCTGCGGGTGCTTGCGGGAATGACGACGAAGCCGTCGGTACGGGCGATTATCGACGACCTGCTCGCTGGGGTGAAGGCCGGCAAGGGTCTGAGCCAGGCGCTTGCGCCGCACCGGCCGCTGTTCGGCGAGTTCTACATCAACATGGTCCGGTCGGGCGAGGCCGGTGGCGAGCTTGCCGACGTGCTCGCGCGCCTCACCGAACACCTCGAACGGATGCGCGCGCTGCGCGAGAGCGTCGTCTCGGCGCTGATCTATCCGGCGATCCTCGTCGTCGTCGCGGTTGTATCGGTGTTCCTGATGCTTGCGTTCGTGATTCCGCAGTTTGAGTCGCTGTTCGAGGACATGGGCGACGCGTTGCCGCTGCCGACGCGGATGATCGTCGCGGCCGGCCACGTCGTCGTCGACTGGGGTTGGATGCTGGTGCTCGCGCTCGCCGCCGCGATCCTGATATTGCGCCGTTGGTCGCGCACGCCCAACGGGCGGCAGTGGCTCGACGCGCGGATTTTGCGACTTCCCGTTCTCGGTCCGGTCGTACAGAAATTCGAGATCACGCGCTTTGCCCGAAGCATGGGAACCTTGCTTCACAGCGGCATCTCGATCGTGACGGCAATCCGCATCGCGTCCGACACGATCGGCAACGTCCACCTGCGCTCGGCGATGACCGGCGTCGTGCCCGCGATCAAGCAGGGCGGGCGGATGGCCGACGCGCTCGCCGCGACGGGCCTCTTCACGCCGCTCGCGCTGAACATGGTGCGCCTCGGCGAGGAGACCGGCCGGCTCGACGAGATGCTGCTCGATCTCGCGCGCGTCCACGACGGGGAAGTACAGGCCGGTGTGAAGCGTGCGCTGACGCTGCTCGAGCCGCTGCTGATCCTCGCGCTCGGCGCCGTCATTGCGTCCATCATCATCTCAATCCTGATGGGCATTCTTTCGATCAACGAACTCGCGATGTGACCACGACGATGACCCGGACCCACTCTTGCCCTGCTGCTGGCGCGGTTACATGTTTCCGGCGACCCGGAACCCTTTCCACCTGATCCACGAGCGCCAACCGATGACGACCTCCTCACGCCCGCATTTCCGAAGCCCCGGCTTCACGCTCGTCGAACTCCTCGTCGTGCTCGTAATCCTTGGCCTGCTCGCCGGGCTCGTCGGCCCTCGTGTCCTTGACCAGCTTGGCGGCGCAAAGTCGAAGACGGCCCGCGTCCAGGTCAGCGATCTCGAACAGGCTGCCGAGCTGTTCAAGCTTGACGTCGGACGGTTTCCGACGAACGAAGAAGGGCTCGACGCGCTTGTGGCGCGGCCTGCGGCCGGGACGGGCTGGAACGGGCCCTACCTCAAGGGCGGCGTGCCGCCAGACCCTTGGGGCATTCCTTATCAGTACGAAAATCCCGGCCGCCGTGCGCAGATCGACATTTTCACGCTCGGTGCGGACAACACGCCGGGAGGCGAAGGCGAGAACGTGGACGTCGGCAACTGGAAATGAACCGGCGCCCGCGCTCCTCGAGCCCCGCAGGCTACCGCCATCGGTCGTTTCGCGGCTTTACGCTCGTCGAGATACTCGTCGCGCTAACAATCGCGGCCACGCTGTTCGCGGTCGCGCCGGTCGTGCTGGACCGCGCATACGAAACGATGCAGTACCGCGCGACGCTGCGGACGCTGCTCACGGGGCTGAACGCCGCGCGAGCCGAAGCGGTACGCAGCGGTCGCACGACGACGTTCGACGTCGACTTACAGACTCGCCGTTTCGGCGTTGACGCGCGTTTCGACTCCGAACTGCCCAGCGACCTCGACGTCCGCGTCGTCGTCGCGCAGGGCGAGATCCGACCGGGCGGCCAGGCGGCGATCCGTTTTTATCCTGAAGGCGGCGCGACCGGCGGTAGCGTCGAGCTCATCCGGCCGTCGGGGGCCGGGGTCAGATTGCGGGTTGACTGGCTGCTCGGACGCGTGACGCAGGAGCCGCTCGGAACGTGAGTCTGCGCCCCACCGCGCGCACCGCGCGAGGCTTCTCGCTGCTCGAGGTGCTCGTCGCGTTCGCGATCATGGCGATCGCGCTCGGCGCGCTGTATCAGTCGCTGGGGGGAAGCGTGCGCGCGACCGCCATGTCCGGGCGTCATACCCGGGCCGTGCTCACCGCTGAATCGGTGCTCGCGCTCTACGAGTCAGTCCCCGGTGCCGGACTCTACGCCGAGGGTGGAAGCGAAGACGGGTTCGCGTGGCGCATTTCGAGCGCGCCATATCCGGTCATGTCACACACCCCGCCGGAGTGGGAACTGCATCAGGTCACTGTCCAGGTAAGCTGGCAGGAGAGTGGGCGAGAGCGTGGCTTCCGGCTCGTTACGTTGCGTCCGCTCGAGGCGGAAGGGCAATGAGACGCGGGCGGGCCGAGGACGGTTTCACACTCGTCGAGGTCGTCGTCGCCCTCTTGCTCGTGTCGCTCGTGATGCTCGGCCTGACGACGGCACTGCGCACGTTCGGCGAGACCGGCGCGCGGCTCGACGTGCACCGCCACGACGCGGAGGATATGCGCCTCGTCAGCGCTTTCCTGCGCCAGAGTTTCGCGGACGCATCGGCGCGACGCCTTCCTCTCGGGCCTGACGGCGGGCTCCGCCCGGGATTCGTCGGCACTCCGGACGTGGTCGAATGGCTCGCACCGATGCCCGCCCGACAGGGGGTCGGCGGATTGCACCGCTTGCGCCTGTCGGTCAGCGAGCTGCGCACGTCGGTCGGTGAAGACCGGCGGCTCGTTCTGCAATTCGTGCCTTTCGTCGTCGCCGAACGCGACATCGACTGGACTGCCGAGCCCGAGCACGTGCTCGTCCCGGGGCTCGCGGCGTTCTCGATTCGCTACCTCGGCAGCGAGGGCAGCTGGAAAGAGACTTGGGCTGTCCCGGGGTTGCCGCGCGGCGTGCGCTTAAGGATCGCGAATGCGGCCGGGCCCTGGCCGGAACTTGTCGCGGGGGTACGTGCCGCCCGCGTCGCGCCCGGCGAGGACGGCGCCGACGACACGAGCGGCATCGGGGAGGACGACTGAATGGCGAGGACCGGCGCCGCCGCAGTCCATGCGGGCTTCGCGCGTGTTCGCCAGCACGGTGTCGCGCTCGTCGCAGTGCTGTGGATGACGGCTGCACTCACGTTGCTCGCCGCGGCGCTCGCCGCTGGCGCGCGGGAGGAGCTGCGGGCGAGCGGCACCGCACGCGCGACCGCCGAAGCGGCGGCCCTCGGCGATGCGGCGATCCAGCTCGTCGCCGTCGACCTGCGCGGGGCTCCGGAGCGCGCGCGGGCGGGCGCGATCACGACCTACAACTTCGGCGGGCGCGAGATCGAGATCCTGATTTCGTCCGCGAGCGGCTTCGTCGATATCAATCGCGCACCCGCGAGCCTGCTGCGCGATCTGTTCCTCTACGGGGCCGGCGTCGAGGCCGGGACCGCGGAAGTTCTCGCGGATCGCGTCATCGACTGGCGCGATCCGGACAGCACCGCCGGCGAGCGCGGCGCCGAGGACGATGCGTATGTCGCAGCCGGTGTGCGATTCCGCCCGCGCGGCGGTCGGTTCGAGTCTCCTGAAGACCTGCTGCAGGTGCTTGGATTGACTTTCGAGGTATATGATAAGGTCAAGCCATTCGTGACGCTTTACGGTCCTGGCCGCATCGATCCGCTCGCCGCGCCGCCAGGCGTACTGCATATACTCGCACGTGGCGACCGCGATTTCGCCCGCGGCTTTGCCGCAGCCCGGGACGCCGGGGAAACCATCATCGACATGAGCGCCTTCGTGCAGGATCACCTTCAGCCAACGTCTCCGGCGTCGCGCTATCGCGTCGAGGCCCGCGTCGCCGACAGCAGCGGACAGCGCTTCGCTCGGGTGCGCTGGATCGAGCTCGTCGAACGCGACGGGCTGCCGTGGCGCAGCTTGCGCGTCGAGCCAGTGCGTGCGATCGGTGCGGAGGATGCCGCAGATGGCGCTTGAGCTCAGAGACTGGCGCCTCTTCGGTTTCGACCTGCGCTCGCTGCCGCGGCGCTGGCGCAAGGGCTGGGACGAGGCGCTGGCGTGGCCGATGTTCGCGTGGCTGTCGCCGCGGGAGCCGGTGCGCGTCCTGCTTCCGGACGGTGCCGAGGAAGTTCGCAGTGGCGCGACCGCAGTTGCGGCCCCCGCGAGCGCGCAGCCCAAGGCCGTCGCTGTCGTGCTGCCCGAGCCGAACGTCCTCGTCCGCGAACTTCGCCTTCCGCCGCTCGCGCGCGCCGAGTTGCGCGAAGCGGTCGCGCTCGAAGTCGCGTCGCTGAGCCCGTTCCCGACCGAGCAGGTCGTGTCGGGCTGGCGCGCCGAACTTCGCGGGGACCGGCTGCACGTGCGTCTCGCGCTCGCGGCCCGCGACCAGGTCGCCGCGTTCGTCGCCGCGAACGCCGAGCGGCTCGGAGGCAAGGAGCCCGAGGTCTGGGCAGACGCGACTGCGCCAATCGTGCTCGACGGATACGCCGAGGGCGAACGTAGCGCCCGCCTCGTCACCGACCGCACTGTCCTTGTTGCCCTGGTCGCGGGCGCGGCGATGCTCGCGCTCGTGCTGGCCTTGATCCCGGTGCTGCAGGCCCGCGAGCGCCTCGAGGACGCCGAGGCGCGCCTCGCGGCGCTGGAAGCCGAAACGGAGAGCCTCGTCGCGTCGCGCAATGCGCTCGCACTTGGCAACGATCGGATACGCGCGGTGCGCGCGCATCTGGACGAACGCCCGGAAGTCCTGCAACTGATCGAGACGCTGAGCGCGCTGCTGCCCGACGATGCGTATCTGACGCGCCTCGAGATCCAGGGAAGGCAGGTGCGAATCGGCGGGCAGGCGGCGAACGCATCCGCCCTGATGGACATGCTCGGAACGCTGCCCGAGTTCCATGAGGTCAAGGCTCCGGCGCCGATTTCGAGGGTCGCCGGCTCCGATAAGGAGAGCTTCGTCATCGAGTTCGTGCTCGCTCCACCGGGAGAAGCCTCGTGAACTTCCCCGGACGCGATGCGCGCTTCGTCGGGGCGACTGCGGCAGCGCTGCTGCTCGCCGCAGTGTCCATCGCCGCATTCGGGCTCGCGGAAGCCCTCGGCAACGCGCGCGAGCCGCTCGGCGCGATCGAGGCCCGGTACGCGCGGCTCGCGGGTCTGAAGGAAGTCCGCGACCAGGTCGAGCGCGGCGTCGCGGATGTCGGCGAGGTTCTCGCGCGGCACACGTATCCGGCGTCGAGCGGCACCGATCGCATCGGCACCGACCTTCAGCAGCGGGTGCGTCGCGTCGCCGAATCGGCGGGCATGGGGGTCACCGGGAGCCAGATTCTTCCGGTCAGGGCGGCGAACGGCTTGTCGCAGATTCCGGTCGCCGTGACCGTCGAAGGCAGCCTCGAAGGCCTGCGTGCGATGCTCGCTGCGCTAGGTCAGGAGATCCCTTCGATCCACATCGACAGCATCGTGATTCAGACCCGGATGCGCCGCCGGCTGCGCGGCGCGCCTCCGGACCAGCGCCTGAGCGCGCAGATGAACCTCAGTGTCCTGCACTTGCAGCAATGAAGCGGACAGCGTTTTTCGTTCTGATGGTGATCAATGGCGCGTTGCTCGTCGCAATCGCGATCCTGTGGGCGGGCGCCGACTCGGACTGGACGCCGCCCGCGGCACTGCCCCCGGAACCCGCTTCACTCGCCGCCGAGCGGATCGAGGCGCGCGACTCCGAGCTCGCGGCGCTCGAGGAGTCGGCGAAACGGCCGCTGTTCTCAGCGACGCGCCGCCCTTCCGACGAGCTCGCCGATAATGACGGACCGACCGGGGCGTTCGATCCGGTCGTGCTGGGGCTGTTCGAGCGCGCCGGGGGCGGGAAGGGCGCGATCGTGCGGATCGACGACAAGGTGCATCGGCTCAGCGTCGGCGATGGCCTCGGTTCGTGGGTGCTGGACGCGATCGACGCGCAAGGGGCCGCCGTGTTCAAGCGCGACGACGAGCGGCTCGCAGTACAGCTCCTGCACCTGCCGCAGCCAGCTCCGTCTCCTGCCGCGGCCGCTGAGCGCGCCGCACCCGGGCGAGCTGCCGCGTCGTCCGCGGGCGGAATTCGTCCGGTTCCTTCCACAGATTCCCGCTCACCGGCGCGTGGACGCGCAGAGCGGCGGTCGCGTGCGGGACTCGACAACGACTGATTGAAGAAGAATCATCAATGCCTCCTTTCGAATCTGAAAAAATTTTCCGCGTAATCCTGATCCTTGCGACGATCCTGCTCGCAGGATGCGCCGGGAGCGCGGGCGTGCGCTCCGACGTCGTGCTTGGCGGTGACGCGCCGCACTCGCGTGCCGCTACCCCGGCTCCTGTCGCGACGGTCCCGTCCGCGGAAATCGGCGCGGCCGAGGAGCCGCTCGACCGCCAGCAGCCGATGCTGATGATCGGGACGGATCGGCAGGTCCGGCTCGCGCCGGCGCGGCCGGTGTCCATCTCCGCGGGCGGTGCCGTTTCGTTGAAATTCGAGCAGGCTCCGGTGACTGAAGTCGTGCATGCGGTCCTCGGCGACGTGCTGAAGCTCAACTACACGCTGCACCAGCCGGTGACCGGCGAAGTCACGCTGCACACCCAGGCGCCGCTGCCGCCCGACCAGTTGCTGTCGCTGCTCGAGGCCGTCCTGCAGGCGAACGGCCTGCTGCTCGTGCGCGACGCCGGTGGTCTCTATCACGTGGGCCCCCCTGAAGCGCTACGGGGTCTGAGCAGCGCACCGGCGCAGGTCGGGGCGCTGCCGTCGGGCTACGGCATGGTCGTCGTGCCCCTGCAGTTCGTCGGTGCCGCCGAGATGGCCGAGATCCTGCGCCCGATCGCGAATCCGGATACCTTCGTGCGCGTCGACACGCTGCGGAATCTGCTGGTCCTCGCGGGCCCACGCAATCAGATCGAAAACTGGCTCGAGTTCGTCGAGATATTCGACGTCGATATGCTCAAGGGCATGTCGGTCGGCATGTTCCCGCTCGAGCATGTGTCGGTGCAGGAAATGGCTGCGACGCTGCGGCTTCTGACTGGCGGAGCCGCAGTCGATACGCCGCCTGCACCTGCTCCGCGCGCTCCTGCAAGGCGTGCTCCTGCAGCGCGCCAGCGCGCGGAGGCGGGGGCCGGAGCCAACGTCGAGGAGCAGGTCGAGGCGCAGCCCGTACCGCTCGGCCCGCTCGGCGGGGCGCTGCGCATCCTGCCAATCGAGCGTCTGAACGCGATCCTGGTCGTCACGCCGCGCGCGCATTTTCTTCAACAGGTCCGCGAATGGGTGGAGCGCTTCGACCAGCCGCGCGACGGCGGCAGCGAGCCTCAGCTCTACGTGTATCCGGTGCAGAACGGGACGGCGCAGCACCTTGCCGGCCTTCTGACCGCGATCTTCGGCGGCACTGAGCAGGCCGCGCCTGTTCCCGTCGACTACGGCGTCGCGCCGCGCCTCGGGATGGGCGCGCTCGGAAGCGGCGGGAGCGGCACCGGACTCGGACTCGCCGGAGGCGGGACGAGTCCGGTGACCCAGGCGCTCAGCGCAGCCGAGCGCGACAGCGACCGCGGGCGGGGCGGCATCGCGCAGGCGACGCTCGCGCCCGACGTTCGCGTCGTATCCGACGACTTCAACAATGCGCTGTTGATCCACGCACCGAAGTCCGAGTATCGCAAGATCGCTGCCGCGTTGCGCCGGCTCGACCTCGCCCCGACCCAGGTGCTGATCGAAGCGAGCATTCTCGAGGTCACGCTGACCGACGAGACCCGCTACGGCATCCAGTGGATGTTCGATCAGCGCGTCGGCGGCGACCACAGCGGCAGGGGCATGCTGAACAATCGCGCGACCAACGAGATCGCGTCGCTGTCGTCGGGCTTCTCGTATTCGATCTTCAACAGCGCCGGGCAGCTGCGGGCGGTCATCAACGCGCTCGCGGAAAAGTCCCTGCTGAACGTGATCTCGAGCCCGAGCGTCATGGTGCTCGACAACCACACCGCGGCGATCCACGTCGGCGATCAGCAGCCGGTGCTGTCGTCGACGACGATCACTGACGGGGGTACGACGACGTCGTCGATCCAGTTCAAGGACACTGGCGTGATCCTGTCGGTGACACCGTCGGCCAATTCGGGCGGCATGGTGTCGATGGTGATCCGCCAGTCGGTCACCGACGTCGGCCCGGTCGATGCCGCGACCGGGCAGCGCAGCTTCCTGCAGCGCGAGGTGTCGAGCCGTGTCGCGGTGCGCTCCGGCGAAACAGTCGTCCTCGGCGGCCTGATCCGCGACAACAATGGACGCGACAGGCAGGGAATTCCGCTGCTACATGACATTCCACTTCTCGGCGCGCTGTTTGGTACGACCGGGAACTCGTCGGTCCGCACCGAACTGCTCGTCATGATCACGCCGCGCGTCGTGCGCAGCGACCAGGACGTGCGCGACCTCGGCGCGGAAATGCGCCGCCGGATGCAGGGTCTGCGAGTCCTGCGCGGGTGGGAACGCTTCGAGGAAGCCGTGCCGGACGTGCCGGAGCAGCACGGCATGTTGCCGGCTGCGGCAGGAACCTGAGCACGAAAATCAGGCGCCGGCTCGCCGCCGCGCTTTCCGTCGGCGCTTTTATCCGCGCGGCCGCAATGGCTGCGCGTGAGCCTCGGCGTCGTGCAAATGGAGAGAGTGCTCGAAATGCCAGCGTCGCCTTCGTCGCCGGCTACTGGACGCAGCCGCTTCGTCGTCGGCGCCGAGAAGACCGCCCAGCGGCTCAAGGCGAAACTCGCCAAGGCGCTGGCCCCGGCGTAATGCGTTAAGCATTGAGCGAGCGGCGCTGTGCTGCCGGATGCGGCAGCACAGCGCTGTTGCCCCTCTGGGGGAGGGAACGGCCGGCCTGTCCCTCCCGCATCCTCTGTGCCAACCGGGCGTTGGCGCACCATTCAATTCCCCGATTTTTCGCTCTTTGCTACCCGTGCGCTTTGTGGTCGGAGCTTGCGTTGTGGGGCAGCACGACCCTGAAAGTGGATCCGGTGCCGACTTCGCTGCGGACTTCGATGCGGCCGCCGTGCTTGTGTACGATTCCGTATGAAAGCGACAGGCCGAGCCCGGTGCCTTTGCCGACTGCCTTGGTCGTGAAAAAGGGTTCGAAGATCCGCCCGACGTGCTCCGGCTTGATGCCTTTGCCGGTGTCTTCCACTTCCACCCACACGTTGTGCGCGTCGTGGCCGGTGCGCAGCGTGATCCGGCCGCGATTCTCGATCGCGTGCGCCGCGTTGATCAGCAGGTTCATGAACACCTGGTTGATTTGCGACGGGAAGCATTCGATCTGCGGCGGATGGCTGTATTCCTTGACCACCTCGGCCTTGTACTTGAGTTCGTTCCACACGACGTTCAGCGTGCTCTCGAGCCCGGTCTCGAGGTTTGCCCACTCGCGCTCCGAGCGGTCGACGTGGGAGAAGTCCTTCAGGTCCTGCACGATGCGTTTCACCCGCTGCAGTCCGTCGAGGGACTCGCCCAGCAGGCTCGCGATGTCCTCGCTCAGGTAAGCGGCATCCACTTCCTTCTTCAACTCCTCGAGCTCCCGGAGCTTGTCCGGAGCGCGCGTGCCTTCGAGCTGCTCGTAAGCCGCGAGCAGCTTCAACATATCGTTGGCGTATCTCTGCAAGGTGCCGAGATTGGAGTTGACGAACGCGATCGGGTTGTTGATCTCGTGCGCGACGCCCGCCGCGAGCTGGCCGATGGAGGCCATCTTTTCCGACTGCAGCAGCTGGTTCTGCGCTTCCTCGAGTTTCCTGATCAGCACTTCCTGGCGCATCTTCTCGGCCAGCAGCGTCGCGTTCGCGGTTTCCAGTTCCGCGGTGCGTTCCCGCACGCGTTCTTCCAGTCTGTCGCGCGAGTCGCGCAGCGCCTCTTCGGCATGCGTGCGCTGGGTGATGTCGCTGTAGCCGAAGACGCGGCCGACGATGCGCTCGCCAAGATACTGCGGGCGCGACTTGCATTCGAAAACCCGGCCGTCCCCGAGCCGCAGGAGATCTTCAGTTTCGCTGCTGTCGACGATCGCCTGCAGGCGCGTACGACAGCTTTCAGACTCGACGACGTGCTCCGCCATGAATTCGATGATCGCCGCGTCGTTGCGCTCGAGCAGCAAGTCGTCGGGAATGTTCCACATCGTGCTGAACAGCCGGTTCATGCTCGAGATGCGACCGTGCCCGTCGATCACGAGGATTCCGTTGCCGGTCGATTCGAGCGTCGCCCTGAGCTGCGACAGGGTCTGCTCGAGCGCGTCCTCGACCTTGCGCTCGTTCTGAACGTCCTTCGCCTGCACCAGCAGCAGGGGCGCTCCGCCGTGGTCGACGACCCGCACCGACTTGATGACGTTCAGCATCGACGCATCGGCGCAATGATAGAGCCCTTCATGGCCTTCGATGTCGCGATACTGGCCGTTGCGCACGTCCTCCCAGTAGAAGACGTCCTGCAACGAGCTTTCGATGTCGGTGATCGTCATCGCGAGCAGCTCTTCACCGGAATATCCGAGTGTCTGCGCGGCGATGCGGTTGGCCATGACGATCCCGAGATGGACCGGTTCGACGAGCAGCATCATGTGCGGGCTGTGATCGAGCATCAACTGCGGAAGGCCGTTCATGTCGCGACCGCTTCCTGACCAGGCTTGCCTGCGTCGAAGTAATAGCTCACCCGCTTGCGCGGACTCAGGTAGTTGTAGATTTCGCCGGGGACCTGCGCAGGCCTGATGGCCCGCGCGATGTTCAGATCCGGTTCGCGTATCAGATCGACGAGGATCGCGTCGTCCTTCGGGATGTTCGCGTCGTAGATGACGATCATCGGTTTCATTGGCGCGGCGGTATTGACGGTTGCGACCATCGCGATGATGCCGTTGGACAGCTGCACGATCGTGCCCGGCGGATAGACGCCGAGGCAACGGATGAATATCTGCAGCAGCTTCGGATCGAACTTGTTGCGCAGCTTGGCGAACATCACCGACAGCGCCTCGTGCGGCGTCATCGCATCGGTGATATCGACGGGATTGCACAGCTCGTCGTAATGGTTCGCGATGGCGACAATGCGTGACAGCAGTCCGATCGCCTCGCCCTTGAGTTTTTTCGGGTAGCCGGTGCCGTCGAACAGCTCGTGATGCTCCCGGATGATCGCCAGGACCGGCGGGGCGAGCTGCAACCGCTGGCCGATCTCGACGCCGTATTGGCAATGCATTTCATACAGGTGGCGTTCGGCCTGGGTCAGCGGCTCGTTCTTCAGCAGGATCCTGTTCGGGATCTCCCTGCGGCCGATATCGTGAAACAGCGCGCCCATGCCCAGCACGCTGACGACCGCCTGCGGCAGGCGGATGTCGCGCGCGACCATCATCGACAGCATCGTGACGTTCAGGGAATGGAAATAAAGCTCCTCGCCGCCCATCTTGTCGCCCATCACGTGGATCGCCAGTTCCGGCGCGCAAAGTATCGACTCGGCGATCTGCGTCACCAGTTGCGTCGCCTGCTGCACGGTTTCGGCAGGCCGGGACAGCAGGTTCTTCTCGATGTCGCGGATCGCCTTGGCCGAATTGATAAAGGCGTTCTCGATGCGTGCGGCAGCTTCGCGCTGCGCTTTGATCCGCTCCATCAACGCGCGCTTGGCCTGGAGCGCGGGGGCCAGATCGGGCTTGGCGTCCGCGGCGGCTGCCGGAGGCGCTTGTCGCGGAGCGCCCTGGAGCGGTGCGCTGATGTCGCTGAGGGACGGGTTGTAGCGGACCGTCTTCAGGCCGAGGCTGCGGATGGTCCTGATCTGCTCCTCGGTCTTGATCTTGAAATGGCTGAACGCAAAAGGATGCTCGAACCAGCTGACATCGAGAACGACGTACAGTCCGACCCGGAGCTGATCCATGGTGACAACGGAGTTCTCTGACATTGATGATGACGGCTTGAGTGTTGCCGGGCGGGGGAATGGGAGATGAGGAGCGGGACGCGAAACGCGTCATCGTATTGTCCCCGCGGCGATTATTCAACTTCGCCCGCCGACCGGCGCGCGCTGTCGTGGCGCTGCACAGCCGCGCTCCAGTAAACTGCGGGGCGAGGAGACGAGTTCGATGAGTGACGAAGATTTCATGCGTGCGGCGCTGGAGCAGGCGCGAAGGGCGGGAGCGTGCGACGAGGTGCCGGTCGGTGCGGTCGTCGTGCTCGACGGCGAGATCGTCGGCCGCGGCTTCAACCAGCCGATCGGGCGCCACGATCCGACTGCCCACGCCGAAGTGATGGCGTTGCGCGACGCGGGCGAGCGGCTCGGAAATTACCGCTTTCCCGGCTGCGAGCTGTTCGTCACGCTCGAACCGTGCGCGATGTGCAGCGGCGCGATCATGCATGCGCGGGTGGGGCGCGTCGTGTTCGGCGCGCGCGATCCGAAGACGGGGGTCGCCGGCAGCGTGATTGATCTTTTTGCCGAGCGCCGGCTGAATCATCACGCGCAGGTCGCCGGCGGCGTGCTCGCCGACGAATGCGGCCGCCTGCTGTCGGGGTTCTTCGCGGCCCGGCGCGGGCGCACGCTGATCGCGTGACAATCGTGCACATCCGGATCAGCATTGCCGGGCAGCGGCTGTTTCTGTTCGGGCCGGACGAAGCCTGCATCCGGTGCTATCCGGTATCGACCGGCGAGAAAGGTGCCGGCGAAGTTCGGGACAGCGGCTGCACGCCGCGCGGCCTGCACCGCATTCGTGCCAGAATCGGCGCCCATGCGCCTATCTGCACGGTATTTCGCGGACGGCGTCCGACCGGCGAAATCTGGTCGCCCGGTTTCGCTGCCCGGCATCCCGGCCGCGACTGGATTTTGTCCCGCATTCTGTGGCTGTGCGGGTGCGAGCCGGGGCGCAATCGGCTCGGCAACGTCGATTCGATGCGCCGTTATATCTACATTCATGGCACGCCGGACGATCAGCCGATGGGCGTGCCGCGGTCGCACGGCTGCATCCGCATGCGCAACCGCGACGTCATCGAGCTGTTCGAGCTCGTCCCGGCCGGCACCGCCGTCGAGATCGTCGAGTAGGGCCGCCCGGCGGCACGCGGTGCTGCGGCGGACAAGGGGGGTCAGCGGCGACTCAGCGTGCGATGGGAGGGCGTGTGGTAAAGCGGTGCCGCACTTCGCTTGCAAGTTCGCCCTGGTCGTCCCACGTCCATTCGACGAACCTCACGTCGCCGTCGCGCCGCATCGTGATCACGGTGGAGCAGCGCGTGCCGTAACCCGGCGCGCGGATGAAGGCGGGCGACAGCCAACGCTCCCAGTCTGCGCTGACGCCCGTTTCCGGCAGGTGGCTGTCGGGCGCCGGGGCGTCATCGCGCAACAGCGGAAGGAGCGCGTCCTCGCCGTCTTCGGGTAGGCGGGCGAGGGCGGCGGCGAAGCGCTCGCGGGCAAGCCGGACTTTCGGCCACGGCGTATCGAGAAGATGGTTCGACAGCCCGTAGATGCCGGTCTCGAGCAGCCGTACGCTGCCGATGGTGCTTTCATGAATGCCCAGATGCCGGCCGTCGCTGACGAACAGGTTGAATGCAGCGTAGTCCGGACTGACTGCCGCAATCCGGCGCAGGGTCGAGTCGGCATCGGAGTTGGCATTGGCGTTTGCGGCCGCAGTGAGGCAGTCGCGCACGAGAACGCCGCGCGACGGCGCCCCCGGCCGGTGCAGCGTCGGGTCGCGATAATTCGTCAATGCCGCGAAGCGTCCGCTGCGCGTGACGCCCATCCACGTCCCGCCGCCTTCGAGGTCCCGACCGGCGAGCAGATCCGGCGCGTCGGTCCACCAGTGCGCGGGCACTGCGGGACGCGCGAGGAACTCGTCGCGGTTCGCGGCCACGACGAGCGGGTAGTCGGGGTGAGCCTGCCAGCCGACGACGATCAGGCACATTCGACGAAACGTTCGAGGTGCCTGGCCGAACCGGGCTCGATCAGGTCGGCGAGCCGATGCGCTTCGATCTCGGCAGCAAGCGCCGCTTCGAAAGCGACCGGATCGGCAACGGATTCGTACATCTCCATCCACGTCGCATCGTCGCCGCGGCGCTCCATCAGCCGCCCTGCGACCATCGTGCGGGCCGCGACCGCAGCCTGCATCGCGCGCACGTTCGCATGCGCATCGTCGCGGTCGATGCCGGCGCGAATGCGGTAGTAAATGAAGTAATGAATGCGCGCGGTTTCGCTGGTGGCCATCGTTCAGGGCAGCGCGTAAGGAAGGTCGAGAAACGAAAGCCGCGGACCGGCAAGGCTGCCCAGATGCACGTCACCCGCTTCGGCGCAGCTGGTCTGCATGACCGCGAGCGCCTCGAACCCGCCTTCGGGGGAGGGCGCGACGTTGACGAGCTTGCCGGCGGACTGGTCGCCGAACTCCGGCGCGAAGACATCGGCGCCCGGCAGCGGCTCCGTGCCATCGGCGATCCGAACGTGGTACATGCGCTTCTTGAGCTTCCCGAGGTACTGCGTCCGGGCGACGATCTCCTGGCCGGGGTAGCAGCCTTTCTGGAAACTGACGCCGCCAATGATTTCATAGTTGAGCATCTGCGCGACGAATTCTTCCTGCGTCGGAACGGTGATCAGCGGCACGCCGGCGCGCACCATCGCGAGCTGCCACGCTGCGCTGCCGGCCTTCGCCGCGCCCGCCGCGAGCAGTGCGCCAAATGCTTGCGGAGCGTCGGCGACGGGAAGCGCGACGAGGAAGTTGTTGTCATCGAGGCGGATGCAGCGCGTGTCCCCCGTTACGGCCTGCGTCATCGCCGCGGGCGGCACGGCGAGCCCGGCGCGCGCAAGCACCTGGCTCGCGTCGCCGCCGCTGACCCCGACGAGCGCCGTTTCGGCGCCGTCATCGGCGAGCCTGACTTTGCTGCGCAGCACGTACATCGACAGCTTCTTCAGCAGCGCCGGCTGGAGGTCGGCGGACGTCACGAGCGCGTGACCGTCGGCTTCCTTCCACAGCAGGATGCTCGCGAGCATCCTGCCTTTCGGCGAGTTGAAGCTGGTCCACTGCGCGCCGTCGGCCGAGAGGTTCTTGACGTCGTTCGAGAACAGGTTGTGCAGGAACGGCGCGGAATCTTCGCCGCGACTGCGGATGATCCCGAGATTGACGAGCGGCACGACGACAGTGGCAGCCGGCGCAAGCCCGGCGTCCGGGGTATCGAAACGGATGCCGGTGCTTTCGATCGTAGCGCCTTCCGCGATGAGAAAATCGGTCCAGGTCGAATGGGTCCAGGTCGAATTCGTATTCATGTCGTTAAGCCGGAGTCGGAGAATGCGATGAAGTATTATAGGGTCCGCCCGCCCCAAGCGGTCGCCGGCGCATCGCCTCCGACACGCCGAAGTTCAATTATTTCACTATCGCATGAAGTCGCTGCTCCTCCGATTGTTTCTCGTCGTCGCACTCGGCGCTGCAGCGGGTCTCTCCGCTGCGTGGTGGTATGTCACGCGTCCGCTGCCGCTCGCCCGGCCGGTCGTCGACTTCACGGTGCAGCGCGGGTTTACGATGCGCGAAGCGGCTGCGGCGATCGCCGACGCGGGTGTCGATATCGATCCGCGCGTGCTGTACTGGATTGCGCGGCTCACGGGCAAGGCCGACCGCATTCTGGCGGGCAGCTACGAGGTCCACACCGGGATCACGCCGTGGCTGCTGATCCTCAAGCTGTCGAGCGGCGATGTCTCGCAGGCTCAACTGCGCCTCGTCGAGGGGTGGAATTTCAGCCAGGTGCGGGCCGCGCTCGAAGCAAACGCCGAGCTGATCCAGGACACCGTGGGCCTGTCGGAGGCGGAGATCCTGCAGCGCGTCGGTGCGACCGAATCCCACCCCGAAGGGCTGTTCTTTCCCGATACCTATCTTTTCGACAAGCAGTCGAGCGCGCTGGCGCTGCTCGCCCGCTCGTATCGGGCGATGCACGAGCGGCTCGCGCAGGTGTGGGAGGCGCGAAACTCCGATCTGCCGCTCGCGTCGCCGTACGAAGCGCTGATCCTCGCGTCGATCGTCGAGAAGGAAACCGGCCGCGCGGAAGATCGCGCGCTGATCGCGTCGGTGTTCATCAACCGCCTGCGCAGCGGCATGCGTTTGCAGACCGATCCGACGGTGATCTATGGCCAGGGCAGCGCGTTCGACGGGAATCTGCGCAAGCGCGACCTCGAAACCGATCACGCGTACAACACCTATACGCGCAGCGGACTTCCGCCGACCCCGATCGCGATGCCGGGACTCGACGCGCTGATTGCCGCGGTCAGGCCGGCGACGACCGATTATCTTTATTTCGTCTCACGCGGTGACGGCACGAGCGAGTTTTCGACGAATCTGAATGACCATAACAAGGCCGTGACTCAATATCAGCGGAGAACAGGAAGTTGAGCGGATCGCAGGCGCCGGCACGTTTCATCACGTTCGAAGGCATAGACGGGGCGGGCAAGAGCAGCCAGATCGCGGCCGTCGTCGCGCTCCTTGAGGCGCGCGGACTGTGCGTCGAACAGACCCGCGAGCCCGGGGCACCGCGCTCGGCGAGCGCTTGCGCGAGCTGCTGCTGCACGAACCGATGCACCTCGAAACCGAAGCGATGCTGATGTTCGCCGCGCGCCGCGAGCATCTTGCCGCGCGCATCCTGCCGGCACTCGCGGCCGGGCGTTGGGTCGTGTCGGACCGCTTTTCGGATGCCACCTATGCGTACCAGGTCGGCGGCCGCGGCCTCGACCCGGCGAAATTCGCAGCGCTCGAAGCGTGGGTGCATCCGGGCTTCCAGCCCGACCTGACGCTCGTCTTCGATCTGCCGCCGGAAGTCGCCGCTGCGCGGCTCGCGAGGGGCGGCGCGCAACCCGACCGCTTCGAGCGCGAGCAGCGCGATTTCTTCGAGCGGGTGCGTGCCGCGTACCTCGAACGGGCGCGCATCGCGCCCGCGCGCATACGCATCGTCGATGCCGGGCGCACGCCCGAATCGATCCGCGCCGAGGTCGAGGCGATCGTCGAGGAGTGTTGCCTGCGATGATGCACCCGTGGCTGCAGCAAACCTGGCAGCGGCTCGTCGCGCTCGACGAACGCCTGCCGCACGCGCTGCTGTTCGTCGGCCCGGCGGGACTCGGCAAGCGCGATCTCGCCGACGCATTGGCGGCGCGCCTGTTGTGTGCGACGCCGCGCGCCGACGGCCTCGCGTGCGACCAGTGCACGACCTGTCAGCTGCGCCGCTCGGGCAACCACCCCGACCTCTTCATGATCGTGCCGGCTGCCGACAGGGAAGGCGGCGACGGCGACGAGGGCCGGGAAGGCGGGGAACGCGACGCCGGGGTGGCAAAGAAGAAATCCACGCAGATCGTCATCGAGCAGATCCGCGAGCTGCAGCAGTCGCTTTCGGTGACCGGCCACCAGAGCGGGCGGCGCGTCATCGTCGTCGATCCGGCCGACGCGATGAACCCGTATACCGCGAACGCGCTGCTGAAGCTGCTCGAAGAGCCTCCCGCCGGTTGCCTGTTCGTGCTCGTGTCCTCGGCGCCGCGCCGCCTGCTGCCGACGATCCGCAGCCGCTGCCAGCAGTGGAGCTTTTCGCGGCCCGCCGCGGACGTGGTCGGGCAGTGGCTCGGCACGCACGATGCGCCGGCCGCGGAGCTGCTCGCCCTGACCGGCGGCATGCCGCTGGCCGCGCAGCGCTTGGCCGGACAGGGCGCCGGCGCACTGCTGGGCCGTTTCGTGCGCGACGTGGCGCAATTGCCCGCGACCGATCCGCTCCAGCTCGCCGGTCAGTGGGAAACCTGGCTGAAATCCAAGGAAGCGCTCGCTGCCGGTTTCGGTGTCGTGCAGCTGGTCGAGTGGATGCAGCGCTGGGTGACCGATCTCGCGTCGCTGCGCCTCGGCGGTCGCGTACGGTTTTTTCCCCGCGAGGAAGGCGTCGTGCGCGCGCTGGCGCAGCGCTCGACCGTCGCCGCAGTGTTGAACTGCTACAATGAGCTCGCCCGGATTCGCCGGGTTGCCCAGCATCCGCTGAATGCCCGACTGATGCTCGAAGACATGCTGTTGCGCTATGTACGTGCGCTGGCCGGACCGTCATCATGAGCGAAAGCAAACCGAGCGCTGCACGTCCGAGCGTGTTGTCGCTGAACATCAACTCGAAATCCGCGCTGTACGCCGCGTATATGCCGTTCCTCGCGAACGGCGGCATTTTCGTGCCGACGCCGCGGCCGCATCAGATCGGCGACGAGGTGTTCATGCTGCTGCAACTGATGGACGATCCGACGAAGCACCCGGTCGCGGGGACCGTCGTATGGATTACGCCGCCTGACGCCCAGGGCGGCCGCACGCAGGGGATCGGCGTGCATTTCAGCGCCGACGATTCGGGACGCGCGCTGCGCGGGCGCATCGAGCAGATCCTCGCCGGACACCTCGGTTCCAGTCGTCCGACCCACACCCTTTGATTCCGCCCGGTTTCCCCGAGGTTCGTCGATTCCATGTTCGTCGATTCACACTGTCATCTCGATTTTCCCGACCTGGCCGCGCGTGAAGACGCCGTGCTCGCGGCAATGGCGGCGAATCGCGTCGGTCACGCGCTGTGCGTCAGCGTGAAGCTCGAAGACTTCCCGCGGGTGCTGGCGCTCACCGAGCGTCATGCGAATCTCTTCGCCTCGGCCGGCGTTCATCCCGACAACGACGACGTCGAGGAGCCCGACGCGGCGCGCCTCGGCACGCTCGCCGATCACCCGAAAGTCGTCGCGATCGGCGAGACGGGCCTCGATTACCACTGGCAGAAAGACGCTCCGGAATGGCAGCGGGCGCGCTTTCGCACCCACATTCGTGCTGCGCGCGCCTGCGGCAAGCCGCTGATCATCCATACTCGCTCCGCCGCGGCCGATACGCTGCGCCTGATGCGTGAAGAAGATGCCGCCGGGGTGGGCGGTGTCATGCACTGCTTCACCGAGACGCGCGAGGTCGCCGAAGCGGCGCTCGACCTCGGCTTCTACATTTCCTTCTCCGGCATCGTCACGTTCAGGAACGCGACCGATCTCAAGGCGGTCGCGCAGTACGTTCCGCTCGATCGCCTGCTGATCGAAACCGATGCGCCGTATCTCGCGCCGGTGCCGCACCGCGGCAAGACGAATGAACCCGCCTGGGTGGTGCATGTCGCCGAAGAGATCGCGCGCCTGCGCAACGAGCCGCTGGAGCGCATCGCTGCGGCGACGACCGAAAATTTCTTCCGCCTGTTCCGCCACGCCCGGAGATCCTGATCCCATGAAGCGAACGATCCTTGCCGCACTGCTTGCCGTCGCGCTCGGCAGCGCATCCGTCCTGGCCAGCAGCTACGAAGATTCGCTGAACGCCGCGCGGCTCGGCGAAACCCGGCCGCTGGTACAGCTGCTCAGCCGCGGGCTCGATCCGAACACCGTCGATGAACAGGGCAATACGCTGTTGATCCTCGCGGCGCGCGAAGGCCACGCGGACACCGTCGCGGCGCTTCTCGAATTCCGGCCGAAGCTCGGCCAACGCAACGCGGCGGGGGATTCGGCGTTGATGATGGCGGTGCTCAAGGGCCATGACGATGTCGTCGATGTGCTCCTCGATGCCGGCGCTCCGGTCAATCATGACGGCTGGACGCCGCTGATGTACGCCGCTTTCGAAGGCCGTGTCGCGATCCTCGAACGCCTGCTCGCGCAAGGCGCGGACGTCAATGCGCTGGCGCCGAACCAATCGAACGCGCTGATGCTCGCGGCGCGCAACGGCCACATCGACGTCGTGCGCCGGCTGCTGCGCACGGACGTCGATCTCGACCAGAAGAACGACGCGGGCTTCACGGTCGACAGCTGGGCGCAGGCCAACGGCAACACCGACATCGCCGAGCTGGTACGAACCGAGCGCAGCAGGCGCGCGAAGGCGTCGCCGGGGATGCGGCGCGAGACCAGGTAGGGGTGGGTGCGGTGCGGTCGCGATGAAAACCGCGAATGAACCGGAATGGTGCGCGTGAGGCACAAAAATAGTGCAGGAAACGGCGAGTTCAAGGAAAATCCTCGTCCGCCCGCGCTTCGCGGGTGTCCGGTCACCTTCCTGCCAAAGGTCAATGCAATGCGCTATCAGTCCCTTGAAGAGTTCCTCTCTCACGTAGAACAACGCAATCCCGGTCAGCCCGAGTTCATCCAGGCGGTCGCCGAGGTCATGGAAAGCCTCGTGCCGTTCATCACCGAACATCCGCGCTATGCTGAACACGGCCTGCTCGACCGCCTCGTCGAGCCGGAGCGCGCGATCCAGTTCCGGGTGTCGTGGGTCGACGACCGCGGCGAAGTGCAGGTCAACCGCGGCTACCGCATCCAGCACAGCTCGGCGATCGGGCCTTTCAAGGGCGGACTGCGTTTCCACCCGTCGGTGAACCTGTCGGTGCTGAAGTTCCTCGCGTTCGAGCAGACTTTCAAGAACGCGCTGACGACGCTGCCGATGGGCGGCGGCAAGGGCGGGTCGGATTTCGATCCGAAAGGTCGCAGCCCGGGCGAGGTGATGCGCTTCTGTCAGGCTTTCATCACCGAGCTGTACCGTCATATCGGCGCTGACACGGACGTGCCGGCGGGCGATATCGGGGTCGGCGGGCGCGAGGTCGGCTTCATGGCCGGGATGATGAAGAAGCTGTCGAACAAGGCGAGCTGCGTGTTCACGGGCAAAGGGCTGAGCTTTGGCGGCTCGCTGATCCGTCCGGAGGCAACCGGTTACGGCATGGTGTATTTCGCCGAGGAGATGCTGCGTCACGCGGGGCAGACGATGGCGGGCATGACGGTTTCGGTCTCGGGCTCGGGCAACGTCGCGCAGTACGGCATCGAGAAGGCGATGGCGCTCGGCGCGAAAGTCATCACCGCGTCCGACTCGAGCGGCACGGTCATCGACGAGGCGGGCTTCACGCCCGAAAAGCTCGCGGTGCTGATGGACGTCAAGAACGTGCATTACGGTCGCGTCAGCGAATACGCCGAGCGCCTCGGCCTGCATTTCGAGCCCGGCAAGCGGCCGTGGCACGTCCCGGTCGACGTGGCGTTCCCGTGCGCGACGCAGAACGAGGTCGACGGTGACGACGCCGCGGTGCTCGTGCGCAACGGCGTCAAGTGCGTCGCCGAAGGCGCGAACATGCCGTGCAATGCGGCTGCGGTGCGCGTGTTCGAGAAGAACGGCGTGCTGTATGCGCCGGGCAAGGCGAGCAACGCCGGCGGCGTCGCCACTTCGGGGCTGGAGATGAGCCAGAACGCGATGCGGCTGTCGTGGACCCGCGAAGAGGTCGATGCGCGCCTGCTCGAGATCATGCAGGGGATTCACCGCATGTGCCTGCAGTACGGCAGCAAGCCCGACGGTTCGGTGAATTACTCCGACGGCGCGAACGTTGCCGGCTTCGTCAAGGTCGCCGACGCGATGCTCGCGCAGGGCGTCATCTGAGGCCTTCGTAACGAAAGCTGCGACATTTTCCACGGGGAAGGCGGCTCGCCGTCCCCGTGGAAGGAAAGCAATTCGTCGCTGCGGTCGCGCAGCCCTCGCCCGGTTCGACGGCCGGCGTCAGGATCATTACACTCGATGTTTTCGCACAACGTCACCGAAACCCGATTCACAAGGGGGCAGACATGAGCGTCATCGAATCCATCCGGCCCCGTCTCGCGAAACTCACCGAGATACGCCGCGACCTCCACGCCCATCCCGAACTCGCGTTCGCCGAACACCGTACCGCCGAGCTGATCGCGCGCCATCTCGAAGCCGCGGGCATCGAAGTCCACCGCGGCCTCGGCAGGACCGGAGTCGTCGGCGTCGTGCGCGGCGGACGCAGCCTGCGGGCGATCGGCCTGCGCGCCGATATCGATGCGCTGCCGATGCAGGAGCGCAACGCGTTCGCGCACCGTTCCGTGCACGAAGGGTGCATGCATGCGTGCGGGCATGACGGCCATGCGACGATGCTGCTCGGCGCGGCCGACGCGCTCGCGGCGCGACGCGACTTCGACGGCACTGTGTATCTGATTTTCCAGCCTGCCGAGGAAGGCGAAGGAGGCGGGCTGGCGATGATCGAGGACGGCCTGTTCGACCGTTTTCCGATGGAGTCGGTTTTCGGCATGCACAACTGGCCCGGCATGCCGGCCGGACAGTTCGGTGTGCGCAGCGGCCCGGTCATGGCGAGCGCCGACCGTTTCGACATCGACGTGCGCGGTCACGGCGCCCACGCGGCGATGCCTCATCTGGGCGCCGACCCGGTGACCGCAGGCGCGGCGCTGGTGCAGGCGATCCAGACGATCGTCAGCCGTACGCTCGATCCGATCGATTCGGCAGTGGTGTCCGTCACGCGGTTCAATGCCGGCGAGGCGTACAACGTCATTCCTGACCGCGCCCAGCTGGGCGGTACCGTGCGTGCCTTCAGCGAAATCGTGCAGGGTCGGGTCGAATCGGCGCTGCAGCGCATCTGCGACGGCGTCGCCGCGGCGTTCGATGTCGAAGTCAGGCTGGATTATCGCCGCGGCTATCCGCCGACGATAAACAGCGCGGCCGAAGCTGCCCTCTGTGCGGAAGTGGCGAGCGAACTGGTCGGCTCGGCGAATGTCGCGACCGATACCCGTCCGAGCATGGGAGCGGAAGACTTCGCGTACTTCCTGCAGCGCAAGCCCGGCTGCTATGTCTGGATCGGCAACGGCGAGGGCGAAGGCGGGTGCATGCTGCACAACCCGACTTACGATTTCAACGACGACATCATCGCGACCGGCGTCGCGTACTGGGTCGAACTGGTGCGCAAGGTACTCGCGCCGGCGCGATGAGCGTGCGCGACAGGATTCTGCGGTCGACATGAAAACCATCCGGCTCGCGTGGCGCATGATGTTGCGCGACCTGCGCGCGGGCGAGTTGCTCCTGCTCGGCCTCGCGATCGTCATCGCAGTGGCGAGCCTGACGAGCGTCGGTTTCCTTGCCGACCGCGTGTCGCGCGGGCTCGACCGCGAAGCGAACCAGTTGCTCGGAGGCGACCTGTTGCTGCGCGCCGACCGGCCGTGGGACCAGCAGTTTGCGGACGAAGCACGGCGGCGCGGCCTGCGGACCGCCGAGACAGTGGTATTCACGAGCATGGTGAGCACCGCAGAGGCGGCCCAGCTTGCGGGCGTCAAGGCGGTCGAGGCGGACTATCCGCTGCGCGGCAGCGTGCGCGTCGCGCCTGGTCCGAACCGCCCGGATGCGGTCGCCGAGCGAATGCCGCAGCGCGGCGAAGTCTGGCTCGACGAACGGCTTTTCGCCGCGCTCGGCGTCGCAGTCGGCGACACGGTTGGACTCGGGCAGCTCGAGTTCCGCGTCGGCGCGATGGTGACGTTCGAGTCGGATCGCGGCGCGAATTTCTTCAGCCTGTTGCCGCGGGCGATCTTCAACGCCGCGGACCTGCCCGCAACGGGCCTGTTGATCGCCGGCAGCCGCGCGACGTGGCGGCTGCATCTGGCGGGCGAACCGGACGCCGTCGCGGGTTTCGAACCCTGGGCGCGGCAGCGGCTCGGGCGCGGACAGGCAGTGGAAAGCATCGAGAATGCGCGCCCCGAGGTGCGTGGCGCGCTCGACCAGGCGCAGCGCTTCCTGCGGCTCGCGGCGCTGCTCGCGGTGATCCTCGCCGCGGTCGCGGTCGGCCTTGCGGCGCGCCGCTTCATGCAGCGTCATCTCGATGGCTGCGCGGTGATGCGCTGCCTGGGCGCGCGCCAGGCGCAGGTGTTGTGGATCGTCGTCGGCGAGTTCGTGTTCTTCGGCCTCGTCGCGGCGACGCTCGGCGGTGTGGCCGGCTGGGCGGTGCAATTCGGGCTCGCGGCCGTGCTCGCCGAAGTGATGGGAGCGGAGCTGCCGCCGCCGTCGCTGCTGCCGTTTGCGCATGGCCTCGCGGTCGGCATGGTGCTGCTCGTCGGCTTCGTGCTGCCGCAACTGCTGCGCCTCGGGAAAGTATCGACGCTGCGTGTGCTGCGGCGTGAACTGGGCGTGGTCGAGCCGGTCAGCGGACTTGCATGGGCGTGCGGCGCCGGCGCGCTGCTCGCGATCATTTTCTGGATCGCCGGCGACCTGAAGCTCGGCGCGACGGTCGCGGCCGGTTTTGCGGCGGCGCTCGGCCTGTTTGCGCTCGCGGCGTGGGGCGTGTTGCATGCGATCGCCGGCTCGAAAGGCCGCCGCACGATCCGCCATGGCGGCTGGCGCTACGGCCTCGCGTCGCTCGCGCGGCGCATGGCAGGCAGCGTGATCCAGGCGACCGCGCTCGGTCTGGGGCTGACGGCGCTTCTGCTGCTGACGCTGGTGCGTGCGGACCTGCTCGAGAACTGGCGCGGGATGACGCCGCCGGACGCGCCGAACCGCTTCATCATCAATATCCAGCCCGATCAGCGCGAAGCGCTCGCGGCGTTCTTCGTCGACCACGGACTCGTTGCTCCCGACATCATGCCGATGATCCGCGGGCGCCTCGTCGCGATCAACGACCGGCCGGTCGATCCGGACGATTTCGTCGATCAGCGCACGAAACGGCTCGCCGAACGGGAGTTCAACCTGAGTTACGGCGCCATGCTTCCCGACGGCAATCGGATCACGGACGGGCGCTGGCACGGCGATCAACGCGAAGCCCAGTTTTCGGTCGAGAAAGGCCTCGCCGAGACTTTCGGGTTGGCGGTCGGCGACCGCGTGCGCTTCGATATCGCCGGACGCCTCGTCGAGGCACCGATCACCAGCGTGCGCGAGCTCGACTGGAATTCGATGCGCGTCAATTTCTTTTTCATCGCCGCGCCCGGCATGCTCGAAGACGATCCGGCGAGCCTGATCACGAGCTTTCGTCTGCCCCCCGACAGCCACGCATTTACGGCCGCCCTGGTGGCCCGTTTCCCGAACCTGTCAGTCATCGATGTCGGCGCGGTCATCGAGCAGGTCCGCTCGATGACCGACAAGCTGGTGCTGATCGTGCAGTTCGTGTTCGGCTTCGCGGTGCTGGCAGGGTTCGTCGTGCTGTATGCGGCGCTGCAATCGACGCACGACGAGCGCGACTACGAACTCGCGGTACTGCGCACGCTCGGCGCGCGCAACCGGCAGGTGCGGGGCGCGCTGTTCGCCGAATTTCTCGTCCTCGGCGGCGTCGCCGGAGCGCTCGCGGGCGTCGGAGCCACGGTGATCGGCTGGGCCCTTGCGCATTACGTGTTCAAGATGGCGTACGTGCCGGCGCCGTGGCCCATCCTGTTCGCAATCATCATCGGCGCAGGCGGCGTGGTCGCGGGAGGTTGGCTCGGCACGCGCAAGCTGCTCGCGCGTCCGCCGCTCGCGAGCCTGCGCGCGTCGGCGTGATTCCGGCGCCGACTCCCGCCATCCCCGCGGCGCTGCGGGCGATTTGCTGCCGGAGTCCGGCGTTCCCGCCCGGTGCCCGCGTTGCGGCAACTGCAAGCGGGCGGGGCGCGCCGGATCATCGTCGCTATAATCCGGCACGATTTCGAACGGGGTGCGATGCGGATGCCTGAATACATGCTGGCCGGGCTGGTGGCCGGACTGATCGTGATCGTCGTCTGGCTGGCGTGGCGCATGCGCCGGCTCGAACAGGATCTTCCGGAGGTGCTCGTCGCTGAAGTCGAGGCTGCGCTCGCCGGGCAGCATCGCGCGATGCTCGGCGACCTGCACGACGGCCTGGCGCGCCAGGCCGACCGGCTCGCCGAACATGCACGCGCCGATCGCGACCTGCTGCAGCGCGGGCTCGCGGGCGCATCGGGCCAGCTCGCCGCGAGCATCGAAGCGATGACGCGCAGCGTCGATCGTCGTCTCGAAACCCTGTCCGGCCACGTCAACGAGCGCCTCGACGAAGGCTTTCGCAAGACCAACGAGACGTTCACGAACGTGATGGCCCGGCTTGCGACGATCGACGAAGCGCAGAAAAAAATAGACGGTCTGACCACGAACGTCGTCAGCCTGCAGGAACTGCTCGGCGACAAGCGCGCGCGCGGTGCGTTCGGCGAAGTGCAGCTCGAAGCGCTGGTGCGCAACATGCTGCCGCCCGATTCCTACGCATTCCAGCATACGCTGCCGAACAATGCGCGTGTCGATTGCGCGCTGCGCCTGCCCGAGCCGACCGGCCTCGTCGGTGTCGATTCGAAGTTTCCGCTCGAGAACTACCACCGCATGGTCGGCGAAAGCGTTTCGGACCTCGACCGCAAGCTCGCGCAAACGGCGTTTCGCGCCGATGTCAGGCGCCATGTGGACGCGATCGCGTCGAAATACATCATCCCGGACGTGACTTCCGACGGCGCAGTGATGTTCGTACCGGCCGAAGCCGTGTTCGCGGAGATCCACGCCCATCATCCGGAAGTCGTCGCCTACGCGCAGGGGCGCCGGGTGTGGATCGTGTCGCCGACGACGCTGATGGCGGTGCTGAACACCGCGCGCGCGGTCTTGAAGGACGTCGAGACGCGCAAGCAGGTGCACGTCATCAAGGATGCGCTCGGCAAGCTCGCGAAGGACTTCGCGCGCTTCGACGAACGCATGAACGCGCTCGCCCGCCACATCGAGCAGGCGAGCAAGGATGTTCAGGACGTGCAGGTCAGCTCGCGCAAGATCAGCGCGCATTTCCAGAAAATCGAGTCGGCGCAGCTCGACCAGGGGGCCAGCGATGAGCTGGTGCCGGTGATGGTGGCGTCGGTGAGGCGGGCGGAAGGCGGTGCGGGCTGACGGGACGGTATGCGCGTCGGCGGCGTGGCTCAACCGCCGATGTAGGACATTTCGATCTTGCGCAGTCCGGCGGTATTCGCGGTGCGGATTTCCGAGTAGCGATCTTCCCGGTTGTGCCACACGCCGGCGATCGTCTGGTCCAGCTCGTCATCGGAGACGCCCGCGCGCAGCATTTCACGCAGATCGTGCCCGGTCTGCGCGAACAGGCAGGTGTAGAGTTTGCCTTCCGTCGACAGCCGGATGCGTGAGCAGGTCGAGCAGAACGCTTGCGTCACCGACGAGATGACGCCGATCTCGCCGGCGCCGTCGCGATAACGCCAGCGCTCGGCGACTTCGCCGGTGTAGTTCGGATCGACCTGTTCAAGGGGAAAGACCTGGTTGATGCGTTCGATGATTTCACGCGAGGGCACGACCGAATCGAGCTTCCAGCCGTTCGAGCTGCCGACGTCCATGAACTCGATGAAGCGCAGGATGTGGCCGCTGCCGCGGAAATGGCGCGCCATGTCGAGGATGCCGGAGTCGTTGACGCCGCGCTTGACGACCATGTTCACCTTGATCGGTCCGAGCCCGGCATCCTTGGCTGCGGCGATGCCTTCGAGCACTGCCGCGACCGGGAAATCGGCATCGTTCATGAGCCGGAAGGTCGGATCGTCGATCGCGTCGAGGCTGATCGTGACGCGATCGAGGCCCGCGTCCTTCAAGGTCCGCGCCATTTTCGGCAGCAGCACGCCGTTGGTCGTGAGCGTCAGTTCGATGTTGGGAATCTGCGCCAGCATTTCGATGAGGTTCTCGACGTGCTTGCGCAGCAGCGGCTCGCCGCCGGTGATGCGGATCTTGCGCACGCCACGCGCTGCGAAGCGGCGGGCGACGCGGGTGATTTCCTCGAACGACAGCAATTCCGTGCGCGGCAGGAACGGGTAGTCGGCCCCGAACACCGAGCGCGGCATGCAGTAGATGCAGCGGAAATTGCAGCGGTCGGTGACGGAGATCCGAAGGTCCTGTACCGCGCGGTCGCGCCGATCCTTCAGCGGGCCCTCAGTCGGATAAGGGGTGCCGGAGACAGTCGGTGAGGCGCTCGAAGGGCCGGGCTGGATCGGGATGATTTTCATGTGACGCGGTTCGCTGAGAGCTTTTGGCGATTATCGGACGCCGTGCCTCCGGATTCCTTGCCCTGGAGCAAGTAGCCAGGGTGACAGCCGTCGGCTTTTCCATTATCGGCAGCATCGACAAGGCACGCAAGCCGGGCCGCTTCAGTCCCTTCATCCGTCGTGTTCCTTCCGGTGTGCCTACTGTGTCACGACGCGCTGCCGGTCCCGGTGGTTCGCAACTGGCGGCTCGGATATAAAAGCGAATTCTCGATTTCAATGGCTGCACGAGGCCGGGCGGAGTGTTCCGATGCGGAGAAAAGTTACCGAAACGTCGACCGAAGAGCTTTACGAACGGTTTCCCCATCTGCGGAAAATCGACCTGCTGTGGGGAAACCCGGAGTGCCGGAAGTTCCTTTTCATGCTGATGACCGACACGCGCGGCGGTACGCGGCAGGGTTTTCCGCGCGAACATGGCGCAACGATCATGGCGCTGCTTCTCGAGCACGACCGATGTTTTCCGCAGTTCGAGCACGTCGTCAGTCCCCACGACCAGCGCTGGGGAAACGACATGCGACGCAAGGAGTGGAGGTGATCGGCACCTTGCCGTCGAAGCGGATTGAAGGGGATCATGACGGGAGCTTCGGGCAGGTCGGCCGGAGCTCCCGTTTCATTGCGGCATCTGGAGAACGACGATATGGCCGATTTCGAGCCTCTGCCAGCGCAATGGTTGCGCGTGGCTTGTGCGTCGGACGTTTTCGAATTCGATTCGACGGCCGGTCTCCCCGATCTGCCGGGCGGGCTCGGGCAGGCGCGGGCCGAGGACGCGCTGCGTTTCGGTCTGGCGATGCGTCAGCCCGGCTACCATGTTTTCGTCCTCGGTGAATCGGGCACCGGTCGCCACGTCGCGGTGCAGCGCCTGCTGCGCGAACTCGCGGACCAGGGCGAGGTGCCGCCGGACCTGTGTTACCTGCATAATTTCGACGATCCGCTGCGCCCACGGCTGCTGACGCTGCCGGCCGGCCGAGGGGCAATGCTGCGTGCCGACATGCAGGCGTTCATCCGCGAATTGCGGCCGGCGATCGACGCCGCGCTCGACAGCGACACTTACAGCAGCCGTATCGAATCCTTGCAGGCCGCGCACAAGTCGCGCGAGGAAGCGGCGCTGCGTGAGCTCGGGCAGGCGTGCGCGGCGGAGGGAATTTCGCTGCTCAAAACGCCGGAAGGCTTCGTCTTTGCGCCGATTCACGACGGGGAGACGATGTCGCCGGAGGAGTTCGAGGCCTTGCAGCAGCCGGAGCGGGATGCGATCGAAGCCAAAGTCGGCGCGTGGAGCGATCATCTCACCGCGCTGCTCGAGCAGTTTCCCGGTTGGCGCAAGGCATTGCACGAGGCCATGAAGCGCGCCGCGCGCGACGCGCTGGCGCCGGCTGTGTCGCACCTGACGCGAGGCTTGCGCGAGCGCTACGCAGACCTCGAGCAGGTGGAGAGTTTTCTTTCGGCGATCACCGCCGAATTGCTCGACAGCGGCGACGAGTGGGCTGGCGGCGAAGACGAGGAAGACGTCCCCGAGGACGAAGCGCGGACGCGATTCCACCGTTACCAGATCAACCTCCTCGTCGATCACTCGGCAACGCGCGGCGCACCGGTCGTGTACGAGGACAATCCGGGTTTCGTCAACCTCATCGGCCGCATCGAGCACGTCGCGCAGATGGGCACGCTGGTGACGCACTTCAACCTGATCCGTGCCGGGGCGCTGCACCGGGCCTGCGGTGGCTACCTCGTTATCGATGTCGAGCGCCTGCTCGGGCAACCTTTTGCGTGGGACGGACTCAAGCGGGTGCTGCGGGGACGCGACATCCGCATCGAGCCGCCGGCCGAGGCGCAGGGCTGGACCAGCATCGTGACTCTCGAGCCGGAGCCGGTGCCATGCGACATCAAGGTCGTGCTGATCGGCGATCGCGAGCTGTTCTTCCTGCTCACCGAGCACGATCCCGATTTCCCCGAGCTTTTCAAGGTCGGCGCCGATTTCGATGACGATCTGCCACGGACGGCCGAGAACGTCGTGCGTTACGCGCATCTTCTGGCGACGCTCGCCCGCTCGGCGAGCCTGCTGGCGCTCGACCGCAGCGGTATCGCCGCGATGGTCGAACACGGCGCCCGCATCGCCGAAGACGGCGGACGGCTGACGCTGCAGACGCGCCTGCTCGCTGACGTGATGCGCGAAGCGGACTACCATGCGCGCAACGCGAAGCTGACGATCATCGGGCGGGCGCAGGTCGATCTCGCCGTCGCTTCGCGTGCGCGGCGGTATGCACGCTACTCCGAGCGGGTGCTGGAAGCGATGGTCGAGGGGACGACGCTGATTTCGACGTCGGGCGAGCGCTGCGGCCAGATCAACGGTCTCGTGATCGTCGACATGGCGGGAGAGCGCTTCGGCCACCCGGTGCGGATCACTGCGACGGCGCGGCTCGGTGAAGGCGACGTCATCGATATCGAGCGCGAAATCGAGCTCGGCGGGGCGATCCACTCCAAAGGCGTGCTGATTCTCTCGGCTTTCCTGGCATCCCGCTATGCCCGCCATCAGCCGCTATCACTGTCGGCGAGCCTCGTGTTCGAACAGTCGTATGTGCCGGTCGAAGGCGATTCGGCGTCGCTCGCGGAGCTGTGCGCGCTGCTGTCCGCGCTCGCACAGCTGCCGATCCGCCAGTCGTTCGGCGTGACCGGATCGGTCAATCAGCTCGGCGAAGTCCAGGTGATCGGCGGCGTGAACGAAAAGATCGAAGGGTTTTTCGACCTGTGCGCGATACGCGGGCTGACCGGGGAGCAAGGCGTCGTGATCCCGTCGGCAAGCGTACGTCACCTGATGCTGCGCAACGATGTCGTCGAAGCGGCGCGGAACGGGCAATTTCACATCTACAGTGTCGCAACGGTCGATGAGGCGATGACCGTGCTGACGGGGCTCGCCGCAGGCATGCCCGATGCGAAAGGGGTGCTGCCGAAGGAGAGCATCAACCAACGCGTCGCCTCGGCGCTCGCCGCGATGACCGCCGCGAAGCATGCGTTTGCCGAAGGGCCCGGGCGTACGCATCGCCATCGCAGGCGGAGCGATCATTGAGGCACGGGCCGGCTGCGAGGGCGGGCAACGCAGGCGGGAGTCGAATTTGCTTCACGTATAGTCTCTGCTCATCCTGGAGCCTACGATGATCTCGAGTGCCCTTGAATTGTCCAGGCCGGAACGAGTTCCCCATCGATGGCATGTCCTCAAGGTGTTGCGGGCGATGCGATCGGGCCATCCGTTCATACGACTTTTCGACATGTCGTGCCTGATGCACCTTGAAGGTGTTCCGCTGGCGGTGCATTTCTTCGGCTACCTGGAGCGCAACGGCTACATCGCGCCGCGTGCCACAGCGGGCCTGCTCGCCCATTACTACACGCTCACTTCCGACGGCATCACGTTGTACGAGGAAGGGGAGCGGTGGTGGGGCTCGCTCGGGTGGCAGCAAAAGCTCTGGGTGATCTGGCGGGGGTAGGGGGTAGATTTTGCGCGACCGCTCCGGTTTGCGTCGTCCTTGACGATCAGGTCTCTGGCAGCCTTGATTTCAAGCTACCGCGTAGCGATCCGCGACGAGCCGAAGGCGGCCGGTCGCGAGGAGTGTGTCGAGTCGTCCGCCCAGGACGCCGGCACTATTCGCCGACGCGCGCCCAA
This sequence comes from Azoarcus sp. PA01, assembly GCA_001274695.2. Taxonomy (NCBI): domain Bacteria; kingdom Pseudomonadati; phylum Pseudomonadota; class Betaproteobacteria; order Rhodocyclales; family Zoogloeaceae; genus Azoarcus; species Azoarcus sp. PA01. The sequence continues at coordinate 685,091 of LARU01000004.1, read as the reverse complement.
AACCCAGGGCCTCGACGGCGCTCGTGATGGCCGCCTCCCGCTCCATCGAGAAACCCGCGTGGATCGCCTGCAGCAGCGCGGCGTCCAGTTCCTCCGGCGAGACCCATTCGATCCTGCGCTCGGCCGGCGCGAAGGCGCTGCGGCTTCTGGCCCGCACGTCGCCGCGCGGTTGGGTATGGAGAAATCCGCCCGCATGCTCGAACAGCCCGGTGCGCACGCCGTGTTCGATTGCCCTCGAAACTGCGTGCGTGATGCGACTGCCGGCACGGCTCACGCCAAAAGCCTCCAGCAGGCGTCGGGTCACTTCGGCTTCATGGACGGGCGCTTCGATCGCCACGACCTTCTGTATGAGGTCCCCCAGTTGCGGAACGGCGATCTCGTGGATCGCTTCGGCGCCTTCCGAGCGCGGCAGAACGGCTTTGCGGTAAGTCGCGACGCCAGGCGGAGTCGTCTCCGCGTCCGGCTGCGCACGCTCTATAACCGGCGCGTTCACGGGCCGGACAGCCGGTCGAACCGGGCGGGCCGCCTTGCGCAGTGCGCACGCGGCCTCGATCGCGGCGATCGCGCGGTCGACTTCCCGCCCGGGATCGCGGAACCAGTCGGTGCTCCAGATCCGGTGGAAGGTCCAGCCGAGGCCTTCGAGAACCCCCTGGCGCAGGCGGTCGCGGTCGCGGGCCGAACGTGAGCTGTGATAGGCCGCCCCGTCGCATTCGATTGCCAGAACGTAACGACCCGGCAGCTCCGGGTCCTTGACCGCCATGTCGATGAAATATCCGGCGGTGCCGACCTGGGGTTCGATCCGGTAGCCGCGCGCCTGCAGCGCGGTCATCACCTCGAACTCGAACGGCGAGTCGGGCGCGCGCCCCGTTTCCCGCGGAATGTCCAGCACGCGTGTCTCGGCGTACTTGAGGAAGTGCTTGAGAGCGCGCACGCCGTGACTCGCCGTCTCGTCGAGGTCGAGTTCCTCGCCGCGGAAGTTGCTGAAGACGGTCATGCCCATCTTCGCGCGACTGATGAGGACGTTGAGGCGCCGCTCGCCGCCTTCGCGGTTCAGCGGGCCGAATTCCTTCGCGATCCGTCCGGACTCGTTGCGCCCGTATCCGATGCTGATGAAAATGCGGTCGCGCTCGTCGCCCTGCACGTTTTCCAGGTTCTTGACGAAGAACGGCTCGGTGGGATGAGCTTCGGTGAAGAACCGCTCCGACCCGGGCGATTTGCGTCGCAACAGTTCCAACTCCACCTGGATCAGGTCGCGCTGCGCGACGCTGAACGCCACCACGCCCAGCGACAAGCCCGGGTGCGTCGTCGCATGCTCCATCACTGCCTGGGCGACCGCGCGGGCTTCGTCGCGGTTGGTGCGCGTGCGCCCGCGGTCGTACAGCGCATGCGGAAGACAAACCATCTCCAGGCCTGTTGCCAGCATATTCGTGCCCGACGACGGGAAGATCGTGAGCCTGCGCTCGTAGAACTCGACATTCGATACGGCGATCAGCGATTCGTGGCGGCTGCGGTAATGCCAGCTGAGGTAACGTTCCTGGGCGCCGCGGGCGCGAAAAAGCGACAGCACGCTTTCGATGTCGGCGGTGACGTTGTCCGCTTCGTCGAACTCGACGTCACGTCCGAAAAAATCGGTCGGCGGCAGCTGGCGCGTGTCGCCGACAACGATCGCCTGCCGACTCCGCAGCAGCGCGCCGAACGCATCGACCGCTTTCACCTGCGAGGCCTCGTCGAAGATGACGACGTCGAACTCGACTTTGCCGGGAGGCAGGAAGCTGGCGATGGACATCGGGCTCATCATGAAAACAGGCTTGATCGCCTGCACCGCGCGGCCGGCCTGATCCATGAGCTGGCGGATCGGCATCAGGCGCCGCTTCTTGTTGGCCTCGTTGCGCACGATGCCCATCTCTCCCGGATCGGAAAGACGCGGCTGGGTCTCCCAGATCCGCTTCGCGAGCGCGGCCTGCGCGTGGCCCAGCGACAGCTGGTCGAGGTGGCGGAAGCGGTCGATGAGGTGCGCCTGCCTGACGCGGTCGAACCGGGCGAGCGTCGGCGAGGCGGCGTAAGCGTGAGCGACGAGGCCGGCATACCAGCTGTAGTCGAACGCATGAACGAGGTCGTCCGCGTCGCGCTCCCAGCCCGCTGCCGCCTGCGCCACTTCCGGCAACCCGAGGGCGACGAGCTCGTCCCGGAGGTCGTTGAAGCGGATCGTCTCGTAGATCGTCGGCACCGCTTCGAGCCACGTCGCCAGCTGCTCGTGCAGCTCGGCAAAAGGGGAGTCGAGGAGCGTGGACGCCGGCCGGGTCGGGACGAAACCCAGAAGGTCGACGATCGTCGTGACGCGTGCGCGCAAGTCGTCGGCAGCGCTATGGATCGCCGTGATCGAAGTGCCCACACTGCCGGCATCCGGCTGCTTGGCGAGGAAATCGACGATGCCGGCAGGCAGAAGCCCTTTGCCGATGTCGGCATGGAGTGCGATGACCCATTCGCTCGCCCGCCCGAGGACTTCCCAGTCGGAACGTTCGCCGATCCATGGGGTGCCGAAAAGCGTTTCACCAAGCGCGAGATGCTGGTCGTAAGCGCGCTTGCTCAGCTGGTAGCCGAGGATGCCATCGACCAGCGCGAGCGTCGACGCATTGTCCTTGGGCAGCGGCTTTTTGCACAGGCCCTGGACGCGGGCCCGGGCGCGTCGATAGTCGCCCGAGAAAACGCGCCACCACTTTTCGCCGAACTGCGCGAGGTGCTGGCGCTCGGTCAGCAGGTCCTGTTCCCATGCCTGCTCAATCAGCATCCCGTCGTGCGCGGCGCGCTTCGAAGCCATCTGGCGGCCGGCCGCGACGAGCGCCCGGATGGATTCGGGCGTGGTCTGCCATGCTGCGCTATCGAGGCGCACGCCGGTAAGCGCCGGCGCTTCCGTTGCGCGCCGCGCCGTGCGACAGAGCACGTCGACATCCTGGAGCGTGGCCGGGTGTTCGAGTCCGAAGCGGGCGGCCAGCTGCCCCGCCGACTCCCGCACGCGTGACAGCACCGTGACGGCGTGCTGCAGCTCCTCCGTGACCTGCGCCTGCTGAGCAGGCGAGAAGGTCGTGCACGCGGTACCGTAGAACGTGTTGAGCGACGGCCGCCCGTTTTCCCGCAAGTGACGCGCCAGCTCCGCGACTTTTTCGCGGGCGCGGGCGTGGTCTCGCTGCGACCACGCTTTCATCGGCTCGAAGGACCATGCCGGCAAGCTCTCATGCTTGCGCTGGAGGCGCAAGTAATGGCCCAGCGCGGTGATGAACGGGATTGCGCTCGCGCCGATGGCCGTATTGACTGCTTCGCAATACGCATTCAGCTCGTCGCGGACTTCCTTGAGCGCCGCCAGGTCGTCCGCCCCGTCCGCTGCCAGCGGTCGACCTTGCTGCAAGGTGCGTTCGAGCTCCCGGATCACCGACTGCTTGGTCGCCTTGTGGCTGTGCAGTTCGAGCACCGCATCGCCCAGATGGCACTCGTCGAGGCGGCGCTTGACGACTTCGAGCGCCGCCATCTTCTCGGCCACGAACAGCACTTTTCTGCCGCCGGCCAGCAGCTCCGCGATGATGTTCGTGATGGTCTGGGATTTCCCCGTGCCCGGCGGTCCCTGGATCACCAGGTTGCGGCCTTCGCGCGCTTCGAGGATCGCCATCGTCTGGCTGCTGTCGGCGTCGCGCACGAAGCGCACTTCGCCCGGCGCGATGATCGTGTCGAGACGCGTGTCCTCGGCGACGAAAGCGGCTTCGTTCGAAAAGCCTTCGCCGAGCAGGCGCCCCAGGACCGGATGTTCGCTCGGTCGCTTGTCCTCGGGCCAGAGTGCTTCGTCGAGGTCGTTGAACATCAGGAACTTGCCGAACGAGAAAAACCCGAGGTGGATCTCGTCAGGCGCCACTTTCCAGCGCGGCTGCTTCGACACGCACGCGGCAACGGCTTCGTAGAAAGCTTCGGTGCCCGGCATCTCGGAAGCATCGGCGTTCGCATCGCCCATGTACTGCGGCAGATCGAGCGCAAAGTCCGTCTTCAGCTTTGCCGCAAGCGACAGGTTCTGGATGAGATCGTCGTCGCTGTAGCGCAAGCGGAAGACATCCCGGGTGCCCGTGCGGGACAGCTCGACCGGCACGAGCAGCAACGGCGCCTTGCGAAGCTTGTCCGAGGAGTCCGCCTCGTACCAGTGCAGGAAACCCAGCGCAAGAAAAAGGATGTTTACCCCTTGCTCCTGGATGAAAGTCTGCGCTTCGGTGTGAATTTTCAGCAGGCTGAGAAATAGCCGTTCCTCGGAAAGAACCGTCTGCAGCCGGGTGTCCGTGTGCTGCGCCGCGACGGCGCCACCGGCGACGTCCCCAGCCGGCCAATCAGCCCCGTCGAGTTCTGCGACGAGGGCCATCGTCGCCGCGTCCGGCGCCGGCGCATCGTTTTCCTCGCGGATTTCACCCGGCTCGGGGGCCGCGTCCTGAACGGAGTCAGTCTCGACGATGCTGTTCCCGGTCTCTTTCCCGCCCTTCGTTTTTTTCTCGGGCGCGGGCACGAACGTCATGGCCTTGTTCTGCCGGTACAGGAGCTGAAGGATCTGCTCGGAGCGCTCATCGACGATCGCGAGGCTCCGGGGGCCGCTGCGAAAGTTGATCATCGTGTTGCGCAGGCCGATGTCGAGGAGGTCCTTTCGACTGCTGGCAAGCTTCCTTTTAATCTCTGCGTGCGACATTTCACGTTACCTATTCAACGTCAGCCCGAGCACAGGATACCGGACCCATAAAGGCGATCAATGGTAAGCGAATACGCTCTGTCTCCGAGGTCCGCCGCCGAAGTCCGGACGACCCGGCGCCGTCGATCGGGCGAAGCCGGCGGCGCATCAAAGTGATGCGATCGGAAACGGGCCGGAAAAAGAAAAAGGCCAACCTTTGAAGGCTGGCCTTGTCCTGCTTTTCCTGGCTCCCCGACCTGGGCTCGAACCAGGGACACACGGATTAACAGTCCGTTGCTCTACCGACTGAGCTATCGGGGATCGGTAAGGTGTCCGGCGAAAATCGCCGGACCGAATTTTTGGCTCCCCGACCTGGGCTCGAACCAGGGACACACGGATTAACAGTCCGTTGCTCTACCGACTGAGCTATCGGGGAATTGAGCCGCGCAGTATAGATATCCGGCGCGGACCCGTCAATATTTCACGAGGAGGATTTTCACGCCTTCGCGACGGACGCGATCGCCTTGGCGACGTAGCCGATATTGCGCGAGTTCAGCGCCGCGAGGCAGATCCGCCCGGTCGACACCGCGTAGATGCCGAACTCGTTCTTCAGCCGCTCGACCTGGGCGGCAGACAGGCCGGTGTAGGAGAACATGCCGCGCTGCTCGATGACGAACGAGAAATCCTGGGCGACGCCGGCACCTTTGAGGCTCTCCACCAGGCCGACGCGCATCGCGCGGATGCGATCGCGCATGCCGGCGAGCTCGTCTTCCCACATCTGGCGCAGTTCGGGGGCGTTGAGCACTGCGGCGACGACTGCGCCACCGTGGGTGGGCGGGTTCGAGTAGTTCGTGCGGATGACGCGCTTGACCTGCGACAGCACGCGACCGGCTTCGTCCTTGTCGGCAGTGACGATCGACAGCGCGCCGACGCGCTCGCCGTACAGCGAGAACGACTTCGAGAACGAACTGGAGACGAAGAACTGCAAGCCGCTCGCGGAGAAGAGGCGAACCGCGACCGCGTCCGGCTCGATGCCGTCGGCGAAACCCTGATAGGCCATGTCGAGGAAAGGCACGAGGCCGCGCGCGCGGCAGGCATCGACGACTTCGCCCCACTGCGCTTCGGTGAGATCGGCGCCGGTCGGGTTGTGGCAGCACGCGTGCAGCACGACGACCGAGCCGGCCGCCAGTTCGCCGAGCTTCGCTTTCATGCCCGCGAAGTTCACGCCGCGCGTCGCGGGATCGTAGTACGGGTACGTGTCGACGGCGAAACCGGCGGACTCGAAGATCGCGCGGTGGTTTTCCCAGCTCGGGTCGGAGATGTAGACGCTCGCGCCCGGATTCAGCCGCTTCAGGTAGTCGCCGCCGACTTTCAGCGCGCCGGTGCCGCCGAGCGCCTGGATCGTCACGACCTGGCCGTTTGCGATCAGCGCGGAATCCTTGCCGAACAAGAGGTTCTGCACCGCGTTGTTGTACGCCGGAGCGCCTTCGATCGGCTGGTAGCCGCGCGGCGGCATTGCCTCGAGGCGCGCCTTCTCGGCAGCCTTCACTGCGGCCAGCAGCGGAATCTTGCCGTTGTCGTCGTAATAGACGCCGACGCCGAGGTTGACCTTGTCGCTGCGGGTATCGGCGTTGAAGGCCTCGTTCAGGCCGAGAATCGGATCACGAGGCGCCATCTCGACGGTGGCGAAGATCGAAGGCATACACAACTCCAGGTTGAGCGGGCGCGCGGTCCGGCCCGAAGCCTCGTCTCGAGTCCGGGTCCAGGCTGCCGTGCTTTGAGCCGCGTTTTGGGAAATAATAGGCCTCTTGCCGTGGCCATTCCGTCCTGGACGGCAACCCGGCAAGCGCCTGAAACAGCCGGAAATTTTAGCATGACGAGTTCGACCGACAGCGTTCCGGTAATCACTTTCGAAGGTAGCCCGTTCAGCCTTCACCAGCCATTCCCGCCCGCTGGCGACCAGCCGGCGGCGATCGACCTGCTTGCCGAAGGTATCGCCGACGGACTGATGTACCAGACGCTGCTCGGCGTGACCGGCTCGGGCAAGACGTACACGATGGCGAACGTCATCGCCCGCTGCGGCAGGCCGGCGCTCGTGCTCGCGCCAAACAAGACGCTCGCCGCGCAGCTCTACGCGGAATTCCGCGAGTTCTTCCCCGAAAACGCGGTCGAGTATTTCGTCTCGTACTACGATTATTACCAGCCCGAAGCCTACGTCCCGTCGCGCGACCTGTTCATCGAGAAGGATTCGAGCATCAACGAGCACATCGAGCAGATGCGCCTGTCGGCGACGAAGAGCCTGATGGAGCGACGCGACGTCGTCATCGTCGCGACCGTGTCGTGCATCTACGGTATCGGCGACCCGGTCGACTACCACGCGATGATCCTGCACCTGCGCGAAGGCGAGCGCATCGCCCACCGCGACCTCGTGCAGCGTCTCGTCGCGATGCAGTACACGCGCTCGGACATCGATTTTCGCCGCGGCACGTTCCGCGTGCGCGGCGACGTCATCGACGTCTTTCCGGCCGAGAACGCCGAACTTGCGGTGCGCATCGAGCTCTTCGACGACGAAGTCGAACATCTGACGCTGTTCGACCCGCTCACCGGGCACCTGAAGCAGAAGCTCGTGCGCTTCACGGTATATCCGTCCAGCCACTACGTGACGCCGCGCGCGACGGTGCTGAAGGCGATCGAGGCGATCAAGGACGAACTGCGGGACCGGTCGGCCTGGTTCCAGACTTCGGGCAAGCTCGTCGAAGCGCAGCGCATCGAGCAGCGCACCCGCTTCGACCTCGAGATGCTCAACGAGATGGGTTTTTGCAAAGGCATCGAGAACTACTCGCGACACCTCTCGGGGCGCGGGCCGGGCGAGCCGCCGCCGACGCTGATCGACTATCTGCCGCCGGATGCGCTGCTGTTCGTCGACGAGTCGCACGTGTCGATTCCGCAGGTCGGCGGCATGTACAAGGGGGACCGCTCGCGCAAGGAAAACCTCGTCGGCTACGGTTTCCGCCTGCCGTCCGCGCTCGACAACCGTCCGCTGAAATTCGAGGAATTCGAGCGCCTGATGCCGCAGACGATTTTCGTCTCGGCGACGCCTTCGACCTATGAAGCTGAACACCAGGGGCAGGTGGTCGAGCAGGTCGTGCGTCCGACCGGGCTGATCGACCCGGCGATCGATGTCAGGCCGGCCACGACGCAGGTCGACGACCTGCTGTCCGAAGCGAAGCGGCGCATCGCAGCCGGCGAGCGCGTGCTGGTCACGACGCTGACCAAGCGCATGGCGGAGGATCTGACCGACTATCTCGCCGAGAACGGGATTCGTGTCCGCTATCTGCATTCCGACATCGACACCGTCGAGCGCGTCGAGATCATCCGCGATCTGCGCCTCGGAAAATTCGACGTGCTCGTCGGCATCAATCTGCTGCGCGAAGGGCTGGACATCCCCGAAGTGTCGCTGGTCGCGATCCTCGACGCCGACAAGGAAGGCTTTCTGCGTTCGGAGCGCTCGCTGATCCAGACGATCGGGCGGGCCGCGCGGCACATCAACGGCCGTGCCATCCTGTACGCCGATGTCGTGACGCGCTCGATGCGCGCGGCAATCGACGAGACTGAACGACGGCGGACCAAGCAGATCGCGTTCAACGAGGCAAACGGCATCGTGCCGAAGACAGTGAGCAAGCGGATCAAGGACATCATCGACGGTGTCTATGCAGGTGACGAGGAGCGCGAAGGGCGAAGCGTGGCCGAACCGCCGCCCGAGTACTTTTCGATGAACGAGAAGACCGTGGCGAAACTGATCCGCAAGCTCGAAAAGGAAATGCAGGAGCACGCCCGCAACCTGGAGTTCGAGAAAGCGGCCGCCGCGCGCGACGAGCTGTTCCGCCTGCGACAGCGGACGTTCGGCGCGGACCAGCACGGCACCCCATGAAGGAGGAAAGATTGACGAAGATCCTGTTTGTCTGCACGGGCAATATCTGCCGGTCACCGACCGCCGAAGGCATCGCCCGTCACCAGATCGAAGCGGCCGGACTGTCCACGGCGATCATCGTGGACTCCGCCGGCACCTACGGCGGTCACGTCGGGGAGCTTCCCGACCCGCGCGCGCGAAAAGCCGCAGGGAAGCGCGGTTACGATCTTTCCACGCTGCGGGCGCGAAAACTGGAGATGGCCGATTTCCAGAATTTCGACCTTCTTCTGGCGATGGATACGGGCCATCTCGAAGTCATGCGGGGCCTGTGCCCGGAAGTTTACCGGCCGAAACTGCAACTGTTCATGAACTACGCCCGCAAGCACCCGTTGAGCGAGGTGCCCGATCCCTACTTCGGAGGTGAGAACGGTTTCGAGGCGGTGCTCGATTATTGCGAGGATGCCGTCGAAGGTCTGCTCGAAGAGATTGTCGCGCGCTGAGGTGAACACGCGCCCGCTGTCGCTTCCGGCCTCGCGGGCGCATCCCGGCGCTACGGCAGAAAAATGGGGCCGTCCGCGAGGAGGGCCCCATTTGCGCCTAAACGCTGCAAGGCTTATTTGGAGTGAGTTTCGACCTGTTGCAGCGGCTCGTTGACGATGACCGGTGCCGGACGCGGCCGCCGTCCGAGCGGCTGCGCAGGCGTCTCGTCCAGCGTATTCGCCAGTTCCTGGACCTTGTCGCGGCTGGTTTCGATCATCACTAGGCCGCTTTCGGCCAGGTTCAGACCCAGGTCGATCGGTGCGGAGGGCGCCCGGGACTCGGCAGTCCTGACTTCGGCTTCGCTCACGGCGACTTCAGTTTCCGGCGCCACGACCTCTTGCGCGGAAGTTGCAGGAGCGGCCTGTTCGGTTGCGGCTTCGGCGGATTCCTCGCCCGCGGACGCCTGTGCCGGTTCGGTGCCTGCCGGGGTGACGGGTTCCATCAGGCTGGCCTGCAGCGCCTCACGCGCGCGCTCGGCAGCTTCGATTGCCGCTTCCGGGGCAATTTCCGCTTCGAGTGTCGGTTCAATTGCGGCTTCTCTTTCAGGCACCGGTTCCGCGGCAGTTTCGAACTTCACCGGCGCCGGCGCTGCCTCGCTTTCCGCCGGTGATTCAGCCGCGATGCTGGCTGCCGGATGCAGCGAGACAGGCAACGGTGCGACTTCGGCGGTGACCGCAATGGGTTCCGGCGAGGTGACGGCGACAGGCAGCGGGGCGGCAGCTTCCGCGGCAGCGACGGGGAGTTCGGCGACAGCCTCGGCCGGTTCGGTACTGAGGATCGGAGTCGTTTCCGGTGCTGAGTCGACGCTCGGCATCGTCGTTTCGGCCAAGGTATTCGCGGTTTCATCACCCGATGCGGCGACTTCCGCCTGCTGTTCGGTCCCGCGCCGATCCCGACGGCCACGGCTGCGGCGACGGCGCTTCTCGACCGTGCCGTCTTCGGCTGCGGGAACGATGGCGGCATTCTCCATCGGGGCGACCGGGGCGGCGGCGGTCGCGACAGTGCCGACCGGCAATTCCACGACGTTGTCGACTACAGCGGCGGCCTCACCGGCCTTCGGCTGAGTACGCGGACCCCGGCCCTGGCGCGTGCGGCCGCCGTTGTCGCGCTCCGGACGGGCCGGCCTGTCGCCGCGGTCGACGACGGTGTCGGATCGTTCCGTACGCTCGGCCCGCTCGGGCCGCTCAGCGCGTTCGCTGCGCATCGACCCTCTTGCAGCCTGGGCGGTCGAAGTCGACTCGTCACGCTCGCCTCGTTCGGTGCGTTGCGGGCCCTCGCGACGGTTGCGATTGTTGCCACGGCGACTATCGCTGCGCTCGGGCCGCGGGCGGGACTCCTGCTTCACGGCGACTTCCGGAACCATCTGCGGCGCGACGGCAGGCTTCTCGCTGCGCAGCCAGCCGAACAGCCGCTGGAACAGTCCGACAGGCTTCGCGGCGGGGGCGGGCGTCGCCACCGGCTCGGGTTTCGGCTCGACGATCGGGGCGGGCTGGGCCGGCGAGATTCCCTTCACGACCGCTTCCGCGCGCGGCGGCTTGTTGTCGTCCTTCGACGGCAACCGCAGATCGATTTCCGCAGGTTTGCCGACCATCTGGTAGCTCGCCAGCGCGACTTCTTCCTGGTTCAGCTGGTCATGACGCAGACGAATGATTTCGTGGTGCGGCGTCTCCAGATGGCGGTTCGGGATGATGATCATCTGGATCTTGTGGCGGACCTCGATATGCGCGATATCGACGCGCTTCTCGTTGAGCAGGAAGGTCGCGACGTCGACCGGAACCTGCAGATGCACGGCGCCGGTGTTTTCCTTCATCGCTTCCTCTTCGAGGATGCGCAGGATGTGCAGCGCCGACGATTCGGTGCTGCGGATGTGGCCGGTGCCGTTGCAACGCGGGCACGGGATGTAGCTGGTTTCGGCGAGTGCCGGGCGCAGGCGCTGGCGCGACAGTTCGAGCAGGCCGAAGCGGCTGATCTTGCCGGTCTGCACGCGCGCGCGATCGTGGCGCAGCGCGTCCCGCAGCAGGCCTTCGACTTCGCGCTGGTTCTTTTGCGACTCCATGTCGATGAAGTCGATGACGATCAGGCCGCCGAGGTCGCGCAAACGCAGCTGGCGCGCGATTTCCTCGGCCGCTTCGAGGTTGGTGCGGAACGCGGTTTCCTCGATGTCCGCGCCTTTGGTCGAGCGGCCGGAGTTCACGTCGATCGACACCAGCGCCTCGGTGTGGTCGATGACGACCGCTCCCCCACTGGGCAGGGTGACCTGGCGCGAGTACGCCGATTCGATCTGGTGCTCGATCTGGAAACGCGAGAACAGCGGCACGTCGTCGCTGTAGCGCTTGACGCGGTTCACGTTGGCCGGCATCACGTGTGACATGAACTGGCGCGCCTGTTCATACACGTCGTCGGTGTCGATCAGGATTTCGCCGATCTCGGGCTGGAAATAGTCGCGGATCGCACGGATCACGAGGCTGCCTTCCTGGTAGATCAGGAACGCGCCGGACTGCGACTGGGCTGCGCCATCGATCGCGCGCCACAGTTGCAGCAGGTAGTTCAGGTCCCACTGCAGCTCTTCGGCGTTGCGCCCGATCGCCGCGGTGCGCGCGATCAGGCTCATGCCGGAAGGAATCTCGAGCTGATCCATGACGTCACGCAGCTCGGTGCGCTCGTCACCTTCGACGCGGCGCGACACGCCGCCGCCGCGCGGATTGTTCGGCATCAGGACCAGGTAACGGCCCGCGAGCGAGATGTAGGTCGTGAGCGCCGCGCCCTTGTTGCCCCGTTCGTCCTTCTCGACCTGGACGATGAGCTCCTGGCCTTCCTTCAGCGCGTCCTGGATGCGGACTTTGCCGGCATCGGCGCCGGCGGCGAAATAGGTGCGGGAAATTTCCTTGAATGGCAGAAACCCGTGCCGCTCGCCGCCGTAATCGACGAATGCAGCTTCAAGACTCGGTTCGATGCGGGTGATGACGGCCTTGTAGATGTTGCTCTTGCGTTGCTCCTTGGCGGCCGATTCGATATCGAGGTCGATCAGTTTCTGACCGTCCACGATCGCGACGCGCAATTCCTCGGCCTGCGTCGCGTTGAAAAGCATGCGCTTCATTTATGTCGTTCCCCCGCGCGGAACCCACGGGCAGGACGAACGGCGCGCACCATCGCGCTTACTACGAGATCAGGAGCGGGTAGTGATGCCTACTTTTTTCTGGTCGGTAATGGGCAGTGATGGGTCGGCTGGTCGAATTCTCGCGTGTTCCCGCCGAAGGCCGGAACCCTTGATCCTGCGTGTGCGTTACGCGTCTAGATTCAATCAAATGGATTGAAGTTTGTCGATTGCGTTACCATCAATGCCTTTTTTGGCAGCGCTGGCACGTTTTGGTTGCCCGGGAGCTCGCATTCGGGCTCGGTGTCGTCCGTCCGCATCCGCTTTCGTGCGCGAGGGACTTCGACTGCAACCGGGGCCAACCGGGGCCAAGTATATTTCAGGATGATGGGACAAGGCAAAGCGATTGCGGTACGGCGCGAACGGGTGGACGAGGCGGCGGCCGGCCAGCGTATTGACAACTACCTGTTGCGGATCTGCAAAGGCGTGCCGAAGAGCCACGTCTATCGCATCCTGCGCAGCGGCGAAGTCAGGGTGAACGGCGGGCGGGTCGCCCCGACGTACCGTCTCGCCGAGAACGACGAAATCCGCATTCCGCCGATCCGGCTGGCCGAGAAGACGACTGGCGGGCCCGCGCCGGCCGGAGAACCGCTGCCGGCGGTCTTCGAGGATGAAGCGCTGCTGGTGGTGGATAAACCCTCGGGCAAAGCGGTGCATGGCGGCAGCGGCGTGAGCTTCGGCGTCATCGAGCAGCTGCGCAGCCAGCGCCCCGACGCGCGGCTGCTCGAGCTCGCGCATCGCATCGACCGCGAGACTTCGGGTTTGCTGGTGATCGCGAAGAAGCGCTCGGCGCTGACCGCGCTGCACGACATGATGCGCGAGGGGCGCGTCGAAAAGCGTTACCTGACGCTGGTCCCGGGACGCTGGGCGAACCCGCTGCAGCACGTCAAGGAACCGCTGTTCAAGTACCTCACGCCCGAAGGCGAGCGGCGCGTGAGGGTGAGCGGCGACGGCAAGGCCTCGCACAGCATCGTCAGGCTGGTGCGGCGCTGGTCGCGGTTCAGCCTCCTCGAAGTCGAACTCAAGACCGGACGCACGCACCAGATCAGGGTGCACCTCGCCCATCTGGGGTTTCCATTGTGCGGCGACGACAAGTACGGGGATTTCGCGCTGAACAAGTCCCTCGAGGCGGAAGGCCTGAAGCGCATGTTCCTGCACGCGGCGCGGCTGTCGTTCGCTCACCCGCTGACAGGCGAAGCGATCACGTTGACAGCCGATCTGCCCGCCGAATTGCAGTCCTTCCTCGCCCACCTCGACACCACGGAGCCGCGCAAGCATGGCTGACCGCTACGACCTCATCGTTTTCGACTGGGATGGCACGCTGATGGATTCGGCTGCGGCGATCGTCGCGGCAATCCTCGCGGCGTCGCGTGACCTGAACCTGCCCGAGCCGTCGGAAGAGCGCGCGCGCCACGTGATCGGCCTCGGCCTGTCCGACGCATTGCGCCATGCGGTTCCCGAACTGGCCGAAAGCGACTATCCGTTGATGGTCGAACGTTATCGCTTTCATTACCTGTCACGCGACCATGAGCTGACGCTTTTCCCCGGCGCCGCCGCAATGATCGAGCAGCTTGCCGGAATGGGGCGGAGCCTTGCGGTCGCGACCGGCAAGAGCCGGCTCGGGCTCGGGCGGGCGCTGGAGCAGACCGGCCTCGGACCGTATTTCCACACCACGCGTTGCGCCGACGAATGTTTTTCGAAGCCTCATCCGGCGATGCTCGAAGAGATCATGGACGAGCTCGGCATTGCGAAGCACCGCACGCTGATGGTCGGCGACACGACGCACGACCTGCAGATGGCGAAAAATGCCGGCGTCGAATCCCTGGCGGTGGCGTTCGGCGCCCATCCGCGCGCAGCGCTCGAGGCGGAAGCACCTGTCGAGGTCCTCGCGACTCCGGCAGAGCTGGCAGCATGGCTGCGCGACAACGCATGAGGTGCTGCGCCCCGCGTCGGGCAAGTTGCGCGAAGGTGGCCGGCGGATCAGCGCGCCAGAATGAGGAAGAGCGCAGGGCGCCGCGCGAGATCCGGCTTCGGGGCGCGCTGCCATTCGGCGATGCTGCGCGTACGGATCCATTCGTCGTCGGTCGTCAGATTGCGCGCGATGCACAGGCGCGAAGTCGGGTGGCACACCGCGAGCAGCGCTTCATGGAGCCGTTCGTTGCGGTAGGGCGTCTCGATGAAAATGTGCGTGCGCTTCAGTCGGCGCGACTCTGCTTCGAGTTCGCGGATGCTCCGGTCGCGCTCGATCTCCGCGACCGGAAGATAGCCATTGAACGCGAAGCTCTGGCCGTTGAGTCCGGAGGCCATCAGCGCGAGCAGGATCGACGAAGGCCCGACCAGCGGCCGGACCGGAATCTCCAGCGCGTGCCCGCGGGCCACGAGCCGCGCTCCCGGATCGGCAACCGCCGGGCAGCCGGCTTCGGACATCAGCCCGATGTGTTCGCCGGCAAGCGCCGGCTCGAGCAGCGCGTCGAGCTCGGCGTCGCTGTCCCGCTCGGGCAGGACGCGGATGTCGAGCTCGCGCAATGGCGCCGGATGTTCGAGGCGCTTGAGTTCGGCCCGGGCGGTCTTGGCGTTTTCGACGACGAAGTGACGGATGCCTGTCGCGATGCGCTGCGCGTCGGTCGGCAGGAAGCGCGTCCACGACGTGTCGCCGAGGCTCACCGGCACCAGGAACAAGGTTCCCGATGGCGGCTTCATGGCAGCTGGAGGCCTTCGGCCCGCAGCATGCGCGACAGCGCGATCAGCGGCAGGCCGACCAGCGCGGTCGGATCGTCGCCGGACAGCGAGTCGAGCAGCGTGATTCCGAGCGCTTCGGACTTCGCGCTGCCGGCGCAATCGAGGGGACGTTCCTTGTCGACGTAACGAACGATCTCGTCGTCGGACAGCTCGCGAAACTTCACCCGCGTCGGCACGTTCTCGCAGCGGACCTGTCCGGTGCGGGCGTTGATCACCGCCACCGCGGTATGGAATATCACCGTCGTGCCGCGCATGCGTTGCAGCTGTCCGATCGCGGCCGCGACCGTTCCGGGCTTGCCGAAGATTTCCCCATCGAGGTCGGCGACCTGGTCGCTGCCGATGACGAGCGCGTCGGGATAGCGTGCCGCGACTGCGCGCGCTTTCTCCACTGCGAGGCGATTCGCGGTCTCCGGCGGCATCTCGTCCGCCAGGGGCGTTTCATCGACGTCCGGGCGGGCCGTCTCGAACGGCAGCTGGAGACGCTCGAGCAGCTGGCGCCGGTACGCGGAGGTCGAAGCGAGGACGAGTTTCATCGGTATCTGGCGTATCGCGGGAGATGTTGATTTCAGGCGGCTGCCCACGGCGACGTCGGCGATCGCACGAGTGCTTCAGCTATTTTGACAGGGCAAGCCGAAAATAATATCATGCGCGCCTTATGTCGCAACGATGCCTTATTCCGGATCCGTTCAAGTTTGCCGCCGAGGGGCGCACGCTGTCCGGCACCATCCCGTCGGCGGATCTGAGGCGGCTCGCGGATGTGCTTGTCGATGCTTCCGGCGAAGTCGCCTATGAGCTGTCAGGCGAGCTGGGGGTCGATCGCAGACCGCGTCTCAGACTGCGCGCGACCGGAGTATTTCCGTTGCAGTGTCAGCGTTGCCTGGGTCGGATGGAGTGGCCGCTGAACATCGAAACGCTGCTCGAACTGGTCAGGCCGGGGCAGGCGATTCCGGAAGGCGAGCTGGAAAACGATGAATTCGATGTGATCGAAGCGACGCCGGATCTGGATGTCCTGGCGCTCGTCGAAGACGAAATCGTACTCGCGGTGCCCATAGCGCCGCGGCATGAAAAGTGTGACGTGCCACGTCCGTCGGACGGGGCGGAAAAGAAATCGCCTTTTGCTGCGCTCGAGAAGCTTCGCAAGAGCGATAGCGCAACTTAGGCGCGATATTTGTATTAGGAGCGTTTCATGGCTGTTCAGCAGAACAAGAAGTCCCCTTCGAAGCGTGGCATGCACCGTGCGCACGATTTCCTGCCCACTCCTCCGCTGGCGGTCGAGCCGACCACCGGTGAAGTGCATCTGCGTCACCACATCAGCCCGAGCGGCGTATACCGCGGCAAAAAGGTCGTCAAGACCAAGGGCGAATAAGCCCGGTTAGCGGAAACGGCGCGGCGCCTTGTGCGCCTGCGCCGTTTTTTCATCCGAATCAATCGTTCGAGCCACGCGAGAAGCCGATGGGTGTCACCATTGCGATCGACTGCATGGGTGGCGATCATGGCCCGGCCGTGACCGTTCCTGCTGCGCGGGCGTTTCTGCGCAATCATCCCGAAGCCCGCATCATCCTCGTCGGGCGCCAGGATGCGCTGGAGCAGGCGATCGGCACGATCGGAAACGGATTCGGCGAGCGGCTTTCGCTTCGCGCCGCGTCGGAAGTCGTCGCGATGGATGATCCTCCGGCCATTGCGATGCGCACGAAGAAGGATTCGTCGATGCGCGTCGCGATCGACCTCGTCAAGTCCGGCGAGGCGCAGGCCGCGGTGTCGGCCGGCAACACCGGCGCGTTGATGGCGATTTCGCGCTTCGTGCTGAAAACCTTGCCGGGAATCGACCGGCCGGCGATCGCGACGATTCTGCCGACGCGCAAGGGGCAGACGTACGTCCTCGATCTGGGCGCCAACGTCGACTGCCTGCCCGAGCATCTGCTCCAGTTCGGCATCATGGGCGCAATGCTGGTGTCGGCGGTCGAGCATCTCGACCGGCCGACAGTCGGCCTCCTCAATATCGGCGAGGAAGCGATCAAGGGCAACGAAGTGGTGAAGCGGGCCGGGGAGCTGCTGAAGACGAGCGGCCTGAACTTCTACGGCAACGTCGAAGGCGACGACATCTACAAGGGTACGACCGACGTCGTGGTGTGCGACGGATTCGTCGGCAATGTCGCGTTGAAGACCTCCGAAGGCCTGGCGCAGATGCTGGCGACTTTTCTGCGCGAAGAATTCAGTCGCAATCTGCTCAGCAAGGCGATGGCGCTGATCGCGATGCCGGCGCTCAAGCGCTTCAAGCATCGCGTCGATCACCGTCGGTACAACGGCGCGGCGCTGCTCGGATTGCGCGGCGTCGTCGTCAAGAGTCACGGCTCGGCCGATGCGTTCGCGTTCGAGCAGGCAATCCACCGCGCTGCCGAGGCGGCATCGAACCGCCTGATAGAGCGCATTACCGAACGGATGACGGCTATGGGGGTAGCAGCATGATCTACGCACGGATCGCCGGAACTGGCAGCTTTCTGCCGGGCGAGCCGGTAACCAACGATGACCTGGTGGCGCGCGGTATCGATACGTCCGACCGATGGATCATCGAACGGACCGGAATCCGCACTCGGCATCTGGCGTCAACGGAAATGTCGTCCAGCGACCTGGCGAAGACGGCGAGCGAGCGCGCCCTCGAAGCGGCAGGAGTGCGTCCCGACGACATTGACCTGATCATCGTCGCGACCTCCACGCCCGACTGCATCTTTCCCAGCACTGCAGCACTGCTCCAGTCGAAGCTCGGCATTCGCAATGGCGCTGCCGCATTCGACGTGCAGGCGGTTTGCAGCGGTTTTGTCTATGGCCTGACGATCGCCGAGAAGTTCATCCGCTCGGGCAGCCACAAGCGCGCGCTGGTCGTCGGCGCCGAAGTGTTCTCGCGCATTCTCGACTGGTCGGATCGCGGCACCTGCGTGCTGTTCGGCGACGGCGCCGGCGCGGTCGTGCTCGAAGCGGCCGACGCGCCGGGAATCCTGGCGAGCGCGCTGCACGCGGACGGAAGCCATCATCCGATCCTCTGCGTTCCCGGCGCAGTGGCGGCCGGCCAGGTCGTCGGCGACCCGTTCCTGCGCATGGACGGACAGGCGGTGTTCAAGTTCGCGGTCAGGGTGCTCGGCGACGTCGCGCTGGAAGTGCTCGACCACGCCGGCGTCGCGATCGACGCGGTCGACTGGCTGATTCCGCACCAGGCGAACATCCGCATCCTGCAGGCAACGGCGCGCCGGCTCGGCGTCGCGATGGACAAAGTGATCACGACGGTCGATCGTCACGGCAACACCTCCGCGGCATCGATTCCACTGGCGCTCGACCTCGCCGTCCGCGATGGCCGTATCCGGCCGGGGCACCGCTTCCTCATCGAAGGGGTGGGCGGCGGCTTCACGTGGGGCGCGGCGCTGCTCCAATTCTGATACAGGACGGATACGATGGTTTTTGCGCTGGTTTTTCCGGGACAGGGGTCGCAATCGGTCGGCATGATGTCGGCCTACGGTGAACGGGCCGAGATTCGCGACACATTCGCCGAAGCGTCGGAGGCCCTCGGCGAGGATTTGTGGCAGATGGTGAGCGAGGGGCCGGCGGAGCGGCTCTCGTTGACCGTGAATACCCAGCCGTTGATGCTCACCGCGGGGGTTGCAGCGTACCGTGCGTGGCTGGCTGCAGGCGGGCCGAAGCCTTCGCTCGTCGCCGGTCACAGCCTGGGGGAATACTCGGCGCTGGTCGCCGCGGGAGCGCTGAGCTTCAAGGATGCGGTGCCGCTGGTGCGCTTTCGTGCGCAGGCGATGCAGGAGGCGGTTCCGGCAGGCGAAGGGGCAATGGCAGCGCTGCTCGGCCTCGACGTCGATGCGGTCCGGGAGGCATGCGCCGAGGCGTCCCGCGGCGAAGTCGTCGAAGCGGCGAACCTGAACGCGCCGGGCCAGATCGTCATCGCCGGAGCGAAAGGTGCGGTCGAGCGCGCCATCGAGGCGGCAAAGGGGCGCGGCGCGAAGCGCGCGATGCTGTTGCCGGTCAGCGCTCCGTTCCACTGCGCGCTGATGAGGCCGGCAGCCGAGCGCCTGGCCGAACGCCTCGCGACGGTCGCGATCGAGCGCCCCCAGATCGCGGTGCTGAACAACGTGGATGTCGCGGTGTGCAATGATCCCGCCGCAATCCGCGACGCGCTGGTCCGCCAGGCGTTCTCGCCGGTGCGCTGGATCGAAATCGTCCAGGAAATTTCCCGGCGCGGCATCGGCCACGTCTTTGAATGCGGCCCGGGCAAAGTGCTCGCGGGGATGACCAAGCGGATCGCAGGTGATCTCCAGGGGGGCTCGATTCACGACGCCGCCAGTCTCGAACTCTCGATCGCGGCAGTGAAATGAACGCAACGAATTCACCCCTGAACGGGGCAGTGGCGCTGGTGACCGGCGCTTCACGCGGTATCGGCCGCGCGGTCGCGCTCGAACTCGGTCGGCTCGGCGCCACGCTCGTCGGGACGGCGACTTCGGAAGCGGGCGCGGCGGAAATCGGCAGGAGTCTGCTCGAAGCTGGCGCCGAAGGCTGCGGTCTGGCGCTGGATGTGACCGACGGTGCGGCCTGCGAGGCGGCGATCGGAGAGATCGAAAAACGTTTTGGCGCGGTCGGCATTCTTGTGAACAATGCGGGCATCACGCGCGACAATCTCGCGCTGCGCATGAAGGATGACGAATGGGATGCGGTGATCGACACCAATCTGAAGTCCGTCTTCCGCATGTCGCGCCTGGTCATGCGCGGAATGATGAAGGCGCGCGGCGGGCGCATCATCAACATCACTTCGGTGGTCGGCAGCGCCGGCAATCCGGGACAGGCGAACTACGCCGCAGCAAAGGCCGGAGTGGCCGGGATGAGCCGCGCGCTGGCGCGCGAACTGGGCAGCCGCAACATCACTGTCAATTGCGTTGCGCCCGGATTCATCGATACCGACATGACGCGGGCACTGCCCGAAGCCGCGCGCGACGCGCTGCTGGGCAGCATCGCGCTCGGTCGTCTTGGCCGACCGGAGGAGATCGCCGCGGCGGTCGCCTTCCTTGCTTCACCCGCTGCTGCTTACGTTACCGGGACGACCCTGCACGTGAATGGTGGTATGTACATGTCGTGAGCGCCGGCCGCGATAGCGGTTGCCATCCTTTTTGGTAGAATACGCCGGCTTTTTTATTCATATCTGGATCATTCAGGGAAGGAGTTTGTTCATGGAGAACATCGAACAGCGCGTCAAGAAGATTGTCGCCGAGCAGCTTGGCGTGAACGAGTCGGAGATCAAGACCGAGTCGTCTTTTGTCGACGATCTGGGCGCGGATTCGCTGGACACCGTCGAACTGGTCATGGCGCTGGAAGAAGAATTCGAGTGCGAAATCCCGGACGAAGAGGCCGAGAAGATCACCACGGTTCAGCAGGCGATTGACTACGTCACCGCTCATCTGAAGAAATAAATCTGATTACCGGAGCGAACATTGACCCGTCGCAGAGTCGTCATTACCGGTCTCGGGATCATCTCGCCGGTCGGTAATACCGTTCCGGAGGCCTGGGACAACATTGTCAACGGCCGCTCCGGCATCGGCGAAATCACGCGTTTCGATGCTTCCAGCTTCCCGGTCAGGATCGCCGGCGAAGTGAGGGGTTTCGATATCGGCGCCTACCTTTCTCCGAAGGAGGCGCGCCGCATGGATGTTTTCATCCACTACGGCCTTGCCGCGGGCATCCAGGCGTTCCGGGATGCCGGACTGGACGTTACCGCCTCCAATGCGGAACGCATCGGGGTAAACATCGGGTCGGGAATCGGCGGTCTGCCGATGATCGAAGCGACCCACGACGATTTTCTCAAGGGCGGGGCGCGCAAGATTTCCCCGTTCTTCATTCCCGGCACGATCATCAACATGATCGCCGGAAATCTGTCGATCATGCTCGGGCTGAAAGGTCCGTGCCTGGCAATGGTCACTGCATGCACGACGGCGACGCACTGCATCGGCGAGGCAGCCCGCCTCATCCAGTACGGGGATGTCGATGTGATGGTGGCCGGCGGTGCCGAATCCACCGTCACGCCGCTCGCCGTCGGCGGCTTTGCTTCGGCGAAAGCGTTGTCGACGCGCAACGACGATCCGCTTACCGCGAGCCGTCCGTGGGACAAGGGACGCGATGGTTTCGTGCTCGGCGAAGGCGCCGGCGTGCTGGTCCTCGAAGAGTACGAGCATGCGAAGGCGCGCGGCGCCCGAATCTACGCGGAAATAGCCGGCTACGGCATGAGCGCCGATGCCTTTCACATGACTGCACCGGCCGAAGACGGCGACGGCGCGGCGCGCTGCATGGCGCACGCGATGCGCGACGCCGGCATGACGGTCGATGAGTTCGACTACGTCAACGCCCACGGTACCTCGACGCCGCTCGGAGACGTCGCCGAGACGACTGCAGTAAAGCGCTGTTTCGGTGATCGGGCAAAGTCGATCGCGGTGAACTCCACCAAGTCGATGACCGGTCATCTGCTCGGGGCCGCGGGAGGTGTGGAAGCCGTGTTCACCGCGCTGGCCTTGCACAACCAGATCGCTCCGCCGACGATCAACATTTTCGAGCAGGACGAGCGGTGCGACCTTGATTACGTCGCGAACAAGGCGCGTCCGATGGAGATCCGCGCAGCGCTTTCGAATTCGTTCGGGTTCGGCGGCACGAACGGCACGCTGGCGTTTCGTCGCATCTGAACGGACGGAATAGCGCGGCGCATGCGCTATCCGCTCGAACTGCCGCTCAGGCCCTCCCGGCAGGCACTGGCCCTGATCGCCGCGATCCATACGATCGCGGCGATCGCGTTTCTGCTTTCGTCGTTTTCCGCGCCGGCTCTCGGTTCGGTTCTTTTCGTGCTTGCCGTATCGCTCTTCGCCGGCCTGCGCGTCGAGTTGCGGAAAACGGACCGAGTTCTGACGCTCGAGAACGACGGAACGCTTCGCGACCGCGGCGAAGTGGCGATGCTGGTGCCGGAGACGGGCTGCACCGATTTCGGGTGGGCCGTGTGGCTACAGTGGCGACGCGACGAAGCGGACGGCGCCGGTGCGCGCGGTCGCGGATCGATCATGCTGCTGCCCGACAACCTGCCCGAAGGACACTGGCGAGGGCTCCGCATCTGGTTGCGGCAGAAAGCTCGTGCCGCCCCCGAAGAGGTCAGGGTGCGCGAAAACCCGGGGCGTCGACCGTAGGATCAGGTTTTTCGCGGCTGCAGGATCGTCGGGAGCGCCTCGTCGAGCAGTCCAGGATAGTCGCGCGAGAAGTGCAGCCCGCGGCTTTCCTTGCGCTCGAGCGCGCAGCGCACGATGAGATCGGAAGTGACGACCAGATTGCGCAGTTCGATGAGATCGTTGGTCACGCGGAAGTTCGAGTAGAACTCGTTGATCTCGCTCGTCAGCAGGCGGATCCGGTGCTGTGCGCGCTGCAGGCGCTTGGTTGTCCTGACGATGCCGACATAGTCCCACATCGCTCGCCGCAGTTCCGCCCAGTTGTGCGCGATCACGACCTCTTCGTCGGCATCGGTCACCCGACTCTCGTCCCACTCGGGCAGCGCAGCGATCGGGTCGCGGGGGCGCGCCTGGATGTCTTTCGCAGCCGCTTCCCCGAATACCAGGCATTCGAGCAGCGAATTGCTCGCGAGCCGATTGGCGCCGTGAAGGCCGGTGCAGGCCGATTCGCCGACGCAATAGAGGCCGGCGACGTCGGTACGCGCCGCAAGGTCCGTAACGACGCCGCCGCACGTGTAATGAGCGGCCGGGACGACGGGAATGCCTTCGCGCGTCATGTCGATGCCCAGTTCGAGGCAGCGCGCGTGGATGTTCGGGAAATGTTCCCGCAGCCAGTCGGCCGGCTTGTGGCTGATGTCGAGATAGACGCAGTCGAGGCCGCGTTTCTTCATCTCGAAGTCGATTGCGCGGGCCACGACGTCGCGCGGAGCCAGTTCCGCGCGCGGGTCGTGCTCCGGCATGAAGCGCGTGCCATCGGGGAGTCTCAGGATCCCCCCTTCGCCGCGGACGGCTTCGGAAATCAGGAACGACTTGGCTTGGGGATGGTAGAGGCAGGTCGGATGAAACTGGATGAACTCGAGGTTGGCGACGCGACAGCCGGCGCGCCATGCCATCGCGATCCCGTCGCCGGTGGCGACGTCCGGGTTGGTCGTGTAGAGGTAGGCCTTGCCGGCGCCTCCGGTCGCGAGCACCGTGCTGCGCGCCGCGATCGTGATCACGCGCCCGTCGGCGATGTCGAGCACGTAGGCGCCGAGGCAGCCTTCGCCACTGCGTCCGACCTTGTCGCCGAGGATCAGGTCGATCGCGATGTGGTTCTCGAGGATGTGGATGTTCGGATGCGCGCAGACGCGTTCGGTGAGCGTCGCCTGGACGGCAGCGCCGGTGGCATCGGCGGCGTGGATGATGCGGCGATGGGAGTGTCCGCCCTCGCGCGTCAGGTGGTATCCGATCGCGGACTGGTCTTCGCGCGTGAAGGGAACGCCCCGGCGGATGAGCCATTCGATCGCAGCTTTGCCGTGCTCGACGACAAAGCGGGTCGCCGCCGGATCGCACAGGCCGGCGCCCGCGGTGAAGGTGTCCTGGATATGGGCTTCGATGCTGTCGGTGGCATCGAGTACCGCTGCAATGCCGCCCTGTGCCCAGGAACTCGCGCTGTCGGCGATGGAGCGTTTCGTCACCAGCGCAACGCGCAGATGGTCCGCAAGGCGCAGCGCGAGCGATTGGCCGGCGGCGCCGCTGCCGAGAATGAGTACGTCGTATTGTATTGACAAGGTCGTGGGCATCCAGGGTCGGTCGCGCGCCGGAATATAGCACGTCGCAGGGAGGAAGCCGGAGTCCTCGCCTGCTATTGGAGCTGCCGGAATCACAAGACCCCTTCGTCGTCTGAACTATTCTTGGAAGGCTGTGTCTGTTGCAGTAGCTTCGGCTTTGCCGGACTCATGGGCGGTCGTTATACTGGCGCGGATTTTGCCCAACCTAGAGAAACGACCCGCTCATGAGCGATCGCGAAATTGATCAGCAGCTTGTCGAACGCGTTCAGCGCGGCGACAAGCAAGCCTTCGGCTTGCTGGTAACAAAATACCAACGCAAGCTGCACAGGCTGCTTTCGCGGTTGATTCGCGATTCTGCCGAGGTGGAGGACGTCGCCCAGGAGACGTTCATCAAGGCTTACCGTGCCTTGGGTTCTTTCAGGGGCGACAGTGCTTTTTACACTTGGCTTTACCGGATCGGAATCAACACCGCTAAGAACTACCTGGTATCCCAGAGCCGCCGTGCCCCGACTTCGACCGGATTCGATTCGGAAGAAGCGGAAACCTTCGAGGAAGGCGACAACCTGCGCGACATCAATACGCCCGAAAGGCTGATGATGACGCGCCAGATCGGGCAGACGGTGGATGAGGCGATGGAGGCGCTGCCCGAGGAGCTGCGCACCGCGATCATGCTGAGAGAACTGGAAGGCCTTAGCTACGAAGAGATCGCGAGCATCATGGACTGTCCGATCGGGACGGTCCGGTCCCGGATTTTCCGGGCACGCGAGGCAATTGCTGAACGACTGCGGCCGCTGCTGGATACGGCTCCTGACAAACGTTGGTAGGTGGGTGGTACTCATGAAGGACAAACTGTCGGCACTGCTGGATGGCGATCTGGACGAACAGGCAATGAGCCCGGTTTTAGACTCGATTCGTCGAGATCGGTCTTTGCGCTCCGACTGGGAAACATACTGCCTCATAGGAGACGTCCTGCGAGGGACCGGGGACACTTCTCCTGGGCTGGTCGCCCGGGTGATGGCCGGCATCGAAGCCGAGCCGACCGTGCTTGCCCCTCCTGCTTCCGGTTCCGCCGGTGCGTCGTCGAAGGGTTCGCAGCCTCGGGCGAGAAAGTCGCTGATGCCGCTTGCCGCGTCGGTCATGGGCATCGCCGCCGTCGGGTGGGTTGCGTACACGTTGAACGCCGAGCCCGAAGGAGACCTTCGCACCGCGAGCGCTCCCAGCGCCCTCCAGGCAGTGGAAAATGTTTCAGTCCCGGTCGCGACCGTGTCGCATCCCCCGCCGGTCGACCGTCAGCGCGAATATCTCTTCGCGCATCAGGCGATGACGTCCGGCGGACCGCTTTCGGGCGTCATCCAGCACGTTCGGACAGTTTCGGATGTGAGACAGGACGTCAATCGATGAGAGGTCTTGCCGCTGCGTTGAGTCTGTGTCTGCTGTTCGTCCAGACGCAGGTTCTGGCGCAGGCACCGAGCGACCCGGTGTCCTGGCTCGAGCGCATCGCTACGGCGGGCCAACGCCTGACCTACTCCGGGACCTTCATTTATCAGTCGGGCAAGAACTTCGAAACTTCCCGGATCTCGCACATGGTCGACGCGGGCGGGACCGAGCACGAGCGACTCGAGGTGCTCGACGGAAGTCCTCGCGAAGTGATCCGGACCAACAGCGAAGTGCGATGCGTCCTGCCGGATCAGAAGCTCGTCATAATCGATCAGCCGGGCGGACAGCGCGCGTTTCCGGCGCGGCTTCCGGCATCGTTCGGAAGCGTTACCGAGAATTACCGCATTCGCAAGGGCGAACCGAGCCGCGTCGCCGGACTCGACGCGCAGCTCGTCATCCTGGAGCCCAAGGACGACCTGCGCTACGGCCACCTGCTGTGGGCCGAAGTCCAGTCCGGCCTGTTGCTCAAGGCCCGCACGATCGACGAGCGCGGCGAGATCATCGAGCAGTTCTCTTTCAGCGATGTGAAGATCGGCGGCGAGATCGCCACCGAGGCCTTCAAGCCGCGCTATGTCAAAGACGACCGATGGCGCATTGTCCGCGCCCATGGGGTCGAGGTGGGAAAGGAAGAGAGCGGCTGGATGTTGACGACGCCGCTGCCCGGGTACTCGATGAAGTCGATCGTGCGACGGCCGCTCGGGCGTGATCGCGCCGAAGTTCTCCATCTCGTATTCAGTGACGGTCTTGCCGCAATCTCGGTATTCATCGAACCGCTGGCCGCCGAGGGTGCCGTCAATGGTACGGAGCCGCTGGCAGCGAGCGGAGCGATAAACACATACAAGCGTGTCGTTGCGGGCCACCTGGTCACGGCGCTCGGGGAAGTTCCTCTGCGGGCACTCCAGAGGTTGGGCGACGGGATCGAACCGGTCGCACGATGATCGAAGCCAGGGCGGTGGTCACTCGCGCGGAAAGCGGCGAGGCATGGGTTCGCATCGAGGATCGTCCGGGCGGATGCGGTCGCTGTGACGAACCGGGCGGGTGCCGCTCGATCGGGCTTGCGTATATGCTCGAAGCGCCCGACAAGGTGTTCAGGGTGCCCAACCGGATCGGCGCCGAAGCGGGCGACGCCGTACGCCTGCGCATCGACGATGATGCTCCGCTGCGCGGTGCCTTGCTCGGCTACGGCTTGGCGGTCGTCCTGCTCATCGCCGGCGCGGCGCTCGGGACCGGCCTGGCAGGTGAAGGGCAGGGCGATCTGTTCGCGCTGAGCGGAGGGGTCGGCGGTCTCGTTGCCGCGGTGGGATTGCATCGCTTCGTGCTGCGCAGTGCGCGGTTGCGCCAGGCGTTCGACGTCGAGATGGTCAAGGAGCCGGCGTCGTGCCGACACCACGCGGGAACGGCTTCATGACGCCATGGAGCACGGTGTTTCGTTGTCTGATCGCGGTCGTGATGTCGTCGCTGATGCCGATCGCGGCCGCCGCGTCAGCCGTATCGCTGCCGGACTTTACCGAACTCGTGCAGCGCCAGGGCGCCGCGGTCGTGAATATCAGCACGAGCCAGTCGCCGAAAGAAGGCACGGCGTTGTTTCCGGGCTTCGACGAAAACGATCCGATGTTCGATTTTTTTCGTCGCTTCATTCCCCGCAAGCCCGATCTGCCGAGGGCGGATCCTGAAACCCGCTCGCTCGGCTCCGGGTTCGTCATCAGTCCCGACGGTTACATCCTGACCAATGCGCACGTCGTCGATGCGGCCGACGAGATTCTCGTCCGCCTCGTCGATAAGCGCGAATTCCGCGCCCGGGTCATCGGCGCGGACACGCGCAGCGATGTCGCGCTGATCAAGATCGAGGCGACGGACTTGCCGAGGCTCGTGATCGGCGATCCGGACAAGCTGAAGGTGGGCGAATGGGTCGTCGCGATCGGCTCGCCGTTCGGTTTCGATCATTCGGTGACGGCGGGGATCGTCAGTGCGACCGGCCGCAGCCTTCCCGACGAGAACTTCGTCCCGTTCATCCAGACCGATGTCGCGATCAATCCGGGCAATTCCGGGGGGCCGCTGTTCAATCTCCGAGGTGAGGTCGTCGGCATCAATTCCCAGATCTACAGCCAGACGGGCGGGTTCATGGGACTGTCGTTCGCGATCCCGATCGACGTCGCGATGGATGTCCAGCAGCAGCTGCGTACCACCGGGCGCGTGCAACGCGGGCGGATCGGGGTCGCGATACAGGAGGTGACGCGCGGGCTCGCGGAGAGCTTCGGCCTGCCGCGGGCCGCAGGGGCCCTCGTGAGCGCGGTCGAACCCGACGGCCCGGCCGCGCGTGCCGGGATCGAACAGGGCGATGTCATCGTGAGCTTCGCCGGCAAGAGCGTGGAGGCATCGGCTGATCTGCCTCGTATCGTCGCGGCGAGTCGGCCGTCCACGCGCGTCAACGTGCAGGTGTACCGCAATGGCGAACCGCGCGAACTGAGTGTGACGGTCGGCGAATGGCTGGACGACGCGCCGGCCCGCACGCCGCGCAGCGAGCGCCCGCAGCCGGCGCCGAACAAGCTGGGGCTGGTGGTCGCCGAGCCGACGCCGGCCCAGCGGCGCGAGCGCGAGGTCGAGCACGGACTGATCGTCGAGCGCGTGCAGGGCGCTGCCGCGCGCGCGGAACTGCAGCGTGGCGACTTCATCCTCGCGCTGGTGTCGGGAGGCCGACAGGTCCCGCTGAAATCGGTCGCCGCCTTCACGCGCGCCGTCGCGGGGCTCAAGGACGGCCAGCAGGTGACGCTGCTCGTGCAGCGCGGCGAGGCGACTTCCTACGTGACGCTGCAGGCGGGCGAGTGAGCGGCGTGCGCGAGCTGGTGGTGATGAGCCGCGAGTGGTGCCACCTGTGCCACGATCTGCTCGATGAGCTGCGGCCGCTGGCGACGGAGCTCGGCTGGACGGTGCGCGTTCTCGACGTCGATGCCGACCCGGAACTCGAGGCGCGCTGGAACGAACTGGTGCCGGTCGTGCTCGGCGGCGACACCGAACTGTGCCGCTTCCGGCTCGACGCGGCGGCCGTTCGTGCCTATTGCCGACGTTTTCCGCTAGAATCCGCGCCTTAGCCAGGTCAACCAATTCATCCAAGGTGCCGCACGGCACCTTTCTTTTGTTGTCGCATGCAACATATCCGAAATTTTTCGATCATCGCCCACATCGATCACGGCAAGTCCACGCTGGCCGATCGGCTCATCCATTTCTGTGGCGGCTTGTCCGATCGCGAGATGGAGGCGCAGGTTCTCGATTCGATGGATCTCGAGCGAGAGCGCGGAATCACGATCAAGGCCCAGACGGCCGCGCTGCAGTACAAGGCCAGGGACGGGCAGGTCTATAACCTCAACCTGATCGACACGCCGGGCCATGTGGATTTCTCGTACGAAGTCAGCCGGTCGCTGTCGGCGTGCGAAGGCGCGCTGCTCGTCGTGGATGCGTCGCAGGGCGTCGAAGCGCAGACGGTAGCGAACTGCTATACGGCGATCGAGCAGAACGTCGAAGTCGTTCCGGTGCTGAACAAGATCGACTTGCCGGCAGCCGACCCCGAGAGCGCGCGCAAGGAGATCGAGGACGTGATCGGCGTCGATGCGTCCGAGGCGGTGCTGTGTTCGGCGAAGACCGGACTCGGCATCGAGGACGTGCTGGAAACCGTCGTGCGCCGCGTGCCGCCGCCGAAAGGCGATCCGGACGCGCCGCTGAAGGCGCTGATCATCGACTCGTGGTTCGACAATTACGTCGGCGTCGTGATGCTCGTGCGCGTCGTCGATGGCGTGCTCAAGCCGAAAGACCGCATCCTGCTGATGGCCAATGGCGCGCAGTACCCGTGCGACCAGGTCGGCGTGTTCACGCCGCGCTCCGTGGCGCGCCCCCAGCTGTCGGCCGGCGAAGTCGGATTCATCATCGCCGGCATCAAGGAACTGCAGGCGGCGAAAGTCGGCGACACCGTGACGCTCGCGACGCGCCCGGCGAGCGAGCCGCTGCCGGGCTTCAAGGAGATCAAGCCGCAGGTGTTCGCCGGCCTTTATCCGGTCGAATCGAGCGAATACGACCAGCTGCGCGATTCGCTCGAGAAGCTGCGGCTCAACGACGCTTCGCTGCAGTACGAGCCGGAAGTCTCGCAGGCGCTCGGTTTCGGGTTCCGCTGCGGCTTTCTCGGCCTGCTGCACATGGACATCGTGCAGGAGCGGCTCGAGCGCGAATTCGACATGAACCTCATCACCACCGCGCCGACGGTGGTGTACGAAGTCGTGATGAACAGCGGCGAGGTGATCCGCGTCGAGAACCCGGCCAAGCTCCCCGATCAGTCGAAGATCGCCGAGATCCGCGAGCCGATCATCACCGCCACGATCTTCCTGCCCCAGGACTACGTCGGGCCGGTCATCACGCTGTGCAACCTCAAGCGCGGCGCGCAGGTGGACATGCGCTACCACGGCCGCCAGGTCCAGCTGATCTACGACCTGCCGATGAATGAAGTCGTCATGGATTTCTTCGACAAGCTGAAATCCGTTTCACGCGGCTACGCCTCGCTCGACTACGATTTCAAGGAGTACCGCGCAGCGGATCTCGTCAAGCTCGACCTGCTGGTCGGCGGCGAAAAAGTCGACGCGCTGTCGGTGATCGTCCATCGCGCGTCTGCGCAGTACCGCGGGCGCGAAGTCGCGGCGAAACTGCGCGGACTGATTCCGCGTCAGATGTTCGATGTCGCGATCCAGTCGGCGATCGGCTCGCACATCATCGCCCGTGAAACGATCAAGGCGCTGCGCAAGAACGTGCTCGCCAAGTGCTATGGCGGCGACATCTCGCGCAAGAAGAAGCTGCTCGAAAAGCAGAAGGAGGGCAAGAAGCGGATGAAGCAGGTGGGCAACGTGGAAATCCCGCAGGAAGCTTTCCTCGCCGTGCTACGGGTCGATGAAGGCAAATGATGCGCAGGCCGGCGTGATGGCGCCGGAACGCTTCGATACGGAGTCCGTGTGAATTTCGCCCTGGTATTGTTTCTGCTGCTGGTCGCCACCGGAATGCTGTGGCTGATCGACCGCTTCGTCGCGCGCAAACGGCGCGCCCCGGGAGCCCCCTCGCCGTGGTGGGTCGAGTACGGGGCGAGTTTTTTCCCGGTCATCCTGATCGTGTTCGCGCTGCGATCCTTTCTCGTCGAGCCGTTCAAGATTCCGTCGGGCTCGATGATTCCGACGCTGCTCGTCGGGGACTTCATCCTCGTCAATAAATGGGTCTATGGCATTCGCGTGCCGGTGATCAACAAGAAGATCATCGACGTCGAGGAGCCGAAACGCGGCGACGTGATGGTGTTCCGCTATCCGGCCGATCCTTCCCTCGACTACATCAAGCGCGTGGTCGGCCTGCCCGGCGACAAGGTCGAATACCTGAACAAGCGGCTGCGGATCAACGGTGAAGTGGTAGAACTCGCACCCCAGCCCGACTACCTCCACCCGGATCGCCTCTACTATTCTCCCCGTTTCGCCGAGAAGCTCGGCGAAGCGAACCATTCGGTGCTAATCGAGCGTGATACGCCGGCATTCGTTCCGCATGTGCTCGACTTCCCGTATCGCGAAAACTGCACCTACACGACGGCCGGGGTAAGCTGCACGGTGCCGGAAGGGCATTATTTCGTCATGGGCGACAATCGGGACGCGAGCAGCGACAGCCGCGTGTGGGGGTTCGTGCCGGACGAGAACATCGTCGGGCGCGCATTTTTCATCTGGTTCAACTTCAGTGACATGAAGCGCATCGGTGGTTTCCATTGATACGGAGAACTTTAATCGCATGAAAAGCAGACAACTCGGTCTTAGCCTGATGGGCGTGCTGATCGTCGGGGCGCTGTTGGGCTCGGCGTTGCTGGTCGCTTTCCGCACCGTGCCGGCGATCAACGAATACCTCGCCATCAAGCGCAACGTGAAGCTGGTTGCGGAAGAAGGCGACAACGGCGTGGCGACCCCCGAACTGCGTCGCAGCTTCGACCGGCGTCGCCAGATCGATGACGTCGTCACGGTCAGCGGGGCAGACCTCGACATCACGAGGCCCGGCGGCAAGACGGTCGTCGAAGTCGCCTACGAACGCAAAGTGCCGGTGGCGGGGAACGTCAGCCTGCTGTTCGATTTCCAGGCCACGTCGGCCGAGCAATAGTGGCCGGCAAGCTCGATCGCCTGCAGCGCCGCCTCGGACACCGGTTCGACGATCCGGCGCTGCTCGAGCAGGCACTCACGCATCGCAGTTTCGGACAGCCGAACAACGAGCGGCTGGAGTTTCTCGGCGACAGCATCCTCAACTGCGTCGTCGCGATTGCGCTGTTCGAGCGTTTCGCAAGCCTGCGCGAAGGCGAGATGTCGCGCCTTCGCGCGTCACTGGTGTGCCAGGACGGCCTGCACCGGATCGCGCTGGAACTCGACCTCGGCGAACATCTCCGTCTCGGCGAAGGCGAGATGAAAAGCGGCGGCTTTCGCCGTCCGTCGATTCTCGCCGATGCGCTCGAGGCGGTGTTCGCCGCGACCTTTCTCGATCAGGGCTTCGCGGCCGCGAAAGCGGTCATCGATCGCCTGTATGGCCCGATGATCGCCGCGATCGATCCGGGCGTCGCTGCGAAAGACCCGAAAACGGCGCTGCAGGAGCTGCTGCAGGGGCGCAAGCTGCCGCTGCCGACCTACGTCATGGCCAAGATCCACGGCGAAGCCCATGCGCAGGAATTCGAGGTGGTGTGCGAGGTCAACGCACTGAACCTTCGCACCACCGGCCGCGGCACCAGCCGCCGTGCCGCAGAACAGCAATCGGCGGAATTCGCGCTCGCCCAGTTGAGGAAGCAATGAATCAGGAAAACACGCCGCAAGCCGATGACAAGGTGCCGTTTCGCACCGGCTTCGTCGCCATCGTCGGACGCCCCAACGTCGGCAAGTCGACTTTGCTGAACCGGCTGATCGGGCAGAAGATCAGCATCGTCTCCCGCAAGGCCCAGACCACGCGGCATCGCGTCACCGGCATCCTGACGGACGACAACGCGCAGTTCGTGTTCGTCGATACGCCCGGTTTCCAGACCCGCCATCGCAACGCGCTGAACCGTTCGATGAACCGCACCGTGTCGCAGGTGCTCGGCGACGTCGATCTGGTGTTCCTGGTGATCGAGGCGGGGCGCTTCGGCGACGACGACCGCAAGGTCGTGTCGGTGCTGCCGGCCGACGCGAAAGTGGTGCTGGTCATCAACAAAGTCGACCGGCTGGGCGACAAGAGCCAGCTCCTGCCGTTCATCGCGAAGATGGCGGAAGTCTATCCCTTCACCGAAATCGTGCCGTTGAGTGCCGAACGCGGCACGAACGTCGAAGCGCTCGTAAAGGCGGCCACGCCGTTGCTGCCCGAAGGCGAACCGATGTATGGCGCCGACGAGATCACCGACCGCAGCGAGCGTTTTCTGGCGGCGGAATTCCTGCGCGAGAAGCTGTTCCGCCTGCTCGGCGACGAACTGCCGTACGGCGTCGCGGTCGAGATCGAGAAGTTCGAGACGGAAGGCAACCTGCGCCGCATTCATGCAGCCGTCGTGGTCGACCGGTCCAGCCACAAGGGCATCGTCATCGGCAAGGGCGGCGAGCAGCTGAAGCGCATCGCCTCCGAAGCGCGTGTCGAACTCGAAAAGCTTTTTGACGGCAAGGTGTTCCTCGAAGTGTGGGTCAAGGTCAAGAGCGGCTGGGCCGATGACGAACGGGCGCTCAAGAGTCTCGGCTACGAATAATCCGACCGTGCGCGTGGGGCCGTGAGCCAGAAGCAGCGCATCGATCAGCAACCTGCGTTCGTCCTGCACACTTATCCGTGGCGCGAAACCAGCTTGATCGTCGAGATTTTCTCGCGGGACCACGGCCGGGTCGCGCTGGTGGCCAAAGGCGCTCGCCGGCCGATGTCGGCGCTGCGCGGCGTGATCATGGCGTTCCAGCCGCTGCTGATGGACTGGTCCGGCGGAGGCGAAGTCAAGACGCTGGTGCGTGCCGAGTGGCGCGGCGGGCAGCCGCTGCTGACCGGCCGGGCGCTGATGTGCGGTTACTACCTCAATGAACTGCTGGTGCGGCTCACCGCGCGCGAAGATGCGCATCCGGCGCTGTTCGATGCCTACGCGGACGCGCTTGCGCAGCTCGGACGCGGCGACGCGGCGCCGATCCTGCGGCGCTTCGAACTCACGCTGCTGCGCGAACTCGGTTACGGCGTGGGCCTCGACATCGAAGGCGACTCGAATCGGGCCGTCGATCCCGCGCAGCAGTACGTCTATATAATCGAGAAAGGTCCGGTACGGCTCGCCGGCAACGACGAAGGACGGCCGGGCGTGAGCGGCCAGACGCTGCTCGACATGGCGCGCGGCGATTTTTCCCGCGCCGAAACCCTTTTCCAGAGCAAGGCGCTGCTGCGCCTGCTGATCAATCACTATCTCGGCGGACAGCCGCTGCAGTCGCGCCGGGTGCTGAAGGAGTTGCAGGAACTGTGATCGAACTCGGCGTCAACATCGACCACGTCGCGACGCTGCGCCAGGCGCGCCGCACGTGGGAACCGGATCCTGCGTGGGCGGCGGCGGAAGCCCATCTCGGCGGGGCGGACGGCATCACCGTGCATCTGCGCGAGGACCGCCGCCACATCCAGGACGAGGACGTGCGCAGGCTGCGCGAGCTCACGCAGGTCAAGCTGAACCTCGAGATGGCCGCGACCGACGAAATGGTCGGCATCGCATGCGCGCTCAAGCCCGAGATGGCGATGCTCGTGCCCGAGGGGCGTCACGAGGTGACGACCGAGGGCGGGCTCGACGTGCTGGCACAGGAAGGCCGATTGAAGGACGTCATCGCACGGCTCGCCGATGCCGGCATCGTCGCGAGCGTGTTCATCGACGCCGAACTCGGACAGGTCGAAGCGGCGGCCCGCATCGGCGCGCGGGTCTGCGAGATTCATACCGGCCGCTACGCCCATGCGTTCCACGCCGCCGGCCGCGATGCGCAGAGTGTCGCGGTCGTCGAGCAGCTCGACAAGGTGCGCCGCGCCGGCGAGGCGACCCAGGCACTGGGCATGCGCTTCAATGCCGGCCATGCGCTGAACTACTACAACGTGCAACCGATCGCACGTTTGCCGGGAGTGCGCGAACTGCATATCGGGCACGCCATCGTCAGCCGTTCGGTGTTCACCGGGCTGCGCGAGGCGGTGCGCGAAATGAAGCGGCTGATGCGCGAGGCCGCCAGCCTCGGGCGATGAGCGCGCGCGCATGATCCACGGCATCGGTACCGACATCGTGCAGGTCGAACGCATGCAGCGCTCGCTTGACCGTCATGGGGCGCGTTTCGCCGCACGAATTCTTGCCGCGTCCGAGCACGACGGCTTTGCGGCGAGCCGCGACCCCGCACGTTTCCTCGCCAAGCGCTTCGCGGCCAAGGAGGCGTTCGGCAAGGCGCTCGGAACAGGCGTCGCGATTCCGGCAACGCTGCACGCGGTCGCGGTCGACCACGACGAGCGCGGCAAGCCGCTGTATTGCTATGACAGCGCGCTGGCCGGTTTTTTGGCCGAGCGCGGCCTCAACGCACATTTGAGCCTCACCGACGAGGCGGACTACGTCGTCGCCTTCGCCCTGATCGAGAAACGATGACTTTCCAATCCGATTCGCCTGCCACTGTCCGGCCGCTGGGGCCGGTGATGCTCGATGTCGCAGGGTTTGCGCTGACCGATGAAGAGCGCGAGCGCCTGCTCGACCCGCTGGTCGGCGGCGTGATCCTGTTCGCCCGCAACTTCCGCGATTCGGAACAGTTGCAGGCGCTGACTGCCGAGATCCATGCGCTGCGCAGTCCGGCGCTGATCATCGCGGTCGATCACGAAGGCGGCCGGGTGCAGCGTTTTCGCAGCGGCGGCTTCACGCGCATTCCGTCGATGCGCTGTCTCGGCCGCCTTTGGGAGCATGATCATGTCGCCGCGCTCGAATCCGCGCGCTGCACCGGCTACGTGCTCGCCGCGGAGCTCCTCGCGCACGGCGTCGACCTCAGCTTCACGCCGGTGCTCGATCTCGACTTCGGTTGCAGCCGTGTCGTCGGCGACCGGGCTTTCCACCGCGACCCGCTCGTCGTCGCGG
The DNA here is from genome assembly GCA_001274695.2 of Azoarcus sp. PA01. Taxonomy (NCBI): domain Bacteria; kingdom Pseudomonadati; phylum Pseudomonadota; class Betaproteobacteria; order Rhodocyclales; family Zoogloeaceae; genus Azoarcus; species Azoarcus sp. PA01. Next base: position 649,719 of record LARU01000004.1, on the reverse strand, counting down.
CGCTCGCGCAGTCGCTCGTGTCCGGCATGGCGGACGCGGGCATGGGCTGCGTCGGCAAGCACTTTCCGGGTCACGGCTATGCCGAAGCCGATTCGCACGTCGAGATCCCGGTCGATGAGCGCGAATTCGATGCGATCTGGGCCGAGGACATCGCCCCGTACCGCCACCGGTTGGGGCGCCAGCTGGCCGGCGTGATGCCCGCGCACGTCATCTACCCGCGCGTCGATCCGAATCCGGCCGGTTTCTCGCGCTTCTGGCTGCAGGACATCCTGCGCGGGCGCGTCGGCTTCGGCGGCGTGATCTTCAGCGACGACCTGACGATGGAAGGCGCGACTGTCGTCGGCGACATCCTTGCGCGTGCGCGCGCCGCGTTCGGCGCCGGATGCGACATGGTGCTGGTGTGCAACCGGCCCGACCTCGCGGTCGACCTGCTCGACCGCTGGGCGCCGGACATCGCCCCGGAGAGCCGCGCGCGCATCGAGGCGTTGCGCGCGCGTCCGCAGGCTGCCGATCCGTTCGCGCTGGAGCTGCATCCGGTCTATCGGCAGGCGCGTGACGTCGTCGCCGGCCTCGTCGAGGACGCGGCCTAGATCGCGTTCCCCGGGTCTTCACGATGACCGCGCCCGGCAGCCCGTTCGACGCCCGGACCTTCCTCAGGACGGTGCCCGAGGAGCCGGGCGTCTATCGCATGATCGGCGCCGACGAGCGGGTGCTCTACGTCGGCAAGGCGAAGAATCTCAAGCGCCGCGTGTCGAGCTATTTCCAGCGCACCCAGCCCAGTCCGCGGATCGCGATGATGGTCGCGCAGATCCTGCGCGTCGACATCACGCCGACGCGCTCCGAGGCCGAAGCGCTGCTGCTCGAGAACAACCTCATCAAGAGTCTCGCGCCGCGTTACAACATCCTGTTTCGCGACGACAAAACCTATCCGTACATCGAGCTGTCCGGCGACGAATTCCCGCGCCTGGCCTACCACCGCGGCGCGTTCACCAAAGGCGCGCGCTACTTTGGCCCGTTCCCGAACGTCTGGGCGGTGCGCGAAAGCATCCACCTGCTGCAGAAGACGTTCCGCCTGCGCACCTGCGAAAACCCGGTGTTCCAGAACCGCTCGCGCCCCTGCCTGCTGCACCAGATCAAGCGCTGTACCGCACCGTGCGTCGGTCTGATCGACAAGGACGCGTACGCCGCGGACGTCAGGCTTGCGGCGCGCTTTCTCGAGGGTCGGGCCTCGGAAGTCATCGACGACCTCACGGCGCGCATGCACGCCGCGGCCGAGCGCCTGGCGTTCGAGGAGGCCGCGGCATGCCGTGACCAGGTGCGCGTGCTGCAGGCGGTGCTCGCCCGCCAGTTCGTCGACAGCCGCAAGGACGAGGATGTCGATATCATCGCCGCGGTCGAGGAGGGCGGGGTGACCTGCGTGAACATCGCGATGGTGCGCGGCGGGCGGCATCTCGGCGACCGTCCGCAGTTTCCGAGTGCGGCGGCCGGGATCGGCGCGCTGGATGCTGCGCTGGCGTTCATCGAGCAGCACTACCGCGAGCACGAGCTGCCGGCAAAGGTGCTCGTGAATGTGCCGCTCGCCCCGGTCACGCTGCTGATGGACGAGATCTGCGACAAGCCCTGCGCGTTGCTCGCGCCGCGTCTGCAGGCTGAAAAAGTGTGGATGGGGATGGCGGAGAACAACGCGCGTCTTGCGATCGTCGCCCGCGCACGGGACACCGGCCGGGCTGAAATGCGCCTCGAAGCCCTGCGCGAGGCGCTCGACCTGGGTGAGCCGCCGCGGCGAATCGAGTGCTTCGACATCAGCCACACGATGGGCGAAGCGACCGTCGCATCGTGCGTCGTAAGCGTCGACGGGGCGATGAAGAACTCCGAATACCGTCGCTACAACATCACCGGCATCACGCCCGGCGACGACTTCGCCGCGATGCGGCAAGTGCTCGAGCGCCGCTACGGCAAGGTCGCGGCCGGCGAAGGCGTGTGCCCCGACCTGATACTGATCGACGGCGGCAAGGGGCAAGTCAGTTCGGCACGTTCGGTATTGGCTGACGTCGGGCTCGAATCGGTCGCAATGGTGGGGGTGGCGAAAGGCGAGGAGCGCAAGCCCGGCCTGGAGACGCTGGTTTTCCCGGACGGCCGCCTGCAGAACCTCGCGATCGACCATCCGGCACTGCATCTGATCCAGGAAATCCGTGACGAGGCCCATCGCTTCGCGATCACGGGCCACCGCGCCAAGCGGGCGAAAGCGCGTATCGGCTCGCGGCTCGAGGACATTCCCGGCGTCGGTCCGACGCGCCGGCGCAACCTGCTCGCGAGCTTCGGCGGACTCGACGGGGTGCGCGCGGCAACCGTGGAGGACCTGTGCCGCGTCGGCGGGGTCAGTCGAAAGACTGCGGAAGCGATATACAATGCGCTGCATTGACGCGCTCGCATCGGCCGGCAAGGCCTCATTCAATGCTATTCAATGTTCCAAATTCACTGACCTGGGCGCGCATTGCGCTGATCCCGCTGTTCGTCGGCGTGTTTTATCTTCCCGACAGCTGGCTCGACGCTGAAGAGAAAAACTTGGCCGCGACGATCATTTTCATCATCGCGGCCGTCACCGACTGGTTTGACGGTTATCTCGCCCGCGCCCTCAACCAGACTTCGGCCTTCGGCGCATTTCTCGACCCGGTCGCGGACAAGCTGATGGTTGCGGCAGCGCTGATCCTGCTCGTGCAGCTCGCGCGCGTCGATTCGATCATCGCTGTCGTCATCATCGGCCGGGAGATCACGATTTCGGCGCTGCGCGAATGGATGGCGCGCGTCGGCCAGTCCGCGGGGGTTGCGGTCGCTTTTGTCGGGAAGCTGAAAACCGCGGCGCAGATGATGGCCATTCCATTGCTGCTCTACAATGCCCCGCTGCTGTCGCTGGACTTGCGCATGATCGGTAACGTCCTGATTTATATCGCGGCAGCCCTGACGTTGTGGTCGATGGGGTATTACCTTCACCGCGCGATGCCGCAGCTTGCCCGCTATGACCGCGATATTCGAAACAAAAGCGGTTGACAGGCATAAATACGAACCTATAATGGCGGTCTTTCAGCGGGAATAGCTCAGTTGGTAGAGCGCAACCTTGCCAAGGTTGAGGTCGCGAGTTCGAGACTCGTTTCCCGCTCCAGAATTGCCGGAAAATTCCATTTGAATTTTCCGCCCGGTGAAGGCGCATCGGGAAGGCAGGCCAGCAAAGCTGGCGCGATGGCAGAGTGGTTATGCAGCGGCCTGCAAAGCCGTGTACATCGGTTCGATTCCGGTTCGCGCCTCCAAAAGAATCAAGCACTTAACCCGCTTCGGCGGGTTTTTTGTTGCCTGAAATCCGGCGAAAAGTGGTCTAAAGTTGGGTCGTGCCACTCCACTTGTGTGGCAAAACCACTCGTCCACGTGACGATTGTGTGTGGACGCGATGCCTAGATTGGCTCGCCCGGCGCCACGCACCCATCTTTCCCGGCAACCCGCTCCGACCCCTTCCGAAAGCCTACTCGGCCTACAGCCAGTCGGACGGGGAGGTGGCGATGGTGAACGGCAAGGGCCCGCGGGAGGACATGGCACGCGACCGAAGGCTGCAGCCGGGCGAGGAGGAGCGTATTCGGGCGGTCCTCGGCGGCAAGAACCCCGAGGGCAAGCAACGGGCGCTGACCCTGCGACACGCGGATGCGCTAGCCGTGATGTTCGACCTGGCGCTCGAATCATCGATGCGCTTGGGGGAGACGTTCACGCTCACGCTCGACCAGGTGAACCTACCGGGACGCACCATTTTCCTGGACCGGACAAAGAACGGCGACAAACGCCAAGTGCCGATTACGAGCGTTGCCGATCGGTTGTTGCGCGACTACATCGGCGAACGCACGAGCGGGGTGCTGTTCCCCTGGTGGAGTGGCACTTTCGACGCAAGCGAACTCGAGCGCATCACGTGGCAGCTTTCCCGCCAGTACGCGCGGATCTTCGCCGCGGCAAGGTGCGAGGACCTCACGTTCCACGACCTGCGCCACGAGGGGATATCGCGGTTTTACGAGCGGACGACGCTCGAGAGCGCCGTGATCAGAAAGATGGTGGGGCACCTGTCCGAGCGTGCCCACCAGCGGTACATGAACCTCAGGGCGTCGAGCTTCGCCGACCGGTTGTGGTGAGGATCACGCCTCGAGCGACGAGTGCCGGAAGCTTGTTTCGCCGCCCATACCTTGCCCGCACGGCACCCGACCCGGTCGTGACCGCAGGACGTTCCGAGCGCGCCATTTCGCCTGCCGCGATTCGTTTTGCATAATCGCGCCGCTCGGCCGTCTGACGTTCGATCTCGGCGCGCAGGTACTCCCGTAGATCGGCGATGTGCAGGACGTAGGCCTTGCCGATCCGTCCGGCGGGGATCGTGCCAGTGTCGATGAGCTCCTCGAGCGTCTCGGTGGAGGTATTCAGGTACTCGGCGGATTCCGTCAGGCTGTAGGTTTCCTTGCTCACGATTCAGCCTCCGTCGCTCCCCCTCGGGGGTGCGATCGCGCGCCCGCAGCGCTGGATCGCGGCGTTGCTGCCCGTGGCGCCCCGATGAGCTGAGCAACTGTCTTTCAAGTCAAGCGAGATGAATCGAATCGTCCCAAGAGGCGCCGGATCGGACCATCGCATTGAGGATGGTCAGCAGCTTGCGCATGCAGGCGACGATGGCGACCTTCTTGGGCTTTCCTGCGGTGACGAGGCGCTCGTAGAAGTGCCCGATCACACGATTGAATCGGATGGCGGCGAGCGTGGCCATGTAGAGGGCGCGCCGAACGTCGGCGCGCCCGCCGAAGATGCTGCGCTTACCGCGCATCTGTCCGGAATCGCGATTGAAAGGGGCGAGCCCGACCAAAGCGGCGATCTCGCGCCGGGACAGGGTGCCCAGTTCCGGCACGTCGGCGATCAGGGTGGTGAGGGTGGCCGGCCCGATGCCGCGCACGCTCGCGAGCTGGCGGGCGAGTGCGGCATGATGGCTGTCGATGTGGCTGGCCAGTTGGGCCTCGACCGTATCGAGCTGCTGACGGATGGCCTTGATGAGGGCCTCGATACTGGCACGGGCAGCCTTATGGCTGACCGCCAAGCGCTGGCGCTCGGCCACCAGCATCGTCACCAACTGCCGACGCCGGGCCACCAGCGCCTGCAGTGCCTGTTGCTCGGCGGTGGGCAGGGCCTTGACGAACTTGTCGCGCTCGGGGTGACGCACCAACACCTGGGCCAGCGCCGCCAGGGCGCGCGCGTCGATGCGGTCCGTCTTGGCCAGATAGCCCATGGCGCGGGCAAAGTCGCGTGCCTGGCGCGGATTGACCACGGCGACGGCGAACCCGGCTGCCTGCAGCGCACAGGCCAGATCCCGCTCGAGGCCACCGGTGGCTTCCATCACGATCAGCTCGACCGTCCGCCCAGCCAAGGTCGTGATCAGCGCTTCATGGCCGGCGTCGTCGTTGGGAAACGTCCGCACATCCGTCATCACACCCAAGGCAGCATCGAAACTCAGCTTGGCAATGTCGATACCCACCACGATCGCTTCGGGCATGTTCCTACCCTCCCATCCTTGCAAATGCGATTTTTCAGTCCAGCAACTGTTCGGGCTCCGGAGGAACGGTCGCGACGGCGCGCCATCTGCTCAGTTACGGGCTTGCAGGCCCCGAGGGGTAACAGGCTGCGCCGCCGTGCCCGAAACGACTCGCGCTGTGGATTTGTGGACGATGGCCTGTCGGCCACCGGGCCGCTTGCCGTGGAAAAGTCTGACGACTTTTCCACCGCGCGGCCCTTCGCCCACAAGCTCCACAGCGCACCAATCATTTTTATAAAGATCAATCTGGAAGATACAAGGGGCACCTTCGCTGATCTTGGCACCGTACCGGCCGGTCGGCTCGTGCGGGGCAGGGTTGGCCAGATTGAAGTGGTTTGCTCGGCCGCAGACCGACCAGCCGAAGTGGAAGCGGTAAATCCGTCGCGCGCCGCTAGAACGGACCGGGGTGTCGGTACGTTTCATGCCACACCCTCCTCGGTCTGGCGCCGCCTCGGATCGGCCTGCGGCCGCAGCTCGTAGTAGCGATCGATGAAGAGGTGCTTCGCCACGATGGGCGGCAGCGGCTGGAGTTTGAGCGACAACGGCCGAACCTGGAGGAGGGCGGGGCACATGCTGTCGCGCGGTCGCTCGAGGTCGCGTTGCTCAGTGGCCCGAAGGATGAGGTCGGCGTCCTGGACCGAGGAAGGCAGGGTGCCCGAGACCCCGAACTTCGCCCGAATCGCCGCGGTGGTACGGCCGTCCATCTCGCGGCTCGCCAGCAACTGCCCGAGGGCCTCCTCGATGTCGAGCAGCAGGGCTGGCAGGGCGTCTTGAGGGGGCACCATTACGCTCGCGAGATAGTCGTGTTGCGCGACCGAGTAGGTGGTCAGCCACCAACTCGAACGCATGCCGCACCCCGAGCGGGGCTACCGGGCGTGCCTCGGGCTGATGCGCCTCGGTCGTCAATACGGCAACGAACGCCTCTTCTCTGTCATTTGACAGCGCTGAGATTAATGTCCGTTGACAGGATAGGAGCCGCCAGAAACCAGGCCGGTCGCCAAGGGCGACTCGAAAACAAAAAGCTACGGAGTAGCCGCCGAAAGACCGCGCATGGGCTACGGCGGCATCACCCTGCCGGGCCGATGCACATTTGCTGATAGGCGCAGCCGGCGCCGACATCTGCTCACCCATGCGGTGCAGGCCGATTCGACCAACGCGATGACTATGCGCCAGCTCGGCGTGGCCGATTTCGCGCATGCCATCGCGGGTATCGGTGGCGATCTCGCAGCCAGTCTGATGACGGTAATGGCATTGACCGAATTGGAGATTCCCGACATCTGGGTCAAAGCCATGACGCCCCAGCACGGCAAGATCGCCGAGCGTATCGGCGCGCACCACATCGTCTATCCGGAAGCCGACATGGGGGAGCGCGTCGCCCATCTGATCAGCGGGCGAATGATGGACTATATTGAGTTCGACGATGGCTTCGCAATCGCAAAGATCCACGCGCCAGCCGCCACCCACGACCTCACGCTCGCAGCGTCGGCCGTGCGCGAGAAATTCGGTGTCACGGTCGTCGGCATCAAGCGCGCCCATGAAGATTTCCAGCACGGAAAGCCGAGCAGTGTCGCGCGCCCAGGTGATCTGTTGATCGTTTCCGGTCCGACCAAGAAGGTCGAGGCTTTTGCCGCTAGCGGCCGGCGCCGTTAGCGAGCCCGGCGACCTGCGGATGAGAACGGACCTACGCTCGGACCGGCGAGTTCCTGCTTCTACTTCTGAAAGGGCTTTCGGTACATGCTCAACTGGATCCTGAGTCAATTCAAGCGGCAGCGGACTGAAGATCTCGAGCGGGCGCGAGAAATGGTCAAGGCTGCTAAAAGTGGCAGGCAACATATCGTCCCCGTCAAGGCGCGCGAGCTTGCCCGCGCATTCGGGATCGAAGTCGATGCCCATGAGAGCATTGATCACGTGATTGACAAAATCCGACGCTATCTCACACGCATTGGCGAGATGTGAAACTGACCGCCTGGAAGCACTGAACGAGAGTCAGACAAGGTGCGCGTGGCCTATGCCAGTGAGCCCTTTCGAATGACCGTAGAGCCTCGACAACAGGCATTCAATCTGAGCGCGAACGAAGGGCAGCAACGGGTTGAAAGTTCGCGTTCGCCAGATAGGAAAGATGCCGTCCGTTGCCTCCTGGCGCTGAACGACAGGTTACGGGCGCATTCCCGCCCGATTGAGCGCCGCAGCTCAACGGCAGGTCAGGCCGAGACGCTGAATTCGATCATCCGGCATGTTTCGGAGCGGAACAGCCATTCGAAAGTCCGTTGTCGAGAGAAGGTGACCGGCCGGAGCAGGCGGGATTTCTCGCCCGGTGAGCACCGCGACGTGCCGTTCGTCGCTGGCACGGCTTCGGCGTCAACCGCGCCGAGCGGCCTTGATCGCAGCGATATCAATCTTTCTCATCCCCATCATGGCTTCGAACGCGCTGAGCCGCAGCTGGATCAGGATCGGTGATGGCGGCTGTCAGGGCGCGTGGCCGGATTTGCCACAACAGTTCCCACTTGTCTTTGCACTCGCCGCATGCGCTTTCCTGTCCGTCATTTTCTACAGTCGCCTTCCACAGGCGGTCCGTTTCAGTCTGGTCGGTAGTCCAACCTGAAATCCCACGCCAACAGTATCTGCGGGCGCCGAGTTAATGGTAGGTGGCACGTGCCAGCTTCCAACTCATGCGCCAAGGCGAACGGGGTTACGCCAGCACGATCGGTACCATGGCCCAGCCGCCAACTGGAGACACGGCCCGCTCGGCTGGCCGCTGCGAGTCGAGTGCAATCGACGACGTCGCGGCGAGGAGTTCTTGCATCGCGATGCGCATTTCCAGCGTTGCCAGCAAGCGTCCGGGGCACGCGTGCCTTCCGATGCCGTACACCAGGTTTCGGTCGGCGTTACGCTCCGGATCCATGGCGTCCGGGTCGCCGAAGACCGCCTCGTCCCGGTTCGCGGACGTCCAGTTCAGTTTCACGCGTGCACCTTGCGGCAGTTCCGTGCCACCGATCGTGACCGGGCACATCGTCACGCGGCGATTGGACACGAACGGGTCGTCGATCCGAAGGATCTCATCGATGATGGCATCGATCTCGGCGTCAGGTACGCCCGAGCGCAGATGATCCTGCACCGCTGGGTGCGTCGCCAAGTAATGGACTAGCACGCCGATACATTGTGCGATGGAGCCCAGGTCCCCACCCGTCCAGTTACGCAGAACCGACACGATCTCCGCGTCGGTCAGCGGCCGGCCGTTCACTTCGGTCCGCATGAGCCCGGCGGTGACATCGTCCGCGCCGTCCTCGCGCGCAGCGCCGCGGCGCGGCTCGAGCACGGAGCGGATCAGGTCGTCGAACGACTCTGCCACCCGCTGCGTCCACGACCGATCGCCCGAGCGCGTCGCGGCATGGTTCTCGGCAACCCAGTCCACGAGGCGATCTTCGAGATCGGCTGGCCAGCCCAGCCGAGACCGCCTGTCACCGACCGGCGTGAGAACGCCTGTTGCGGCTTCTCGCGATCTGCACCAGCTGGGCTTCGCCAGGCCCGATCCCGCGGCCTCCGGCCGGGTCTGCGGGTCACCAACTACAAGTCCAGATCCGTAACCGCACCCTTGCTCGCGGAACTGGCGAGCTTCGCAAACTTAGCCAGCACGCCGCGGGTGTAGCGCGGGGACGGCGGCGTCCAGTCGGCGGCTCGGCGCGCGAGCTCTTCATCGCCGACATTCAGCTGGACGAGCTGCCGGTGCGCGTCGATCGTGACCG